>NZ_CP090953.1:925000-1525000 GCF_021513175.1 Sphingomonas sp. S2-65 | reverse complement strand
AACGCTCGGCGGCGATCGCGCCGGGTGCCATGCCCAGCTTCTGTTCGGCGGTGAGCGCCTGGTCGATGCGCATGTTCTCGATGTCGGCGAAGCTCTTGAAGCCGAGCTTGTGGAGCTGCTTGGCGCGTACCTCGTCGATGCCGCGGATCCGCGACAGATCGTCGCCGCCGCGTCCGAACCAGCCGCTCGATCCGGTCGCCGCCACTGCCGCGGCGCCGGCGGGCAGCGCCACACCGCCCTTGTCCAGCGTCTCGCGCAGCCGCAGATTTTCGTCCTCGAGCGCGCGAACGCGGGTGTTGCGTTCCTTCAGCTCGGTTTCCGCGCGGGTGCGGAAGCTGCTGTGTGCCAGTTCCTCGTCATGATAGCGCTCGCGCCACTTGCGGTGGCGCGGGGCGAAGGCAAGCCCGAGCAGCATACCGGCGATGAGCGCGATGGCGAGCGCCGCCCACTGGGTGGGGGTTTGAAACGGCAAGTCCTGCATGGACGACCTCCCTTGTCGGTTGGGGGCCGGCCCTCCGCCTGCCCCGAACGCCAACGCGTGCGCAGCGCTCGGGTTCAGATCCGTGGATGGCGGGTTACTTGATCAGCGCGTCGTTGATCGAACAGGCTGCTGGACCCAGGATCACGATGAACAGCACCGGCAGGATGAACAGGATCAGCGGCACGGTCATGATCGCCGGCAGACGGGCGGCCTTTTCCTCGGCGCGCATCATGCGTTCGTTGCGGAACTCGGCCGAGAGCACGCGCAGCGCGGAGGCAAGCGGCGTGCCGTATTTCTCGGTCTGGATCATGGTGGTGACCACGCCGCGAATAGCCTCCAGATCGATCCGGTTGGCCAGGTTCTCGAATGCCTGGCGGCGCTCGGTCAGGAAGCCGAGCTCGATCGCAGTTAGCGAGAACTCCTCGCCGAGTTCGGGATAGGCCTTGCCGAGTTCGCGCGACACGCGGGCGAAGGCGGCGTCGACGGTTAGGCCCGCCTCGGCGCAGATCACCAGCAAGTCGAGTGCGTCGGGCAAGCCCTTGCGGATCGCATGGCTGCGCTTCTGGATCGCGTTCTTCAGATACAGGTCCGGACCCTTATAGCCCAGGATCAGCGCGCCCGCGACCAGCATGTACTTCTTGAAGCCCGACCAGTCTGCAAAGGTGTTGGTGCCATAGACCAGGAAGCCGATGAAGCCGCCGATCACGATCGGCAGCACCAGCCGACCGAAGATCACCGCGACCGCCCATTCCTTGCGGCGGATGCCGGCCTGGAGCAGCTTGTTCTGCGCAACCTTGACCTGTTCGTCCTGCAGCACCTTCATGAAGGACAGGAGCGATCGGATGCGGTCGGTGGTCTCGTTCTTCTGGACCAGCTTCGCGCGGCGCTTGCTGGTGGAGGCGGTGATGCCCGCCTTCAACTGTTCGCGCCGGTCGTTCAGCGCCTTGACGCGCTTGGCCATCGGATCGCGCACGCTGAGCGCGGTGTAGATCGCGAACATCATCGCGCCGGCGGCCACGGCGGCGAGAAGGGTCGCCACCCATAGCACGTCGACGCCCAGCAATGTCGGTCCGTTGGGAGTGGTCATCGCATCAGATCTCGAAATTGACCATCTTGGCCATGATGAAGGCGCCCAGGCTCATCCACAGCAGCCCGCCGCCGCCGGCGACCATCAGCCGCTGATCCTGGAAGAAGTTCATCATGTAATTGTTGTTGATGAACCACACGAGGCCGAAGACGATGAAGGGCAGGGCGCCGACGATCAGCGCCGACGCCTTGGATTCCGACGACATCGCCTTGATCTTCAGCTTCATCTGCGAGCGCTTGCGCAGCACCTCGGCCAGATTGGCGAGCGTCTCGGCCAGATTGCCGCCGGTCTCGCGCTGGATGGCGATGGTGATGGTGAAGAACTGGAACTCGGGCGTGCCGAGCCGGTCCGCGGTATCCTGAAGCGCGGCGTCGAGCGTCCGGCCGATCTTCATCTTGTCGGAAACCGCGCGGAACTCCTCGCCAACGGGCCCCGCCACTTCGGCACCGACCACGCCCATCGTCTCGGTGATCGGCAGGCCGGAGCGCAGGCCGCGCACCAGCAGCTCGATCGCATCGGGAAACTTGGCGGTGAACTTGCCCACGCGGCGCTTGATGAAGAAGCCGACCACGAAATGCGGCAAGCCCAGCCCCAGGAAAAGCCCCAGGAACAGGGCCAGCCAGATCGGCGCGCCTTGCAGCATCAGCAGCGCGGCGGGCACGACGATCAGGCCCAGCGTCACCAAGCCGTAGCGGCCGACGGTCCAGGGCTTTCCCGTCATCGCCAGCCGCTTCTTGAGCTGGGCAGGGTTGGGCAGCAGCCGCGCCGCCGCCAGATCCATGCCAGTGGAACGCGACGCGGAAACGCGGCGGATCTGCGCCTCGACCGCGGTTGCGCCGACGACGCCCGCATGCCGGTCCCTGACGCCGGTCAGGCGCCGCGATCCGGCACGTGCCGCCGAGGGTCCGGAAAACGCCAGGATCAGCATCGCCAGCACCAGGAACACGGCGCCGCCCAGCATCAAGATCGGCAACATGTCCACGCTTCGCTCGCCTCCGTTATCGACATTGGGTCAGCGCCCGATGCGGCGCTGACGGGTTACTTCTTCGGCTTGCTCGCCATGCTCGTCTTGAGCTTGTCGAGCAGCGACGACCCACGGGCACCCTTGCCGGCCGCGGGCTTGTCGTCATGCTGCTCGGTGTCGCTGATCGCAGTGATCCGCGCGGCCAGCTCGGTGAGCGGTTGCATCGCCTTGATGTTCTTGCCGGCTTCCGCGAGCGGCTTGCCCAGCTTCGCGGCCTGACTGGCAAGCTTGGCGTCGAACGGCACGAGCACGTCGATCTTGCGCTCGATCGAGCTTTCGAAATCCTTGCGGCTGATCTCCAGGACTGCCGCCGGCTGAACCTTGTTGGCGACCAGGATGACCTGGGTCTGCGGCGCGTTGGACCTGAACCAGCTGAGGATGCGGATCGCATCGCGCGCCGCCGCCAGCGTCAGGTCGGTGACCAGCACCGCGACCTGCACATCGGTGATCAGGTGCGGGTGGTTGACCAGCATGCCGCGCGGCAAGTCGATGACCGTGCATTCGAAGGCACTGCGCATCTCTTCCTGCAACTGGTAGAAAGCGGCACCGTCGCTCATCACCGGCGAGTTGATCGGCGCCTCGGCGGAGAGCACCGCCAGCCGTTCGGACGCGCGTACCATCGCGCGTTCGATGAACAGCCCGTCGATGCGGCTGGGATTCTCGATCGCGTCGGTGAGGCCGCGGCCCGGCTCCAGATCGAGCGCCAACGCGCCGGTTCCGAAATGCACATCGAGGTCGAGCAGGGCAGTGGAGCGCGCATGCTTGTCGCTCAACAGCCAAGCGAGTGACGTCGCGATTGACGAAGCGCCGGTGCCCCCGCGCGTGCCGATGACGGTGACCGCGCAATGCGGGCGCTCGGTCACCGGATCGTTATGCTTGGGCGCGTTCAGTGCCGACTGCGCCTGCGCGAACACGTCGCGCAACGCGTCGGGGTTGAGCGGCTTGAGCAGATAATCGTGGATGCCGCTCGCCAGCAGGTCGCGGTATAGCCGCACATCGTTGACCTGACCGGACGCGATCACCACCGTGCCCGGCTCGCATACTTCGGCGAGCGCGTTGATGTCGTTGAGCGGATCGCCCGATTCCGACAAGTCGACGAACAGGATGTTCGGGCTTGCCGAGACCGACAGCGTCTGGACCGCGTTGCGCAATCCGCCCTTGTTGACCTTCTCCGGAGACCAGCCGAGTTCGACGGCGATCGGCCGCAGTGCTTCCGCTGTGGATTCGTCGCAGACAAAGGCGACGAAGGGGTCGCGGTGCGCGGTGCGCGAGGGGTTGAAGGGCGCGTTCACTTGTTGCCTCCTGCCGACTCGGCCTTGACCGCGGTGCCGCCGGCACCCGAAGGGGCCGCTGCGCGCAGCGCGTTAATTGCCTTGCCCGAGGTTCGTGGATCGGTCGTCGGCGATCCCGGGGCGCCGCGCACCAGATCACCCGGGTCGGCGACCATCGCCGCCAGGTTGCTGTTGGTGGCGCAGCCATAGTTCGACGTCGTGCTCGCCGAGAAATCGGGCTGGTACTGGCGCGAGAAGTCCGGACAGCCCGGTACGCTCGCCAGCATCCGCGTCACCACCACCCGCACGGTGCCCGGCGCGACCTGGCCGACCGTCACCGGTGCGTTCTCGTTGAGCAGCAGCCCATAGCGTCCCGCTTCCGCGGCGATCTCCTCGCGGCCGCCTTCGCCCGCGCCGCCATCGTCCACCGCGACCTGGTCGCCATAGCGCAGGCCCATCGAGCCCAACCAGCCGGCCAGCCGCTGGCCTTCGCCCGGGGCCAGGCCATAGCCCGCGGTCTGCAGGTCGAGCACATAGAAGTTCCGCTGGACCACCGGTTGGTACACCGAGTCCACGCCGCCATTATAGGTTCCGCACGCACCGAGCATCAGCACGGGCGCGAGGAGGAGGGGAGTGAAGCGCGACATGATTTCGTGTCCTCTCGGGCGATCAGAAGCCGAAGCCGGGGGCCGGGGAGCCGCCCTTCTTCTTGTTGGACGGAGCCGGAGCCGCGGCGGGCTTCACGAACTGCGGGGCGGGGCGCGCGGGTGCCTGGAACGTCGGCGAGACCGGCGCAGGCGCCATCGCGCCGATCGTCGGCATCGCGCTGTCGGGCGCCATGCTCGGCTTGGGCCGGTCGCCGCCGCCAATGCCGCTCAACTGACCCCCGATCAGCCGCTGCAAGTCGTTCGGCGCCTGATAACCGTCGGTCGGCAGCACGATCTGGTTCGCGTTGACCGGCTTCACCAGATACGGGGTGATGACGATCACCAGCTCGGTCTCGTTGCGCTGAAAGGCGTTGGAGCGGAACAGCGCGCCCAGGATCGGGATGTCTGCGGCGCCCGGTGTCTTGGTGAAGCTGTTGTTGTGGATGTTCTGCAACAAGCCGCCGATCACCATGCTCTCGCCCGAACCGATCTCCACCGTCGTCTCGCTGCGCCGTGTGGTGAGCGCGGGGACAGAGATGCCGTTGAACGCGACCGCGCCGGATGCCGACAATTGCGACACTTCGGGACGAACCCGCAGCGAGATGCGTCCATCGGCGAGCACCGTCGGCGTGAACGCCAGGCTGACGCCATATTGCTTATATTCGATCGACACCGTGCCGAGCGACTGAACGATCGGGATCGGGATCTCGCCACCGGCCAGGAAATTGGCGGTCTCGCCTGACAGTGCCGTAAGATTCGGCGTGGCAAGCGTCGTCACCTGTCCGATTGTCTCGCCGAGATCCAGCGCCGCAAGCACGTCCAATCCCAACAGCTTTCCGGCGAGCCCGAGGGTGCCGAACTCCGATCCCTGGGCGGTGTTGGTAACGGTGGTGCTGTTCGGATTGATGAACTGGCCGGTGGAGGGATCGTAAGCGCCCTCGATATAGCCTCCGCCGGGCAGGGGAATCGTGGCCTTCGGGAACTTGGCGAGGTCGGTGGCCGTGAAGGCACCCGGGCTGCGGCCTTGGGCAAGACCGAACTTGAAGCCGCTGGTGGAGTCCCTGGTGGCGATGTTCACGCCGACGTTCTTGACGAAGCTGCGGCTCACCTCGGCGAAGCGCACCTGCAGGTTCACCTGCAGCGGCGTCGCGGTCTTCAGCCGGTTGATCACCGCCATCTTCAGCGACGCGCTGGCGTCGCTGGTGTTCACGCCCGGATTGAGCGCCGCAGTCACCAGCCGTTCGGCCTGCTGCGAGTCATCGGGCGATGCGACGGTGCCGGTCAGCACCGCGAGCTGGCCCGCAGTGGTTACGCGGATCGATGCGTCGGGCATCGCGATCTTGAGCATGCGGTCGAGCGAGGTGATGTTCTGGTTCACTCGCACATTGGTGGAATAGACCACCGCACCGCTCGCGCTGGTGGCGAAGATCGTCGCCTCGCCGGCCACCTTGCCGAACAGGTTGATCTGGCGCGGATTGGTCACATAGACGTCGGCGACAACGGGGTTGGACACCCAGACATTGGCGACGTTCTGGGGCAGAGAGACCATCTCGCCCTCGCCGATCGACAGCAGCACCTCGGAAGTGGGCCGTTGCGATCCCGACGGCATCTGGCCGACCCGCGCGCGCTGGCGGCTCTGCGCCATCACTTCTGCCGGCGCGCTCGCCAGCAGGGCGGTCATGGCCGTGGCGGCAAGCGCCCGCGCCAGCGGATTCGTGGCTCGCATCACTTGGTACCCCCGACTTGAACTTCGCTCTCGGTATTGCCGCGCACCACGACGACCACCGGTCCCCGGCGAACGGGTGCCGCCGCACCCGGGAACGGGCCTGCGGGCGCCGCCTGCGGAGCTGGCGCGCTGTTGCCGCCATTGCCATTGTCGCTCGACGACTTGCCGGGCACCGTGCTGCGCTGGAAGCGCGACACGTCGGCGCCAGTCGCGAAGGTCGCGCCGCCTTCGATCGGCCGGGCGGCGAGCCGCGCGAGCATTTCCTTTTCCTTCTTCGGATCGCCATCGGCGGGCACTTCGACTTCGCCGCTGGCGATCGCCTGCTCCAGTTCGGTCTGATTGTCGGCGATCGAGCGCAGCGACAGCGACAGGTCGCCGACCGTCTGCGCGACTGCGATCTTCTCGGCGATCTTGGGCGTGGTCTCCAGCGTCACCGTGGAGAAGGTGTTGACCACCGTATTGCCTTTTTCATCAGTCTGCTTGTCGGTGCGCTGATCGGTGGCGAGCACGCGCAGGTTGCGCAGGATCGTCTCGGACGCCTTGAGCGGCGGGCCATCGCCACCACCCGACACCGATTGAGTCAGCACCAGGTCGACTCGGTCACCGGGAAACACGAAGCCCGCGACCGAGGTCTGCGCCGACACCGGCACCGTGACGGCACGCATGCCCGCACCAAGCGCCGCTGCCAGGAACCCGCGGTCGCCCGGCTTCACCAGCGCGCCCTGCGTGATCGGCTGTCCTGCCGGGATCGCATAGCGAACGACGGTGCCCTGCAGCTTGCCGGGCTCGCTTTCGCCCTTCACGAAATAGGCGCCTTCGACCAGCTCCTTGGGCCAGGCGACGAACTTCACCGCCTCCGCGTCCAGGATCGTCCCGACCGGCAAGGCGCGAGTCGCGACCATCACTTCGGTGGTGTTGGCGGGCGCCGCATTCGATGCCGCCGCTGCCTGGGGGGCAGGGGTGCCTACCATCAAGCTACGCGCCATCAATGCAGTGACGACCGCCACCACCAATGCGCCTGCCAGCAGTAAGAGCTTGCGTGCATCCATTCGCTTCGAGCCTTTTCAAGAACGCGACCCACTGGTTGCGCCGGCGTTAAACATCACAGAAATTGGTTAAAGATCGGTTCGTTAAAGGTGAGCAGCCCGGCGATCGCGATCGCCACCCCGTACGGGATCTCCACCGGCGCCTCGCGCGTGCGCCGGATCCAGCGTTCCACGACAAAGATCAGCGTCAGCGCGCCGCCCAGCAGCGACATCACTACCAGCATCCACACCAGCGGCTGCAGCGGCAGCCACAGCGCCAGCGCGGCGATCAGCTTCACGTCGCCGCCACCCATCTGGCCGATGCAGAAGGCGCCGAAGAAGAAGGCAAAGACCAAGAGCGCGACGCCGAGCTGGAGCGCCATGTCCGGCCAGACGCCCATGCCGTTCACCCACCACCAGGCGGGCGCCAGGCACGCGATCGCCGCGTTCTTCCAATTGGCGATCTCACGGGTCCGCGCATCCTGGATCCCCGCGGAAACCAGGAGCAGCGCCAGTGCGCCGATCAGAATCAGAGCGAACACGTCCCCCATAACGGTTAATCCCTAGACGGGACGGCTTATCAAAACGTAACCACCCCCCATGGCAACTTCCCTGATAGACCGCCGCGCCTTGCCGTCCGGGGCGCAGGTCCGCCGCTGGGCCGCGCCCGACGGGTGGGAAATGCGGGTGATGGACTGGCCCGCCACCGGGCCCGCCCCGCGCGGTTCGATCCTGTTCCAGGGCGGTCGCGGCGACATGGTCGAGAAATATCTCGAGTCGCTGGCGCATTGGCAGGCGCGGGGCTGGCACGTCACGTCGTTCGACTGGCGCGGGCAGGGCGGTTCGGGCCGCTGCACCGATGCCGGCGGCTGCGGTCACATCGACGACTATGGCCGCTATGTCGCCGACCTCCGCACGTTCCATGCCGATTGGGTCGCGTCCACGCCCGGCCCGCACGTGGTGATGGGGCATTCGATGGGCGGGCACCTGGTACTGCGCGCACTCGCTGAAGGCGGGATCGCGCCCGATGCCGCCGTGCTCGTCGCGCCGATGCTAGGCTTCCGTCCCGGCATCTTCGGGCCCTTTGCCGAGCGCGCGGCGCGAATGATGGGCGCGCTTGGCGACACCGCGCGTCCGGCGTGGAAGGGCAATGAAAAGCCCTACACGACCACGCCCCGCAACACGCTGCTCACGCACGACTCCGAACGCTATGCGGACGAGATCTGGTGGCAGACTCATCAGCCGGATCTGCGCACCGGCCCGCCGAGCTGGCGTTGGGTCATCGAGGGATTCAAGTCGATGCGCGAGCTGGCGACCGACCCACGGCTGGGCAACATCGCCACCCCGGTGCTGATGCTGGTGGCGACGTACGACCCGCTGATCGATCCGCGCGCTGCGCTTCGTCTCGCGTCGCATCTGCGCGATTGCCGGCTCGTCACCTTCGGCCCGGAAAGCGCGCACGAGATCCTGCGCGAAGTCGACGCGGTGCGCGACCGGGCGCTGGGGGAAATCGACGCCTTCCTCGACGAGCGGGCGCCGCGCGCGTGAGTCCGCATGCGACTCGCTACGACGTGGCGATCGTCGGGGCGGGCATCGCGGGCGCCAGCCTCGCCGCCGAACTGGCGCCGCATGCGCGCGTGCTGCTGCTGGAGGGCGAGGAGCGGCCGGGCTATCATGCCACGGGCCGCTCGGCCGCCTTCTGGTCGGAAACCTATGGTGGGCCGGGCGTCCAGCCGCTCACTACGGCCTCGGGCGCGTTCCTGCGGGACGGCGGCTTTCTCGATCCGCTGGGGGCGCTGCATATCGGCCGACGCGAGGAAGCGGCTGCGGTGGAGGGGTTGCTCGCCGAGTTCGCCCGCACTGGCGTCGAACTCCGCGCGGTGGATCCCCGCGACCATCTGCCAGGGCTGCGGGGCGAGTGGACGCTAGGCGTGCTGGAGCCGAGCTGCGCCTATATCGATGTGGGCGCGCTCCATGCCCACTACCTCGCCGCCGCGCGGCAGGGTGGGGTAGCGTTGCTCGTCTCGGCAGGGCTGGAATCGGCGCGCCGCGACGACGCTTGGCAGCTGCGCACTCGGGCGGGGACGTTCACGGCCGACGTGCTGGTGGACGCGGCGGGCGCCTGGGCCGATTCGGTGGCAGAGGCGGCGGGTGCGCGTCCCTTGGGCATCCAACCTTTTCGTCGCACCGTACTCCAGCTCGCCACCGATCCCGCCCCACCGGCGGGGTGCCCGCATGTCACGCACATCGGCGGGGACTTCTATTTCAAGCCCGAGGCCGGCAGCCGGATCTGGCTGAGCCCCCACGACGAAACTCCCAGCGATCCCTGCGACGCGGCGCCCGAGGAACTCGACGTGGCACTGGCGATCGATCGCTTTGAGCATGTCGTTGATTGGCGCGTCGACAAGCTGGAGCACAAATGGGCCGGCCTGCGCAGCTTCGCGCCTGATCGCCTGCCGGTCTATGGCTTCGATCCGGTGACGCCGGGCTTTTTCTGGTGCGCGGGGCAGGGGGGCTTCGGCATCCAGACCGCGCCCGCCGCCGCCAAGCTCGCCACCGCGCTGTTGCTGGGTACAGCAGCGGGAGACATCGATCCCGCGCGGTATTCACCTGCCCGATTCTAGAAAGACGGCCCGGCGCGAAGCGTTTCGAACATCAAGAAAAGCAAAGGTTTTCTTAGGAACGACTCGCCTGCGCGGCGACAATCGGCTAGGATGGAATCATGGCTGCCACTGCACTTCCTCATCTATTCCCCGTCGACGTGGCGCAGGACGACATCGACTTCATGGGGCATGTGAACAATGCCAGCTACCTGAAATGGGTGCAGGCCGCGGTGATCGATCATTGGCAGCGCCTTGCGCCGTCCGAGGTCGTCGGCCAGCACCTGTGGGTCGCGCTGAAGCATGAGATCACCTATCGTCGCCCCGCCTTTCTCGAGGACGAAGTCGTCGCGACGGTGTTGCTCGAAAAGGTCCATGGCGCGCGCGCATTCTACGAAACCGTCATCAAGCGGGGTTCCGAAGTGCTCGCGGAAGTGAAGTCGAGCTGGTGCTGCCTCGATGCCCAGACGCTGAAGCCCGCCCGCCTGGCGCAGAACGTCATCGATCGCTTCTTCGTCAAGGAAGCCTGAGGCTCTTTTCTGCATATCTGCATGAATGTGCGCCATCTGGGCAAGTAATCGCCTGACATAGCGCAGTAGTGTAGGGCCCCTGGCCGCATCCACTCCAGTAACTGCCTAGGTAGTTCTACCTACCGCACGTTTCCGTTTCTTGCGCCGCCTATAATGCTGAGGCCGGCTTCAGGTTCGTGCGTCCGTTTGACCGGCCGCCCGCGCTCTTTCCGGCGAGGTATAGAACCGGAAGGCCCGCATGACCGCTCACACTCGCCAGACCCTCGACAAGCCCTCGGGCACCGATGCCGACGCCATGCTTCGTCAGCTCGGGGTGATGCTCGACCAGTCCCAGGCGGTGATCGAGTTCGCTCCCGACGGCACGGTGTTGCGCGCCAACGAGCTGTTCCTCACGTTGATGGGCTATGCGCCCGAGGAAGTGATCGGCGAGCATCACCGCATCTTCTGCGAAGCGAGCTTCGCCAACAGTTCCGACTATGAGCTGTTCTGGCTAGGGCTGCGCGGCGGCAATGCCAAGGACGGCGAGTTCAAGCGCGTCGCGCGCGACGGCCGCGAAGTGTGGATCCGTGCGAAATATTACCCCGTGCTCGACGGCGAGACGGTCGTGCGCATCGTCAAGATCGCGATGGACGTCACCCAGACCCGTCAGGAAAGCATCCTGCACGAAGGACTCCTGTCCGCCATCAGCCGCGCCCAGGCGGTGATCGAGTTCGATCTCGGCGGCAACGTGCTCACCGCCAACGAGAATTTCCTTTCCACCACCGGGTACGCGCTGAACGAGATTGAGGGGCAACATCACCGGATGTTCTGCACCCCCGATTATGCGCGCTCGGCGGAATATGCGCAGTTC
The DNA here is from genome assembly GCF_021513175.1 of Sphingomonas sp. S2-65. Taxonomy (NCBI): domain Bacteria; kingdom Pseudomonadati; phylum Pseudomonadota; class Alphaproteobacteria; order Sphingomonadales; family Sphingomonadaceae; genus Sphingomonas; species Sphingomonas sp. S2-65. The sequence goes on along the minus strand of NZ_CP090953.1, from coordinate 1,513,759 downwards.
TGGGAAAAGCTGGGCCGCGGCGAATATCATTCGGGCGCATTCAAGCGGCTGGCCAAGGGCGGCAAGGAGATCTGGATCCAGGCCACCTACAACCCGATCTTCGACTTGCGCGGCCGTCCCGTGCGGATCGTCAAATACGCCATGGACGTGACGGCACAGCGCCTCGCTTCGGCGGAAGCGGAGGGCAAGGTGGAAGCGGTGGGCCGCCAGCACGGCGTCGCCGAATACGACCTTTCGGGCCAGGTGCTCGCCGCCAACGACATGTTCTGCGCGATGCTCGGCTATCGCCGCGACGAAATCGTCGGCAGCCATCACGAGCAGACCACCCATGCCGGCTGCCACATCCACCAGGACTACCGCCAGTTCTGGTACAAGATGGCCCGCGGCGAGCATGAGGCGAGCGAGTTCCGCCGGCAGACCAAGGACGGTCGCGAGGTCTGGTGCTATTCCAGCTTCAACCCGATCCTCGATCTCGACGGCAAGCCGTGGAAGGTCGTCGAATATGCCACCGACATGACCGAGGCGAAGCGCCGCCACCTGGAATTCCAGGGCAAGGTCGACGCGATCAGCCGCGCCTCGGGCGTGATCGAGACCGCGCTCGATGGCACGGTGCTCTACGCCAACGAGAACTATCTCGATATGATCGGATATTCGATCGAGGAGATCCGCGGCAAGGACCAGCGCATGATGGTCGAGCCCGAGGTCGCGCAGAGCGAGGCCTATCGCCAGCGGGCCGAAGGCCTGTCGCAGGGCGAGTTCCTGTCAGGCGAATTCAAGCGCATCGCCAAGGGTGGCCGTGAGGTGTGGATCCGCGCCACCGTCAACCCGATCCTCGACACCTGCGGCAAGCCGTACAAGCTCGTGACCTATGCGCTCGACGTGACCGAGGCCAAGCTGCAGTCGATCGAAGTCGAGAACCGCCTCGCCGCGATCGAACGCAGCCAGGCATCGATCGAGTTCGACCTGGATGGCAATGTCCTGACTGCCAATGGCAACTTCCTGGCGGTGATGGGCTATTCGCTGCGCGAGATCGTCGGCCAGCATCACAGCATGTTCTGCATGCCCGAATATCTGAAATCGAAGGAATATGGCGATTTCTGGCGGTGCCTGAACAATGGCGAGACGCATTCCGGTCGCTTCCACCGCCTGGGCAAATATGGCCGCGACGTGCACATCCAGGCGAGCTACAGCCCGGTCTACGACCTGTCGGGCCGGCCGGTGCGGGTGATCAAGCACGCTTATGACATCTCGGCCCAGGTCGAGCTGGAGCATAAGATCGCCGTGAAGAGCCAGGAGATGCAGGGCATGGTTGCCCAGCTGACCAAGGCGATCACCACCATTTCCGAAGGCGCGCACGGCGCCTCGGCATTGGCGCAGGAAACCGACAGCGCCGCCACCCAGGGCAGCGCCGCGATCAACAACGCGATCGAGTCGATCGAACTGATCAGCCGGTCGTCCAACCAGATCGCCAAGATCGTCGGCGTCATCGGCGAACTCGCCAGCCAGACCAACCTGCTCGCCTTCAACGCCGCGATCGAAGCGGCGCGCGCCGGCGAACACGGCGTCGGCTTCTCGGTCGTCGCCGAGGAAGTCCGCAAGCTGGCCGAGCGCAGCGCCGAGGCCGCGACCGAGATCTCGCGGCTGATCGAGGAATCGAGCGAGCGCGTGACTCACGGCACCGAACGGTCGCAGAGCGCCCGCGCCGCATTCGAAGGCATCGTCAAGAGCGTCGAGAAGACCGCCCGCTCGATCACCCAGATCGCCGACTCCGCCAACACCCAGGAGGACCTCACCTTCAAGGTCGTCAACATGATCGGCGAACTCGCCTCCTCGACTCAGGCGCACGGATGAACGCGCTCGCCGCGCTGTCTCGAGAAGACGGGATCCTGGCGCAAGACGCCGAGCCCAGCTTGCTCGATGTCGGGCTGATGCGGCTGTGCGGCCGCGATCTGGCGGTGCCGGCGGTCAATGTCCGCGAAGTCGTGCCGCTGCCCGCCAGGCTCCAGCCCAGCTTCTCGGGTGCGGGCGCCTCGGCCGGGTCGATCGTCATCCGTGGGCGAGTAATCCCGGTGCTCGACATCGCCGAGCGGCTCGGCTTCGGCCCGCGCGAAGACGAAGGCGGCGTGGTCCTGATCCTGCGGCATGACGGCGCTCTGATCGGCATCATCCTCGATTCGGTATCTGGCCTTGCCCGCGTCGCACGCGACATGATCCAGCCTTTCGCGATCTCCGGTAACGAGGATCATCGCATCGTCTCCAGCAGCTTCCCGCACGGCGACGGCCTGGTCGGCCTGCTCGACCCGGTGGCCGTGCTTGCGCTGCCTGGGGTGCCGCATGCCCGCGAAGCGCGGGTTGGCGCCGATGCTGGTGCCGCAGGCGGGCGCAGCGCAGTGGTGCTGGTGACCGTCGCCGGCGCCAACCTTGCGCTCGATGCCCGGCTGGTGGTGGCGACCGTTCCCAACGCGTTGCTGCGGCCCAGTCCCGCGCCTTCCAGCAAGTGGGTCGGAGTGGTGCCCTATCTCGGACAGGAAGTGCCGGTGGTCGACGACCTGGCGCTTTTCGGCCTGTCGGGCCGCGCCGAGGCAAAGACCGGGGGCGCGGTCATCATCCTGCGCCTCGACGACAAGCAGTTGCTCGGCGTGAAGATCGATCGGGTACAGCGCATCCTGCCGATCAGCGAGCGTCTGGTGCGGCCGCTTCCCCAGGCATTGGCCGAACGGCTCACGCTGTTCCGTGGCGCCATCGTCGATCATGAAGGGCGCCAGAACCTGCTGCTCGACGGGGAGGCGCTGGTCCGCAGCGAGGAATTGCGGATGATCGGCGCGCTCAGCCGCGAAAAGGCGGCGCCGGTGCAAACCGCGCTTGCCGGCAAGGCTGCCTCCGAGGAACGCCAGCCGTTCCTGGTGTTCGTCGCGGGGGATCGCCGCCGCGCGGCGGCGCTGTCCTCGGTCAAGCAGATCATCCCGTTCCCGCAGGCGCGCACCGGGCTCAACCGGTCGGGGTCGGCGCTTCAGGGCATCGCCAGCTACAATGGCGCTCCCTTGCCGCTGCTCGACTTGAGCGGGGCGCATTCGACGCTCGCCGCGTGTCCGGACGCGGTGGTGCTGGTGGTCGAGACCGACGGGCGCTTCAACGGGCTGGTGGTCGACAAGCTCGAAACCGTCGCGCGTTCCGCGCTGCATCGCCGGCCGGGCAGGACCGCCAGCGGCGCCGACAGCTTCTTCATCGATGTCAGGCTCGGCGACCGTTCGGACGCCGTGACGGTGTGCGATCTTGCGCAGGAGGCAGTGCGACTCGCCTGATCGAGGCGCGCCGCGTTCTGCCGCCAAACCTTACGCGAATACTATGCGGATCGTCCGCCTTGCCGCTCCCTTCCTTATGCCGCACGCAATATCTGGGCAGCCGCAATCCCGGAGAGCGGCATGCAGGACCAGCCAAGACTAAGATCCGACCTTGCCATCCGCGCCACCGGTCTGGGGCTGGCCGCGTCCGGCGGTCTGGCGTTGGCTGAGCTATGCCGGCTGGCCAACCAGCCGCCGCATCACCCGGCATCGGTGCTGGAATTCGCGCTCGCCTGTGCCGCGTTCCTCGGCCTCGCGCTTGGCGGCGCGTTGCTCACGCTCGGCGCGGGCATGTTCGCGCAAATAGAGGTCTCGCCGCGCTGGCGGACCAACCCCGCGCCCCGTTTCGTCCCTAACGCGACACGTCCACCTGCGTCCCCCGGCCCGGATATCCACGCGGCGCTCTTCCGCCATGCTGCCTGAGGTGCCGGTGTCCGTGGCATTCCTGTTGTTCGTGCTGCTGCTCATCGCCGCCGCGCGCCTGTTCCTGCGCGGCGAGTGCCGTCCCCCGGTCCGCGGCGATCGGGGTACGACACCCTGATCGCCTTCAGGCGGCCTGCGCCGGCGGCATCGCCGCGGACAATTCCATCATCCGATTGGCGGTTTCGCGCTCGCCCATCACGACATGGTCGACGCCGACCCGCTCGAGATGCGCGACTTCGTCGGCCGAATGCGCCCGCGCGATCACCGGCACCTGCGGGTTGAGGATGCGCGCGTGCTGCAGGATCGCCCCGGCCTCGAACCCGGCGGGAATCGCGATCAGCAGCTTGCCCGCTGATCCGATCCCCGCCGCCACCAGCGTGCGCGCGTTGAGCGCATTGCCCTCGATCACGTGCATGCCGGCGTCCTGCGCCTCCTTCACCATGTCGCCCTGATCCTCGATGATGACGAAGGGCTTGCCCCGGGTCTGGAAGTCGGCGGCGATCATCTTGCCGACGCGGCCATAGCCCACCAGGATGAGGTGTCCCGACTGGAGCTGCACCGGCGTGATCGTTCCGCCTTCCGACGCGTCCTCGTCGTAACGTCCCGCGACCCAGGCGAACAGGAACGGATTGACGAAGATCGAGATCATCGCGGCGGCCAGGATCACGTCGCGCGCGGCGGGCGGAAGCATGCCCAGCTCGGAACCGAGGCTCGCCAGGATGAAGGAGAATTCACCGATCTGGGCAAGGCTCGCCGCGACAGTGAGGCCGGTCTGCCCATTATAGCCGAACGCGCGGACCAGCAGATAGGCCGCCAGCGACTTGCCGAACAGGATGATCGACACCGCCGCGACCAGCAGCACAGGCTGGTCGACGATCACCGACGGATTGAACAGCATGCCGACCGAGACGAAGAACAGCACCGCGAAGGCGTCGCGCAGCGGCAACGTCTCTTCGGTGGCGCGCCGGCTGAGCGAGGTTTCGCCCAGGATCATGCCCGCAAAGAAGGCGCCGAGCGCGAACGACACGTCGAACGCCACCGCTGCACCGAACGCGACGCCCAGTGCGATCGCCAGCACTGCCAGCCGGAACAGCTCCTGCGATCCGGTGCCCACCACCCATTGCAGCGTCCACGGGATCACGCGCCGGCCGACCACCAGCATCAGCGCGGCGAACCCGGCGACCTTGAGGAAGGTCGACAACAGCGGCTGGAGGATGGCGGCGGCGCCTTCGTTGGCCCCGCTGGTGATGCCGGCGATCACCGGCAGCAGCACCAGCGCCAGCACCATCGCCAGATCCTCGACGATCAGCCAGCCCACGGCGATCCGCCCGCGCTCGGTCTGGACGATGTCGTGCCCCTGCAGCGCGCGCAGCAGCACCACCGTGCTCGCTACCGACAGCGCCAGTCCGAATACCAGCCCGGCCTGCATGCCCCAGCCGGCCATCCAGGCCAGCGCCATGCCCATGCCCGTCGCCGCGGCGATCTGGCCGATCGCGCCAGGCACCGCGATCCGGCGTACCGACATCAGGTCCTTCAGCGAGAAATGCAGCCCGACGCCGAACATCAGCAGGATCACGCCGATCTCGGCAAGCTCGTTGGCGAGGCCTGAATTGGCGACGAAGCCGGGCGTGAACGGGCCGACTGCGACGCCGGCGAGCAGATAGCCGGCGATCGGAGAGACTTTGAACCGGTGGGCGATCGCGCCGAAAACGAAGGCGACGAACAACCCCGCGACGATGGTGGCGATTAAGGGCGTGTGATGGGGCATCGAGTATCCTGTGCAGGGGAATGGCGCAGGCCGTCCGCATCGCGTCGGGCCTGCGCCAGGGTCATTCTACGGCCAATCCCGCGGCCACGGCCAGCAGGGCGGAAGCGCTGGCCAAGCCGGTCCAAAGCGCTGCCACGAACCACCAGGGTGGCCGTTTCTGTTTGTTCTTCATGCTACCTCCTTGGGAGCGTGCGCGTTACGCCGCTTACGTCCAAAAGGCCGAAGTTCAGGCGAAGCAGCCGCAAGAGCGGCTGCGCGTCATGCCGCCGGAGGGTCACGCGCCCAGCCCAGCCGTGCCAATGCCTGGGTGTGCAGCGTCGCGGGTGCGACGCGCAGCAGCGTGATGTCGGCGTCCGGGCGGGGGCTCGGGAGTACGGTTGGCGGAACCGCCGCCACCGCTGACAGGGCAGGGGCCGGCGGTCGGTCGGGTCGTAGCCGCTGCACGGACGCCGTGCGCCGCTCGGGCGCCCGGGCGGCAAGCGCCACGCTGGTGGTGGCCGGATTGAACGCCGAGCCATAGGTTGCAGACTGCGGCAATCCGGCCGGCAGCACCGCACAGAAAAGCACGGTCAGCACCGTTACCCACGCAGCCGCGCCCGTGCGGCAAAGCCGCGGCAGGCACGCAAGCTGCGATCGGAGGGCGCTGAAGCACATGGTGGTAAGGGAACGCGCCATGTCGGGAAAGTCTACCATCGCAGGCCGTTCAGGTAAACCGCCGCTCCGGATAATCGCCGGCGCGGCCGAAGCCGCCGGTGTGCTCCGGTGGCAGCGGCACGGGCTGACCAACGTCAGCGGCGCGTCACTGGATAAGCACCATCCACGACGCGGGTGAGCGCCCGGACCTTTGAGCAAGCGTGTCCCTGAGAAGGGCATGCCGCGGATCGAAGCGGCTGGCGAGCGCGAAGGTGTTCAGCGCCTGCACCGGGTTCCAAGCATGCGGTGCATACTCCTTCTGGCCGGCCGCCGCCCGTTCGCGGTCGAAGGCGATCTTGGAGTGGGCGAACTCGATATGCGTGCGTTCACCGCGCGCGAAGGTGGCCAGCCAATCCACCGAACGCGCCAGGCTCGCGCCTGACGGTGCCTTCCAGTCGAACCAGTTCTCGCCATGCGCCCGTGCCGCGAGCGCCGCGGTCATCAGCGGATCAAGATTGTAGGTGACGTAGTGAAGCGCGTCGCGCTCTTCGAAGTCGAAGGTGGAGCCGTCCGGGCGCAGATTGACTGCGACCTGGCGGCGATACGCCGCGCGCGCGCGCTCGATCAGCCGCGTGTCGCCGGTGCGATAAGCGGCAAGCGTCGCCAGCTTGATCCGGTGGCTCTGCCAGTTGGTGTGCGCGTTGTGCGGCTTTCCATCCATGGCATCCAGATAGCCCGACGCCATGCGTCGCCAGAAGCCGTCGAGCTTCGCCGCGAGCGGGCGGGGAAGATCCGAGGCGGTAAGGTCGTTGGCCAGAACGAGCATGTCGAAGCTCGTCTCATCGATCGGGTTGAACGACATCTGATAGGTGTCGGCCCAATTCTCCAGATACCGCGCCGCCTGGTCGAGGTAACGGCGATCCCGAGTAATCGCCCAGGCCAGTGCCAGGTCCAGGACAATCGGGTGATCGGCCTTGGCGGCGATGCTGACGTCGCGGATGCCGTGCCCGGGCAGCGTCCCTTCGGTATGCAGCTTCGGGATCGCGCCGGGCGGTCGGCCGAGCGCTGCCTGCGCCCGCGCGATCACCGCGCGCGCAGCCGGCGTTGCGGCCTGCGCAGACAGATCACTGCCCGCAAAGATCGCATGCTGCGCGAGTGCCGGCTGCGGGCAGGCGATCGCGGCGGCGATGACAAAGGCGGTGCGCATCAGAACCGCGCGTTCAGCGCGACGCGGTAGGTGCGTCCGTCATAGTCGATGCGTCGCGCCTGACCCTCTACGCCCTGATATTCCTTGCGCGTCGAGTTGGTCAGGTTGAACCCGTTGATGGACAGGCTGACTTGCTCGGTCAGGTTGAGCGAGGCCGAGGCATCGAGCTGGCCGCGGGGTTCGACCTGCCGAGCAGCGCCGGCGAAGGTGCCGGTGGAAGACAGGTCGTACTTGCTGCGGAAGTTGTAGCTCAAGCGGACGCCGAACAGCTTGCTTTCATAATAGCCGATGACGTTGAAGTTGTGCTTGGAAATGCCGGGCAGGGTCGCCTCCGTGCCATCGGAATTCGTGCCGCTGATCGTGGTGTAGGCATAGTTGAAACCACCGCCCAGGTTGCGCAGAACGCCGGGCAGGAAGTCGAGCTGCTGCTGGACGTTCAGCTCGAGCCCGTTGACCGTATAGGGCGTCGTCGAGTTGATGAAGCCGGCGATCGACACCGTCTGGGGGTTGCCGTTGATGTCGGGCCCCGCGCCGGTGAGGCACTGGTCGCCCTCGACGCGCAACGGCCCGAGGCCGAGATTGCCGCCATCGGTCGGGCACAGCGCGCGGGCGCCGCGGACCTGCTGCACCACGCCCTTGAACCGCTTGGAGAACAGGCTGAGCGCCACCAGGCCGTTCTTGCGGTTGTACCATTCGATCGTGCCGTCGAACGAGGTGCCGGTATAAGGCTGCAGGTCCGGATTGCCGAGCGTGACCGGAATCACGTTGGTGGTGCTGGGCGCACCGACCAGAGTCACCGGCGTGAACTGGCGCGGGTGGGGGCGGACATAGGTGCGGTAGCCTGCGAGGCGCACCACAAGCTCGTCGGTCACGTCGAACACCGCGATCGCGGAAGGCAGCCACTGGTTGTAGTTGTTCTCGAACCGCTGAAAGCCATAATCGGCCGGGGATCCGAGACCGGCGGAAGCCGGACGGATGCGGTTCAACGCGTCGACCGTGTTCCAGGCCTGCTCATAGCGCAGCCCGACTATGCCGCGCACCGGGATCGAGAAGATCTCCGTCCCGTATTTGGCCTCGGCATAGATCGACAGCACGTCGGTATCGTTGGTGAAGTTGTACAGCGCGTAGCCGTTGTCGGTATAGTTGATGTTGAACCCGATCGGCGCGAGCGCGGCGCCGTTGACGGGTGTCACCGGCTGGAGTGCGGACACGACCTTGTTCATGTCGAGTACCTGCCAGTTGCGGTTGAAGCCGGGCAAATTCCCTTGGAAGAAGTCGTCGTTCTGCGGGTTCGCGGCCAGGAAGTCGCTGCTGATATTCTGGCCCTGGATGCCGGCGGCGTTGGTGCGATAGCCCTGCGAGCGGTATTCGTTGCGCTCGAACCGCGAACCGAACTGGATGCCGGACAGGAAGCTGTCGGAGAAGCTCCGCTCCACGTCCTGCTGGATCGCCGTCACCTTGCTGGTGCCATAGCTCTGCGTGCCGGCCAGATTGAAGCGGTTTCGCCCCGGGGTGCCGGTGGGAGAATCGTACCAGCTCTGCTGGTCGGCGGGACCGGCCCAGGTCCAGGCGACGCGCGGAGTGCCGGTCGACAGCGGATCGGGCCCGATGGTCAGTGCATAGTCGTCGTAATTGCCGCCCCCGCTGGCGAAGCTGCCGGTGGTGCCATTCTGCCGGCCGGCTTGCTGTCCGGTGATGAACTCGGCGAAGATTTCGACCGCGCTGTTACTCGCCTTGGACAGCGTGCCGATAGTGTTCAGCCGCCAGTCGCCGGTCTCGTATTCGAGATTGGCGTTGATGCCCCAGGCCTTCTGCACCTGGGGGAACAGGCGGGAGTCGTTGATCACGGCGATGTTGGCGAAGTTGAAATTCTCCACATAATGCGCGCCGCCCGCACCTTCGCGGACCTCGCTGGTCGGGTTCACTTGCACCCCGGTGCCGGTGAAGTTGAGGATCTGGAGGTTCTGTACGGTCTCGCTTTGCCGGCGGTCGGTATAAAGCCCGGTCACGCCGAACTTCATGGCCTCGCTGATCTGCCACTCGGCGCCGCCCGCGCCCGACCATTGGTCGCCCTCGTTCTGGCGGACATATTGGCGGTTCTGCGAAACATATTGGACGCCGGTGACACCCTTGGCGCCGGTACCCCCGGCCGCCGCGACGCAGCCCACCACGGCGGCATAGGTCGTGGCGCAGGCGCCGGTCGGCGCATAATAATCGGCATAGCGGCTGATGAAGTTGGGCGTGATCGTCGCGGACAGCACGCCATAGGTGTTGAACAGGATCGAATCCCGGCGGAACTTCTCGTGCTTGTAGGAGACGATGCCGAACACGGCGAAGTTCTCGCTCAAGTGCGCATTGTATCCGAGCGTCGCGCTGGGCTCACCCTGCTCCCCCAGCTCGTTATAGTCATAGGCGATCTTCGCGCGGCCACCTTCCTTGCGGGACAAGGCGGGGGCGATCTGCAGGTCGACATTGCCCGACAGGCCACCCGACTGCGCATCGGCCATGGGCGATTTCTGCACGCGCACCGCGCTGAAGATGTCGGAAGCGAATGCGCCGAGGGGCGTCGAGCTTTGCAGGATCGGTTCTGCGAAGGCGACGCCGTTCAGCGTCGTGCGGGCATATTCGCCCGGCAGGCCGCGCAGGTTGATCGTCGCTTCGCGGCCTTCCGCTTCGCGGTTGAGCTGGATGCCGGGCACGCGCTGCAACGCTTCGCCGATGTTGAGGTCGGGAATGCGGCCAAGGTCGTCGGAGGAGATGCCGTCGGTGATCTCGATCGTGTTGCGCTTGGTGCGCACTTCGTCGGCATAGCTTTGACGAAACCCGGTGACGACCACATCGTCTCCCTCCGGTGCCGCAGCCTCGTTGGCGGGCGGCGCGTCCTGCGTCTGGGCCAGCGCGCTGGCGGGCGCCAGGGCCGCCAGAGCAACCGTGAAGATACTGGTCGAAACGCGCAGGCCGACGGCCTGTGAAACGCGGTCACAGCGCATGCAAATCCTCCCCGATGTTGCGACTTTGTTGCCGCTATTCGATGATCCTCATTGCATCAGGGGAAAACGGTGTCAACAAGTTGTAATACATCTAATAGAGGTGGCTAAGGCGCCGGGTGATTGTCACGAGGAACCGGCGCCGCCGCCCGCTGGCTGGGCGGCCAGGCACGATCTCCGACTATCAGGCGCCGAGCGGCTGCCGCTCACCCGCTCGCCGGCGGCGAACGCTCAACAGCAGGGCCGCAAGCCCGATCGCCGAGGTCGCCGCCCCGGCAAGCGCCACCGCCGGATAGCCTAGCCCGCCCGCGATGACGCCGCCGCCCAGCGCCGCGCCGGACGCGTTGCCGAGATTGAAGGCGCCGATATTGACTGCCGATGCGAGATCCGGCGCATCGGCGGCGGCGGTCATCACGCGAACCTGCAGCGGCGGCACCAGCGCGAAGCTGGCCACGCCCCACAGGAAGATGAGCACGGCGCTGGGCGCCGCATGCGGCATCAAGCCGGCAAAGGCGACGAGGATCGCCGACAACGCGGCCAACGTCACGGTGAGGGTGCGGTCCACCGAGCGGTCGGCGAAGCGTCCGCCCAGCCAGTTCCCCACCGTCAGCCCCAAGCCATAGGTCGCAAGCATCGCCGTGACGAAACCGAGCGAAGCATGCGTCGCTTCGCGAAGGATCGGCGCGATGTAGGTGAACACGGTGAACATCGCGCTCGACCCGATCACGGTCAGCGCCAACGCGCCCAATACCGGCCCCCGCTTCAGCACGCGCAGTTCGGCAAGCGCGCTGCCGGCCTGCGGAGCGGGAAGGGGCGGCAAGGTCAGCCGCAGCGACACCATGGTCGCGACGCCCAGCGCGGCGATACCCCAGAACGCGGCGCGCCAGCCCAGGTGCTCGCCCGCCCAGGTCGCCAGCGGCACGCCGACGACATTGGCGATCGTCAGACCCATGAACATCGCCGCCACCGCGCTTGCGCGCCGCTCGGGCGCCACCAGGCCCGCCGCCACCACCGAGCCGACGCCGAAGAACGCGCCGTGGTTGAACGACGTGAGCACGCGCGCGGCGAGCAGCATCCAATAGCTGTCCGAGACGGCCGCCAGCAGGTTGCCGGCCGTGAAGATGCCCGCCAGTCCGATCAGCAAGGTGCGCCGGGGCGCGCGGCCGGTGGTCAGCGTCATCAACGGTGCGCCGAGCACGACCCCCAGCGCATAGGCGCTGATGAGAAGCCCCGCGGCCGGGATCGACACGTCGAGATCGGCGGCGATCACCGGAAGCAGGCCCATCGGCGCGAACTCGGTTACGCCGATGCCGAACGCGCCGACCGCCAGAGCTAGAAGGCCAAGGTTGCGGTTCATGATCGCGCCCTCAAACCAGCGCCGGGGCGAGGCGGGCGAAGCCCTCCTGCTGGTGGTAGGGCGTATGGGGATAGGGCGGCAGGATGGCGCTGGCCTCGTCGAGCGCGGCGACCTGCTCCGGGGTCAGCGCCCAGCCGACCGCACCAAGGTTCTGGCGCAGTTGCGCTTCGTCGCGGGCGCCGATGATCACCGATGAGACGGTTGGACGCCCCAATAGCCAGTTGATCGCGATCTGCGGCACGGTCTTGCCCGTCTCGGCTGCAACCGCCTCAAGCGCATCGACGACCTTGTAGAGATGATCCTGATCGACCGGCGGCGCGAACTGTTCGGTGTCGCGGAGCCGGCTGCCCGCCGGTACCGGCCGGCCGCGCCCGATCTTCCCGGTCAGCCGGCCCCAGCCAAGCGGACTCCACACCAATGCGCCGATCCCCTGATCGGCCGCCAACGGCATCAGGTCCGCTTCATAGGCGCGGCCGATCAGCGAGTAATAGACCTGATGCGCGACGAGGCGCGGCAAGCCGTGACGCTCGGCCAGACCCTGCGCCTTCATCAGCTGCCAGCCGGGATAATTGGAGACACCGGCATAGCGCACCTTTCCCGCATTGATCAGCGCCGCCAGCGTGCCCATCAGCTCCTCGGTCGGGGTCGACGCGTCGAACGCGTGAAGTTGCAGCAGGTCGATATGATCGGTGTCGAGCCGGCGGAGCGAATCCTCGACCGCGCGCACCAGTCGCGCACGCGATGCGCCCCAGTCCTGGGGGCCTTCCCCCATCGGCAGGCCGGTCTTGGTCGAGATCAGCACCGCGTCGCGCCTTCCTCGGATGGCCTGCCCCAATATCTCCTCGGACGCGCCGTTCGAATACACATCGGCGGTGTCGAACAGCGTCACGCCCGCATCCAGGCAAACGTCGATCAGCCGGCGCGCCTCGGCAGCGTCGCTCTGGCCCCACGCGCCGAACAGCGGGCCCGTGCCGCCGAAGGTCCCGGTGCCGAAGCTGAGTGCGGGCACGCGAAGGCCCGAAGCGCCGAGTTGCCGATATTCCATGATCCATCCTTGCGTTGGTACGTCGACGCATAGATGAACCTCGAACACGCAGCGGAGTATAGCGCTCGAAAGCGGAGGATCTGTGCAATGGACGCAAAGCTGGTCGGGGGTAGCGACCGTGCCCGCTCGCTGGCGCTGTTTGCCACGGTGGTGGAGCAAGGCAGCTTCTCGTCGGCGGCACGCGTGCTCGACATGAGCCCGTCGGCCGTTGCGCGTGCCGTCGATCGGATCGAGCGGCGGCTGGGCGTGCGCCTGGTGCTTCGTTCGACGCGTGCCTTGTCGCTGACCGCCGAGGGCCAATCCTATCTGCTTGCCGCTCGCCGCATCCTGGCGGATCTAGACGATGCCGAGCAGCAGATCGCCGATCAGGGAAGTCCGCGCGGGCGTCTGCGCGTCAGTGCCGCGCTTTCGCACGGGCGGCTGTGCGTCGTGCCGCTGCTCGGCAAGTTCGCCGCGCTCTATCCCGACATCCTGATCGACGTCGCGCTGACCGACAGCCTTGTCGATATCGCCGCGGGGCAGGCGGACGTCGCGATCCGCTTCGGACCGCTGCCCGACAGCACGCTCACCGCGCGCAAGCTCGGCGAGACGGGGCGGGTGATCGTCGCCTCGCCCGACTATCTGGCGAAGCATGGCACGCCCCGCACACCCGAGGACCTCCACCGCCACAACTGCCTCAACTTCAACTTCCGCCGTGCCGAGCCGGTCTGGCCCTTTCGCCGCGACGGGCAGGATTTCACCTTGTCGGTGAAGGGAAACATAGAGGCCAATAACGGAGAGACGCTGGGGCAATTGGCGGCGCTGGGCGTCGGCGTCGCCCGTGTGGGGGCGTTCAGCGTCACGGAGGACATCGCCGCCGGCCGTCTTCGTCTTCTGCTGGAGGCGTTCAACCCCGGCGACGTCGAGCAAATTCACGCGGTCTTCGTCGGCGGCTCGAACACGCCGGCGCGGGTCCGGGCGTTCGTGGAGTTCCTCGCCGCCAATCTACGCGGCGGCTAAGCGCCGGTCAGCGCACATCAGCTACCGCTGGGACACTGCCGCGTCGCTGGCCAGCTTGTCCGCTCGCTCGTTGCCCGGATGCCCGGCATGACCCTTGACCCACACCCACTCCACGCGGTGCGGCTTGGCGGCTTCGAGCAGCGCCTGCCACAGCTCGGCATTCTTGACCGGCTTCTTGTCGGCGGTGCGCCAGCCATTCTTCATCCAGCCATGGATCCACTTGGTAAGGCCATCCATGACATAGCGGCTGTCGGTCGACAGCGTGACGCGGCACGGACGCTTGAGCGCGTTCAGCCCCTGGATCGCGGCCATCAGCTCCATGCGGTTGTTGGTCGTGTGCGGCTCGCCGCCCGACAGCTCCTTCTCGGTCTCGCCCATGCGCAGCAACACGCCCCAGCCGCCCTTGCCGGGGTTCCCCTTGCACGCGCCGTCGGTGAACATTTCCACATGCTGCAATTCGGTCACGCGAACAACGATCCTTGGTTCTTGTAGGTCTGGAGCCGCCGCCAATAAGCCAGCGGGTCCTTGCGCGTCACCAGCGCGTCGGCGGGCGTGTTCAGCCAGTCCCAGGCACGTGACAGCAGGAAGCGGATGCACGCGCCCTCGCACAGCGTCTGGAACGCCGCCTTCTCTTCGCCGCTCAGCCTTACCGACTGCTGATACCCCTCGATCAACGCCCGGCCGACTTCCCAGTCCACTTGGCCGCCCGTCGCGTCGAAGCTCCAGGCGCTGTGAGTGATCGCCAGGTCCAGCGCGCGCACGTCGGTGCAGGCGAAATAGAAATCGATCAGCCCGCTGACCTCGTCGCCGCGCATCAGCACATTGTCGGGAAACAGGTCGGCATGGATCGTGCCCCGCGACAGGCCGTGATCCCACGCGCCGAGCACCCGGTCCAGTTCGCCTGCCAACGCGTCGTGCAGGCCCGGCTGGATCGCATCCAGGTCGCGCCCGCACCGCTCGAACAGCGGACGCCATTGATCCACGCCCATCGAATTCGCGCGCTCCTGGCCGAACGTCGTGGCTGCGCAGTGCAACTGCCCCAATGCGACACCCGCGGCATGTGCCTGCGTTCGCGTGGGCTGCGACAGCGACACGCCGGGAAGAAACTCGATGAGGCAGGCCGGCCGGTTCTCCAGTTCGCCGATCGCTGCGCCTTGCCGGTTACGGATCGCCCTGGGCACGGGTAGCTCGCGTTCCGCCAGATGGTCGAGCAGCGCCATGAAATAGGGGAGGTCCCCCGCCGCGACGCGCTTCTCGTACAGCGTCAGGATGAACCGGCCGACCGTGGTATCTACCAGATAGTTGGTGTTCTCGACGCCCTCGGCGATCCCCTTGGCCGAAACCAGTTCCCCCACGGCATAGCCATGAAGGAAGTCCGCCAGCCTTTCCGTCGAAACAAGCGTGTAGACGGCCATCAGGCCGCTTCGAGTCCGCGCGGCAGCTTGAAGACGACGTTCTCTTCCACCGTCTCGACTTCGCGCTCGTGCACGTCGAACCGTTCGGACAGCTTGGCGACCAGTTCGCGCACCAGCACCTCGGGTGCCGAGGCGCCGGCGCTGACGCCCAGCGACCCGACTCCGTTGAACCAGGCCCAGTCCAGGTCCTCGGCGCGCGGGATCAGGTAGGCCCGGATGCCCTGGCGTTCCGCGACTTCGACCAGCCGCAGCGAGTTGGAGGAGTTCTTGCCGCCGATCACCAGCATCAGGTCGACCGACGAGGCGATTGCCTTCACCGCGCCTTGGCGGTTGGTGGTGGCGTAGCAGATGTCGTTGGGCCCAGGCGCCAGGATCGCGGGGAAGCGCCGCTGGAGCACCGCCAGCGTCGCCGCGGTGTCGTCCACTGACAGCGTCGTCTGCGTGAGGAAGGCGAGATTGCCTGGCTCGGCTACCTGCACCTGCTCGGCATCTTCGGGCGTCTCGATCAGCGTCATCGCGCCCTCGGGCACTTGGCCGAAGGTGCCGATCACTTCGGGATGCCCCTTGTGGCCGATGAACAGGATGTGCCGGCTTGCCGCGACCAGCCGCTCGGCCTGGCGGTGCACCTTCGACACGAGCGGGCAGGTGGCGTCGAGATAGGACAGCCCGCGCTCCGCCGCCTTGGCGGGCACTGCCTTGGGCACGCCGTGCGCGGAGAACACCACCGGCACCCCGTCGGGCACCTGGTCGAGTTCCTCGACGAAGATCGCGCCCTGGGCCTTGAGCGTATCCACCACGAACTTGTTGTGGACGATCTCGTGGCGGACATAGACCGGTGCGCCGTATTTTTCGATTGCCAGCTCGACGATCCGGATCGCGCGGTCGACGCCGGCGCAAAAGCCGCGCGGCGCCGCGATCAGCAGTTCGAGGGCGGGTTTCTGAGCCTGGTCCATCACCCCGCGCTCTACGCGATTGCTTGCGCGCGCGAAAGGCGGTTCCTATGGTGCCGGCCGCTTCCGGGCCCCGTTTGCAGCGGCGGCCCGTGTTTATTGTGAAAGGTGTTCCGCCCGTGTCGCTCGCCAAGCTTGCCGTTCCCGCCCTTGTCCTGCTGGCTGCGGGCGGCTGTGCCCGTACCGGCGAGATCACCGAAGGCGGTATCTCCGCCGTCCGCTCCGCCTGCCCGCGCGTCGGCGTGACCGCGGGCACCGGCGACATCACCCTGTTCAACCCGCCAGCCAGCCGAGAGGCTTCGGCGATCGACGTCACCGCCACTCTGACCAACCTCCAGTCGACCTGCGTCGACACCGTCGATCCGATCGCGACCACCGTGACCTTCGACGTGCTCGCCCGCCGCGCCCAGCCGGGGCCCGCCCGCGACGTCACCTTGCCTTATTATCTCGCGGTCGTGCGCGGCGGCTCCTCGGTCGTCGCCAAGACGGTCGGCCAAGTGACCGTCCATTTCGCCGAAGGCCAGATCCGCGCCCAGACGCGCGGCCAGGCGACCGGCTCGGTGTCGCGCGCCGCGGCCACGCTGCCCGAGAGTGTTCGCAAGCGCCTGAACGAGAAGCGCAAGGCCGGCGACGAAGCGGCCGCGATGGATCCGCTGTCGACTCCGGAAGTCCGCGACGCCGTGCTCGCCGCCACGTTCGAGGCGCTGGTCGGCTTCCAGCTCACCCAGGATCAGCTCAAGTATAACGCGACGCGCTAAAGCCCGATTGACTCGAATCCTCGGTGCGGCCAAGGCTGCACCGGTCGATGCCGGGCAACCGGGATAGGCACGCGCGGGAGAGTGGCGATCTTGCCGCTCAAATCGTAGCTGGCTTGCCAGCGGTTCGGTTTGAGCATCGAGTATCGTCCGCCGAAGGAGCAACCGCCCCGGAATCTCTCAGGCACCGAGGACCGCGCGCGCACGACACTCTGGAAAGCGTCGCTTCAGCAGCGGCCACCGAAGGGGTAAGCGAGCCCAAGGCTCGTGAAAGCTCTCAGGTACCGTGACAGAGGGGGCGATGGATCAAGGCGCACGCAGGCGCGCGATCCGTCGTCGATCCACTGCGCCGGAACCGTGTGTGATGAGCCAGGACGTGCAAGAACCCGAAGCCGAAGCGCTCGCGCCCGAGCTGCTGCCGCTCGACGCGTGGCACCGCGCCCGCGGCGGCCGCATGGTGCCGTTCGCCGGCTATGAGATGCCCGTCCAGTATGAAGGCATCATGGCCGAGCATCTCTGGACGCGCGAGCATGCCGGGCTGTTCGACGTCAGCCATATGGGCCAGCTGCTCTTCTCGGGTGCCGACACCGACGCCCAGCTCGAAACCCTGCTTCCCGGCGACATCAAGGGGCTGATCCCCGGGCGCATGCGCTATTCGCTGCTGCTTGCCGACAATGGCGGCATCCATGACGATCTGATGGTCACGCGCCTCGGTGATGAAAACGCCTTCGAGATCGACGCCGGGGCCTTCTACATGGTCGTAAACGGCGCAACCAAGTGGGATGATCTCGGCGTGTTCCGCGAAGCGCTGCCCGATGAGGTCGCGATCAACCATCTCGACGAACAGGCGCTGCTCGCCCTCCAGGGCCCCGAAGCGGTTACCGCGCTCGAGCGCGTCGTCCCCGGCGTCGCGTCGCTGGTGTTCATGACCGCCGCCGCGTTCGAATGGCAGGGCAATCCGCTCTGGGTCAGCCGCTCGGGCTATACCGGCGAGGACGGCTTCGAGATCTCGCTCCCCGGCGACGCCGCCGAAGCGTTCGCCGAAGCGCTCTGCGCCCAGCCCGAAGTCAAGCCGATCGGCCTGGGTGCGCGCGATTCGCTCCGCCTCGAAGCTGGCCTGCCGCTCTACGGCCACGATCTCGATCTCGACACCAATCCCGTAGCCGCCGATCTCGGCTTCGCGCTGTCCAAGCGCCGCCGCGAGGAAGGCGGCTTCCCGGGCGCCGAGGCGATCCTCGCCGATCGTGCGAACGGTTCGGCCACCAAGCGCGTCGGCCTGATCGTCGAAGGGCGCCAGCCTGTTCGCGAAGGCGCTATCGTCGTGGACGACAGCGGCACGCAGATCGGCACCGTCACCAGCGGCGGCTTCGCCCCTTCGGTGCAGAAGCCGATCGCCATGGCATACGTTCCCGCCGCGCTCGCAACGCCCGGCACCCGCGTGACGCTGAGTCAGCGCGGCAAGACCCATAACGCGGAGGTCACCTCGATGCCCTTCGTCCCCCACCGCTATGTCCGCAAGGGAGCCTGAGACATGAGCCGCTATTTCACCCAAGACCATGAATGGATCCAGGTCGACGGCGACACCGCCACGGTCGGCATCACCACCTACGCCCAGAGCCAGCTCGGCGACATCGTCTTCGTCGAGACCCCCGAGGCCGGCAAGACCGTCGCCAAGGGTGACGACGCCGCGGTCGTAGAGTCGGTCAAGGCCGCCTCGGATGTCTATGCGCCCGCCAGCGGCACCGTGGTCGAGGGTAACCCCGCGCTCGCCGACAACCCCGCGCTGGTGAACGAAGACCCCGAAGGCGAAGGCTGGTTCTTCAAGCTGACCCTCTCGAACGCCGCCGAAGTCGAAGCCCTGATGGACGAAGCGGCCTACAAGGACTTCGTCGACAGCCTCTAATCTCAACCGTCATGCCGGACTTGTTCCGGCATCCACCGTGCGGCGACGGAAGCGCCAAGAGGTTCGGGTCCAGCCCTTGCCGCACAGTGGACCCCGGCACTTCGGCCGGGGTGACGATACTCGTCATGGCCGTTGGCCGGAGATGTACATGCGCTACCTGCCCCTGACCGACACCGACCGCCAGGCGATGCTCGCCACCATCGGCGCGGCGTCCGTGGACGACCTGTTCGTCGACGTTCCCGAATCCGCGCGCCTCAACGGCCCGATCCACGGCCTGCCGCCGCACGCCAGCGAGCTCGCCGTCGAGCGTCACATGACCGCGCTCGCCCGCAAGAACGTCGTGGCTGGGGAAGTGCCCTTCTTCCTCGGCGCCGGCGCCTATCGCCACCATGTGCCCGCCAGCGTTGACCACATCATCCAGCGCGGCGAGTTCCTCACCGCCTACACGCCCTACCAGCCCGAAATCGCCCAGGGCACGCTCCAGGTGATGTTCGAATTCCAGTCGCAGGTCGCACGCCTGCTCGGCTGCGACGTCGCGAATGCGTCGATGTACGACGGCTCGACCGCGTGCTGGGAAGCGATCTCGATGGCCCGCCGCCTCACCAAGCGCGGCAAGGCGATCCTGTCGGGCGGCATCCATCCGCATTATGTCTCGGTCGCCAAGACCATGGCCAAGTTCACCGGCGACCAGCTGGTAACCTCGCTGCCCACGCTCTCCGCGGCACCCGACACCAGCGACCTGATCGCCCAGATCGACGACGATACCAGCTGCGTCGTGGTCCAGTACCCCGACATCCTCGGCCGCATCGAGGACCTGTCCGCGCTCGCCGAAGCCGCCCACGCCAAGAAGGCACTGCTGATCGCCGTCGTCACCGAGCCGGTGGCGCTCGGCGCGATCCGGGCACCCGGCGAAATGGGCGCCGACATCGTCGTCGGCGAAGGCCAGTCATTGGGCGTCGGCCTCCAGTTCGGCGGACCCTATGTCGGGCTCTTCGCATGCTCGGAAAAGCTCGTTCGCCAGATGCCGGGACGTCTGTGCGGCGAGACCGTCGACGCGGAGGGAAAGCGCGGCTTCGTGCTCACCCTCTCGACCCGCGAGCAGCATATCCGCCGCGAAAAGGCGACGTCGAACATCTGCACGTCGTCGGTGCTGTGCGCGCTCGCCATGTCGGCGCACATGACCCTGCTCGGTGAAGCCGGCCTGCGCCAGCTCGCGGCGATCAACCACGCAGCGGCAAGCGCCGCCGCCGACCGCCTCGCGCAGATCCCTGGTGTCGAGCTGGTTACTCCGACCTTCTTCAACGAATTCACGCTGAAGCTGCCGGTGGAGGCGCGCCCGGTCGTCCGAGCGCTTGCCGACAAGAACATCCTGGCCGGCGTCTCGCTCGGCCGGCTCTATCCCGACGCCACCGACCTCGCCAACGGCCTGGTCGTCGCGGTCACTGAAACCACCACGGCGGAGGACGTCGAAACGCTTGCCTCCGCGCTCCAGGAGGTGCTGGCATGAGCACGATCAACCAGTCCGGCTGGCGCCCCACCACGCCCGAAAAGGGCGAGAGCGCGAGCGAAACCTTCACCGGCAACCGCGCGCTGATGCTCGAAGAGCCGCTGATCTTCGAGATCGGCTCGAACGAAACCACCGGCGTCGACTTCGACCACTCTCCCTCTCCCCTCCGGGGAGAGGGCCGGGGAGAGGGGCAGGGCAACGCACCCGCCGCCACGTCGCGCCTGGGCAATCTCGCCCGCACCGCCCCCATCAACCTGCCCGGCCTGTCCGAGCCGGAGGCGGTGCGCCACTATACCCGCCTCAGCCGCCAGAACTACGCCATCGATCTTGGCCTGTTCCCGCTCGGCTCGTGCACCATGAAGCACAATCCGCGCCTCAATGAGCGCATGGCCCGGCTACCCGGCTTCGCCGACGTCCACCCGCTCGCACCCGTCGACACGGTGCAGGGCGCGTTCGAGGTGATCCACCAGCTCGCCCACTGGCTGGTGACGCTCACCGGCATGCACTCGGTGGCGATGAGCCCCAAGGCCGGCGCGCATGGCGAGCTGTGCGGCATCCTCGCGATCCGCGCCGCGCTTGACGCCAAGGGTCAGCAGGCCCGCAAGGTTATTCTGGTCCCCGAAAGCGCGCACGGCACCAACCCCGCCACCGCCGCCTTCGCCGGCTTCACGGTCGAGGACATTCCCGCCACGCCAGCGGGCCGCGTCGATCTCGAAGCATTGAAGGCCCGCCTCGGCCCCGACGTCGCCGGCGTGATGATCACCAACCCCAATACCTGCGGCCTGTTCGAGCCCGACTTGAAGGCGATCTCCGACGCGGTCCACGCTGCGGGCGGATACGTCTATTGCGACGGCGCGAACTTCAACGCGATCGTCGGCCGGGTCCGCCCGGGCGACCTTGGCGTCGACGCGATGCACATCAACCTGCACAAGACCTTTTCCACCCCGCATGGCGGCGGCGGACCGGGCTCGGGTCCGGTGGTGTTCTCCGAAGCGCTCACCCCTTATGCGCCGCTGCCCTTCGTCGAGCAGCAGGGCGACCAGTTCGTGCTGGTCGAGGAAGAGACCGCGGGCGAGCATCACGCCGGCAGCTTCGGCCGCATGGTCGCCTTCCACGGCCAGATGGGCATGTTCACGCGCGCTCTGACCTACATCCTCAGCCACGGTGCCGACGGCCTGCGCCAGGTCGCCGAGGATTCGGTGCTTAACGCCAATTACGTGCTGCGCGCGATGGAGGACGTGCTCGACGCGCCCTTCGCCAAGTCGGGGCCGTGCATGCACGAGGCGATCTTCAGCGATAAGGGCCTGGCCGAGGGCTTCTCGACGCTCGACATCGCCAAGGGGCTGATCGACGAGGGCTATCACCCGATGACGGTGTATTTCCCGCTGGTCGTCCACGGCGCCATGCTGGTCGAACCGACCGAGACCGAGAGCAAGGCGACGCTCGACCAGTTCATCGGCGCCTTCCGCTCGGTCGCGGCGCGCGCCAAGAACGGCGAACCCGCGCTCAAGTCCGCGCCCCATTTCGCGCCCCGCCGCCGCCTCGACGAGACGCTGGCCGCGCGCAAGCCGGTGCTGGCGTACAAGGATGCGCCTCAGGTGCAGGCCGCCGAATAAGCTTGGTGCATCGCTGAGCCGTATTGCATGTCGTTCCCTCCGCACGGGGGGAACGACATGCAATACGGCAATAACTGGATCAGCTACGCCATCAGCGGCACGATCGTCGTGGTCGTGTTGGCGCTCCGCATCTGGCGGATGAACAAGGTCCGCCCGCTCAGGATCGAGCGGCTGTGGGTCGTTCCGGCGATCCTCGCCCTCCTTACCGCCTCGATGTTCATCGCCGCGCCGCCGTCTCCGCTGGGCTGGGCACTCAGCGTCGTCGCGCTCGCGATCGGCGCGGCGCTTGGCTGGCAGCGCGGCCGCTTCATGCACATCGAAGTCGATCCCGAGACCCACGTGCTCAACCAGCGCGCTTCGCCCGCCGCGCTGCTGTTCATCGTCGCACTGATCGCCGTCCGCTTCGCCGCGCGCTCGATGCTGGCGAGCGGGGCGGGCGACACTCTGCTTCACTTGAACGCCATGGCGCTGACCGACATCCTGATCGCCCTGGCATTGGGGCTGGTCGCCACCACGCGGCTCGAAATGTACCTTCGCGCCAAGCGGCTGGTCGAGGCGGCACGAACCGCCCGCGGCTAGGAAGGAACCGCCGCGGTCGCCGGCGCTTTGAGCCGGCATGCACGCCTCGCCACCGCGAACGCCTCGCCTCGATACACCGGCCCGCATACCGCCGCTCAGCCTGGTGCTCGGCTATGGCCCGATGCTCGTCATCCTGCTGCTCGGCATCGGCGCCTGGACGCTGCGTGCGCCGGTGCTGGCCGACGCCGCGCTGGTATGGAGCGCCGCCATTTTGCTGTTCCTTTCCGGAGTGGCACGCGGCCTCAGCTTCTTTACCGAGGGCGGCCCGCGCTTGACGCAGCTGGCGACCATGGGCCTTCGTTTCGGGCTAGGCGTCGCTGCCCTCGCGCTGCCGCTCACGCTCGCCTGGATCGCGCTGATCTTCGGCTATGCCAGCCTGGCAATCACCGAGCCGCCGGCCGCCCGCCATGGCGAGGCGCCAAGCTACTTCGCGCAGCTCCGCCCGATCCAGGCGCTGATCGCCGTCGCGGGGCTGGTCCTCTGCCTGTTAGCCGGCTGACGCTTCGATCCGGCAGCGGTCCGCATCCGGACCCCGCGCGCCACGCAGCGTCGCCAGCTCCGCCCGCGCGGCATCCATATCGGCGCGGAAGGCCGGTTCGGCGTGCCACCGCGCCACCAGGCTCGCGCCAGCCAGGAACCCGGCCTGCACCGCGCTACGGCTGTGCGATCCACAGATGAACCGGCTCTCGCCGTAGACCCGTCCACGCCGCAGGATTTCGGTCGCGCGCTCGGGCACCAGCTCGGCCAGCACCAACGCCGTCGACCAGCCGGTTGCGGTGTGCCCGGACGGATAGTCGCCATTCCCGGCGAGATGCTCGGTCTTCGGCTCGCATATTTCGCCGCTTTGGCTCAGATACGGCCGCCTGGTCGCGAACCCGGTCTTCGCGTGTCCTGTCATCCCCCCGTCGCTCATCCGCGAGAACAGTGCCGCCAGCCTGGGCGCCGATTTGGCATCGAGCTTCCTGCCCAGCGCGCACGAAAAGGCAGTGAACCGATCATCGGTGACGTCTCGCGTCGCCAGCGTCCACCGGTCGCTGCCTTGCGCCTTCCTCGTCGCTTCGAACGTCGCCCTGTCATCCGCCGCCGGCGCCGAACCCGGCTCCGGCGGAGCCGGCAGTACCCGCATCAGGTCAGGCACCGGCTTGCCGTCGAGGTAGCCGGGGACACTCTGATCCGCCGCGACCAGCAACAGCGCGCTCACCGCCAGTAGCGTGACTTTCATTTGCCCGCCTCCAGATCGCCGCACCCGGCCGGGCGCCGGACCGGGTTGCACCGCGCCACCATGCCACCCGGCATCGTCACGCGGTAGCCGCCGGCGAAGCGCGGATCCGCCCATAGATAATCGGTGGACACGAACTGCGCGCCGCCAGCCAGCGCCGCATCGCGCGGCCGCACATCGTTGGCCCGCGCCTCGCGGGTGTTCGCGTCCGCCCGGGTTCGCACCAGGAACCCCGCCGCCACGTCGCGGCGGATCCGCTCGGCGTCCTTGATCGGTTCGTTCAGCGTCAGATACGCCGCCGCTGGAGACGCCTCGTCGGTGTTGATGAAGAACACGCGGCCCTCCAGCGACTTACGCTTGCCGCGATACACCGCGACCTTGGCAGGCGGCTCGTCCAGCGCGAACAGGAACTTGCCCCGCGACGCCTCCAGCAGCGGCCAGTTGTTCGCCAGCACCGCGTCGCGCAGCGTCGGATATCTGCCCTGCACGTCGTCCGGCGTGATCAGCTTGTCGGGGCCGAGCACCGACCGGATTTCCGCGTCCAGCGCGTCATAGGCGGCATCGTCATAGGGCAGCGCGTCGATTCCGCCTCGTGCCGCATTCTGCTCGTCCTTGGCGTTGAACATCAGCAGGATCGGCACGTGCCGGGGATGGGCATCGGACCACGCCCGGATCGCGCGCAGGCAGTCCACCAGCAACACGCAGCTCGACCCGTTGTCGATGCCGGGAATGTGCAGCACCTTGAACCCCGGCCGGCGCAGCTTGGGATCGCTCGACCCTCGCGCGTAATGCCCGCCCCTGGGGTCGTGATTGACGTCGATCTCCAGCTGCCGCGCGCCGGCGTCCAGCTGCTCGGCGAGCGGCCGGTGCGCATAGTCGAGCGCGTCGGCCATTTCGGGCCGCGCCGCCCTCAGCTTCGCCATCGTCTCCTCGGGCATCGCCAGCTTGTAGCTGTTGTGGGTGCCGATCACCGCGACATCGTTGATGCGCAGCGGCGGTTGCTCCTGCGCGGCGGCGGGCGCGGCGAACAGAAGCGCGGCAGTGCCGAGGGCGAAACGCATCGGGTATCTCCAGATCAATGTCCCCTCCCTGCGGCCAGGGAGGGGATTTGCGCACATCAGAAGCGGAACAGCACCGAACCTTGCACCGCCCGACCGAAGATCGGACGCGCCAGGATCACCGGGCCCTCGGCCTGGTTCGGCACCTGCTGCGTGCCGCCGCCCTGGCCCAGGCCCAAGGTGTTCGACAGGTTGCTGCCCTTCACCTGCACGGTGACGTTGGACGTGATGTCCAGCTCGGCGCTGGCGTTGAACACCGAAAAGGCCGGCAGCTTGGTGACGTTGGTGTCGTCGTTGAACTTCTCGCCCTCATACCGCCATTCACCCAGGATCCGCAGCCGTCCGTCGAGCAGGTTCAGCCGCGGCCGCACGCTCGTCATCACCTTGGGCATCGACGAAGGCCGGTTGCCGTCCAGCGAGGTCTCCACTTCGATCTGGCGCGGCTGGCCCGGCTGACCGAACAGCGGATTGTTCACCACCGTCGAGTAGATGTAGTTCTTGAACTTGGGGTCCTGATAGGTCGCCGTGGCCGACACCTCGAACCACTTCACCGGCCGGATGTTGGCTTCCAGCTCGACGCCGGTCGTGCTCACATCGCCATAATCGATGTCCTGCACGATCAGGAACGTGGTCTGGTCGATATAGGTGTTGGTGAACTGCACGTCCTTGAAGCTGTTGTAGAACACCGTCGCGAACAAATTGCCCCAGGGCTGCTGGAACTTGATCCCGCCCTCGGCCTGCTCGATCGACTGGCTGCGCACGCCGGTGGGCAGCACGTTGTCGCGATACTGGCCGATATGCGGCAGCCGATAGGTGTTGGTGTAGCGCGCGAACACGCCCGCTTCCGGCATGAACTGCCAGTTTGCGCCGACGGTATAGGCATGGTCGTCGAACGACGGCTTGAACTGGTTGAACACGCCCGAACCGCCCAGGACATTGTCGTCGGCCAGCGTCGTCGGATCGCCCAGATTGTAGCTGCGCACCGCCTCGCTGACGCCGTACAGCCAGATCTTCTCCCAGCGGAAGCCGGCATCGACGCGCAGTTGCTCGTTGATCTGCCACTCGTCGGAGACATAGGCCGCGACATCCTCATAGCCGCCGGTGGAATGGGCGAACCGCGATTCATAGCGGGTGATGCCCAGATCGGTGACTCGGCCGACCACGGCACCCGCCGCGTTCACTGCGACGATGTCCAGCAGCCGGGCGTTGGGCGCCACCTCGGTGAGTCCGACGCCGTCGTTGCGATCGTGCGACCAATCGGCAACCGTGCCATAGACGCCCAGCTTCACGTCATGCCGGCCGATACCGGTGTCGAACACATGACCCAGTTCGACCATACCGATCATTTCCTCGATCGGGTTCTGGATCGACTGGAAGGTATTCACGCCGACCAGCCCATTGCCGTTGGCGTTGGTGGGGTAGGGGGAGCCGTCGGTGGCATAGACCAGCCGCACGTCGGTCGCGCCGGGGAAGGCACGCAGCGCGTTGGCGCGGACGCCCGACAGCTGCGATGCCTGGGTGACCAGGTTGTTCAGCCCGCGCGCGTTGCGGTTGGTGTCGCTGTCGCGATAGCGCAGGCCGCCGCGCAGGGTGGTGCCGTCGCCGAACTCGACATCGCCCTTCAGCGTGATCTGCAGGTCGCTCGACTGGTTGAACAGGTTGAAGTCGGCGGCGCGCACGCCCCGCGGGGTCTTGATCTTGACCAGCCCGTCCTCGAACCCGGTCAGCGTGTCGTCATGCCCGTTGAAGCCGGCCAGGGGACGCAACTTGTCGCCGTCGCGCACCAGAGGAATGGCATCGAAGAAGAAGTTGTTGTCCTCCATGTACTTCACGCCGAACGACACGCTGCCGTTGGTGAAGTCCTTGGAGATCAACACGCGGCCCTGGCCGCCATGGTTGGCAGTCGGCCCCGGATCGCGGACGCCCTGGTCCTTGTTGTAGAAGCCGCCGACCGAGAACACCCAGCCATCGCCGATCGGGCCGCCCAGCCACACGTCGCCGCGGATCTGGCCGTAATCGGAGGTGGTGAGCTTCACCAGGCCGCTCAGCTCGGGCGTGCCCTTGCGCGGGATGAAGTTGACCAGCCCGCCCGGCGCGTTCGATGCGAAGATCGACGAAGGGCCGCCGCGCACCGCTTCGATATTGGCATAGGTCTCGTCGATGCGCAGGAACTGGTCGACATTGATCCAGTTGATGCCCGGATCGTGCTGGATCGGCAGGCCGTCCTCATACACGGCGAGCGATTCGTATCCGCCGCGCGGGATGCCGCGCACGCGGATGTTGTTGGCGGTCACGCCCGCCGAGCTGTCGGCCCACACGCCGGGGATCTGCTGCATCGCCTCGGCCAGATTGCCGATCGCGCGCTCGCGAATGTCCTCGTCGCTGATCGTGGTGATCGAATAGCTGGCGTCGACCTTGCGCTGGATGCCGTTGCCCAGGCGGCCGGTGACCAGCACCTCCTCGCCTTGCGCGGCATCGCTGTCGCTGGCCACCGGATCGGACTTGGTCTGGTCGGACGCCGTCTCGGCATCGGCAACCTGCTGCGCCTGCGCGGTGTGGATCGAGCAGGCAAGTGCGAAAACGGCCGCGGTCGCCCGCAGTGAGGTGGTGAATTTCATGATGGACCCCCGACATGCCGGCCCTCCCGGCCGGTCTGCGAGTGCCTATGTGCGCGTCAGATGACTCCAAGCGGACGGCACGGAAACAGTTCCGCGACGCTTAGGTGTCAGTTCTATGGCAATCTCCCCCACGTCCCCTGTAAGGGGAGCTGGGTGAGGGGTGCGGCTGCTCCGCAGCCGCTCTACCCCTCTCCAAGCTACGCCAGGCAGCAAGCGGCCTTTCTCCCCGTCAGCCCGCCGGCGCGTCGCTTGCGGTCACCGTCTGCTCCACCTTCCGCACCCGCTCGCGCCAGACGATGTACAGGCCGCTGGCGATGATCACTGGCGCGCCCAGCCAGGTATAGGGCGTCGGCCACGCCCCGAAGATCAGCCACCCGTACAGCGTCCCCCACACCAGGCTCGAATAGTCCATCGGCACCACGACCGACACCGGCGCAAAGCGCAGCGATGCGGTCAACGCCAGCTGCCCCATCCCACCGATCACGCCGATTCCCACCAGGATCGCCCAGGTGCCCCAATCATGCCCCTGCAGCTGAAAGGCATAAGCGATGCCGAGCGGCGGCAGCGACAGAATCGAGAACCAGAACACGGTCGTCCCCGCACTCTCGGTCTTGCCGATCTGCCGCAGCAGGATCGCGACGATCGCCACGAACAATGCCGCCAGCAGGCCGACCGTGGCTCCGAACAGCGGAATATGCGTGCTCCCCGGCTGGGCCACGATCAGCACGCCCAGGAACCCGACGATCACCGCGCCCCAGCGATGCCAGCCGGTCGGTTCCTTGAGCACCAGCGCCCCCATCAGCGTGGCGAAGATCGGCACGGTGAACTGGAACGTCGTCGCCTCCGCCAGCGGCAGCAGCAACACCGCGCCAAAGGTGAAGACCATGCCCGTAAGCCCCACCGCCGTTCGCGACAGATGCGCGCCGAAGCGCTGCGTCCGCACCGATCCCAGCCCGGGCCCCATCGCGATCCACGCGGTCACCACCGGCACCGCCCAAAGCTGGCGGTGGAACATCGTCTCCGCCAGTGTCGCGCCACGCGTCTCCGCCAGCTTGATCAGTGCCGACATCGTCGACAGGCATAGGATCGCGAACAGCCGAAGCCCCAGGCCGGAAAAGGTGCGATCCTGCTGCATGGGCTCCGGCTAGGCGTTCGCATGCCGGGGCTCAACCCGTTTCCACGCCAACTTCCAATGCCCGGTGCCGCGCGCTAGAGGCACCCCATGATCAAGCGCGCCCTCACCGTCACCCGCGAAGCCGATTTCGCAGCCTGGTACCAGACCGTCATCACGGAGGCCGATCTGGCCGAGGATAGCGGCGTCCGCGGGTGCATGGTGATCCGGCCATGGGGCTATGGCATCTGGGAGCGTATCCAGCGCCTGCTTGACGACCGCATCAAGGCGACGGGCCACGAGAATTGCTATTTCCCACTCTTCATCCCGCTCAGCTACTTTGAAAAGGAAGCCGAGCATGTCGAGGGTTTCGCCAAGGAAATGGCGGTGGTCACCCACCACCGGCTCAAATCCGACGGCAATGGCAAGCTGGTAGTCGATCCCGACGCCAAGCTCGAGGAGCCGCTGGTCGTCCGCCCCACGTCGGAGACTGTGATCGGCGCCGCCTTTTCGCGCTGGGTGCAGAGCTGGCGCGACTTGCCCGTCCTCATCAATCAGTGGGCAAATGTCGTCCGCTGGGAAATGCGCACCCGCATGTTCCTGCGCACCGCCGAATTCCTGTGGCAGGAGGGCCATACCGCCCACGCCACCGTCGAGGAAGCGCGCGAAGAGACGATGAAGATGCTCGAAGTCTATCGCAGCTTCGCCGAGGATTGCCTGGGCATGCCGGTGATCGCGGGCGAGAAGCCGGAGCATGAGCGCTTTCCTGGCGCTGTAGCGACCTATTCGATCGAGGCGATGATGCAGGACGGCAAGGCGCTCCAGGCCGGCACGTCGCACTTCCTTGGCACCACCTTCTCGTCGGCGCAGAACATCAAGTTCCAGAATGCCGAGGGGCAGCAGGAACTCGCCCAGACTACGAGCTGGGGCGTGTCTACCCGGATGATCGGCGGCGTCATCATGGTACATGGCGACGATGATGGCCTGCGCGTGCCGCCGCGCATTGCGCCGTGGCAGGTGGTGATCGTGCCGATGTTGCGCGACGTGCCCGAGGATCAGGCGATCATCGACTATTGCAAGGCGCTCCAGGCCGATCTCGCCAAGCTCTCCGCACTGGGCGAGCCTATCCGCGCGCTGCTTGACCTCAAGCCCGCCAAGGCCGCGACCAAGCGCTGGGGCTGGGTCAAGAAGGGCGCGCCGATCATCGTCGAAGTCGGTGGCCGCGACGTGGCGGGCGGGAACGTGTCGGTGGTCCGCCGCGACCGGCTGTACCGCGAGGATGGCAAGCTCGACAGCGCGGTGGTCGCCCGTGCGGACTTCCTAGCCGATGCGGCGCAGACGCTGGAAAGCATCCAGACCATTCTGCACGAACAGGCACGCGAACGGCTCCACACGAACATCCGCCGCGACGTCACCGACTATGACGGCCTCGCCGCCGCGTTCGACGACAAGATCCGCTATCCCGGCTGGGTCGAGGTCAACTGGGCCAAGCCGACCGGTGCCGAGCTCGACCAGGTGGTCGAGCGGCTGAAGAAGCTCAAGCTCACCGTCCGCAACGTGCCCGCAGACGCAGCTCCGGCGGAAGGCGCCTGCATCTTCACCGGCCGTCCCGCGGTCGAGCGCATCCTGGTCGCGCGGGCCTATTGAGCGGCATGCGAACGCTGTTCGCCTCCTTGCTCTACCAGGAGCCGCTCGGCGACGCCGAACTCCTGGAGGAGCTGGAGGCGTCGTGCCTGCACCTGGCCGAGGATGACGTGGCCGGGCGGCGCTGGTGCAAGGCGAACGGCTATCGTGGCTATACCTCGTACGCCTCGCTCAACGATCTGCCGGTCCGCGATCCGGCGTTCGCCGACTTGAAGCGCCTGCTCGACCGCCATGTCGCGCGCTTTGCCGACGCCTGCCATTTCGATCTGGGCGGCAAGAAGCTCAAGCTCGACAGCCTGTGGGTCAATGTCCTGGACGGGAAGGGTGGGCACGGCGCGCACCTCCATCCGCACAGCGTCGTCTCGGGCACGCTCTATCTCGCGCTGCCGCCGGGATCGCGCGGGCTCAAGCTCGAAGACCCGCGGCTCGCGATGATGATGGCCGCACCCACCCGCCGCGTTGATGCGCCGGAACAGCTCCAGACCTTTGTCGAGATCGCGCCCGAACCCGGCACGGTGCTGCTTTGGGAAAGCTGGATGCGCCACGAAGTGCCGCCCGGCGGCGGCACCGCCAAGCGGATCAGCGTCAGCTTCAACTATCGCTGGTAAGGTTTAGCAGAGCACCAGGGTCAGCGACCGCATCAGGCTGCGTTCGATCGGTGCGTCGAAGCGGCAGCCGATCTGCCCGCCATCGTTCCACACCACCGTGGCGGCGACCGGCATGCTGCCGTTGAAGCGCAGCCACAGCCGTTCGCCGACGCCATATTCGGCCGAGCATGCGATACGGCAGCCATAGACCGAAAGGTCGCGCAGCGTCGCCTCGTCGGGCTCGTCGCCCAGCTTGCGGATGGTTGCGGGGGTGACCAGGATGCGGTGCCGTGGCTCGCTGCGCTGTTCCACCAGCGCCGGCGTCACGGATCGAAATTGCGAAAATCGCGTCGCCATGGCTATCCCTTCGATGCCCAGCATAACCTATGTTTCCCAACGATTGGTTAATGGCGCAGTCGCCCACCATGCCGCGAACGCTGCCTGTTCCGCGTCGCTCAGGTGCAGCCCCAGCTTGCTGCGCCGCCACAGCACGTCCTCGGGCGTGCGGGCCCATTCGCGCTCCCACAGCCAGCGCGCCTCCACTTCGCTCAGCCCGGCGCCGAACTCTCGTCCCAGCTCTGCCGGCGACGCCACGTCGCGCAGCATTTCGGCGACCGCGGTGCCATAAGCGTGCGTCATCCGCCGCGCGCGCTCGGTCCCCAGGAACGGCCAGCGGCGTGCCACCTGGGCGCAAAGCGCGTCGATATCGGCGATGCCGCCACCCGGGAAGATGCGGGCGCGGGTGCGCGGAACCGTGTCGATCCCCAGCGCCGCGCCGACCTTGGCCACCGCCTCCTCCGCCAGCGCCCGCCCGGTCGTGATCTTGCCGCCGAAGATCGAGAGCAGCGGAGGGCCCTCGCGGTCGAGTTCGAGCACATAGTCGCGCGTGACCGTCTGCGCCGCCGCCGCCCCGTCGTCGAACAACGGGCGCACCCCGGACCAGCACCAGCGGATATCGCCGGGCGCCACCTGCCGCGCGAAATAACGGTTCACCGCCTCGCAAAGATACGCCTTCTCCGCGTTCGAGCAGATCGCATCGGTGGGCTGGTCGACGGCCACGTCGGTGGTGCCGATCTCGGTATAGCCGCCCTCATAGGGGATGGCGAAGACGATGCGGCGGTCGGGCTGCTGCAGGATATAAGCGTGGTCGCCTTCGAACAGCCGCGGCACGACGATATGGCTCCCCTTGACCAGCCGCACGCCCGAGCCGCTCGCCACCCCCGTCCGGTCGAGCACCTTGCGCACCCACGGCCCCCCGGCATTGACGATCGCCCGCGCCGCCACGGTTCGTCCGTCCGACAGCGTCGCTTCCCAACCGCCGTCCACTCGCGCCGCGGCAAGCAGTTCGGTGCGCGTCGCGATCTCCGCGCCATTGGCGGCGGCGTCCAGTGCATTCGCCACCGTCAGCCGGGCATCGTCGACCCAGGCGTCCGAATAGACGAACCCACGATGCTCCCCCTTCAACGGCGCGGTATACGCCACATCGTCCGTCCGCAGCCCCCGCGAGCGCGGCAACGAAGACCGCCCCGCCAGCAGATCGTACAGCCACAACCCCACGCGAACCATCCACCACGGCCGCACGCTATGGGCATGCGGCAGCACGAAGCGCATCGGCCGGATCAGGTGCGGCGCCGCCGCCAGCAAGCGCTCGCGCTCCTCCAGCGCCTCGTGCACCAGCCGGAACTGGTACGTCTCCAGGTAGCGCAGCCCACCATGGATCAGCTTGGTCGATGCCGAGGAGGTATGGCTCGCCAGGTCGTCTTTCTCGACCAGCAGCACCCGCATGCCGTTCAGCGCCGCCTCACGCGCGATGGCGCAGCCATTGATGCCGCCGCCGATGATCAACAGGTCATAGGACATCTATGCACGCTAGGAAGTTGGTACATCCGACGCGAGTCCCTATGTGAGGGTGGAATGGCAAGAACCAAGACAAGAGCAGGCCTGCCGACCCGGCAGCAGATCCTCGACTTCATCACATCTTCCGACACGCCCGCCGGCAAGCGCGAGATCGCCAAGGCGTTCGGCCTGTCCGCGCAGGACAAGATCGCATTAAAGGCGCTCCTCAAGGACATGGCCGATGAAGGCCTGATCGACGGCGGCCCGGGCCGCGCCTTCCACAAGATGGGCGGCATCCCCAAGGTCACCGTGCTGCGTGTCACCGACAATGACGGCGACACCGTCTGGGCGGTGCCCGAGCGGTGGGAGGCCGAGGGCATTCCCGTGCCGCGCCTGCGCGTGCGCGAACCGCGCGGCAAGCGCGCCGCGCTCGCGATCGGCGACCGCATCCTCGCGCGCACCGAGGAAGCCGGCAACGGCTGGATCGCGCACCCGATGAAGAAGCTCGCCAGCGGCGAGGAGCAGGTTCTCGGCGTCGTCCGCGAAGAGGATGGCCGGCTCTACCTCCACCCCGTCGACAAGCGCGAGCGCACTGTCTACCCGATCTCCGAGCGAAAGGACGCCGAGCCCGGCGACCTCGTCCTAGCCAACAAGGCCGGCAAGCCGCCGCGCATCTTCGCGCACGTTACCGAGATCCTCGGCGACCCCTTCGCCCCGCGCAGCTTCTCGCTGATCGCGATCCACAAGCACGGCATCCCCAACGTCTTCTCCGACGAACTGCTGGCAGAAGCCGAGCGCGTGTCGAAACAGCCCTTGGGCGAGCGCGAAGACCTCACCCATCTCCCCATCGTTGCGATCGATCCCGCCGACGCGCGCGACCATGACGACGCGGTCTGGGCTACCCCGGACGACGATCCCAAGAACGAAGGCGGCTGGAAGGCCGTCGTCGCGATCGCCGACGTCTCCTTCTACGTCCGCCCCGGCTCGGCGATCGACCGCGAGGCGCGCAAGCGAGGCAACTCGGTCTATTTCCCCGACCGCGTCGTGCCGATGCTGCCCGAGATCCTCTCGGCCGAAGTCTGCTCGCTCAAGCAAGGCGCCGACCGCGCCGCCATGGCCTGCCACCTCCAGGTGTCGAAGGACGGCACGCTCAAGAGCTGGCGCTTCACGAGGGCCGTTGTCCGCATCGCCGCCAACATCCCCTATGAGAACGCCCAGGCGCTGATCGAAAAGCGCCCCCTCCCTTATGGCGCGGCAGGCGCTGCCGAAGCTACGGACGCCGACGCCCCCTACACCCCGTCGCCCGAGGAAACGCAGCTCTGCGACATCCTCGCGCCGCTCTGGGACTGCTGGCACGCGCTCTACAAGGCGCGCCAGAAGCGCGAACCGCTCGACCTCGATCTTCCCGAGCGCCGCATCGTCCTCGACGAGAAGGGGCGCATCATGTCGGTCGCCCCGCGCGAGCGCCTCGACGCGCACAAGCTGATCGAGGACTACATGATCGCCGCCAACGTCGCGGCGGCCAAGGCGCTCGAGGCGAAAAAGGCCCCGGTCATGTACCGCGACCACGAACCGCCCACGCGCGAGAAGCTGACCGCGCTCAAGGACTATCTCGCGACTTTCGACCTCGAATTCGCGCTCGGCCAGGTGATCCGCCCGGCCACCTTCAATCGCATCCTCGAGCGGGTAGGGGAGTCCGACGCCCGCGACGAGATCATGCAGCAGGTGCTGCGCACCCAGACCCAGGCCTATTATGGCCCCGACAACACGGGTCACTTCGGTCTCGGCCTGGGCTCTTACGCCCACTTCACCTCGCCGATCCGCCGCTATGCCGATCTCGTCGTCCACCGCGCGCTGGTCGATGCCTATCGCCTCGGACCAGGCGGGCTGACCGCCGAGGAAGCCGGCAGCATGGACCGCATCGGCGAAAGCATCAGCCAGCTCGAACGCCGGGCGATGGAGGCCGAGCGCGAGACCGTCGACCGCTATGTCGCCGCGTACCTTTCGGAGCATGTCGGCTCGGTCATGGACGCGCGCATCACGGGCGTGCAGAATTTCGGCTTCTTCGCGACGATCGAGGGCATCGGCGGCGACGGCCTGGTGCCGGTGCGCGATCTGGGTTCGGAATATTTCAGATATGACGAAGCCAGCCAGCAGCTGATCGGCGAGCATTCGGGCGAAGCGTTCAAGTTGGGCCAGCGCCTGCAACTGCGCCTGGCCGAAGCCAATCCGGTCTCCGGCGCGCTCCGCTTCGAGCTTCCCGACGGCAAGGGTTCCGCCGGCAGTTCCCCCGGCGAACAGCGCCGCCCCCGCTCGGGCCCGCCCCGCGTCCTCAAACGCCGCGGCCGCCCCGGCAACATCCGCCACCAGGGCAAGCGGCGCTAGCCAAGCGGGGGCAGAATAGCGGCGCGACAAACAATCCTCCCCTGGAAGGGGAGGTGGCAGCCCGCAGGGCCGACGGAGGGGTATCCCCGCCAATGGATCAGTGCTCCGCTCCGACACGGAGACCCCCCTCCGTCGCGCTACGCGCGCCACCTCCCCTTACAGGGGAGGATCTAACGCACCCGTTTGCCCTGTAGTCCACATCATGCCACCCTCCGCCAAGGGAGGCCGCACATGAACCTGCAAACCGCAATCGCCACCGGATTGGCCGAGCGCACGCGCCGCGCCATCGCCGCGGTCTTTCTCGCCCAGCACGCCATCGGCCGCGAAGACGCCGTCGCCTTCATCCCCCGGACCCCCGCCGAGACCCGCGAGTTCGACCGTCTGAGAAGCGCCGGTGCCATCCACGACGCGGGCGCCGGCACCTATTGGCTGGACCGCCCCGCACTCCACGCCGACAACGAGGCGCGCCAGCGCGTGCTGATCCCGCTCGCAGTGATCCTGCTGCTTCTCGCCGCGATCATCCCGCTGTTCTTCTACAAGGACGTGCCCATGATCTCGGTCTCCGGCGTGGCGCGGTAGCGCCCGGCGACCCGCCGTCACTCCACCGTGAAGGTCAATCCGGCATGCGCCTCCAGCCTTTGCTTCAGCGCCTCGGGCATCAGCGCGCCCGGCGTCCAGATGCCGCCCTTGCCCGCGGCCGGGACGTCGCGCAGCAGGCATAAAGCGGCCTCCGCGATCATCTTGCTGGTCGATCCATAGCCCGGATCGCGGTCGCCCTTCACCGACACGGTGACACGCTCTTCCGACGCCATCTCCGCGACGAAGGCAATCTCGTAATGGCCGCTTTCGCGCGCTTCCTTGCTCGGCCCTTCGCCGGGTGCAGGCCCCTTGTCGCCGGCCAGCGGGTTGAGCTTGGCCAGCGCTTCGGCGGCGGCCCTGCCGACTTCGCCAAGCCCGGGCACCACCATCATCTCGTCATAGCGGAAGTCCGCGCCATAGGCTTGGCCGTTCAGGAAATTGGTGCGGTGCACGTTCTTGGTGTTGATCACGGCCATCATGAACGGCGCGACCCACGCCGCGACGGCGTCGTCATAATGCGGCACCATGCCGTTGGGCTGGTGCGGCCCCGTGAACCCGGGCGCGAGCGCGAAGGGGTCGATCATCAGCTTGAGGATCGAGGGATCGTTGGCGGCGGCGGCCATCGAAGCCTTGGCACTGGCGATCGTGCCGCCCGAGAAGGTGCCCTTCATCGCCCGGATCCGCCCCTTCACCCGCGGCGCCGGCCGCCCGAAGCGTCGCACGGCCTCGGCCTGCGCGAACCACACCCCCAGATCGAAGGGGATCGAATCGAACCCGCACGAAAACACGATGCGCGCACCGCTCGCTTTCGCGGCGGCCTCGTACTTGTCGATCATCCGCCGCATCCAGGCGGGTTCGCCGCACAGGTCGACATAGCCCGTGCCGGTCTCGGCGCAGGCGGCAAGCAGCGGCTCGCCGTGCAGCTGATACGGCCCCACCGTCGTGACGATCACCGCAGTCCGCCCGGCAAGCGTCTTGAGCGCCGCGGGATCGTCGGCGCCGGCGGTCAGCAGCGGCGTGTCGTCGGGCGCCCCGATCTCGCCCCGCACCTGCTCCAGCTTGGCAAGCGATCGCCCGGCCATCGCCCAGCGCAACGCGCCATCGCCATAGTTCCGCGCCAGATACTCGGCCACCAGCCGCCCGGTGAACCCGGTCGCTCCGTATACGACGACATCGAACTCGGCCATCAAACCTCTCCTTTTTCGTTGGGCAGGTTGAAGCAGACCCAATCCGGCAGCGAAAGGGCGATGATCATGGTACTGGCAATCCTCCCCCGGAGGGGGAGGGGGACCGCCAAAGGCGGTGGAGGGGTAGTCGCCACATGCTACACGGCCCGAAACGGACTCAAGTGTTGGCCAAGCGCTTACGCCGCAACCTCAGCTTGCCTGAAGCCCTTCTCTGGCGTGAACTCCGCAAGCGTCCGTCCGGACTGAAGTTTCGCAAGCAGCACCCGGCAGGACCCTATGTCTTGGATTTCTTCTGCGCTGGATCGCACCTTGCGGTCGAAGTGGATGGAGAGGCGCACGAACGCGGCGACAGCCCAGTGCATGACGCGGCTCGGGACGCATGGCTGAATTCGCAGGGTGTTCGCGTGTGCCGTATTCTGGCGGCGGACGTCCTGGCCGACATGGACGCAGTTGTACGCCACATCGTGTTCACAGCCCGTGGGGATTACCCCTCCACCAGCTTCGCTAGTCCCCTTCCCCCTCCGGGGGAGGAATGAAGGCTCACCCCACCTCGCTAAACTGCAACGCCGCCAGCCGCGCATACAGCCCGCCCTGCGCCACCAATTCCCCATGCGTGCCCGTCTCGACGATCCGGCCTTCGTCCATCACGATGATCCGCCCCGCCGCGCGCACCGTCGCCAGGCGGTGGGCGATCACCAGCGTGGTGCGGTTCGCCATCAGCCGCTCCAGCGCGTCCTGCACCAGCCGCTCGCTCTCGGCGTCCAGTGCGCTCGTCGCCTCGTCCAGCAACAGGATCGGCGCGTCGCGAAGCAGCGCACGGGCGATCGCGATCCGCTGGCGCTGCCCGCCCGAAAGCCGCGCGCCGCCTTCGCCCAGGAAGGTGTCGAGCCCCTGCGGCAGCCCCCGCATGAAGTCGGCGGCGTTGGCCGCTTCGGCTGCGGCCCAGATCGCCTCGTCCCCGGCCTCCCAGGCGCCGTAACGCAGATTGTCGCGTGCCGAGGCCGCGAAGATCACCGTTTCCTGCGGCACGATCGCCATGCGCGCGCGCACCTCGGCCGGGTCGGCTTCGCGTACGTCGACGCCGTCGATGCGCACCGCGCCGGCTTCGGGGTCGTAGAAGCGCTGCACCAGCTGGAACAGCGTCGACTTGCCCGCGCCGGACGGCCCGACCACCGCCACCGTCTCGCCCGGAGCAACGTCCAGCGAGAAGCCGTTCAGCGCCGACACTTCCAGCCGGCTCGGATAGCGGAAGGTCACGTCCTCGAACGCCACCCCGCCGCGTGGCGGCTGCGGCAGCGCGACCGGATTGGCCGGCGGCGCGATGTCGGGCTGCTCGGTCAGCAGCTCGGCCAGCCGGCTCGCCGCGCCCGATCCGCGCAGCAGCTCGCCATAGACCTCGGTCAGCGCGCCGAACGATCCGGTCACCAGCCCGGCGGTGATCACGAACGCGGTGATCGCGCCGCCGGAAATGCGCCCTTCGGCCACGCCCGACACCGCGTCCCACATGATCAGCGTGATCGCGGTGAACAGCAGCCCGATCACCAGCGCGGTCATGATCGCGCGCAGCCCGAAGCGGCGCTTGGCGGCGGCGAAGCTGCGCGCGACCGCGCCTTCGAACCGTTCGCTCTCGCGGCGCTCCTGGCCGAACGCTTGGACGATCCGCATCGCCCCCAGCGTCTCGGACGACGTCGCGCCGATCTCGGCGATGCTGTCTTGGCTGGTGCGCGACAGGGTGCGCACGCGCCCGCCCAGCCACACGATCGGCAGCACGATCAGTGGGATGCCGACCAGCAGATAGGCCGCGATCCGCGGCGACAGCGCGAACAGGTAGATCAGCCCGCCGGTGCCGGTCAGCAGGTTGCGCAGCGCGGTCGACACGGTGGTGCCGACCACCATCTCGATGATCGCGGTGTCGGAGGTGAGCCGCGAGGCGATCTCGGAAGGGCGGTTCTCCTCGAACCATTTGGGCGGCAGGCGCAGCAGGTTGCGGTGCACCGCCACGCGCATGTCCGCGACGGTGCGCTCGCCGACCCAGCTGACGAAATAAAACCGCACGGCGGTGGCGACCGACAGCGCCAGCACCACCAGCAACAGGCCCTCGAAATAGACGCCGATCTTGCTGGTGTCTGCGCCCGCCGCGAAGCCATTGTCGACGATCTTCTGGAAGGTGCGCGGGATCCACAGGGTGGCGACCGACGAGCCGATCAGCGCCAAAGTAGCGACCGCCAGCTGGAGCGGATAGCGGCGTGTGAAGCTCCATACGATCAGCAGATTGCTGAGCTTGCGCTTCGGCTGGGGAGCAGGGGCGGGATCGGCCATGCGACGCGGCGTAGCGCGAATGGCGGGGCAGGGAAACCGCGGACGGGCGCCGATCTGCCGCTCCTTGCGCCAAGCTGTTGAAGTTGCGGTACAATGACGCGAAGCAGCAGAGGCCGCGACGATGGTCGCGGCGTCAACAAGATGCTCGTCACCGCACTTTCCCCTAGGGGTTCTCTCGTTGCGGTGCAGCAGGGCTGCGCTATATCGGTATGGGAAAGCCGCCGCCGTGTCGCGCGTGGCGGCGGAAGGATACAGATGCTGTACGACGCTTATGAGATCCAGCGCTCGCTCCTCGCCGGCGCCAGTGCCATGGCCAATTTCTCCGCGGGACTGCTGAACAACCCGGCCAATCCTTTCGCCTATTTCGGCGGCGGCCCGGTGCTGGGCTCCGCGCTCGAAGTGTTCGCGCACGCCTCGGCGCCGCGCGGCAAGCCCGACTTCGCCCTGGACCGCACCATCGTCGATGGGCGCGAAGTCGAGGTTCATGAAGAGATCGTGCTCCGCAAACCCTTCGGCCAGCTCAAGCGCTTCGTGCGCCAGGGCGTTGAGGGCGGCCCCAAGCTGCTGATCGTCGCGCCGATGTCGGGGCACTATGCCACTCTGCTACGCGGCACCGTCGAGCGCATGTTGCCGGTGGCAGACGTCTACATCACCGACTGGCGCGACGCGAAGCAGGTGCCGCTGTCCGACGGGCGCTTCGACCTGGACGACTATGTCGACTATGTGATCGCCTTCCTCGAACATATCGGCGCGCAGGGCGATCCCCGCGCGCATGTGCTGGCGGTGTGCCAGCCTTCGGTACCGAGCTATGCCGCGGTCGCGGTGATGAGCGCCGACGCGCATCCCAACCGCCCCAAGACGCTGACCATGATGGGCGGCCCGGTCGACACCCGCGAGGCGCCGACCGCGGTCAACACGCTGGCGACCGAGCGGCCGTTCAGCTGGTTCGAGCAGAATGTCATCGCGACGGTGCCGGCCACCTATGCCGGCGCGGGACGGCGGGTCTATCCCGGCTT
The DNA here is from genome assembly GCF_021513175.1 of Sphingomonas sp. S2-65. Lineage (NCBI taxonomy): Bacteria > Pseudomonadati > Pseudomonadota > Alphaproteobacteria > Sphingomonadales > Sphingomonadaceae > Sphingomonas > Sphingomonas sp. S2-65. The sequence continues at coordinate 1,473,715 of NZ_CP090953.1, read as the reverse complement.
CCTGCAGCTTGCCGGATTCATGACGATGAACCTGGGCAGCCACATGATCAGCCATTGGGAGATGTTCAAGCATCTGGTCCAGGGCGACGACGAGAGCGCCGACGCGACGATGGCGTTCTATGAGGAATATCGCTCGGTCTGCGACATGACCGCGGAATTCTACCTGCAGACGATCGACCTGGTGTTCCAGCGCCACGCGCTGCCCAAGGGCGAGATGACGCACCGCAGCCGTCCGGTCGATCCTGCGGCAATCACCGATGTCGGCCTGCTGGCGATCGAAGGCGAGCGCGACGATATTTCCGGGCTGGGTCAGACCAAGGCGGCGCTGACGCTGGCAACCGCGCTGCCCGACACCAAGAAGCTGTACCACATGGCTGAGGGCGTCGGCCATTACGGCATCTTCAATGGCTCCAAGTGGCGGACGCGGATCGCGCCGGTGCTCGAGCAGTGGATGGCCGCGAACGATTGAGGATAGCGCCTCCCCAGCAAGGGGAGGTTCTACATCGGGAAGCTTGTAACCCCCCGTCGTCACCCCGGCTCAAGGCCGGGATGACGGGGAAATTAGATAATTGCGCTTGGTCTAGACCAGAGAGTTAGGCCTGTGACGATTCAGCCGTGGTCTGAACCTTGGCGTGGCTGCTGCTCTCGCTCGGCTTGATCGTGCCGCCGAACAGCATCTTCACGCGGCCGCTGACCGAGATGTCGGTCTCCCACAGCTCGGCGCTATCGATATCGAAGCGCAGCAGCGCGAGGTTCGGGTCTTCCTTGCCCTGCGGGAACCAGGCCTCGACCTGCTTGTCCCACAGCTTGTCGATCAGCGCCGGATCGTTGTCGATGCGCGCATTGCCCGACAGGCAGGCAAAATAGTCGTGCCCCTTGGACACGAACTGGGCCATGCCGTGGCCGCCCTTGGCAAGCCGGTTGTCCTTGCCGATGAAGAAGAACAGCGTGTCGACCTGGTCCTTGTCGAGCTGGGCGGTCAGCGGAATGGAATGTCCGCCATCCATCAGCCCGACCATGACATAGGGGCTGTCCGCCATCTTGTGCCACAGGTCCTGCTTCAGCTCGGTGGGGCTCTTGTCCGGCATTCGAAATCTCCCGAAAGGTGTTCGGGCGAGTAACGACCAGTCTTGCTCAGGCGTTCCCGAGCGCGGCCGCGGCGCCGATCAGCTCTAGGTCGCCCTGATTGACGAGTGCGACGGGTACCTCCGACAGTTGGCGCCGGAACGCCGTCCGCGCTTCCATGCAGCGGCGAAAGCCCGCGTCCATGAGCTGGGGCTGGAGCGCACGCGCGATCGGACCGGTAAGAAAGACGCCGTCCCACGCACCGAAGGCGAGCGCGAGGTCGCCGGCGAACGCGCCGAGCTGCTCGACGAAGAGCCGCACCACCGCGCCGCAGATGGGATCGCGGGCGGCGTCGCGCGTCACGTCTTCGGGCTTGGTCAGGCGCTTGCCGCCCGACAGCGCCTCATAAGCGAGCAGGAGCCCGGGCGCGCTCAGCAGCGTCTCCACGTCGGGGATCAGCCCCTTTGCCTGGCAATGATCGGCGAAGCGGCGCGCGTCGGGCGTGGCAGGGGCGAAGGCGATGTGCCCCGCCTCGCTCTGCACGGGGATGAGCCGGTCGCCCGCGGTGACCAGCGCCGCCACTCCCAGGCCGGTGCCGGTGCCGATCACGGCATAGGTGCCCCCGCTGGCCACCGGGCGCGGCTCCGGCCCGCGCAGCCGCGTGAAGGCGGCGGCGGGAAGGCGCGTGAGGGCGAGCGCGTTGGCGGCGCATTCGTTGAGCGCAAGCGGCGGCACGCGCAGCACGGCCTCGACCCCCGAGAGCGAGATGTACCAGCGGCTGCCGGTCAGGTTGATGAGGTCGCCGCGCGCCGCCCCCGCGACCGCCAGGACACTCGGTAGCCGCGCATCGCGCAGGTCGACCGCCGACAGATAGGCGACCAGCGCGCTGGTGAAGGTGGGGTGTTCGGCGGTAAGGAATTTGCGGATCTCGCGCGGCGCCGGGCCCGCTTCCCCGCCGGCCAGGCCGAACCGCACCGATTGACGGCCGATATCGGCCACCAGTGCCACATTGTCGGCCATCGCGACCCTCTCCTGATTGCCTCCATTCGCGGAGGCTCCTCATACTGCCCGGTGGCAGCGTTGTCGGGAGGCTAACATGTGTGAGGGGTTGCGCAAGTGGGCAGCGGCCACGCCGCCCACTTGCCGGTTTCCGGTGCTTACAGAACCTCGAACAGCCCCGCCGCGCCCATGCCGCCGCCGACGCACATCGTCACGACGACGTACTTCGCGCCGCGGCGCTTGCCTTCGATCAGGGCGTGGCCGGTCATCCGCGCGCCCGACATGCCGTAGGGATGGCCGATCGAGATCGCGCCGCCATTGACGTTCAGCAGCTCGTTGGGGATGCCGAGCTTGTCGGCGCAATACAGCACCTGCACCGCGAAGGCTTCGTTCAGCTCCCACAAGCCGATATCGTCCATCTTCAGGTTGAAGCGCTCGAGCAGCTTGGGGATCGCGAACACCGGCCCGATGCCCATCTCGTCGGGCTTGGTGCCGGCGACGGCCATGCCGACATAGCGGCCAAGCGGCTGGAGCCCACGCTGTTCCGCGAGCTTTTCCTCCATCAGCACCGTGGCGGAGCTGCCGTCGGACAGCTGCGACGCGTTGCCCGCGGTGATGGTGCCGTTGGGCAGCACCGGCTGGAGACCCTGAAGCCCTTCCAGCGTCGTCTCGGGACGGTTGCCCTCGTCCTTCGCCAGGGTCACTTCCTTCTGGGAAACCTCCTTGGTCTCCTTGTTGACGACGTTCATCGTCGCAGTGACCGAGACGATCTCGTCGTCGAACTTGCCCGCGGCCTGTGCGGCGGCGGTGCGCTGCTGCGACTGGAGCGAGTACGCATCGGTACGATCGCGCCCGATGCCATAGCGGCTGGCCACCACTTCGGCGGTCTGGAGCATCGGCATGTAGATGTCGCCGTGCATCGCCAGCAGCTCGCGATCGGGCTCGATGCGCAGCTGCGGGGTCTGGACCAGGCTGATCGATTCCACGCCGCCGCCCACGGTGATGTCCATGTTGTCGACCGTGATCTGCTTGGCGGCCGTAGCGATCGCCATCAGGCCCGAGGCGCACTGGCGGTCGACCGACATGCCGGGCACGGTGGTCGGCAGCCCGGCGCGGAGCAGCGCGTTGCGGGCGATGTTGCCGGCCTGGCTGCCCTGCTGGAGCGCCGCTCCGAACACCAGATCGTCGACCTGTGCACCCTCGATCCCGGCGCGTTCCACGGCGGCCTTGATCGAGTGACTGGCCAGGGTCGGCGCGGCGGTGGCGTTGAATGCACCGCGATAGGCGCGGCCGATCGGAGTACGGGCAGTGGAGACGATAACTGCGGAGCGCATGTTTTTTCCTCTTTGGCTCCCCTCCCTGCAAGGGAGGGGCTGGGGGTGGGTGCCGGCGCGAAGCGTCGGCGGCAACGCTTGGGGGTGGTCGAGGACGCTCGCTTCGCTCGCGACCCACCCCTGACCCCTCCCTTGGAGGGAGGGAGGGGAAAGCTTCAGCTCATACGTACAACAGCGCGATCCATTCGGCGATCAGCGCGGGTTTATCCTGTCCCTCGACCTCGAGGGTATATTCCTGGACGTGCTCCCACACGCCGGGCTTGCGTTCGACCAGCTTCAGCAGCGTGAACCGCCCGCGTACCCGTGCGCCAGAGCGGACCGGCTGCACGAACCGGACTTTGTTGCCGCCGTAATTCACGCCCATCCGCACTCCGGCGATCGGCGGGGTGCCGGTGCGCTGGCTGAGCATCGGCATCAGCGAGAGCAACAGGAAGCCATGCGCGATCGTCCCGCCGAACGGAGTGGCAGCCGCCCGCACCGGATCGACATGGATGAACTGGTCGTCGCCGGTCGCTTGCGCGAACCGGTCGATCATCGCCTGGGTGACTTCGACCCAGTCGGAGACGCGCTCGGTGCCGACCTGTTCGGCCAGTTCCTGCACCGTCACTGCGTTCACCGGGGCTGTCCTCCTGCGCAATTTTCTATCATAGCGCTCGCCATATCTAGTGACCCCGCCGGGCTTCTCGCAAGCCTTGCCCGACCGAGATTTAGAAAATGCAGATTGACGTAGCGTCCGCCCCCCGCGTTTCCATGGCAAAACTGCACCGCGCCGCCGAACCCGATGTTCTAAAACCGCTGATCGAGCGCGCGCGGCTTACCCCTGAGTCGCGCGGCCAGGTGATGGGACACGCCCTCGGATTGCTCGCCGATCTGCGCGCCGCGCAGAACCGCGGATGGGTGAACCAGTTCCTCCAGGAATACCGGCTGAACTCGTCGGAAGGCGTGGCGCTGCTGAGCCTGGCCGAGGCGTTCCTGCGCGTGCCGGACCCGGAAACCGCGGACCTGCTGATCGCCGACAAGCTGGGCGACGCGAACTGGAAGGCGCATTCGGGCAAGTCGAGCTCGGTGCTGGTCAACTCCGCGACCTGGGGGCTGATGCTCGGTCGCGCCCTGGTCGGCGACGAACAGACCGGCACGCTGCGACGGCTGATCTCCCGCGCCGGCGAGCCGTTCGTTCGCCAGGCGGTGGGCGCGGCGATGAAGCGCATGGGCGAAGTCTTCGTGATGGGCCGCACCATCGACGAAGCGATGAAGCGGATGAAGAAGCCCGAAAACCAGGGCTTCACTGCCAGCTTCGACATGCTGGGCGAGGCGGCGCGCACCAAGGCCGATGCCGAACGCTATTTCCAGGCCTATTTCGAGGCGATCCGCGCCGTCGGGCGCGACCCCAAGGCCGGGCACTCGATCTCGGTCAAGCTGTCGGCGCTGCACCCGCGCTACGAAGTCGGCCAGTATGACAAGTGCGTGCCCGAACTCACCGACATGCTCGCCCAGCTTGCGTCCGAAGCATGCAGCCAGCGCATCCCCCTCACCGTCGACGCGGAGGAGAGCGAGCGGCTCGACATGAGCCTCGACATCATCGGCGCGGTGGCCAGGCGGCCGGAGCTTCGCGGCTGGGACGGGTTCGGCATGGCGGTGCAGGCCTATAGCAAGCGCGCCCGGGCAGTGATCGCCTGGGCCGACCAATTGGGTCGGCCGATGCACGTCCGGCTCGTCAAGGGCGCCTATTGGGACAGCGAGATCAAGCGCACTCAGGTCGAGGGGCTCAGCGACTATCCGCTGTTCACCCGCAAGGCCGCGACGGACGTGTCGTACCTCGCCTGCGCACGCGACATGCTCGACGCGCGAAACATCGTCCCCGCCTTCGCCAGCCACAACGCGCTGACCGTCGCCACCATCCTGGAATGGGCCGGCGACAGCCGCGACTTCGAGTTCCAGCGGCTGCACGGCATGGGCGAGGGGCTGTACGAGCGGCTGGTGCGCGAGCAGGGCTATCATTGCCGCATCTATGCGCCGGTCGGCGGTCATCGGGATTTGCTGGCCTATCTGGTGCGCCGACTGTTGGAGAACGGTGCCAATTCCAGCTTCGTGCACCAACTCGCGAATGAGCAGCTGAGCGAGGCCGAACTGCTCGCCGATCCGGTCGAGAAGATCATCGCAGTCGGCGGCGCGCGCCATCCGAGCATCCCAATGCCTGTCGACTTGTTCGGCGAATGGAAGAATTCAGGCGGGATCGACCTGCAGGAGCGCACGATCCTCGCCGAAACCGCGGCAGCCGTCGCGGCCTTCCCGTTCGATCCTGCCCCCAGGGGAACGGACTCGGGCGCCGCGGCCGAGACCCGTGCGGCCGGCGACGTGCGCCAGGCGATCGATCGCGCGGCCGGGGCGTTCCCGGCCTGGTCGTCGCGCAGCCGCGAGGAGCGCGCCGTCATTCTCGATCGGCTGGCGGACTTGCTGGAGGAGAACCGCGTGCCGCTGATGGCGCTGGCGGTGAAGGAAGCGTTCAAGACGCTGCCCGACGCCATCGGTGAAGTGCGCGAGGCTGCCGACTTCTGCCGCTACTACGCCGCGCGGGCGCGCGCGGACCTGGCGCCGGTGGTGCTGCCGGGGCCGACCGGCGAGCGCAACGAGCTGCGCATGGAGGGTCGCGGCGTCTGGGCGACGATCGCGCCGTGGAACTTCCCGCTGGCGATCTTCCTCGGCCAGACCGCCGCCGCGCTCGTCGCCGGCAACACCGTCATCGCCAAGCCTGCGCCGCAAACGCCCGAGATCGCCCGCGCGGCGGTGCGGCTCGCCCACCAGGCCGGCGTGCCCGAAGACGCGCTGATCCTGATCCCCGGCGGTCCCGAGATCGGCGCCGCGATAACCGCCAATGCCCGCATCGCCGGGGTGGCCTTCACCGGATCGACGCCGACTGCCAAGAAGATCGCGCGGTCGCTTCTCGAAGGGGACGACCGTCCCATCGTCCCGCTGATCGCCGAAACCGGCGGCGTCAACGCGATGATCGTCGATTCCACCGCGCTGCCCGAGCAGGTGGTGGCCGACGTGCTGACCTCGTCCTTCCGCTCGGCGGGGCAACGCTGTTCCGCGCTGCGCCTGTTGCTGCTGCAGGAGGAAATCGCCGACGGCGTCATAGAGATGCTGCGCGGCGCGATGGAGCAGCTGGTGATCGGCGATCCCGGCGATCCGGCGACCGATGTCGGTCCGGTGATCGACCAGGCGGCGTACGACCATCTTATGGCCTATCGCGAAAGCGCAAAAGGCCGGTGGCTCAAGACGCTGCCGGTGCCGGCCAAGGGCCTGTTCGTGCCGCCGACGCTGGTGCGGCTCGACTCCGTCGACGACCTCGCCCGCGAATGGTTCGGGCCGATCCTGCACGTCGCCACCTGGAAGGCCGGCGAGCTGGAACAGACGATCGCCCGCGTGAATGCCAAGGGCTTCGGGCTCACCATGGGCCTGCACAGCCGCATCGCCCGCTCGGCCGAATTGACCGAAGCGCGGGCGCGCGTGGGCAACCTCTACATCAATCGCTCGATGATCGGCGCGGTGGTCGGCTCGCAGCCGTTCGGCGGTGAGGGGCTGTCCGGCACCGGGCCCAAGGCGGGCGGCCCGCATTATCTCCAGCGCTTCTGCGCAGAGCGCTCGGTGTCGGTCGACACCACCAGCGCGGGCGGCAACGCGACGCTGCTCAGCCTCGACGAAGGCGGAATCTAACGGAGCCTAATCCTCCCCCGCCAGGGGGAGGTGTCAGCCGCTGCGCCAGCGGCGGATGACAGAGGGGGAGGAAGCACTGAACCCAGTGAGTCCTCCCCCTCCGTCGCCTTCGGCGCCACCTCCCCCTGGCGGGGGAGGATCAGCTTGGTTCAGTCAGTCCCCGTCCACCCGCACGGTCTGCGGGTCGGGATAGGGCATCACCAGCGTGCCATCCGGCGCGGCGGTGTAGGTGGTCTGGGTCGGATAGGGCAGGTTGATCTTCTCCGCGGCGAAGCGCCGCAGGATCGCAGTGGCGATGCGGTCGCGGGTCGGGTGCGCAACGCTCCAATCGCTCGACGGCACTTCGACGATCAGCTCGTAATCGAGCGTGCTCGCGCTGAAGTTCGCGAAGCCCGCACGCGGCGCCTTCGCACCCTCCGCTTCCACGACCTCCTTCAAGATGCCCGGTATCCGGTCGAGCGTCTCGGGCGGCGTTTCGTAGGCCACCCCCAGCATCCAGGCGAAGCGGATATGGTTGCGGTCGCTGAGGTTCTGGATCTCCTTGTCCAGCAGCTGCCGGTTCGAAATGATCCGCAGCTCGCCGTCGAAAGACCGGATCCGCGTCGACTTGAGCCCGATCTGCTCGATCGTGCCCGATGTCGTGTCGTACTTGATGTTCTGGCCGACGCGGAACGGCCGGTCGAAGATGATCGACAGCGCTGCGATCAGATCGCCGAAGATGCCCTGCGCCGCCAGGCCGATGGCGATGCCGCCAATGCCCAAACCCGCGACCAGCCCGGTGACGTTCACCCCGACATTGCTCAGCACCATCACCGTGGCGACTGCGAACAGCGCGATCGACACCAACAGGCGGATGATGCCCAGCGCGCTGGCCAGACCTTCGTTGTGGTAGGTTTCGGACGTGGTGCGGTGCTCGATCGCGCCGAAGATCAGCTCGCGCACCCAGATTGCGCACTGGAAAAACGCGGCGACCGTGAACAGCACGCGGATGGTCGTGGAGACCGTCTGCGGCGGATCGGCATAGCCCGACACTAGCTGCAGCGCCGCCATGATGATGAAGAAATTGCCGGTCTTTGCCAGCGCCCGTCCGATGATCGCCGTCCAGCTGGCGGTGCCGTCGCCGCGGCTGCACAGCCGGATCGCCCAGGCGCGAATGCCGTGGAGCAGCAGCACGATCGCCGCGGCGATCCCGCCGGAGATCAGGATCTCCAACCAGTGATGCTGGAACCACATGAACGATTCGTGGAACAGGTTGCGCACTTGGCTTTGCAGCGATTGGCCTGGCGGCAGGATGGGTGCGGCAGCGCTTTTATTGGTCATGCGGGCGGTCAGGCAGCCTCTTGCTGTTGCAAATCGTCGATGATTTCCTCTTCGAGGAACTGGATCAGGCCACGCTCGTAGCGAGTGAGGTAGCGCGTCGACCGCGGCAGGCGCAGCCCGGCGCGAAACTCGGCCTGCGCGGCCTTATCCTTTGCCAGCGATACCAGCCGCGGATGAACGTAGGATTTCCGGGCAATGGAGGGCGTGTTGCCCAGCGCTTCGGTCACGGGCTCGAGCATCGACTTCAACCCGACATAGTCTTTGGCGCTGGCAAGCGTTCGGAACGCGATCACGCTGGCGCCCCAGGTGCGGAAATGCTTGGCGGAAAAATGCCCGCCCATCGCTTCCTGGATGTAGCAATTGACGTCGGTCGACGTGACCGGATGGCTCTCGCCGGCATCGTCGACCCAGCGGAACAAATTTTGCCCCGGCAGATCCTGGCAGCGCTTCACGAACGCGCTCAGCGTCCGGTCGGTTACCGTCATGATCCGCATCTTGCCTGATTTGGCGCGAAACTGGAGCTTGAGCGTCTGGCCCTTCACCTTGGCGTGGCGCTTGCGCAGCGTGGTCGCGCCGAAACTCTTATTCTCCTGGGCATAGGTCTCGTTGCCCACTCGGATGGTGCCCAGGTCGAGCAGCCGCACCACCGCCGCCACGGCCTTTTGCTTGCACAGTCCGCGCAGCTTCAGGTCCGCTTCGACTCGCTCGCGTAGCCCGGGCAGGCTGTGGCCGAAGCCCGCGCAGCGGTCATATTTCGCCGCCTCCTGCGCCTCGCGAAAGCCGAGATGGTAGCGATATTGCTTCCGGCCCTTCTCGTCATAGCCGATCGCCTGGATGTGGCCGTTGGGATCGGGGCAGAACCAGGCGTCGCAATAAGCGGGGGGCAGGCCGATCTTGTTCAGCCGGTCGATCTCGTCGCGGTCGGTGATGCGCGCGCCATCGGGATCCCAATAGCCCCATCCGTTGCGGACCTTGCGCCGAGTGATTCCGGTTTGCTGATCATCGACATAGACGATGTCGCTGGCTGCCATGATGTCCCTCGCGCGTGGTCCCAGTGAATGCCTGGAGGGCCGCGTTCGTTCCGGGGGCGGCCGGTCAGCCGGCGGCGAACCGCGCGCGCGGCACCGCCAGCCGGTTCACCCAGCGCTGTGCGGGACGCTCAACCAGATGATAAAGCGCGGCCGAGCTGGCGAAGACCAGCAGGAGGTAGAGGGCCAGCAGCGCCGGGCCCATCGTGCCGCCCGCGTCGACGAGTGCCAGCTTGAAGGCGAACCACAGCAGGAAATGGCCGAGATAGGTCGCGTAGCTGATCTCGCCCAGATAATGGAGCGGCGCGGCGTCAAGCGGGTTGCCCGGGCGCCCCGCGGTGAGGGCAAGCGCCAACAGCAGCGCGGCGAATCCCGCGGGAACCGCGAAGGTCTCCGGCAAGCGGCCAAGCGCGACGGCAGCGAGCAGCGCCACACCCAGCAGCAGGCCCCGCGTCGCGACGCCGCGGCGATCGCGCCAGCGCAGCCACAGCGCGCCGACGCCGGTGCCGGCCGCGAACTCCAGCAGGCAGCGCAGCAGGCCCAGGCGGGGAATGGCAGCGCCCAGCGATGCCTCGCCGCTCAGCGCGTAGAGCGCGTGGAGCAGGACGAGCAGCCCCGCGACCGCTGCGACGATCACGCTCGACGGAGTGCGGCGCCAGTCCACCGCCCGGACAAACAGCGGGAACAGCAGATAAGCGGCCACCTCGCACGAGATCGACCAGGCCGGATCGTTCCAGGCCAGCGCGCCGGTGAACCCCCAATTCTGGACGAGAAGCAGGTGCAGCGGCAGCGCGCCCCACGGGAACTGCTCCGGCTGGCGCCCGGTGGCGAGCAGCGCGAGGGCAAGCAGCACCGCGCACCCCATCATGAACAGGTGCAGCGGCCAGACGCGCGCGACTCGGCGGCGAAGGAACCGCGCCACCGCCACGCCCCCGCCGGTACGCAGCGTCTCCCCCGCGCTCAGCCAGATCACGAAGCCGGACAGCAGGAAGAAGAAGTCCACCGCCAGATAGCCCTTGGCCAGCAGCGCCTCGGCAGTGGGCGGCAAGCCGGCGATCGACTGGCGGATGTGGAACAGCACCACTGCCCAGGCGGCCAGCCCGCGCATGCTGGTGAGCGCCCTCAGCTCTTGCTTCATGCCGGGGCAAGCTTCTGCCGGCGAAGCGGGCGCCATGCCGTTTCTGCGCGCTTGCGGCCTAGATAGGTGTCGAGCCCGATCTGCGCGCCGATCAGCATGTAGACGAAGGGTTGGAAAGCGATCGCGATGAAGGTCGCGCCCAGCATGTAGATGATGTGCCCGTTCTGAAGCGCGGAGGCGAGGGGGCTGATCCATTCCTCGCCGGGCTCGGGCTTGCGGTAGCGTCGCCGCAGCACTTCCATGCGGAAGATGCCGATGACGTTGATCGCCAGCCACAGGGCCAGCCCTGGATAGCCCTGTTCGCCCAGCATCTCGAAATAGGCGCTGTGATAGGCGCGGGCCTGATCGACTTCCAGGTTGCGGCCGACGGTGGCCTGGCCACCCGCTTCGACCACGCTGACCGTTTCGAAGCGGATGCGGTTCTGCCGATACGCCTCGAACCCGCCGCCCAGCGGGTGATCCTTGGCATAGGCGATCGTCCACTGCCACACCGCCAGCCGAGTGGAGGCGGAGGCATCGCCCTGATAGGTCTTGATCGTCCCCATCCGCTCGGTGAACGAAGCGGGCAGGAACGGGATGGCCACCAGCCCCAGACAGCCGAGCGCGCTCAGATAGACCATTTTGCGCTTGGCATCCCGGATCATCAGCAGCGCGAGCAGGCCGATGCACAGCAGTCCGGTGCGGGTGGAGGTCCCGACCGGGATCAGCAGGCAGGCGAAGATCAGCGCATAGCAAAAGCCCTTCACCTTCCAGTCCGGCGGAAAGATCGTGCCGAACCGCGAGAACCACAGGATCAGCGGGATGATCGCGATCGCGACGGTCGATATCGTCGAGCCCTCGTACAGCCCCGAATTGTTCGACACCATCAGGTTGAGCTCGCCATACCCCCCGCCCGAGGCGAGCGTCTTGATCCCGCCGACGATGATGATCGACGCGGCCGACAGCACCATGAACAGCAGCAGGCTTTCGATCCGCAGCTTGGTGCGCAACGTCAGCGGCAGGAAGGCGGCGAACGCCAGCGCCTTCCAGACCCATTCCCACTTGTCCAGCGACTCCAATTTGAAGTCGGCGTTGCGCGTGGTGTAATAGCAATAGCCGAGCAGGGCGAGGATCAGGAACTGGCGCGGCGCCATGCGCACGTCGCGCTTGTCGTCCATCGCCAGCCAGCCGAGCACCGCCAGTCCCACTGCGATCATCGAAATGGGGATCGAGTTCAGCAACAGATAGGTCAGCCGCTGCGGCGAGACGATGTCGATATAGGCATAAGCCAGCACGAACAGGAACGGCCGCCGAAAGCCGGTGCCGAGCAATGCGAACAGGAAGGCGACGAAGGCGAGGTCACGCATCGGGCTTGCCCCAGCGGCGCTTCTTCGAACCCGGCTGGTCGTCCCGCGGGCTCTTCTCCTCGTCGAGATCCGGGCGGCGCAGCAGCAGAAACGCCGCGAGCAGCATCAGCCCATGCGAAAGCCCCAGCGATAGATTGTCGATCATGGGCCTTGCGCCGCTCCCGTTGCGAACCCGGCCTATCAGGACGCGGTTGACGCGCCGTTAAGGGCTGGCGTGCCAAGCGTGCCGCATGCGGATCCTCCACATCCTGGACCACGGCCTGCCGCTGCACAGCGGCTATACCTTCCGCACCCGCGCGATTCTCAAGGCGCAGATCGCGCGCGGCTGGGATGTCGCGGCGGTCACCGGGCCGCGCCACGGCGCGAGCGCCTCCGCCGACGAAGTCGTGGACGGGCTCCGCTTCTTCCGCACGCCGCCACTCAAGCCGGCGCCATCGCCGCTCGGGGAGTGGCGCGAAGTCGGCGCTTTCGCCCGCCGCATCCAGGCTGTGGCCAAGGCATTCGGTCCGGACATTCTCCACGCCCATTCGCCCGTGCTCGACGCGATTGCCGGTCAGCGCGCCGCCAAGCGGCTAGGCCTTCCTTTCGTCTACGAGATCCGCGCCTTCTGGGAAGATGCCGCGGTCGGCAACGGAACCGGGCGCGAAGGAAGCGGGCGCTATCGACTCACCCGCGCGCTCGAGACCCGGGCGGTCAGGCGCGCGGACCGAGTCGCGGTGATCTGCGACGGGCTGCGCGACGATCTGGTCGGGCGCGGCATCGACGGCGCCAAGATCTTCGTCTCTCCCAACGGCGTCGACCTCGGCATGTTCGGTGAGCCGCTAGGCTATGACGAACCCCTGGCGTCGCAGCTGGGCGTCACCGGCTGCGAGACCATCGGCTTCATCGGCAGCTTCTACGATTATGAAGGACTGGACGTGCTGATCGCCGCCATGCCCGCTTTGGTGGCGGCACGCCCGTCGATGCATCTCGTCCTGGTGGGCGGCGGCCCCGCGGAGTCGGCGCTTCGGGCGCAGGCCGCGTCGTCGCCGGTCGCCGATCGCATCCACTTCGTCGGCCGCGTGCCGCATGGTGAGGTCGGGCGTTACTACAGCGTGGTCGATGTCCTGGTGTACCCCCGCAAGCAGATGCGGCTGACCGAGCTGGTCACCCCCCTGAAGCCGCTGGAGGCGATGGCGCAAAGGCGCCTGGTCGCCGCATCGAACGTCGGCGGCCATCGCGAGCTGATTCGCGACGGTGACACCGGCACCTTGTTCGCGCCCGATGATCCGCAAGCCTTGTCCAGCGCGGTCGCGCGGTTGTTCGCCGATCGCGGCCAGTGGCAGGCCCGGCGCGACCGGGGGCGGGCTTTCGTCGAGGCCGAGCGTGATTGGGCCAACAATGTTGCTCGGTATGATTCTGTTTACCATAGTCTGGCACAACGTCGTCCTATGAGAGACTCGTGGTCGCACACGCCTCCGGTGAACGCATGAAGATGCCCGTGGCCCTGCTCGGTGCCGGCTTCGTCGGCGGCCTCGCCGCGCTCGCCGCTTTGGTGTTGCCCACGGCCATGCTGGAAAGCGTGGTGATGGATAGCGGGCTCCCTTCGATCATCGCCGCGGCCGAGCCGCCGCTGGGCTTCACCGCGCGTTTCTGCCTCGCGCTCGGCGCCGGCGGCTTTTTCGGCATCGTCGCCGGGCTGACTCTGTTCGTTCTGTTCGGGACCAAGGATGTCGATGTCGGCAGCCCCAGCCGGGCGGCACAGCCAGGCGCCACGCGCGCCCCCGTCCTGCGCCGGGCCGATGCGCATCCCGACGCGCCGCCCCGCCCGCCGTTGATGGCCGCGCGGGATCTGGGTACGCCTTTCCTGGAAGTCGGAGCGGGCGACATCCCCAAGCCGCTGCCATTGACGCCGCCCAAGCCCGCAGCCGCACAAGCCGAGCGGCCAATGCCCGGGCCTGAGCTTCCCGCGGAGGATGCGCCGCTGCCGCTTGTCCCGGTTGCGCCTGTGCTAAGCGCGGCGAGCCTCCCCCCGGTCGAACAGCCGCTGCCCCGCGACCTCGATCAGCCGCTTGCCGCATTCGATCCTCAGGCCGTCCCCGACGTGCCGCTGCCGCCGCCGGTGCTCCCGCCGCTCAAGCCCAAGCCGGTCGTGGAAATCGAGGAACCCGCCACACCCCAGCCCGAACGCTTCGAAGTATTCGAGCTGACTCCGCAGCGCCGTCGCGCGCTGCTTGACGGAGATCGCTATCCCTTCGCGGCCGGTGCGGAGGCTCCTGTCGAGGAGCGGCTCTCGCGGCCTGAGACCGAAGCGTCGGTGCACGCGCTGCTCGATCGGCTCGAGCGCGGCGTCATTCGTCGCGGCATGCAGAACCCAACGGATCCCGCAGCCTCCGAACCGCGCATCGCGCGTGGGGAGGACAGGGGGCTGGCAGACACTCTGGCGAGCCTGCGCAGCATGGCGCTGCGCGCCTGATCCGATGTCGACGCGCCCCTAAGAGAAACTAGGGGCGCAGAAGCCTTAACTACCGCGCCCCCTTTTCGGTTACCAGTTGCGCCAGCGGCGATCCCAATTGTGATACCGGCCGGACTGGCGGGCTCGGCTGAGCTCGCGGCGGCATTCGCGCAACTCGCGGTTAAACTCACGGCGATTGTCGGCCCGGCGCAGTTCGCGGCGGCATTCGCGCTGTTCCTGGCGGACTTCGCGGTTGCGGTATCGCTGGGCGTCCCCACCGGCGGTGGCGCTCGCGGCCGGAACGACGGCAGCCAACAGGCCGATGGTCATCAAAAGCTTACGCATTCATACTCTCCACCTCGCCGGCGCATCCGATCGCGTCGGCCCGACTGCGTAACGGTCCAAGGTCTGGCGGGTTGCTCGCGTGCCGCACGGTTCGGCGCACCCGCGCGACCGGTCGACGCGCGGACGGCCTATCGCTCCTCGATCGTCAGCGCCTCCAGACACAGCAGGACGCGGCCGTTGTCGCGCTCCATCCCGGCGACCGCGATGTCCGCGACCAGATGACCGCGCAGGCGAAACTCCGCTTCGGGCAACGCCGCGAGCCACGCGTCCAATTGGATCGAGGGCGGGGCCTCCAACGTCAGTGTGTGCCGCGCGCCGGTAAAGGTCGCGCTTGCCCAACGGCTCCAGTCGGAACCAGTCAGTCTGGCGGGGCACCCCGCCGCCGCTGCCGCAGCCAGCAGCGCTCGCCCAAGCAAGGTACCCGAATCGGGGCCGCGGCTCATCGTGCATCCCCTTGATCGGCGAGGAACGCCTGGATCCGTGCGACCATCTTCGCCCTGGGCTCGCGGCCATTGCGCAGGTCCTTGACCAGCCGCGGATCGCCCACCGCAAGCCGGCCGAACCGCGTCGCCGTCATCTCGGTTCGACGCAGATATTTCTCGATTTCGCGCTGTACCGACACTTCTTGCCTCCTGCCGAGTCGCTGCATATGATCTTGTTTTGTTCTTCAAATCCTACTTGTCTAGGAAATTTCCTATGGCTAGAGAGCGGCTATGGATGAGGCAGGCAGACGCGCGGCGCTCGAAGGGCTGATGGCCGAGCACGGCATCGGCTTTGCGGAGCTGTCGCGCGTGATCGGGCGCAACCCTGCCTATCTTCAGCAATATGTCCGGCGCGGCAGTCCGCGGACGCTGGCGGAGAATGACCGCCAGCGGCTCGCCGCTTTCTTCGGCGTTCCGGAGGCGCGATTGGGTGGACCGGAGGTGCCGGCGCTGGTGGAAATCGCCCGGCTGGACATCGGCGCGTCCGCGGGACCGGGCAGGCTGACCGATGCGGAGGCGGCGCGGCGCCCGGGCGAACTGTCGCCGGCGCTGCTGCGCCAACTCGGTGTCAGGCCCCAGGCCGCGTCGATGATCCGTGTCGAAGGCGACTCGATGGAGCCGCTCCTGGCCGATGGCGACGAGATCCTCGTCGACCGCGACCATTGCGAGGTGCGCCCGCGCGGCGGCATCTTCGTCATCCGCGTCGACGGTGCGCTGATGGTCAAGCGGCTGCGTCCCGCTTTGGGCGGCTTGGACGTGATCAGCGAGAACCCGGCCTACCCCCTACGGTTCTGCCGGCACCGCGAAGCGGAGGTGATCGGCCGCGTCGCATGGATGAGCCGCTCGCTGGTCTAGGCAAATCGAACCGGCGAAGGATGAAAGTCAGCGAAGTCGGCGGGTTCCTCGTCCCCGGCTACGAACGAGCGGCAATTGCCTCCTCGCAGGGCACGGTCGCGAGGAGGATACCGTAGCGGTCGACGATCTCGATCCTGCAATCCGAACGCAGCGGACTCGATTCCACCTGCTTGGCCATCAGAGACCGTGCGGCGCGAAACGCCTCTTCGAGCGCAGCTTCGAAAGAGGGAAGCTCAATCCCTTCCGCATCGGGATACGAGGCGCCACACTGGTGCAAGTGGAAGTAAAAGCGATGCATCCAAGCAGATCGAACGTCCGAGCATTCAGTTGCCAAATGTATGACATGTTAGGACGATCGCACGAAGCGGAAGGTGGCGCGGTGCTGCCATCGCGCAAGTCCTGACGCGACAGAGCGCCAGGCTGAGCCGAAGCGATCGCCTTCGGCATCGGTCGATAATGAACCTGCAATTATGCGATAATGTGCTAGTTTCCCCGCAGCGGTGACCTTTGTCATCCTCATGCGTTCGAACAATACCGCTGACCGCTTACTCGGATGCCAGCTGCTAAGAGACACTGGGGCTCTTCCGAGATTGGAGGCCGAGATGCGTTACTTCTTCAATTATTCCGACGGCGTCAGCATGCGCGATCAGGTTGGCCAGGAGCTACCCGATCACAACACGGCGCGTATCAAGGCGAGTGAGTATGCGGCTCAGTTTATGCGCGATCACCCCACGATTATCTGGGAAGGCTCGAACTTCCGGGTGGAGGTGTCCGACCGTGCCGGGTTGATCCTCCTGACGATCATCATCGTTGGCGTGGAGGCCTCTGCGGTACGCGATCAACACTGAGCCTGACGCGTCAACGCGCGCGGTCGCGCAGCCAGATCGCGATCGCCAGCACCAGCCCTACTCCCAGCCCGATCACGAAGCCGAGCGACGCCTGCCCCTGGGTGAAGCCGACCACCACGCCGATCATGATCGCAAGGGACAGGAAACAGCCGCCAGCGAGCGGCGTCTTGGGTTCGGGAATAGCCATGGCATGGCTGTATCGAACCCGCGCGTGCCGCGCCACCATGCTCGCCATGGTTACCGCCGGTTCACCGTGAACGGCTGCGGAAGCTTCAGATCTTTGTGGCAGACCTGCCTGTGCCGGTCCCGGGTGGCCGGGCGTGCCGGAGTGATCATGAACTACCTGCCTTATCTTGGCGACGTGCGCGAAGTGGCCGATGCCAGCGAGTTGATCCGCGCTTTCGGCGAGAGTGCCGGCTCCGAGGCGGCGGCGCGTGCCGACCGCAGCCGCGATCTCGGCAACCACATCCATTTCTGCCGCTGGCGTCAGATCGAGCGGCTGGTGCTGCTGATGTCGATCCCCCGCGCGATCGGCACGGTGCACTGATCGTGCTGGTAGTGCGGTCGCTCGATATCCTATGGAACGCGGCGATTTAGGCGGGACGGAGAAGCGGCATGGTACGGGCGGCAAGGATCGAGCGGACCGGCGGGCCGGAAGTGATCGATTGGATCGATGTCGACCTGCCCGATCCCGCACCGGGCGAAGTGCGGATGCGCAACACCGCGGTGGGGCTCAACTTCATCGACACCTACCACCGCTCCGGCCTGTACACCGTGCCCTTGCCTAGCGGATTGGGCGTCGAAGCCGCCGGGGTAGTCGAAGCGGTAGGCGAGGGCGTCGCCGGCCTGGAAGTCGGCGACCGCGCGGCCACCTTCGGCGCGATCGGCGCCTATGCCACGGCCCGCAATGTCGCCGCCGCCAGCCTTTTCAAACTGCCCTCCGGCGTCAACGAGAGCGTCGCGGCAGCGGCGATGCTCAAGGGCTGCACCGTCGAGTTCATGGTGGAACGTGCCGCCAAGGTGCAGCCGGGCTGGACCGTGCTGGTGCACGCCGCCGCGGGCGGGGTCGGGCAGATACTGGTCCAATGGCTAAAGGCGGTGGGAGCGACCGTGATCGGCACGGTCGGCCGCCCGGATAAAGTGGCGGTCGCGCAGGCGGCGGGCGCGGATCACGTCCTGCTCTCGCGGACCGACGACGTCGCGGCCCGGGTGCGTGAGATCACCGGCGGGGACGGCGTGCCGGTGGTATTCGACGGCGTCGGCGCGGCAACCTGGCAGACCTCGCTCCAGGCGTGTGCCCGCCGCGGGCTGGTGGTCAGCTACGGCAACGCCAGCGGCCCGGTCGAGGGCGTCCGGCTAGGCGCGCTCAACGACCATGGCTCGCTCTTCGTCACCCGCCCCAAGCTGTACGACTATTACGTCACGCCCGAAGAGCGCGCCGCGGGCGTGGGGCGCCTCTTCGCTCTGCTCGAAGCGGGAAAGGTTCGCGCCGAGATCGGCCAGCGTTTCGCCTTGGAGGATGCCGCCGAAGCCCATCGTGCGCTCGAAGCGGGCGACACGACGGGCTCGACGCTGTTGATGCCGTGAAGGTTAGACGAGTTCGCGAAGCGCGGCGGCGTCGAAGCCCTTGAGGCTGTCGCGGTCGTTCGCCTTGACCTTGGCGGCCCAGTTCGGGTCGCTGATCAGCGCCCGGCCGACGGCGATCAGATCGAACTCGTCGCGTTCCATCCGCTCGACCAGCCGTTCCAGCCCGACCGTTGTCGAACCCTCACCGCCGAACGCCGCCAGGAACTCGCCGGACAGGCCGACCGATCCCACGCTGATCGTCGCCGCTCCGGTCAGCTTCTTGGCCCAGCCGGCGAAGTTCAGCCCCTTCTCGCCGTCGAGCTCCGGAAATTCGGGCTCCCAGAAGCGGCGCTGCGAGCAGTGCAGCACATCGACGCCGGCATCTACCAACGGTTGCAGCCAGTCGGCCAGCAACTCGGGCGTTTCGGCCAGCTTGGCCGTATAATCCTGCTGCTTCCACTGGCTCACCCGCAAGATGATCGGATAGTCAGGTCCGACCGCTTCCCGAATGGCCGAGACGACTTCGCCGGCAAAGCGCGCGCGCTCGCGGATCGTGGCGCCACCATAGCGATCGGCACGCTCGTTGGTGCCCGACCAGAAGAACTGGTCGATCAGATAGCCGTGCGCGCCGTGGATCTCGACTGTGTCGAAGCCGAGCCGCTTGGCGTCGGCGGCCGCCCGGGCGAAGGCGGCAACGGTATCCGCGATCGCTTCCTCGCTCATCGCGTCGCCGCGCGGGGTGCCCGGGGCGAGCAGCCCGGACGGGCTTTCGACGGGCGTTTCAGGTTCCCAGCCGTCCGATCCCTTGGTCGATCCGGTATGCCAGATCTGCGGACCCATCTTGCCGCCGGCCGCATGCACCTCGGTCAACACCTGCTGCCACCCTGCCAGCGCGGTGTCGCCGTGAAAGAACGGGATACCAGCCATGTTGCGCGACGCAGGACGGTCGATCACGGTGCCTTCGGACAGGATCAGGCCGACCTCGGCCTCGGCGCGGCGGCGGTAATAGCCGGCTTGTGCTTCGCCGGGGACCCGTTCGCCGCGAAGGCGCGGGTCATCGGAGCCATGACGATGCGGTTCTTCAGTTCGAGCGACTTGATGCGAAAGGGGCGAAACAGCACGCCGGCATCGGTTGAGGACATTCGGAAAGCTCCGTTGCAATTGAGCAGGCGTAGGTATGCGCTCTCGACCCGGCTTCAATGAGGTCGACGTGCATGGCCGCTTGAGCGCACTGCGTGGCTGTTCTAAGCGGTTCGGGATTAGAACCCCCACCCACGGGTTCCCGGGGTCCTCACGCAGCACGACATGCCGAATGAACATGAACGCCTGAGCGCCCTGCGGCGGTTCAACATCCTGGACACCCCGCCGGAGCCGCATTTCGATCAGATCGTCGCGCTGGTGCAGACGATCTGTCAGGTGCCGATCGCCTTGATCAGCCTGGTCGACGAAGATCGCCAATGGTTCAAGGCGAAGGTGGGCACGAGCGCTGGCGAGACCGGCATCGACACGTCGGTCTGCGCGCTGGCCATTCGTCAGCGCGACATCTTCCAGATCGAAGACCTGTCACGTGATCCACGCACAGCGGCGATGTCGCTGGTCACTCAGGCGCCCCACATTCGTTTCTATGCCGGGGTGCCGCTGGTCACGGCCGCGGGCGTCGCGCTGGGAAGCCTGTGCGCGATCGACACGGCGCCCCGCCCCGGGGGACTGGATGCCGCGCAGCAGGACATCCTGCGGCAGCTGGGTCAGCAAGTGGTTTCCCTGCTCGAGCTGCGGCTTGCGTTGGAGCGCCGTGAGGACGCGCTGGCCCGGTCGGAGGCTGCACGCGAAGCCGAAGCAGCACGCGACCGGTACCGTTCGATCGTCGACTCCGCGATCGACAGCGCCATCTTCGCCTTCGACGAGGACGGGAACGTCACCAGCTGGAACAAGGGTGCCGAGACGATCTTCGGCTGGACCGAAAACGAGATGCTCGGCCGCTCCGCCGAGCGGCTGTTCACGCCGGAGGATCGTGCCGCGGGCGTCCCGGAGCACGAGATGGCCACGGCCCGCAGTCAGGGCCGCGCCTCCGACGAGCGGTGGCACCTGCGGAAGGACGGCAGCTGTTTCTATGCGCATGGCGCGCTCACGCCCCTGTCCGGCACCGCCGGCCCAGGCTTCGTCAAGGCGCTGCGCGACATCACGGACGAGCATGCCACCCGGCGCGCGCTGGAACTCAGCCGGGAACGTGTCGCAGTTGCCACACGCGCTGCGCGGCTAGGCACCTTCGACTACCGGATTCCCGAGAATCTGCTCGAATGGGACGATCGCTGCCGCGAGCTGTTCGGGCTCCGTCCGGGCACACCGGTGAGCTATGAAGAGGCCTTTCTTCGCGGGGTACATCCTGACGATCGTGCGCGTGCCGACGCCGACGTCGTGGCCGCGCTCGACGCGAGCGGTCCGGGAACCTTTGAAACCGAGTACCGCACCATCGGCATCGAGGATGGCCGGCTGCGTTATGTGTCTGCGCGCGGGCAGGCCTACTTCGAGGACGGGCAGCCGCTGCGCCTGGTCGGCACCGTTCAGGATGTCACCAAGGAGCGGCTGGCGCAGCTTCGGGTCCAGGAGACCGAAGAGCGCCTGCGCCTTGCCGGCCGGGCGACCAACGACGCCATCTGGGACTGGGACCTGACCGCGGACCGCGTCGCGTGGAACGAGGCGCTGCACACCGCCTATGGCCATCAGCCCGAAGACGTCGTGCCGAGCGGCAGCTGGTGGATCGAGCAGATCCATCCCGAAGATCGTGCGCGTGTCGATCACGCCATCCATGAAGTGATCGATGGCGAGGGGAGCGACTGGATCGGCGAATATCGCTTTCGCCGGTCGGATGGCAGCTATGCCGACGTGCGCGACCGCGGCTATGTGATCCGCAATGAAGACGGGCGCGCGATCCGCATGGTTGGCGCGATGCTTGATCAGACCGAGCGTGTCGCCGCCGAACGGCGCATGCAGGCCAGCCTGGAGGAGAGTGCGGCCGAACTCGATCGGCTCTGGCGTTTCTCGCCCGATCTCCAGGCGGCGATTTCGTCCGACTGGGTCGTCCGCGAAGCGAACGCCGCCTGGAGCCAGACGCTGGGCTTTGCGCCGGTCGAGGTGGAGGGGGCGACCTTCGTCGATTTGGTGCATCCAGAAGATCGCGTGAAGATCGAAAGTGCTCTGGCGGCAATGGATGCCGATGCTGCCCCGGGCTTCGCCTTCGAAGTGCGGCATCTGCACAGGACCGGAGCCGTCCATCATGTCGCGTGGGTCGCGGCGGTGAGTGGCAATCTAGTCTTCCTGACTGGCCGCGACATGACTGCCGAACGCGCGCAGCAGGAGACGTTGCGCCAGACCGAAGAAGCGCTGCGTCAGGCACACAAGGTCGAAGCCGTGGGCCAGCTGACCGGCAGCGTCGCCCATGATTTCAACAATCTGCTGACCGTGATCCGCGGATCGGTGGACTTGCTGCGCCGCCCCAGCCTGACCGAGGCTAAGCGTGTCCGCTATGTCGATGCGATCGCCGACACCGCCGATCGTGCTACCCGGCTCACCAGCCAGTTGCTCGCCTTCGCCCGGCGCCAGACGCTTGAGCCGGAGATATTCGACGCTGTCGCCAGCATCGGCGAGCTGAAGGACATGCTGGGCACTCTTGCCGGATCTCGGATGGAGGTGCGCTACGCGATGCCCGAGGCACCATGCTGGGTGAACGCCGATCCCAGCCAGTTCGACACTGCGATCGTGAACATCGCAGTCAACGCGCGCGATGCGATGGACGGTGCCGGGACGCTGACCATAACCGTCGAACAGGTCGAAGCCTTGCCGGCGATGCGCCGTCACCCCACGCGGACGATGTCGGCCATCGCCATTTCGCTCCAGGACACCGGCAGCGGGATCGCCGCCGACAAGATCGAGCACATCTTCGAGCCGTTTTTCACGACGAAGAGCGTCGGTCACGGTACTGGCTTGGGCCTCAGCCAGGTGTTCGGCTTCGCCAAGCAGTCGGGGGGCGAAGTGGTGGTGGACAGCGCGCCGGGTCAAGGCGCTACCTTCACGCTCTACTTGCCCCAGACAGTTCCACCCGGTGGAGAGGACGAGGTGTCCGCGCCGGTCGGCAGGCCATTGGAAGCCGGCGCGTGCATCCTGGTCGTCGAGGATAACAAGGAAGTCGGCGAGTTCGCCACCAGTGCGCTCGCGGAGCTCGGCTATGGCTCGCACTGGGTGCCGACGGCGGAAGCCGCCTTGGCGGAACTGGGCCGGGCGGCGCACCTCTACGACGCGGTCTTCACTGATGTGGTGATGCCCGGCCGGTCGGGTCTGGAACTGGCCGACGATATCCGGGGGCTCTATCCCGCGCTGCCGATCGTGCTGACCAGTGGATATAGCCACATCCTGGCGGAGAGTGGAACGCGCGGGTTCGACTTGCTGCGCAAGCCTTATTCAGTCGACGAGCTTGCCAGGACGTTGCGTTCGGTAAGTGAGAGGACACCGCTAACCGCGGAGCCGGTGTAACCTTTCCCTGGCGATTTCTGGTAATCGCTTCATCGGCGGCCCCGACGCCCAGCCGACGCACTTGCAGGGCTACTGCGCCTGTGTCGAAGCCGAAGACCGCGACGCGTCAGGTCCAGGATGTGCGAAGGAAGGGGTGGCGGCTCGTTCGCGCAGAAAGAAGGCTGCAACTTCGGATACATAGCTTGGCGCTAGCAGCGGGGGGTTAAGGATTTTCTGCCAGCCCCCTCCGGCAAGTTGGCACATCGAAGAAAGAGGCGCCCCGGCATGAGCCGAAGCGCCTCTCGATCGTAAATCCGGCCTGCTTACGCGCTGTAGTACATGTCGTACTCGACCGGGCTCGGCGTCATCTCCCAACGTGCCACGTCGGCACGCTTGATTTCGACATAGGCCTCGATCTGGTCGCGGGTGAACACGTCGCCCTTCAGCAGGAAGTCCATATCGGCTTCGAGGCTGTCCAGCGCTTCACGCAGCGATGCGCACACCGTCGGCACCTGCTCCAGCTCGGCCGGCGGCAGATCGTACAGGTTCTTGTCCATCGGATCGCCCGGATGGATCTTGTTCTGGATGCCGTCCAGTCCCGCCATCAGCAGCGCCGCATAGCAGAGATACGGGTTGGCGAGCGCGTCCGGGAAGCGGAACTCGACGCGCTTTGCCTTGCTGCCTGCACCGTACGGGATGCGGCACGATGCCGAGCGGTTGCGGCTCGAATAGGCCAGCAGCACCGGCGCTTCATAGCCCGGGACCAGTCGCTTGTAGCTGTTGGTCGACGGGTTGGTGAAGGCGTTCAGCGCCTTGGCGTGCTTGATCACGCCGCCGATGAAATACAGGCACATGTCGGACAGGCCCGCATAGCCGTTGCCGGCGAACAGCGGGTTGCCCTTGTCCCAGATCGAGAAGTGGGTGTGCATGCCCGAGCCGTTATCCTCCTTGATCGGCTTGGGCATGAAGGTCGCGGTCTTGCCATAGGCATGCGCGACCTGGTGCACGACATACTTGTAGATCTGCATGCGGTCGGCGGTCTGCACCAGCGTGCCATAGGTCAGGCCCAGCTCGTGCTGCGCGGCGGCGACTTCGTGGTGATGCTTGTCGCAGGGCAGGCCCATTTCGAGCATCGTCGAGACCATCTCGCCGCGAATGTCGACGGCGCTGTCGACCGGCGCGACCGGGAAATAGCCGCCCTTGGCGCGGGGACGATGCCCCATGTTGCCGGCTTCATACTCGCGGCCCGAATTGCCCGGCAATTCGATATCGTCGATCGCGTAATAGCTGGTGGAATAGCTGTTCTCGAAGCGCACGTCGTCGAACATGAAGAACTCGGCTTCGGGTCCGACATAAACGGTGTCGCCGATGCCCAGCGACTGGAGATAGGCTTCCGAACGCTTGGCGGTCGAGCGCGGATCGCGGGTGTAGAGCTCGCCGGTCGACGGCTCGACGATGTCGCACACCAGGATCAGCATCGGCGTGGCCGAGAACGGATCGGACCACACCGCGTCCAGATCGGGCTTGAGCACCATGTCGGACTCGTTGATCGCCTTCCAGCCCTCGATCGAGGAGCCGTCGAACATCAGGCCATCGGTCAGCTCGTCCTCACCGATCACCGACGCGACCATGGTCAGATGTTGCCACTTGCCCTTGGGGTCGGTGAAGCGGAGATCGATCCATTCGATCTCCTGGTCCTTGATCATCTTGAGGATATCGCTGGCCGAGTTCGCCATGGTAAGCCCTTTCGCTCTCTTTCGTGTGCCCGTCGAATCGGGCAATTTTGTTGCTTGTGCAGGTGCAGCATTCGCCTCTGCGAGGGTACCCGTCAAATAGCGTTTTCGTTACGCTCGCCGGTACGGATGCGGAGCGCCGTCTCCACGGGGATGACGAAGATCTTGCCGTCGCCGATGCGGCCGGTCTGCGCGGCGTTCGCCACCGCCTCGACCACCCGCTCTGCGAGCGCATCCTCGACCACGACCTCGAGCTTCACCTTGGGAAGGAAATCGACGACATATTCGGCACCCCGATACAGTTCGGTATGCCCTTTCTGCCGGCCAAAGCCCTTGGCTTCGGTCACGGTGATCCCGCTGACGCCCACCTCGTGCAGAGCTTCCTTCACTTCATCGAGCTTGAACGGCTTGATGATGGCTTCGATCTTTTTCACGGTCTACCCCCAGGATCCGAGGCGCTACCCCCAACGCGCGTATCGCAACAACCGTGCCAGGCCCGCAGCGGCTGCAACCCTTGGGTTACACGCCCCGTTGGCTACAGCAAGTGCCTAGCGATCGGGCAGCGCCACTGCCGCTGCCCGATCAGATGGCAGCCTGCTCGACCCACCCGCGCACCGGAACCAAAATCAATCCTTCACGTTTCTGAAGGTTATGGGGGGTCTGTTCGCCGATAAGTTCTTCTCGATGAGCACGCCGGCGGCGTTATACCGCTGCGCCTGCACCGCGACGGAGACCTGCGCGGACGACGCGCACGAACCGGTTGCTACCGGGCCGCTGATCATCATGGTACATGGGCTGCTGGCATTGCCGCCCGAACGGCGGCGCGAATTCAAGATCACCAGCCGGGTCGGCGATCTAGACGCCAACGCCGCAGCCGAAGCCATCCGCTTCTGGTCTCAACCATCCAAGCGCGACCACTGACGGTCAGGCCGCGCCTGAGGCCCTGAAAGCCCGCCGCGCGACCGCGCCGCCGTCGGTGGTGAACCGGATCAAGCCCGTGTAGGGGACGAGGATCGGCGACTGCCAAGGGGGGCGGAAATGAAGATTTGGATGTTGGGAACCGTGCTGGGCGCGGTGTCCCTGGCCTTGTGTCCGGCGCCGGCACAGGCGCAATTCGGCGGGCTCGGCAAGCTTGCGCAAAAGGCCGGCATCCGCATGCCGGAACTGCGGCGAGCGCCGATCACGACCAGCCTGGAAGACGCGCAATGGGAAGCGCCCGACAGGGACGGTTTCGTGCCTGCCGAGCCGAAGCGGGCACTGACGGAGCTCCGCCGCACGCCCGCTGGCGGCTTCGTGCTTCAGCCCGGCTTCTATGAGTTCCACGACCAGAGCTACTGCCTTCAGGCGGGCACGCACGGACCCGGTGGCGGCGATGGCTATCTGTTCGCACCGCCCGAGGGCTCTGCACGCGATGCAGTGATCACCATCGTGCGCAACTCGGTCGCGCATCCGCAGATCGACCAGCACGAGATCCAGACGCTGCTCTGGGCGATCCTCGCACGTGCCCGCTTCGAGGATCTGGCGACCGAGCACCAGGCGGTGGCCGCCCAGCTGTTGAGCCCCCGCCAGATCGCATCGCTGAACCGCAATGCGCTCGATCTCCTCACCCGTGGCCCGATCGCCGACAATCTGCCGCGCGAACTGCGCCAGGTGATGCAGGCCGAGGCGAATCTGCGCAGCATGCTTGCGTCGCCCGGGACCAGCTTCGCCGAGCTTGAGCGCGTCGCCGTGCTGGCGGGCATGGCGCCGGTCGGCGAGGGAAGCCTGGACGTGCCGACCGGACGCTGGAGCCTTCATCCGGACGGCTATTATGTCCGCTATCTGCCGCAGGGATACACCAATACGGTGGTCCAGATCTGGGTACCCGCGGACGGCGAAGCGGTGGGCAAGGAATATGATCCCGCACTGCATATCGCCGTGCCCGGCAACACCGCACGCCAGCGGCTGATCCAGTCGGGCCGCGCCTATCGCGCGCGCTGAGCTTGGGCGGAGCGGCGGTACCGTCGCTCCGCCTCGACCGCATCAATAGGGTGGGCGATCCAGTCCTGCCGGGCTCTGCGTGAAGATCTCGCACCCGTCGTCGGTGATGCCGATCGAATGCTCGAACTGGGCGGACAGCGAGCGGTCGCGGGTAACCGCCGTCCAGCCGTCGTCGAGCACCTTCACGTCGGCGCGGCCGATGTTGATCATCGGCTCGACGGTGAAGATCATGCCGGGGCGAAGCTCGGGTCCGGTGCCGGGGCGGCCGACATGAACCACCTCGGGCGCATCGTGGAAGACCTGCCCGATGCCGTGGCCGCAGAAATCGCGAACCACGCCATAGCGGTGCTTCTCGGCATGACGCTGAATCGCATGGCTGATGTCGCCCAGATGGTTACCCGGCTTTGCCTGCTCCAAACCGAGCATCAGGCATTCATAGGTGACGTCGACCAGCCGCCGCGCCTTGATCGGTACGTCTCCGGCCAGGTACATGCGGCTGCTGTCGCCGTGCCAGCCGTCGAGCAGCGGCGTCACGTCCACGTTCAGGATGTCGCCATCCTTGAGCGTGCGCGCGTCGGACGGAATGCCGTGGCACACGACATGGTTGATCGAGATGCAGCTCGAATGCGTGTAGCCGCGATAGCCCAGGGTGGCCGGCACTGCGCCGGCATCGAGCGTCATCGACCGGACGATCTCGTCCAGCGCCTGGGTGGAGACACCCGGCACGACGTGCGGCACCAGCGCGTCCAGGATCTCGGCTGCCAGCCGCCCCGCCTTGCGCATGCCGGCGAAACCCTCTGGGCCATGCAGCTTGATGGCATTCGTGCGGGCGTGCGGCGTGTCGGGGGTGACGGTCACATATTCGGTCATGCGCGGCCATATAGGCGTTTGCACCGCGGTTTGCGAGATCGTACGGCTACCCAATGGGCGAGCGCATCTGGACGGCGGCACTGGCGGTGATCGGGGACGAAATCCTGTCCGGCCGCACGCAGGACAAGAACGTGGCACAGCTGGCCAGCTGGCTGAACGTGCAGGGCATCAGGCTCGCCGAAGTGCGCATCGTGCCCGACGTCGAAGGCGCGATCGTCGAGGCGGTGAACGCGCTGCGCGCACGCAACGACTACCTCTTCACCACCGGCGGCATCGGCCCGACGCATGACGACATCACCGTCGATGCCATCGCCGCGGCGCTTGGCGTACCCGTTGTCGTCCATCCGCAAGCGCGCGCGGCGCTGGAGGACTATTACGCGACACGCGGCGGGCTCACCGACGCGCGGCTGCGTATGGCGCGGGTGCCGGAGGGCGCCGACCTGATCCCCAACCGCATGTCGGGCGCGCCGGGTATCCGCCACGGCAACATCTTCATCCTGGCCGGCGTGCCGCACATCGCCGCCGGCATGCTCGACGCGCTGACCGGTTCGCTCGAGGGCGGGCTACCGGTGCTCGCCCGCACGCTCGGCGCCTGGGTCGCCGAGAGCGAGATCGCCGACCTGCTGCGCCACACCGAGCGCGCCCATGCCGGGGTTTCGATCGGCAGCTACCCGTTCTTCCGCGAAGGCCGGGTCGGCGCGAACTTCGTGGTGCGCGCGACGGATCAAGGCATGCTCGACGCCTGTGCCGACGCCCTGCTCGCCGCGTTGGAAGCGCAGGGCAGGGCACCGGTCGAGGGCGGGATCTGATTGCGGATCGCTACTTGGCCAGCCCGGTCAGCAGCGTCTTGTAATAGGTAATCGACGGCGTGATCTCGCTCAGCGGCGTGCGCTCGTTCAGTCCGTGCGAGAAGCTGTCGGATGACTTCATGAAGATCGGGCTGACGCCATAGCTCGGCACGCCCCTGGCGCGGAACCACATGCTGTCGCTCGCCCCCGCCGCCATGACCGGTACGATCGGCACGTCCTTGAAGCGCGCATGCACCGCGCGGGTAACCAGCTGCATCAGGTCGGCCCGCATCGGCGAAGCGTCGCTGGCGACCGTGCCGCTGTCGATATAGCGCACCTTCACTTCCGGATCGGCTACCACTTCGCTGAGCCGGGCCTGAATCTGCTCGACCGAGGTGCCGGGAAAGATGCGGCAATTGACTGTCGCCGTCGCGCGCTGGGGCAGGGCGTTGGGGGCATGTCCCGCCGCGACCATCGTCGCGACGCAGGTCGTGCCGGTCTGCCCGATCAACCCTGGATCGGCGCGCAGCGCTGCCCGCGCCTCCAGGTCGTTCGGATTGGCGGCGAACCGGCGCATCGCCTCGGCGATCTTGGGATCCTTGGCCTGCGCCGCAGAGGCGCGCCAGCTCGCCTTTGTCACTTCATTCACTTGGCCGGGAAACTCATGGTCCCCCAAGCGCTCCAATGCGCGGGCGAGCTGATAGATCGCGTTCGGCTTGCGCGGCGCGCTTGAATGGCCACCCGGGTTGGTGACGCTCAGCTCGTAATCGCCATAGGTCTTTTCGGCACCCTGCAGTCCGAAGATCACGGGTTTGCCGCTCTCGTCCAGCTCGCCGCCGCCGCCATCGATGTTGAGCAGCAGCTCTGCGTCGTGATATTGATCTGCGAGGGCGGCTGTCGTCTTCATCGCGGTCTCTTCGTCGCCCGACAGCAGCAGGACGATGTCGCGGCCCGGCTTGAATCCTTCGCGCTTCAACTGCACGAGCGTCGCGGTGAGCGTCGAGAGGTCGTACTTCATGTCGCTGGCACCGCGGCCAAAGATATAGCCATTCTCGATGATCGGCGTGAACGGGTCGCGCTCCCAGTCGGCGGGCTTGGCCTCGACCACGTCCATATGGCCGGAGATCAGGATCGGCTTCGCGCCGTTCGCCGCTTTGCCGGTCCCGCGATAGCGCGCAACCAGATAGGCCGTATCCCCCAGTCTCTCGACGCGCACATCGTCGTTCGCGAAGCCGCCGGCGACGAGCACGCCCTTGAGGTAGGTGGCGTAGTCGAAGGTCTGGTTGCCCGCGCCCGCCACCGTGCGGAACGCGATGCCGCGCTTGAGCAGATCCAGCGCCTGCGCCTCGGCCTGCGGGTTCGACTGCGCCTGGGCCGTACCGGCGATCAGCGCCAAACCAAGAAGTGCCGAAACGCCCGAAACCCGCATGCCCGATCTCCCGATGTGAAGGCTGGCGACGCTACTGGCCATTCGGGTCAGGTCAACACGTGAACGGGCCCGCCAAGGGCATCAGGGGTGCCGCGCCTGTTCCGCGCCCACATACATGCGGCAGACCAGCCCCTCCGGGCGGAACTCCACCTTGGTGCTCTTTTGGCCGTGCTGGCCCAGGCCGCGGGCGATCACCGTCTGGCCGAACCCCATCTTCTCGGGAACGCTGACCGCCGGCCCGCCATCTTCCTGCCAGATGATCTCGGTGATGTCGCCGACGGCGGATGCGCTGATCGCGATGCGCCCGGTTTCGTTCGACAGCGCGCCATATTTCACGGCGTTGGTCACCAGCTCGTGGAAGATCAGCCCCAGCGCCACTGCCGCGTCGGGCACCACTCGAACGGCGACACCCTCCAGCCGCACGCGTTCGCTGCCGACGGTGACATAGGGCGCCAGCTCGGCATTGATCAGTTCCTCCAGCGTCAGCCCATCCCAAACGCCGTCGGCAAGCAGGGTGTGCGTCGCGGCGAGCGCCTGGAGCCGCTGCCCGAACGAGACGCGGAAATCGGCCATGTCCTTCGCGCCGGAAATGGTGCGGTTGGCGATCGACATCACCAGCGTCAGCGTATTCTTCACGCGGTGGGTGAGTTCGCCCATCAGCAGCGCTTGACGCTTTTCGGTCGCGCGGCGCTCGGTCACGTCGGCCATCGTGACGATGCAGCCATAGATCGTCTCGCCCGACTGCCGCAGCGGCCCTGCGCTCAGCAGGACATCCTGGGTACGTCCGTCCAGCGTCAGCGTGGCTTCCACCCCGCGCACGGCCGTGCCCGCCAGCGCCACCCCGATCAGGTCGCTCCCGACCATCAGGCCCGAACTCAATGCGAATGCGAGCGGAAACGCTTCGTCGAACGGCTTGCCGATCGTGCTACCGTCGTGGAAATGGCGCACCCCGGCATTGGCATGCGTGACGCGGCCGTCGCGGTTGCACACGACGACGGCTTCGTTCGAAGACGCCATGATCGCGCGGCCGATGCGGTCGCTCTCATGCGCGGCAGCCGCTTCGATCCGTTCGGTGACGTCGGTGAAGGTGAGCGCATGGCCATGCCCGAAGCCCAAAGCGACCGGCGCGGCGGTCACCTCGACATGGCAGTATCCGCCGGCGCAGGGCAGGGCGACCTGCCGGCTGCGGCGATTGCCGTCGACTTCGGCGATCAGCGCGCGGACCGCGCGTGCGCCTTCCTCGCCCAGAGCGGCGAAGATGCCGTCCTGCTGCAGGTTCTTGGCGGTGCGGCCGAACATCCCGCACAGGGCCGAATTTGCGTAGATCAGCGCGCCGTCGCCATCCAGCGCGGCCGCGCCGATGTCCATCGCCTCCATGAAGGCGCGGTAGCTGTCCTGCCCGCCCAGCGCGAAGACTTCGTCCGATTGGGCGCCGCGTACCACCAGCGCATCGACTTCACCGTCGCGGATCGCGCGCAGCGTATCCTCGGCCTCGGCCAGGCGGCGGCGGAGATCGGCTTCGCGATCCTCGATACGCGTCGGCTCGGCAGTCGCCATCTCAGCCTTCGACCTTGAGATGGACCAGGACCTTTTCCTCGTCCGACAGATCGCCGATGATCTTCGCGACGGGGACGGGCAGCGAGCGGACCAGGGTGGGGATGGCGACGATATTGTGCTCGCGCGCAAGCTGCGGATGCTGGCGCAGATCGATCACTTCGACTTCGACTTCGCCCGCCATGTGCTCGGACGCGATCCGCTCGAGATTGCGGATCGCCGCGACCGACTTGGGTGTCTGTCCCGCGACATAGAGCGTGAGCTTCAACGGCGTTCGTGTTTCTTCCATGTCTCGTCCCTTGGTCACGCCTTGCCCGCTCCGCGGCTTGCGGCCATCTCCGCTGCGTCGACCTTTACCTGGGTAAGATAGCTATTTTCCTGATCGACGATGCTTTTCAGTTCGATTTCATCGGCTTCCAGTTCGGCGGTGAGCACTTCAATCTGTGCTTCGGTGCGCCGGCGGCGCTGGGCGATCTTCTCCTGCAGCCGCGCAATTTCGGCAGTGCGAACGGCTTCCTCGCGGCGGGTGCGCGCTTCCTCATAGCGCCGGGACGATCCGGTGAGGGCACCGGCAGCGCCGAGATAGGGTTCGATCAGGCGGATGCCGCTGGCGCTCATCACGAACTCGCGGACCTGGTTCGAATGCGAGATGCCGCGCGCCTTGAGCAGATAGAGCTCGCGGTTGAACTCACCATGGACTTCGCGATTGAGCAGCAGGATCCATGCATCCATCAGCGAGGACAGGCCGGCATCCGTCTTGGCTTCGCCCTGGGCATGGGTGAGGTGCGTGAAGACGCCGGTGATCCCCTTGCTCTTGAGATAGTCGATCATCCGCAGCAGCATCGACTGCACTTCGAGCGGATCGCCCATATCGATGAAGGCGGAAATCGGATCGAGCACGACGAGCGACGGCTGGAAGCGCTCGATCTCGCGCAGCATCACCGCGAGATGGGTCTCGAGGCTGTAGAAGGTCGGGCGCGCCGCGATGCAGGCGAGCAGCCCGGCATCGATGCAGGGCTGAAGATCCATGCCGATCGAGCGCATGTTGCGCACGGTCTGCTGCTCAGATTCCTCGAAGGAGAAATAGAGCGCGCGCTCGCCGCGCTGGCAGGCGGCGTGCGCGAAGGACGCGCTGATCGTGCTCTTGCCCGAGCCGGCGACGCCGCTCAGCAGCACCGAGCTGCCGCGGTGGAAGCCGCCGCCCGAGAGCATCGCGTCGAGATCGTCGATCCCGCTGGCGATCCGCTCGTCGAACACGCGGTGCCCCAGCCCGAGCGAGCTGACCGGCAGCACGCTGAAGCCGTCCTCGCCGATCAGGAAGGGATATTCGTTGGTGCCATGCGCAGTGCCGCGATATTTGACGATGCGCAGGCGGCGGGTCGAGACCTGGTTGTGGACGCGGTGATCGAGCAGGATCACGCAGTCCGAGACATATTCCTCCAGCCCCTGGCGCGTGAGCGAACCGTCGCCCCGTTCGCCGGTGATCACTGCGGTGAGGCCTTTTTCCTTCAGCCAGTCGAACAGGCGGCGGATTTCGGCGCGCAGGATCGCGGGGTTCTGGAAGGCGGAGAACAGGCTCTCTATCGTATCGAGCACGATGCGCTTGGCGCCGATCTCGTCGACGGCCAGCTCCAGCCGGAGGAACAATGCTTCGAGGTCATAGTCGCCGACTTCGGCGAGCTCGGCCGGATTGATCGAGACATGCTCGATATGGATCTTCTTCTGCGCGACCAGATCGCCGAGCCCGAAGCCGAGCGAGGCGACATTGTCGACGATATCGACCGGGCGCTCCTCGAAGGTCACGAAGACGCCGGGCTCGCCTTCTTCGCGTGCGCCGTTGATCAGGAAGGTCGACGCGAACAGCGTCTTGCCGCACCCGGCCGATCCGCACACCAGGGTCGGCCGTCCGCTCGGCAAACCGCCCAGCGTCAGATCGTCGAACCCGGTGATGCCCGTCCGTGCCTTGTTGATCCCGTCCGTCACGATGCCGCAAACTCCATGCTTCGGCCCGGGCTTAGGTCAGGAGCGGCATTGCAGCAACTCACCTGGATCAAACGCGGCGGCGAGGCCCCGCGCGATCGGCATATCAACTGCGGAGGGGCGCCGAATCTGCGTTGACGATACCGTCCGCGCCGTGGCACTTGGCCTGTCTCGCGCCGGCCTGTCGGGCGGAACGCGAGCAGAGCAGCCGAGTGCTGCCGTGCGGGTGTAGCTCAATGGTAGAGCAGAAGCTTCCCAAGCTTACGACGAGG
The DNA here is from genome assembly GCF_021513175.1 of Sphingomonas sp. S2-65. Classification (NCBI taxonomy): domain Bacteria; kingdom Pseudomonadati; phylum Pseudomonadota; class Alphaproteobacteria; order Sphingomonadales; family Sphingomonadaceae; genus Sphingomonas; species Sphingomonas sp. S2-65. The sequence goes on along the minus strand of NZ_CP090953.1, from coordinate 1,440,129 downwards.
GTTCGATTCCCTTCACCCGCTCCATCTCTATCATCGCCCGGCGGACGGCGCGTGAAGCGGGCCTCGGCTCAGCCGCACTGCGCCTCATAGGCGGCCTGAACCGGGTCATATTGCACGGTCTGCATCGCGCGGAAGGTCTCCTGCTTTCGCAGCAGCGCGCGGGCGGGTTTGCGGCGAAGCTTCCGAAGCCAATTCAGCGACACAGGGGCTCTCCCGATCAAGATTGCCGATCTTCACCCAGCGTATATTACGCCGCGGTTAAGGGCCTTCTACGCACTTCCCCGCCGCAGCGGAGCGGGCCGGGTGACTCGGAAGCTCACCCGTCCATCCCCGCGGATCAGCGCGCGCAGATTTTCACGCGGGTGTTGATCCAGCAGCCCTTGCTCCAGCGGACGCTGCCCAGCGGGTCGCCGGCCCGGTTGTCGTTCGGGTCGGCGTTCCAGCTCGCCTCGCCGCGGCCCGGCTTGCCTTCGCTCACCTGTGCGAAGTGCGAGCGGCGCGGCTTGCCGCCGTCCCAGGTGTTGAGCGTATAGCTCTTCCCACCCAGCGGGAAGACACGGCACCGGGCGTTCACATGCACCTTGCCGTCGACCCGCAAATAGCATTGCCGCATCGCGGACCGGGCCGGCAGGGGGGCAGGGGCGGCGGCGATCAGCAGGGCAGCAGTCAGCAGCATGGACGTTCCTTGTTCCGCCTCAGCCGGCAAATGCCGACTTCGGGATGTGCGTGATGCGGCAGGCCAGGTCGGCCTCGCCGCTGGCGACGACATAGTGATCGCCCGCATCGGCTATACCGGTGGTGAACACCACGTCACGGACATACATCTTGTCCTCCAGCGGCCGGGTAAGCTCCGGATTCGCCTCCAACAGCGGCGGGTGCTGGGTGCGGACCACCTTGGTGGGATCGTCGCGGTCGAGGATAGACCAATAAGTGCGGTAGATGCCGACGATTTCCTTGGGCTCCACCCCGTGCCAGAGCGTCAGCCAGCCATCCTCGGTCAGGATCGGCGGCGTGCCCCCGCCCATCCGCGCCGTCGCGACGGTGGCCGAATGCGGGCGGATGCCGGGCTCGCGGTGCGGCTTCCAGTGCAGCGCATCGGGCGAGGTGGCTAGGTTGATCGACGGCCCCGCCCGCCATTCGCTTCCCGGCGGATAGGCGAAGTACAGATCACCGAGCGGCCGCGTCTGCGCCCAGAACTTGCCCCGGACCTTCCCTTCGAAGATCAGCATGTCCTTGTTCTGATGATCGAGCACGATGTCCTCGAGCACATAATCGAGGCCGTTGTCCGAACTGTACAGCGTCGTGCAATGCCGCTCGGGGCTGACCGAGCAGGTCGTCATCAGCCAGCGGCCATCGACTTTCGACACGCGCGCATCCTCGACGCCATAGCATTGGAACCCCGCCTGGGGCGTGATCGCCTTGTCATAATGGACCGCGACAACCTCCAGCCCGTCGGGAGTAAGCTCGACTGGTAGGATCCAGGAGAGCGAGGTCAGCGCCATCACGCGCCAACGCCCGCCATGGATCAGGAATTTGCGCGGATCGGCGGTGTCGACCAGCTCCAGCGGCCAGGCGTCGAGCACATAGGCGCCATCCTCCCAGCGGATCGCATGAACATGCCCGTCGAAAATCGGCTTGCGCAGCGCTTCGGCGATGCGGACGAACATCGCGAGATTGCCGTTGGGCAGCCGCGTCAGCCCGGGGTTGAACGCGCCCAGCACATAGGTCTCGGCATCGAGATGCCCGGCGAGCGGCGACCGGGAGAGGTCGACATCGTCCGGTCCGAAGACGAGCCGATCGGTGTCGAAGGTCATCGGGTCTGGAGGCGCGGTTCTACCCGCATCAGCGAGACGACGGTGCGGCGCGGCTGCGTGAGCATGAAATGCGCCGCGGCGGCGATATCCTCGGCGCGCAGCATGTCCCCCGCCTCGATCATCTCGCGCTGCTTCTCGGGCGGGATGTCGGGCAGCTGCATGTCGGAGCCGGTGAGGCCCGGCTCGATATTGCCGACCTTGATGTCCTTTTCGGCCAGTTCCTTGCGTAGCGCTTCGGCGAATGCCTCGACCCCGGTCTTGGTCGCGACATAGACAGTGGAGCCGCCGCCGCGCGACACCGACGACATCGACCCGATGAAGACGATGTCGCTGCCGGCCTGCATACGGTCGACAGCCGCCTTGGCCACGGTCATGTGCGAGGTGAGGTTGGTGTCAACGGTGTAGCGGATGGTTGCCGCATCGGTGTCGTCCAGCCCGTCGGCGGCGATGCCGGCATTGATCACCGCAATGTCCACGCCCCCCAGATAGCGTTCGCCTTCGGCCACGAAGCGATCGACCCCTTCCTGGGTCGCAAGGTCCACTGCCACCCCGCTGCCATCGCCAACTTCGCGGATCCGGGCAAGCGCATCTTCCAGATGCTCGGGCGTGCGTCCGCAGACGAACACCTTGGCGCCTTCGGACGCGAGCAGCACGGCGATGGCCCGGCCGATGCCGGTGGTGCCGCCGGTCACCAGCGCGCGGCGGCCGGCGAGGCTCGGCTGCCGGGTGTGTGCGTCGGTGGCATCGTGGGCGGAGGGTTCGGCGAGATCGGGCATGGCGGCTCCGGTGATTGCGGACGGTTGCGCGAACAAGGAATGGGCGCCGCTTAGGTTCCGGTCACCACGCTATGCTGATCCGACCGTTCGCCGGAACGTGAAACTCGATCCGGTTCTCGCCCGCCGCCCGGCCTACCAGGCGATCGCCGCCCATCGTCTGGACGGTCAAATCGGGCAGCTTCGCCTTCTTCTCCGGGAGGATGCACAGGCGTGCCGTGCAGCCCTCGGTGCCGCCGAGCTGGAAGTTGAGCGCGCGCTCGCCCGGCCGATCGCTGGCCAGCAGGAAATGGTCGCAGAACAGGCTGAAAGGTGCGTTGCTCACAGGGTGGAAGGTGCGGCTGGCGAAGACGAAGGCCGCGCCCGCGCCATAGATTTCCTGGCCGACCTGACCCGCCTGCTGCCCGTCGACATACAAATCCTCGACCGGGAAGGAGAGGGCGCGATCGACATAGCTGTTGCGGACATTCTCGCTGGCCACGACCTCTTCGGGCAGCGCATCGGGATAGTAATACCAGGCGCGGTCGAGCGCGTAGCGGCAATATTCGCTGAGCAGCAGCCGCACCGCGGGCTCAAGATCGGGTCCGCTGTCCTTTAGATAGCGCTCGAAAGCGGCGAAGCTCTCAAAGCACTCGTACATCGCCATGTACGGCGCGTCGTGCAGCGCAGTGACGCCCAGGAAGTTGCGGTAATGCTTGGCGTGCGCGATCTCGGATTCCCACATCGCCGCATTGTGGAAGAAGCTGGCGAGATAGACGTAGCTCTGTTCGAGATACGCTTCGTTGTTGGTGATCCGCCACAGCCGCATGCATGCCGCCGCGCCCCAGGCGGTGAGGTTCGCCTGGTAATTGAGCTCGAAGCGCATGCCGCGCGCGGCATCGATCGCGGTGCGGGCTTCGTCGAGGAAGCGCTTGTCGTCGGTCAGTTCGAACGCCTGGAGCATGACATAGGCATAGATGCCGCCGACATCGGTCTGGCCCAGCCCGGCGTCGTCGCGCGCGGCGGTGATGACCGAGAAGTCGGTGACATTATACTGGATCGGCCAGCGATAGTCGAAATGGTGCGCCGCCTCGATCCCGAAATCGACCGAGTCCAGGAACAGCTTGTGCGCGCGCTCGTCGCCGTCGATCGCCAGCCGGCCCAGGTTCATCAGCGGATGATAGAGATACCAGCTGTCGACCGCGTCCTTCTCCTTGTCGGCGCCGACATTGGGCAGATAGCGGCGCATCGTGCGCAGCTTGGGATCGTAGAATTTGCGCAGCCCTGCCTTTAGCTCGCCGAGCAGCGGGATCTCTTCCTTCTTCCACGCCTCATAGTCGCGGATCGATGCCAGCACCGACATCTGGACCATCGAGTCCGGATATTCGGTTGCAGTGTAGGGATGGATGTAGCGGAAGCCGTAATGGCGGATCGTCGCCTGCGGCGCCTCGTCCAGGTCGCGGAGCGAGCGCTCGGCGCGGTCGACCCAATCGTGAAATTCGGTCTTGGGCAGTTCGAGCCGGCGATAGATCGCGCCGAGCAGCATGAGGTAGCGATGCGCCATCGCCGTCTCGTCGCCGCCGGCATCGTCGTGGAAGGCGAGATAGGTGTCGAGGATCGCGATGTCTTCGCCCTCGGGCAGTCCCTTGAGCGAGGGCTCGCCTTGCTGCGGCGCGGTCGGCGGCAGATAGCCGAGCTCGGGCCATTCCCCGCCCACGGCGCCATCGGGCGTGGTTCCGGTGGCCTCGAAATAGGGGTTCAGCGTCGTGAAGTTCTGGAAATACAGCGTGCTGCCGAAATCGGGTTCGGTCATCCGGAAATAGCTGACGCCGGCGTTCATGCCGCGCTGCCCGGCCTCGACCTGGCCCACCGCCAGCGCCGGATCGTCGCCTTCGCCCAGCGGGTAGAGGTCGCGCGGCAGATAGGGAACGAGCAGCGGCACCTGCGGGCGGAGCGTGGTGGTCACGCGCAGGATCGGAATGGCATCCTCGTGCAGCCGGATTGCCACGGTCTGCCGGCCGAGCACCGTGTCGAACTCGAGGCGCAGCGTTTCGTCGCCCTGGGTGCGCCGCTTGCGCACCTCGCCGCAGCCGCCCGGCGCATGCGCCGCACGCAGCGCCAGCCCGCCGCGTCCTTCGCGTCGGATGAGGATCCACAACGCGTCGCGCCCCGAACGGACTTCGATCGTGCGGTCGCCGAGCGGCAGCGCCGCCACTTCGTCCATGCTGCCGTTGCGCAGTTCCTCGCGCAGCAGGAGGACATTGGGCGTGACGCCGGGAAGCTTGCCAGCCGCGGACCGGGCGGGAAGAGTCATGGTCTTGGTCATCGAAGATCAACCTCCGGGGTTTGCAGCGGTTTCCAAAGCTAATCTCGATCAGCGAAGCGCTGGCGCCGCAGGAAGCGCGCCCGCAGCGATGCGTCACGAAGGAAGCTGGCGGGAAGGTCGGTGAGGCCACGCAGGCCTGCGACGGTGGAGATGTTGCGGACCGTGCGGCGCGTTCCGAACAGCATCTGCTGGACCATCTCGCGCCGGCGGATCTCGCCGCTCTCCTGGACGAGCGCGAGGCGGTGGAGCGCATAGAGCCCCAGCACGCCGGCGATCAGGAAGTAGAAATCCCATTGCGACAGCCGTAGCGGCGACACCAGCGCGACGCCCTCGGGGCTGGTCCAGCGCAGCAGCAGCTCGAACCGGCGCAGGCGAAAGAAGTCCGCGAACGCTCCACCGAGGATCGGGGCGACGCCGGCAGCAAGAGCCGTCGCGAGCCCCGCGGTCGCGACATAGGCAGTCGACGAACCCTTGGGCGAAAGCTTGAGCGCGATGCTGGTGGTGGCCAGCGTCGCGCCCGCCACGGCGCCTCCCATGAACAGGTGCAGCACCACCAGGTACGCGACCAGCCACGGCCCGTGATCGATCTGCGAGGCGCCGATCATCGCGACGATGCACAGGATATAGGTCGGCGCGGCCACCAGCAGCACCGACTTGTTGGCGAAGCGATCGGCAAGCGCCCCCCAATTGCGCAGCGCGATCAGGTTGGAAAGCTGGCTGACGACGCTCAGCACCATGACGAAGGTCATGTCGAAGCCGAGCTGCTGGACGATGAAGACCGTGAAGAACGGCGTCGCCAGGTTGATCGCGAATTGCCAGGCGGCGAGGAAGATCGTCAGCTGGCGGAAATTGCGGTCGGCCAGCGGCTCGCGCAACAGCCCGGCCAATCCCAGCTTCACGTCCGGCTGCGGCGGCATCGCAGGCTCGGGGATGCGCGCGGTCAGCCAGGCGCTGACCAGCCCCGACAGGAAGCCCAGGCCGTACAGCGCGCCGAAGGTAACGCTGCGCCACCACGATCCTTCGGGCGTGCGGTCGAGCACCACTGCCGCGGCGATGCCCGCCACCAGGCTGATCGCCGGCGCGAAACCGCTCCGCCGCGCGAACACCCAGCCGAGCTTGTCCTCAGGCGCCAAGTCGCGCATCCACGCGCTCCACGCACAGCTTCCCACCGCCGCCATCCCGCACAGCACCAGCTGCCCCAGAATCAGCGCCGCGATCGCCAGTTCGTGCGGCAGGAACGCCGACAATGCCATCAGCGCCAGCATGCCGCGCCCGATCAGGCTGGAGACGACCGAGATCAGCTTGCGCTGCCGCAGCCGCTCGACCAGCAGGATCGTCGGCGCCTGGAGCAGCTGGCCGAGAAACGGTGCCGAAGCGAGCACTCCGATCACCAGGTTCGATGCGCCCAGATGCAGCGCGAACGCCGTCAGGATCACGCCGCTGGTCAGCGCCGTTGTGGTGCTGGCGAACGCGGACTCAGTGACGAGCTGGCGCAGCGCGTGGTCGCGTTCCGCCTCGCTGACGCTTTGCTGTGCCCTGAGCGTCATTCGCCCGCCTTGTCCTCCTAGTGCGAGACCGCTGAAAGATTTTGTGCGGCGCCGGTTCCACGCTTGCTGCACCGCAGGGACCAAAAGCCGCTTCGCGCGTTGCGGGGGCCATGGAAAAGCTGTGGTTCATCACCAATCCGAACTCAGGGTCTGCAACGCGCCCCAAATGCGAGGCGCTCGAGGCCGTGTTCGAGGAGCGCGGGCTGACGCTCGCCGGGCGCACCGAATTTCCAGACCAGGAGCTGCCCACGCCCGCTACGCTTGAAGAGGCCGGGGTGGATACCGCGGTGCTGTTCGCCGGCGACGGCACGATCAACGCCGCGCTGCGGGCGCTGGAACAATGGAACGGCGCCTTCCTGATCCTGCCCGGCGGCACGATGAACCTGCTCGCCAAGGGGCTGCACAGCGAAACCGATCCGCACAAGATCGTCCACGCCGCGCATGCGTGCGACCGGCGCGTCGCGCTGCCTTATGTCGAGGCGGGCAAGCACCGCGCGTTCGTCGGCCTGATCCTCGGCCCGGCGGCATCCTGGTTCCGGGCGCGCGAAGCGGTACGCGAAGGCAAGGTCGGGCATCTGTTCGGCGCCGCCCGCGCCGCGCTCCGCCGCACCTTCGGCAACCGCGGCATCCGCGTCGACGGCGCCAAGGGCCTGGGCGACCATTACCAGGCGGTGTTCGTCACGCCCGATCTCCAGGGCCTCGAAGTCACCGCCGTCGACGCCCGCGACTGGGGCTCGATCGTGCAGCTCGGCTGGGACTGGATGACTGGCGACTGGGTCGCCGCGCGCGCCGTCACGCAGACCCGCGCCGACCGGCTCAAGGTGCGCGGCAAGCGCCGCGTGCTCGCCTTGTTTGACGGCGAACCCGTCACGCTCGATCCCCATGAGACGATCAAGGCCGGCAAGAGCCTGGAAACCTTCATCGCCACCCGCACCGACCCGGAGGTCCCCGCCGCATGACTCGCATCTTCCACGTCAGCGACGTCCATTTCGGCCGCGAGGATACCGAGGCGGTCGAATGGTTCGACCGCAAGGTGCAGCAGGAAAAGCCCGACGCCATCATCATGACCGGCGATCTCACCATGCGCGCCCGCTCGGCGGAATTCGCCGCCGCCGCCAAATGGCTGCAAGGGTTCGACGTGCCGGTAACGGTGGAAGTCGGCAATCACGATCTGCCTTACTTCAATCTCTTCGCGCGCATGTTCACCCCCTACAAGCGCTACAAGACGCTCGAGCGCATGATCGAGAAGCCGCTCGACGTGAAGGGCGTCGCGGTTGTCCCGCTCAAGACCACCGCCCGCTTCCAGCTCCGCACCAACTGGTCGAAAGGCTATGTCAGCACGCATGCGCTCCAGAAGTCGCTGGCGCTGGCCGAGGCGGTGCCCGCCGGCAATCTGCTCTTCATCGCCGCGCACCATCCGCTGATCGAGGCGGGCACCCGCGCCACGTCGATGACGCGCCACGGCCGTCAGGCGCTCGACGCGCTGGCGCAGACCGGCGCGCACGCCGTGCTGTCGGGCCATGTCCACGATCCGTTCGACGTCGAGCACCAGGTGAACGGCCGCACCGTCCGCCTGATCGGCGCCGGCACCCTGTCCAAGCGCACCCGTGACAAGCCGCCTTCGTTCAACGAGATCCAGATCGACGGCAGCAGCTTCCAGACCATCGCCCGCTTCAAGGGCGAGGACCCGGTCCCCCTCTGAAATCCTCCTCGGCACGGGGAGGGGGACCACGCGCAGCATGGTGGAGGGGGCTCGCCTGAGGACAGATCGCTAACAAAGATCCCGCCACGCCCAACGCGGTCTCGAATCCCCGATCTGGGCGAAGATCAGGCCCGGAATAGCCCCAGGGGCCCGCGCCCGCCGCCGCTCCACGTTCCCCAATTGGGGAACACATAGGGCATGTCCGCGTCCGCCACGCCGTGCCACCGCGCGATCGCGCCGATATATTCCTCCTGCGACACCGCCGGCACGAAGCGCCCGTCGCTGGCGATGTCGTTGGCCCCGCCCAGCACCGGATCGGGATAGGCGCCGAAGATGCCGCCCGGCGTCACATTGCCGCCCACCACCAGGTGGTTGCTGCCCCACGCATGGTCGGTGCCGTTCTGGGCATTGCCCTTGAAGGTCCGCCCGAAGTCGCTCATCGTGAAGGCAGTGACGTTCTCGGCCAGCCCGATTGCCCTCATCGCCTTGTAGAACCCAGCCAGCGCCATCGCCAGGTCGCGCAGCAGGGTGGCGTGAGTGCCGGTATCGTTGTTGCCGCCGCCGACCTGTCCCGAATGGTTGTCGAACCCGCCCTGGCTGACGAAGAAGGTCTGGCGGTTATGCCCCAGCGTGCCGCGCGCCTCGATCATCCGCGCCACGCGCATCAACTGACGCGCCACGTCGCTGGTCAGCGCCGCGCCCGTGTCCGGGTTGACGAAATAACCATCGACCGCGCTGGTGGCGGTGAGGATGCCGTTGGCGGTGTTCGCCTGGCCATAGGCGCCGGTCACGTCGCGCGCCGTCGCCTCAGTCATGATCCCGTAGGACGCGCCATTGGCGAACGCGTCGACCGCGGCGTTCTTGGCCAGGTTCGCCGCGCCCGAAGCGCCGCTGAAGCCGTTGCGGCCCAGCGTGCCGGTCGACGGCAGCACCAGCGCCGAGCTGGTCTTGCCAATTGTCGCCAGGTTGGACCCACCCAGCGAGATCATCGACGGCGTCGCGCTCGCGCCCGCCCGGTCGCTCAGCCGCCCCATGAAGCCATCGACGTTGAACTCGCGCGCGCGCAGCCCCTGCCAATGCGCCTGCTCGTCGGCATGGCTCATCAGGTTGCTCGGGCGCAGGTCTGCACGGCTCCTGTAGGTGTCCTTGGTCAGCGGCGCGAACAGCGTTCCCGCGTTCAGCACCAGCGCCAACCCGCCTTCGTCCCACACCGGCCGCAATGCGCTCATCGCCGGGTGCAGCGCATAGGTCGTGTTGGTCAGCGCGGTGAGCGCCGGCGCCTTGATGCCCACGCTGCCGCGCGACGCCAGATAGGTGGCATGCCGCGCGTCGGTCGGGATCACCATGTTCCAGCCGTCGTTGCCGCCGAACAGGAAGATGCCGACCATCGCCCGGTAGCTGCCGCTCGGTGCGGCCATGGCGGTGGTGCGGCCCAGCTGGCCGAAGGCGGCGAGCGCGCCGGCGCCCGCAGTCAGGCGCACGAATTCGCGGCGAGAGATCGTCATCTGGGAATCCTTACCGGTCGACCAGGAACAGCGGGCTTGAGCCTGCGACGTACAGCATCATCTGCGCCCGCTTGCGGGCCTGAACCAGCACATCGGTGTTGGTGATCGGCGTCGCCGCCGCCTTGAGCGCATCCTTTTGCGGCTGCGTCAGCGTGTTGGCGAACAGCAGCAGGTTGATGCGCGCCACCATGCCGTCCAGGTCGGCGCCGAACGCTTCCCAGCCCGCCCATTGCGGCTGGGTGAGCGACGACATCGGCAGCCCGGAATCGACCGCAAACTCGGCGCGCGTCGCGTCGCCGCCGATCGTCCAGTCATAGACGAAGTTATGCCAGCGCAGCACGTTGGACGTGTTGAGCAGCTTCGACGCCGGGCTCTTCAGCGTCGCCGATCCGGGCAGCGGATAATCGGGCGGATAGAAATTGAATACCGAGGGCGCCCGCATCACCGGCTGGCCGAGCCCTCCGTCACGCGTCACGAACACATAGCCGTCGGTGGAAAACCCGATCGCGCGGGCCAGCGCGGTCATCAGCAGGATCGGCTCCTTGACCTTGCCCGCATTGGGTCCCGGGGCGCCGCGCGCTTCGGCATCGCTCAGGATCGCGCGCACCACTGCCTTCAGGTCGCCGCGCACGCCGCTGCCATTATTGGCGAATGCCGCCGCCACGCGTCCGACATAGGCCGGCGTCGGGTTCGGCGTCACCAGCTGGCCGATCAGGAACTTGGCGATGTAGGGCGCGGTGGACGCGTTGTTGAACGCCGCGTCCACCACTGCCGCAACGCTGGCATCCTGCGCCGCGCCGGCAGGAACGCTGATGCCCAGGAAGGTCTTGGCCGTGGTGTCGTACCGCGCCGGCACTGCGATCATCGGCTTGGAATAATCGCGCGCATTGCCGTCGCTGGTCGCCGCGCCGCCGACGCGCGCATAGGTCCAGCCGGTCAGCGCTCGCGCCACTGCCTTGATGTCGTCGGGCGTATAGGTCGGCACCCGCGCGCCCGTCGCGTCGAGCACCGGCGTCCCGTCCAGGTTCAACTGGTCGGGCCCCATCGAGAAGAGCTGCAGCAGCTCGCGCGCGTAATTCTCCGAAGGCGCCGACTTGTTGCTGTCGGCCATGTCGAGATAGTCGCCCATATACCCCAGCATCGTCACCTGGGCGAGAATGTCGCGGTAATTGCCGAACGCGTTGGCGAGGAAGATCTGGTTGAGCGCCGCGATCCCCGCGGCGGAATTCACTTCCTGCTCGGACGCGACGATCAACTGGCCAAGCGCCAGCGCCACTCGCTGGCGCAGCTGGTCCTGGCCCATCACCGCGTCGGCATAGAAGCGCATCGCCACCGGCGTGCGGGAGAAATGCGCGCGCGCGCACACCGCGTCGCCGCTTGCGCAGAAATCTCGGCGCACCTCACCCGCGGCAATGTCGGCATAGCTGCTGCCTGTCGCGGCGAACTGCTCGTCCAGCCAGGCGTTGACGCCGACTTCCTTGATCCGCGCCACCAGCGCCGGCGTCGGCCCGAACGTCGCCTGCTTGGCCAGCCGCGCCGCGTCGCCATCGGTGAAGGCAACCGCCGTAGGGGTCGGGGCCGGCGTCACCACGCCGCCGGTATCGCCTGCCGACGATCCGCCGCCACCGCCGCCATCGCACCCCGACAGCAGCGCCAGCGCCGTTGCCGCGCTCAGCACTAGGCCTTGTTTGAACCTGATCACGCTACGCTTCCCCCGCCCGTTGCCCCGCAACTTGCATGGTCCTGCATAGAGGATTCGCAGCACTCTCCCAACCCGTAGAGCTACTTAAGTGGCTCGCACGGGCGCACTCCCCGCACAGCTCCCCGGCGAAGGCCGGGGCCCAGTTGCCAAGCGCTGCGCAAGGGCGGCCCGGCCTAGCTCCGGCATAGCGGCTGGGCTGCGACCCGCGCGGGGATCCAATCTCGACGGCGACAAGCGCCGCCAACCACCGTCCCGCAAACGAAAAGGGCGGCCCGTTGCCGGACCGCCCTCTCGGTTGTTCTGATCAACCCCCGCTTGCGCAGGGGCAGGCCGATTAGCGCTTCGAGAACTGGAAGCTACGGCGTGCCTTGGCACGGCCATACTTCTTGCGCTCGACGGTACGGCTGTCGCGGGTCAGGAAGCCTGCCGCCTTGACCGGGGCGCGCAGCACCGGCTCGAAGCGAGTCAGCGCCTGGCTGATGCCGTGCTTGACTGCGCCGGCCTGGCCCGAAAGCCCGCCGCCCTTGACGGTGCAGATCACGTCATACTGGCCTTCGCGCTCGGCGACGCCGAACGGCTGGTTGATCACGAGGCGCAGCGTCGGACGTGCGAAATACACTTCCTGGTCACGACCGTTGATCGTGATCTTGCCGGTGCCGGGCTTCAGCCAGACGCGTGCGACGGCGTCCTTGCGGCGGCCGGTCGCATAGGCGCGGCCGAACTTGTCGAGTTCCTGCGCGCGCAGCGGCATCGTCGAAACGGGAGCTTGGGTGACCGGAGCGGCGGTCTCGCCACCTTCGGAAGCCTCGACCGGAGCACCTGCGGCCAGGTTGCCCAGATCGGAAAGGGACTGGCGGTTGTCAGACATTATGCGCCCACCTTGTTCTTGCGGTTCATCGACGCGATGTCGAGGACTTCGGGGTTCTGCGCCGCGTGCGGATGCTCGGTGCCGGCGAAGATGCGCAGGTTGCGCATCTGCTGGCGGCCCAGCGGACCGCGCGGGATCATGCGCTCCACGGCCTTTTCGAGCACGCGCTCGGGGAAACGACCCTCCAGCACCTTGGCTGCGGTGATTTCCTTGATGCCGCCGGCATAACCGGTGTGCTTGTAGTACACCTTGTCCTGCAGCTTCTTGCCCGTGAACCGAACCTTGTCGGCGTTGATTACGATGACATTGTCACCGCAATCGACATGGGGCGTGAAGCTGGTCTTGTGCTTGCCGCGCAGGATGTTGGCGATGATCGTCGCCGCACGACCGACCACCAGGCCGTCGGCGTCGACGATGTGCCACTTCTTCTCCACCTCAGCCGGTTTTGCCGACTTGGTGGTCTTCATCAGCTCCTTCATGGGGCCGGGACCTTTCGTTTAAAACGCGAACGCGCCGCCCTCAGGGACAGCGCGAATGGCGGTCATTTGCTTGGGGAGGGGGCAAAAGTCAAGCAAATGCGTGCCATTGCTGACGGGTATCATGATACCGTGCGGCTAGCCGGTCGCGCCGTGCACCCATTTGAACACCGCCGAACCCGCCGCCGCCGGCCAGGCTTCGATCACCGGCATGTCATAGGAGTGCAGCTCGGCGATCCGCGCCCGCAGCCGCGCGGCCAGCTCGGGCGTCGTCTTGAACAGCACCGGCACTTCCTCGGCAGTCTCGACATCGCCGTGCCAGCGATAGATCGACAGGCACGGCGCCAGGATGTTGGCGCACGCGGCAAGCCGCTCCTCGACCACGCTGCGTGCGACGCGCTCGGCCTCGGCCCGATCGGCAAAGGTCGCGTGGAGAAGCGCGATGTCGCTCACCGCCGCCGTCCCACCCCATGCGCGCCCCAGGTCGTTGCGACGACCAGCAGCGCCCCGGTCAGCTGGTGCAGCGCGGCCAGAGTGAGGTTCACCTGGCTCATCACCGTGGCGATTCCCAACAGGATCTGGATGCCGACCGCGCTATGGATGGCGATCGACGCGCGCCGGTCGGTCCCGCGCACCGCCCGCGCCAGCACCACCAGCGCCGCGAGCGCGACCCAGGCCCACCAGCGATGGACGAAATGGACGATCGCGGGATCGTTGATCAGCGCGTCCAGGAAGCCGCGCCCGGCTACCGTGGGGCCCGGAAAGAAGCGCCCGTTCATCAGCGGCCATTGGTCGGTGACCAGTCCCGCGTTCAGCCCGGCCACCAATGCGCCGAACAGCAACTGCACGAACAGCACCGCCAGCGTGCCGCCGCCGAGCAGCGTCAGCCGGGCGGGGCGGTTCTCCCCGGTCCGCGCCAGCCGCCGCAGGTCCAGCGCGGTCCAGACGATGCCCGCCAGCGTGAACAGCGCCACCAGCAGGTGCGTCGCCAGCCGGGTATGTGCGACGTCGGTGCGCACCGACAGCCCCGACTTCACCATCCACCAGCCGACCGCCCCTTGCAGCCCGCCCAGCGCCAGCAGCGCCACCAGCCGCCAGCCATAGCCGCGCGGGATCGCGCGGCGCGCCGCGAACCACAGCAGCGGCAGTGCGAAGGCCAGGCCGATCACCCGCCCGAGCAGCCGGTGCAGATACTCCCAGAAAAAGATCTGCTTGAATCCGCCCAGCGTCATGCCCTGGTTCAGCTGCCGATATTCGGGGATGCGCTTGTAGTTGTCGAACTCGGCCTGCCATTGCGCGTCGCTCAGCGGCGGGATGATCCCCGACACCGGCTTCCACTGCGTGATCGACAGGCCCGATTCGGTCAGGCGCGTGATCCCGCCGATCACCACCATCAGCACGATCAGGACGGCAACCGCGAACAGCCAGTTGGCGATGGCGCGCGGGCGGGCGGGGGAGTGGGCCGATTGCAGCATCGCGCCGATTTACGCGTGACTTCGACCAAAGGCGAGTGCCGCGATGTGGCGTGAAAACCACTATCGGAATAATCTGCTTTATTCTTTAGTCGGACATATTGTGCTGCGCGCGGGGCGGCGATACAGGCGGACCCTCAGGCAGAAAACTGCCAGCAACATTGTGAAAGGGGAGGCTGTATGAAGGCCAAGACGCTTCTGTGCATGTCGGTTTCGGCGTTTTCGATGATCGCCGGCGCGATGCCAGCCGCTGCGCACGCGGCAACGGTGCAATCCACGGATGCAAACGGCGCGCAGGAAGCGCCCAAGCCGACGGGCCCGTCCGACCAGAGCGTCAACCCCGCCGCGCCGCTTCCCTCTGATCAGGCCGAGTCGACTGCCGCGAGCGACGAAGTCGTCGTCACCGGCCTGCGCCGCAGCCTTGAATCTTCGCAGCGGATCAAGCGCGAGTCCGAGGGCATCGTCGACGCCATCGTCGCCGAGGATATCGGCAAGCTGCCCGACACCTTCGCCTCCTCCGCGCTGCAGCGTGTCGCCGGCGTCAACGTCACCCGCGGCGGCGGCGAGTCCGCCGGCGTCACCGTGCGCGGCCTGCCCGACCTGACCACCACCTATAACGGCCGCCAGATCTTCACGGCCGAGGGCCGCTACGTCCAGATCCAGGATTTCCCCGCCGGCACCGTCGCCGCGCTGGAAGTCTACAAGTCGGGCCTCGCCAACCAGATCGAAGGCGGCATCGCCGGCGCGGTCAACGTGCGCGGCCGCCGTCCGTTCGACTTCAGCGGCTTCGAGCTTTCGGGCTCGCTCAATTATGTGCATTCGCAGCAGTCGCAGGGCGGGGTGCCCAACGGCAACCTGCTGATCAGCAACCGGTGGGACACCGGCATCGGCGAGATGGGCCTGCTGGTGAACGCGTCCTATGTCGGCATCGACTTCCTGGATTCGACCCGCGAACAGTCGCTGGTGATCGGCACCACCAATGCCGCCAACGCGCCGACCGCGCAGTCCGGCCTGCGCTTCCCCGACGCGCAGGGCAACTTCCTGGGCTACGGTAGCCGCTACCGCCCCTCGGCCAACGCCGCCTTCCAGTGGAAGCCGACGCCCGAACTCGAAATCTACGCCGACGGTCTGTTCCAGGGCTTCCGCTCGAAGGACTATAACCGCTGGATGTTCATCCCGATCTTCGGCGATGGCATGACGCTCTCGAACGTCACCACGATCTCGGGCACCAACCAGATCTCGACCGCGACCGTGAACGGCGCGGCTCGCCCCGATGGCTATACCGGCTCGTTCGACGGCAAGACCGACACCTATCAGGCGGGCGCCGGCGCGATCTATACGAAGGATCGCCTGCGGCTCTCGGCCGACGTCGCTTATACCGACAGCCAGTACACCGCGAACAACGTCAACATCGACTATGCCGCGGCAAGCTCGCCGGTGCGCAACGTCCAGTTCGATGCCGCGCATGACGGCGGCCCGACCCAGAGCTTCGTCAATTTCGACATCAGCGATCCCGCCAACTTCATCAGCCGCGGTCTGTGGCAGGAGCTGCTGGTGGTGAACGGCAAGGACCTGCAGGCACGTGCCGACTTGTCCTACGATCTCGACCTCGGCTTTCTGAAGCGGATCGACGTCGGCATCCGCTATGCCGATCGCGATGCGGGTCGCGATCTGGGCAACCTGTACGTCAACAATGAAGGCGCGCGCGTTCCGCTGGCGTCGCTTCCGGGTCTCGACGTCCGCACCAGCCTGCCGGGCTTCACCTACAACCGTGTGCAGCCCAACGTCTTTTATGCCGCGCCGACCCGCGACAGCATCCGTGACAACCTCACCGAGTTGCGCTCCTTCTTCGGCGTGCCCGCGGGAATCCCGCCCTTCAACCCGGCCGAGAATTTCCGCGCCAACGAAAAATCCTATGCCGCTTACGCGCAGCTGAAATACGGCTTCGAACTCGGCTCGACCGTCCTGGACGGCGTCGTCGGCCTGCGCGCCGTCAAGACCAAGACCAAGATCGACGGCTTCTCGCGCGAAGAGGGCGTGGGCGGCGTTATCACCAACCCGGCGGTCAGCGCGGAGAGCGAATATACCGACTATCTGCCCAACGCGAGCGCACGCATCGGCCTGACCGACAAGCTCCAGCTGCGCCTCGCTTATACCCAGACGCGTACCCGGCCGAACTTCTTCGATCTTCGTCCGAACCTGTCGCTCGGCCAGCCGGTGATCCTCGCCCCCGGCGATCCCTGCCTCACCGACGCCACGCCGCCGGAGTGCGTCGAGCGTCTGCGCCGCGGCGGCTCGGCCGGAAATCCGAACCTGAAGCCGCTCACCTCGGACAATTACGACGTCAGCCTGGAATATTATTTCTCGCGGACCGGCTCGTTCACCGCGGCAATCTTCCGCCACGATGCCGAGGGTTTCCTTGCGACGGTAGCGGACCGCTCCACTCCCGCGCTGCGCATCGATCGCCCGGTCAATCTCGGCCAAACCCGCATCCAGGGCGCCGAGGTGACGTTCACTACCTTCCTCGACATCGACGGGCTGCCGGATTGGGCCAAGGGCTTCGGCATCCAGGCCAACGGCACCTATCTTGATGCCAAGGGCGATCTTCAGCCGAACTTCGCGTCGACGCTGAACAATGAGCAGCAGGTGTTCCCCGGCGTTTCGAAATGGGCGTACAACCTGGTCGCGCTGTACGAGAAGCCGCAATTCTCGGCACGTCTGGCCTATAATTACCGCTCCACCTTCGTGACCGGCTACACGCTCGAGGCGCTCGATCCGATCGCGCACCCGATCAAGGAAAAGGGTCGCGGCCAGCTCGACTTCTCGACCTCGATCACCCCGGTGCCCAACATCACCGTCGCGTTCGACATCGTGAACCTGCTCGGCAACCCGCTCCAGCGCGAGCGTGCGTACGACACCGGCGACACCTTCGCCCGGCAGATCCTGTATCTCGAGCGCAGCTACTCGCTCGGCGTGCGGTTCCGCTTCTGACGATCCCGGGGCCAGGAGAAACGCCATGCGAATGCTTCCACTCGCCGCGCTTTGCCTGATCCCGGCTTTCCTCGCCGCTCCCTCTTTGGGAGCGGCGCAGGAGGCGCCGAGCATGGCCGATCGGCTCGCCAACGATCCCCGCGTCGATGCGCTGCGGCCCTACGGCTTTCCGATCGTGCCGCCGGTGCGCAGCGACAAGACTGTTCAGTTCGGCAAGATGCTGCGCATCCCGTTGCAGGGGCATGCGGACTTCTGGCGGCTTGGCATCGTCAGCCCGACGCTCAAGCCGGTCAAGAAAGGCGACCGCATCGTCATCGCCTTCTGGGCCAAGGCTACCGATACCGCGAACGGGGCTCCCGGCAGGATCGGCCGCGTCCAGCTCGAAACGACTCCGGTGGTGCGCGCGATCTTCGAAAAGGCCTTCGATATCGGCCCGGAGTGGAAGATGTACCAGCTGACCGGCAATGCCGACCGCGACTATGCGCCCGGCCAGCTCAACGCCGCGCTGCACATCGATGCCGCAAAGCAGACGCTCCACCTCGGCCCGCTGTTCGTGCTGAACTACGGCCAGACCGCCGAATAGAAGCCGGGCCGCCCGACATCATTGTTGCCGCGAAGCAACATCGCGCGCAATTTCGTTGCGGTGCGGCATTGTGTCCCTTTCGTTACAGAACAGTGCGGCCATAATGGTCTTCGTCGGGGAAGGGGGCTCCCCCATGGGGAGGATCATCCATGCGACGTTCGGCTACCGCGCTGCTCTCGATCACCGCTTCCACGCTGGCCTTCGCCGCTTCCGCGCAGGCGCAGACCAGCGCGACTCCGCCTCCGACGGACTTGGTGGAAGGCGCCACGCCGCAGGACGCGGTGCCCGACGAGGATCCCGCCAACACCGTCGTCGTCACCGGCACCCGCGCCGCCAACCGCACCGTCGCCGACAGTCCGGTCCCGATCGACGTGATCTCGTCCGAAGCGCTGCAAAGCTCGGGGCTTGGCGAGATCAACAAGATCCTCAACAACCTCGTCCCCTCGTTCAACTTCCCTCAGCCCTCGATCACCGACGGCACCGACGTGATCCCGCCCCGCCTCGCTGCGCGGCCTCGCGCCGGACCAGACTTTGGTGCTGGTCAACGGCAAGCGCCGCCACGTCTCCGCGCTGCTCAACGTCAACGGCTCGGTCGGGCGCGGCTCGGCGGCGGTCGATCTCAACACGATCCCGGCCTTGGCGATCGAGCGCATCGAAGTGCTGCGCGACGGCGCTTCCTCGCAATATGGCTCCGACGCCATCGCGGGCGTGATCAACGTCCAGCTCAAGCGCGCCAATCACGGCGGCCGCGCCCAGGTGAGCTACGGCAAGTACATCAGCACGATGCAGGGCGTGCCCGATGTCAGCGGCCTGTTGCTGACCGGCGGCCAGCCGGCCCTCGACCCTGCCGATACCCGCATCCTCGCGGCGAGCCGGGACGGCGAGCGCAAGGTGAACGATGGCGATCTGTGGACGATCGGCCTCAATGTCGGCCTGCCGATCGGTGCCGAGGGCTATCTGAACGTCACCGGCGAGTATCGCGACCGCCAGAACACCAACCGCGCCGGCTACGACCTGCGCCCCAACTATAATCGCCCCACCGCCGCGTTCGACGCGCGCGAGGCGGGCTTCAACCGCCTCAACTTCCAATATGGCGATCCCCAGACCGAGGATTACAACGTCTTCGTCAACACCGGCGTGCCGCTCGGCGATTTCGAGCTCTACGCGTTCGGCTCCTATTCCTCGCGCGACGGCCTCAGTGCCGCGAACTTCCGGCAATCCGCTTCGGCCAACAACCGCGACTGGTCGACGATCACTCCCGCCACCACGCCCAATGCCGGCAATTTCGTGCCGCTGCGCGCCAACGGCTTCCTGCCGTTCATCCATTCCAAGCTCGAGGATTATTCGCTGGCGGTCGGCATCCGCGGCGATCTGGCGGGATGGTCCACCGATCTCTCGCTGGTCTATGGCCACAACCAGTTCGACTACCGCACCGAGAACAGCCTCAACACCTCGTTCGGGCCGGCCTCGCTCAGCAACTTCGACTCCGGCGGCCTCGCCTTCGGCCAGCTCACCGCCAATCTCGATGTGAGCCATGAGTTCGACATGGGCCTCGCCAAGCCGCTGACGTTCGCGGTCGGCGCCGAATACCGCAACGACGATTTCAACATCCGCCCGGGCGAGACTCAGTCCCACGCGATCGGGCCCTACTTCCGCTCTGCCTTCGCCACCACGGCTGCCAATTGCGGCGTCCAGGGCGGCGTCTACGCGGCCGCGACCGGCATCTGCAGCTTCCCGGGACGCGGCGCGCTGGTCGGCGCCCAGGGCTTTCCCGGCTTCCCGGAAAGCGCCGCGACCGATGTCAGCCGTCACAGCTATGCCGGGTACGTCGAACTCGACACCGACCTGTTCGACGGCTTCACCGTAACCGCCGCCGGCCGTTACGAGCATTTCTCCGATTTCGGCGAGACGCTGAACGGCAAGCTTGCCGCCCGCTACGAATTCAGCCCCGGCTTCGCGGTGCGCGGATCGGTATCGAACGGCTTCCGCGCGCCCTCGCTTCACCAGCAATATTTCACCACCACCTCGACCAACTTCATCGGCGGCGTGCCGGTGGAAATCAGCACGCAGCCGGTTTCCAGCCCCGTGGCGCAGGCGCTCGGTGCGAAGGAGCTGGAGCCCGAAAAGTCGTTCAACTGGACGGCGGGCGCGACGCTCAACCCGTTCCGCGGCTTCAACTTCACGGCCGACTATTACCACATCAAGATCGACGACCGCGTCGTCCTGACGGAAAACCTCGGCGCGGCCGGCAGCGGCACCGCGGCGGTGAATGCGGCGGTGAAGGCGATCCTCGACGCCAACGGCTTCCAGTCGGTCGGCGCGGCGCGCTTCTTCATCAACGGGCTCGACACCACCACCGAGGGCGTCGACGTGGTCGGCACCTACCGCTTCGGCGTGGCAGGGCTGGGCAATTGGTCGCTGTCGGCGGCGTACAACCGCAACACCAACAAGATCGACCGGCGCATCACCGATGTCGGCCCGCTGGCGCAAATCCCCGGCCTGATCCTGTTCGGCCGCGTCGAGGGGATCCGCTTCACCAACGGCCAGCCCAAGGACAAGCTGGTGCTCAGTGCCGACGGCACGCTGGGCGGTTTCGGCATCACCGCGCGCACCACGCGCTACGGCGAAGTCATCGCGCCGGGTGCCGCCACGCCGCTCACCGACCCGACGAGCCTGACCGCTTATGGCCCCGACGACGTGTTCCTCGAGCCCAAATGGGTCACCGATCTCGAAGTGCGCTTCACCTTCCAGGAGCACGCGACGTTCGCGGTGGGCGCCAACAACCTGTTCGACGTCTACCCGACCGCACGCCCCACCGGCGCCCGTCCGAGCAGCGTCGGCGGCTTCTATCCGGTCGACGCCTATTACCAGCCCTACAGCAGCTTCTCGCCCTTCGGCTTCAACGGCCGCTTCCTCTACGGCCGCTTCTCGGCGCAATTCTAACGGCAGGGACTTGGATCAAACAGTCACCCCGGCCTTGTGCCGGGGTCCACTGTGCCGCGATGGCAGTCTTCGCCAGTCTCGATCCGACCTAGCCTCGGCTTCCTGCGCAGGCCAGTGATGGCGCCGCTTACGCCCGCGCGCCGCCCCCGGCAGCGCTGGTCTCATTCCAGCGCAGCGCCTTGAGCACCGTGTCGACGATATGCTCGGCGTTCAGCCGCGCCTCGTCATACTGCTTCTGCGGCGACGCCTGGTCCTGGAACAGGTCGGGCAGCCGCATCGTGCGCAGCTTCAGCCCGTTGTCGATCAGCCCCTCGTCGCTGGCCAGCGTCAGCACATGCGCGCCCAGGCCCCCGATCGCGCCTTCCTCGATCGTCACCGCCACTTCATGGCTGGTCAGCAGCTTGCGGATCAGCGCCTCGTCCAGCGGCTTGGCGAAGCGCAAATCGGCCACCGTGGTCGAAAGCCCCTTGGCCTCCAGTGCGTCGGCGGCCTTCAGCGCCTCGGCCAGGCGCGTGCCGAGCGACAGGATCGCCACCGTCTTGCCGTCGCGGACCACTCGGCCCTTGCCGATCTCCAGCTTCTGCGGAACCTCCGGCAACGCCAGCCCGACGCCATTGCCGCGCGGATAACGCAGCGCGATCGGGCCCGCATCATATTCGGCGGCGGTGTAGGTCATGTGGACCAGCTCGACCTCGTCCGCCGCCGCCATCACCACCATGTTGGGCAGCGTCGCCAGATACGTCACGTCGAAGCTGCCGGCATGCGTCGCGCCGTCCGCGCCCACCAGCCCGGCACGGTCGATCGCGAAGCGCACCGGAAGGTTCTGGATCGCCACGTCGTGCACCACCTGGTCGTAGGCGCGCTGCAGGAACGTCGAGTAGATCGCGCAGAACGGTCGCATCCCCTGCGCCGCGAGCCCGGCGGCGAAGGTCACCGCATGCTGCTCGGCAATGCCCACGTCGAACGCGCGCTCGGGGTGCGCCTGGGCGAACTTGTCCACGCCCGTGCCCGATGGCATCGCCGCGGTGATCGCCACGATCCGCTTGTCGGTCTCCGCCAGCTTGGCCAGCGTCTCGCCGAACACGTTCTGGTAGGAAGGCGGCCCCGGCGGCGCCTTGTCCTGCGTGCCGGTGATCACGTCGAACTTCTGCACGCCGTGATATTTGTCCGCCGCCGCCTCGGCCGGGGCGTAGCCCTTGCCCTTCTTGGTGACGACATGGACCAGGATCGGGCCGTGCTCACTGTCGCGGACATTCTCCAGCACCGGGATCAGGTGCTCCAGATTGTGCCCGTCGATCGGCCCGACATAGTAAAAGCCCAGTTCCTCGAACAGCGTGCCCCCGGTCGCCATGCCGCGGGCATATTCCTCGGCCTTGGCGGCGGCGTTGTGGACGCGCTTGGAAAGCTTGCGGATCGTCTTCTTGGCGAACTCGCGCAGCCCCAGATATTCGGACGACGACACCATCCGCGCCAGATAGGCCGACAGCCCGCCCACCGGCGGGGCGATCGACATGTCGTTGTCGTTCAGGATCACCACCAGCCGGTTTCCCGCGGCCTCGGCATTGTTCATCGCCTCATAGGCCATGCCCGCGCTCATCGCGCCGTCGCCGATCACCGCGATGCCCTTGCCCGGCGTTCCCGCCAGCTTGTTGGCCATCGCGAAGCCGAGCGCGGCCGAGATCGACGTCGACGAATGCGCCGCCCCGAACGGGTCGTATTCGCTCTCGCTGCGCTTGGTGAAGCCCGACAGCCCGCCGCCCTGGCGCAGCGTGCGGATCCGCGACCGCCGCCCGGTCAGGATCTTGTGCGGATAGCATTGGTGGCCGACGTCCCACACCAGCTTGTCGTCGGGGGTGTTGAACACATAATGGATCGCCACGGTCAGCTCGACCACGCCAAGCCCGGACCCCAGATGCCCGCCGGTCGATCCCACCGCCGAAATGGTCTCCTGGCGCAGCTCGTCGGCGAGCTGGCGCAGGTCGGCGGGCTTCAGCTTTCGAAGATCATCGGGTGTATCGACGGTGTCGAGCAACGGCGTGGTAGGCAGGTCGGACATCGGCCCCTGTTACTCCAGCCATTCGCAGGTGTCGAATGCTTGCGTGGTGCAGAACGCGTGCAGCTCAGCCGCCCGGCGCAAGCGCGTTACTGGCAGTCCCCGCACTTGCCGCGCACTTCGATCACCGGGCGCACCGGCGCGAATCCCGCGCCCGTAGCAGCCGAGCGCACGTTGCGGGTGATCGAGTCGTCGTCGATATGCGTGGTCTGCCCGCAGCTGTCGCACACCAGGAAGATGCAGTCGTGCAGGCAGTCCGGATGCGCGTTGGCGACATAGGCGTTCGCGCTCTCCACGCGCCGCGCCAGGTTCGCGCCGACGAACAGGTCCAGGATGCGGTACACGCTGTTGGCCGCGACTCGGCGCCCCTCGGCCTTCGACACCGCCTCGGCGATGTCATAGGCCGATGCCGGCTTGGCGAACCCCGCCAGCGCCTCGAACACGCGCTCGCGCATCGACGTCCACTGCTCGCCCGATTTCTCCAGCGTGGATTGCGCCGCGCGGGTCAGGTCGCTGCCGTGATGCTCATGATGATCGTGCGCGTGCATACCCTGATTTAAGCCTCCGAAGGCCCCGCCGCAAGCTGGCCTCCGTCTAAAGGGCGACCCACCAGCAAGTCGCGATTGCTGTTCTAGCACTAGACAGATCGAGAGGCGTCCACGCAGAAGCGCCGGCGAACCCTCCGACAGATACTGCCTGCTTCCGCCACCAAACGGGCGGAGTTGACGACGACGGCGCCGCCATGCACGATCTTTCGCATGCTTCGATCGGTCTCGCAGTTTTGGATCGGCTCGGTCTTCGGGACTTCCTTGCTCTGCTTGTGTGTCCCGCACGCCATCGCTTGTCGTCCAGGTCCGACACCAAGTGTGCGTAAGCAGGTGTCCAGCATTAAGGAGCAGCTAAAAAGAGCCGAGGTGACTGCAATCACAGGAACGGTCGTCCGAGCTGTTGAGGGTAAAGATGACGTGGCTCGAATAGTACCGCTCAGAGTGTACAAGGGCGATGTCAGGCCATTCTATGATATAGCGACTCCAAACACATGTTACCTTATTTTTGGATCGGGAAGTATCGGCAGGGTGTACACTGTTTTGCTCTGGCGAGATGGTGACCGGTTTTTCATACATGAGGAACGGGATTTTGAAGCGCGCGAGAAGTTGTTGAAACGAACTTTGACGCGCTTATACCCCTCGAAGTCGCGCGACTAAGGACGCCTCCGCGCCCGAAAGCCGCCATTCCGCTTCCTCCCCACTTCCCGCCGGCCTCCTCTCCACATTCACCTACGCCCCGGCTGCGTTACCCACTGATCGGGCGGAGATTGCGGCGTTGAGCTGCTTCTTGATCGAGGCGCCCAGCAGGTGCTGCTCGATGTTGGAATAGCCTTCCAGTTTAAGGGTGCGTCGGATCTCCTCGACGGTGCGGCAGTTGCTCTGCCGTGCGAGTTCCAGCGCGCGCTCCAGGGTGCTCTTGTCGTTCATGGTTGTCGGAATAGCGGAGGCGTGGCGTTGCCACCAACCCTCAGTGGACGATTTCTGGATCCCCCGTGCGGTCGCTGTTTCGGTCACCGCGCGAGAGTGAGCATCCTCGGCAAGCTGCCGGCGCCCCGCAATTGCGTGCGCCGATGCGGCGATCTAGAGGTCGGCCATGGCAAAGGCTGATCGACTTGCTCGCCTCGACGCTCGCAGGGCGGAACTGGAATCGGAATATGGCGAGGCGCTCGTTGCGGCCTTGCGAACGACGGCAGCGGGTAAATGGGGACTTTTCGATCACAAGGGCGATCGTGCGATGCGCGCCGCGGCAGCGCCCGTCGTCGACGATCTGAACGCGCTTGGCGAAGCTATCGACGAGGCACGAGACCAGCTGGGATTGCCGCCATACGTTCTCCACCAGGAGTTCGTCGCATCGCGCGGCCCAGTGGGGCCGGAAGCCATGGGTGA
Source organism: Sphingomonas sp. S2-65 (assembly GCF_021513175.1). Taxonomy (NCBI): domain Bacteria; kingdom Pseudomonadati; phylum Pseudomonadota; class Alphaproteobacteria; order Sphingomonadales; family Sphingomonadaceae; genus Sphingomonas; species Sphingomonas sp. S2-65. Next base: position 1,415,461 of record NZ_CP090953.1, on the reverse strand, counting down.
GCCCAAACAAGCCCAGGCCTGGCTTGACCGCCTTGCAGAGACGAAGGCGGTACGACTTTAGTCGAATCTCAAGGCCGAGTGTCTCGTTCGCCGCTGCTTCCAGCTAGCCGCCAGCAGCTGGCCGCCAGCCGTCCCCAGCCTAGTAGGTCGCACGCCGGTTCAGGTCGTGGCCCAGCGCCACCAGGCTGACGCCCATCAGCGTCCAGAACGTCTCGAACCCGCCATGCGGGATGCTCAGCGCGCCCGCCATGATGCCGAGGCCGAACGCACCGACCACTGCCGGCATCATATAGCCATGGCTGACGATGCCGCGGCCCAGCGTCAGGATGCCCATGCCGATCGCCAGCATCAGCCCGATCTCGTGAATCGTGGGATGCACCAGCGCGCCGGCGGAGGAGATGACAGTGAGCAGGACGGTGGTCGCCACGCAGTGTACCAGGCACAACCCGCTCAGCCCGATCGCCAGGCGATCGAAGCGTGCATCGATGCCGCCCCAAAGGCGGGCAAGCGGGAGACTCAACGTCATGGCCGGCATATAGGCCACGCATCTGGAAGGTACAATATAACATTCGCAAATTGCCGCGCATTGGCGATGCCGGCCGGGTACGCCGAAGTCAGGACGGCGGCGTGAGGACCCTGGTGCCTGCGCGGAACCGATCGGCGGCGATGTGAGAAGGGCAGGGACGCGAGCTAGGATCGCGTGAGATCGACAGGGTATCGATGGTGCCGGCTCTCTTCCCGCTCCGGAGCCGATACGGGTAGGCCGAGTGACGCTCTAGGGTACGCCACTCGGCCACGCCCGCTTAACCTATTTAGGCTTTTGCGGCCGTATTCCAACCGGGCTGCGCCGATTTGTCGTATCGGCGCGGCAGTCCGAACCGGGCGTCACCGTCCGGCACCCAGATAATGGGCATGCGCCGCATCGGTGGCGTTGACCGCCAGCACCGACCGCGCATCCGCCGCCGAATGGGGCCATCCGTCGCGGTCCGATGCGGCATCCAGCACGCGGTCGAGCAGCGCCTGGCCTTCCTCCCACCAGCCGATGCCGCTGGCGGCGTTCAAATGCCCCTGTGGACCGGCATCGACGAAGACGCTGCCCCAGCCCTTTGCCAGCGACTGCGCCTTGTCGGGCGAGATCCACGGATCGTCGCTGCTCGCGACCACGATCGAAGGGAAGGGCAGCGGCGCGCTGGGTGAGGGCTGGAAGGCGGCGAGCTCGGGCCGCACGTCCGGCTTGTCCACATCCGCCGGCGCCACCAGCAGCGCCCCGGCGACCGGCCAGCCGAACGGCTGGGGCGAGAGCGAGGCCCACCACGCGACGGCCAGGCAGCCCAGGCTGTGCGCCGCCAGCACCACCGGTGCCTGCGCGCCGCGGATCGCCTGGTCCAGCTTCGTTACCCAGCTGTTGCGGTGCGGGGTGTCCCACATGCCCAGTTCGACTCGGACCGTGTCGGGGCGGGATTGCTCCCACAGCGTCTGCCAGTGCGAGGGGCCCGAGCCACCGAGCCCGGGGACGGTGAGGATGATCGGCGAATGTTCGTCAAACGGACTGAAGATCGTCATGTTTCCGCTCCTGCGGGAGGAGATGGCCGGATCCTCTTTGTAATTCCCATCAGCTAAGTAGACAATGGCCTTGCGATGGGCCGCCGCGCGGGTGCGACGGCCTGTCCATGCGTCGCAATTCTCAGCTGGCGTAAAGCGCCGCTTCGGCGGCGCGGCGGCGTTCCAGCCCCGGCATCACCTTGCCGTGCGCCCGGTCCCAATGGCCGAATTGCGCCTGCGCGCCTCGGTAATCGCCCGCCTTGTGGAGCCTGAGCAGCGTGCTCGACTCGAGGTTGGCGACGCCGACATTGTAGGCGAAGCTCAGCATCGCATCGAATTGGGGCTGGGTGGTCGGTGCGTCGCCGATCGCGGCGGAAACCCGCGCGGCGAACCGCGTCACGTCCTGCGCCAGCCGCGCGTCGCATTGCTGCTGGGTCCACACCAGGCCGGGCACGATGTCCGCGCCGGTCGATCCCCATCCGATCGTCCAGGGATCGCCGCCGCTCCCCGGGTCCGGATAGGCCGCGAAGCCGCCGTCATCCTGTCGCTTGGCACAGCCTTCGAATTGCTCGATCAGTGCCGTGCATGCCGAACTTGGCGTCATCGATCTGCCTCCCCCGTTGCATCCCGACGACCCATGAAGCCGTTGAAATCCTACATTGCAACAGGCTTTTGCGGTGTCGGCCGGGGGCTCTGCTCCGTTGCGGTTGCAACTCGGCGCGCGCCGCGCCTAAACGCGGCCATGGCCAAGCAGCGCGTAGACCAGATGCTCGTCGATCGCGGCCTCGCCGAAAGCCGCAGCCGCGCCCAGGCGCTGGTGATGGCCGGCCTGGTCTTCATCGGCGACCGCAAGGTCGAAAAGCCCGGCTTCGGCGTCAACGAGAGCGTCGTGCTCGACGTTCGCGGCCGCGATCACCCCTGGGTGTCGCGCGGCGGCATCAAGCTTGCGCATGCCCTCGACCATTTCGGATGGAGCGTCGATGGCGCGGTGGCGATCGATGTCGGCTCGTCGACCGGCGGCTTCACCGACGTGCTGCTCAGCCGCGGCGCGGCCAAGGTCTATGCGGTCGACAGCGGCACCAACCAGCTCGCCTGGAAGCTGCGCCAGGATCCGCGCGTGATCGTCCACGAACAGACCAGCGCCCGCATCCTCACCGACGCGCACATTCCCGAGCCGGTCGACCTGGTGGTGTGCGACGCCAGCTTCATCGGCCTGGCCAAGGTGCTCGACGTGCCGCTCCGCTTCACGCGCCCCGGCGCGCGTCTCGCCGCGCTGATCAAGCCCCAGTTCGAGGCCGGCCGCGAGGAAGTGGGGAAGGGCGGCGTCGTCCGCGATCCCGCCGTCCACGAACGCGTCTGCGCCGAAGTCGCCGACTGGCTGCGCTCGATCCAATGGGAAGTACTCGGCGTCACTCAGAGCCCGATCACCGGGCCAGAGGGCAATGTCGAGTTCCTGATCGGGGCGACGCGCCCGGCCTGAAATCTTTTCACGATTGCGAAACTCTATACTAACCGTCTTCCGCAAGGGTGCGCCTGGAAAAAGGGGAGATACGGTTTTGCGTGAACTCGCGTCCAAGGGTCAGTTGCGTCTCGCTTATTTTCGCTGGGCCATCGTCACCGTCCCGCTGATCCTGCTACTGGGCTTTGCCTCGGGCCGCGCGGCGCCAAGCGGCGACGAGAACGCCTGGTTCATGGCGCTCGACAAGCCCGCGATCATGCCGCCGGGCTGGGCCTTCCCGGTCGCGTGGAGCATCCTCTACATCCTGATGGGATTGGCGCTCGCCATCGTCATCAACGCCCGCGGCTCACGCAAGCGCGTCCCGGCGTTGATCGTCTTCGGGATCCAGTTGATGCTCAATCTCGCCTGGACCCCGGTGTTCTTCGGCATGCACCTCGTCGTCCCGGCGCTGGTGATCATCGGCGCGCTGATCGTCTTGGTCGCCATCACCATCGCGCTGTTCTGGCAGGTGCGCCGCACAGCCGGGCTGCTGCTGCTGCCCTATCTCGCCTGGATCTGCTTCGCGTTCGCGCTGCTCTTCCAGATCCATGTGCTCAATCCGGATGCGCAAACTCTTGTACCTTCGCGCATGACCGACCAAATTGAGATCCGATAGCTTTTAGGAATTTGAAGATGCAGACCGACAACCGCCTGTTCGACGATTTCGTGAAGTTCGTGAACGGCGCGGCGGGTACCGTCGCCGGGATGGCGCGCGAGACCGAGTCCGCTGCGCGTGACCGCGCGCGCGAGTGGATCGGCGGCCTCGATTTCGTGGCGCGCGACGAGTTCGAGGCTGTGAAGGCCATGGCCGCAGCCGCGCGTGACGAGGCCGATGTTCTGAAAGCACGCATCGCCGCGCTCGAAGCCCAGCTCGGGACCGCCAGCGTTGGTACTACGCCGCAGGGCAACGCTTGACCGATAGCGCCGCCGCCTTGTCCACAGCTTTTCGGCTCAGGCACGAACCCTCGGCTTGTGCCCTCGAGGCAGCATTGGCAGGAATCCGTTCCGCCAATGCCGGCGCGTGGAGGACCTGATGCTGGATGAGGCGGAGTTCGACCGCGACGATGCGGCGCCGATCGACATGCTGGAGAATTACTTCGCCGCGCATGGCTGGACGCACCAGCGCGAGGACGAAGAGATTGTCGCCAAGGTCAAGGGTAGCTGGACCGAGTACGAGCTTCGCGCGATCTGGCGCGAAGACGACGGCGTGCTCCAGTTCCTCGCCTTCCCGGATGTGCGCGTTGCGGACGAGCGGCGCGCAGCGATCTATGAGGCGATCGGCCTGGTCAACGAACAGCTCTGGATCGGCCACTTCGAGCTGTGGTCGGCCAGCGGCATCCTGTTGTTCCGGCATGCCGCGATGATCGACGGGTCGGGCGAACCCTCGCTGACTCTCGATCAGGCCGAGCTGCTGATCGAGAGCGCGATCGACGAGTGCGAGCGGTTTTATCCGGTCTTCCAGTTCGTGCTGTGGGGCGGCAAGACGCCAGCAGAGGCGCTCGCCTCCGCGCTCATCGAGACTCAGGGCGAGGCATGAGTGGCGACATGCCGGCTGGCATGTGGCTGGTCGGGTGCGGCAACATGGCCGGGGCGATGCTTCGCCGCTGGCTCGAAACCGGCACGTTGGCCGCTGAGGCCGTCTTCGTAGTCAACCGCCAGGATCGCGATCTACCCGCCGGCGTGCGGCAGGGCAGGGCCTTTCCAAGCGATGCGGCGCCACCTGCCTTCCTCCTGCTGGGGGTCAAACCGCAGCAGCTGGACGCGATCCCCCAGCTACCCACCTCCCTGTCGCTACGGCAGGAGCGAGGTGGCAGCGAAATGGGCGATTTGCCTCCCCTCATCTCCATTCTGGCCGGCGTCGACACCGCGACACTCCAAAGCCAGTTTCCCGGCTACCCGATCATCCGCGCCATGCCCAACCTGCCTGTTGCGCTCGGAAAGGGAGTCGTCGCGCTGCACGGCGCCCGCACGCAGGCGATTGACGCGCTGATGGCGCCGCTTGGCCTCGCCGAATGGATCAACGATGAGGCGCTGTTCGACGCGGTCACCGCGCTCGCCGGAAGCGGCCCGGGTTTCGTGTACCGTTTCATAGACGCGCTTGCCGCCGCCGGTGCCGCGCTCGGCTTACCCGCAGATCAGTCGCAGCGGCTCGCGCTGGCGACGGTAGAGGGGGCAGGGCTGCTCGCCGCCCAGGCCGATGACTCTCCCGCGATACTCGCCGACCGCGTCGCCAGTCCGGGCGGCTCCACCCGCGAGGGGCTGAAGGTGCTGGATCACGAAGATTCGTTGAAGCGGCTGCTGCGCGACACGCTGGCAGCGGCCGCGCGCCGCAACGCGGAAATGGCGGACGCCGCACGCCGCTGACGCATTTGTCGGCGCTTTGAAGAACCCGTTGGCTGGGGCGGCAGGATTCGAAGCTGCTATAACGCTGTTCTTCTGGGGAGCCTTACGCTGGTTGACAGTCGAATATCGGTGCTACAATCGACTGCTGCTATGACTGCTACAGCAACCGTACTCACAAGCTATATGTTCAAGCGACCGAACTCTGCGATGTGGCAGTTTCGGAAGCATGTACCTAGCGATGTTCAAGCGGCGTTCGGGCGCGACGTTGTCACTAAGTCGCTTGGGACAACTGATGATCGCGCTGCCACCACCAAGGCGATCGCGCTCCTCGACTCACTTGAAGAGCAATGGGCATCTCTGCGGCGAGGGGAAGCGGTGCATCCTCTGGAGATCTCTACTAGCTCGTCGATTGCCAGCGAGCCTTCAGAACATTTGAAGCAGGCAATCATCCGCGCAGTCTACGAACAGGTCTCACGCGAGCTTGAGGTACGCGATAATGCAGCCTTTAAGGCGGATCGCGCCGCTCACTTTGAAAGCCTCGCAAAACGCCGGACCGAACTTCGTGAAATGAACCGGGAGGTGCGTGCCGGTCAGCTCGACCGGTTTGAAGGTCCAATCGAGCGCATGCTGTCGAACCGAGGCCAAGAGGTCGATCGGAGCGCGTTTTGGTTCCGTCAACTCGCCCGCGATGCAGCCACGGCTGTGCTTGATGCAAGAGACGTCAGTATCCGGGCCGACGAAGGCGAGATTGATCCTCGGCCCACCACCGAAGTCGTTCGACATGCTCTCGCCAATGGAGTGCCCACGGCCCGCCGCAGAGACGTGCCCTTCTCGGAGCTCGTCGACCAGTTCATGAAGCAATGGCTGGCGGGCCGCAGCAGTGGGAAGGTCACGAATACCGAGCAGCAGAAGCGCGCCACTTTTGGGCTGTTCAGCGGCTTCTTCGACGACCAGTCCATTCGACTGGTTCGTCACGAGGACGCCGCCACCTTCTTTGACACAGTGCGATTGCTCGATCCGAACTGGGCTCGGTCGCCAGATGGTCGGAAACTGCCGTGGTCAAAGTTGATCGAGCGCTACGGTAACCGCGACAGAGGTCTCTCGGATGGTACCATGAACCGCCACCTCCAAGTGCTTCAAGAGCTCTGGCTCTGGTCCAAGAAGCGCGGGCACTGCGAGGGTGAAAATCCCTTCGAAGGCTTCCACAAGAAGCTCCGCGCAGGCGTTAACGTGAAGCCATACGTGGCTTGGGAGGATGACGAACTTCGACGCCTGCTTGATCCACGTCCCAAACGCCAAGACCTTCTGGAGGTCATCTTGGTGGGCATGTTCACCGGCATGCGAATGGACGAAGCTGCTTCGTTGACCTGGGGCCAGGTCCGCGAGAGCAACGAAGGTGGGCAGGTTGTCCACTACTTCCAAGTCGAAGACTCGAAGACACCGGCCGGTAACCGCAAGATCCCGGTGCACTCCGAACTGCGCTGGTTGTTATCGCGAGATCGTGGCGCTCAGGGTGACCGGCTGTGGCCCACTTTCAACCCTGAAGGCCCTGGCAAGAAGCCGGGCGCCGACGCAAGCCGAGAGTTTTCCCGGTTCAAGATGATGAAAGGGTTCGACGACGATACGAAGACGTTCCACTCGTTTCGCAAGAATGTTACCCGAATTATGGAGCGTGCCGGAGTACCGGAAAACGATTGGGCACAGATATTTGGCCACGAACGCGGCTTCACCTACAAGGTCTACAATCCCGACGGCATCGCAATGGTAAGACGCGCCGAGATTATCGCATTGATTGAATATCCCCGTATCGACGTCCCACATCCCGCAGCTTGACCCCTACTGCTCTTTCGAATCCTGCCTCCCCGACCAACATGAGAAAGCCCAGCAAAAACATAGCCTTAGCTATTCGCATGGGCTGGATTGTTGACAGATAAATTGACAGTCGGGCTGTGCCCTTCATCAGGGTATGGATGTGGTCCCCTGGTACTCTCCGTGAACGGGCGGCAACAGTTCGCCCAACCGCGCGTATAGCGAGTCGACACAGCGGCTCAGCCGCGTAGTGCTGTACACCCGAGCACGGAGTGTCTTTAGCGTGTACTGGTCTCGGCGGAACTGGATGAACTCGCCTGCCACGCTGTAATCTTCCAATTGGATACTCGCATCGTCCCCTGGTCCGGTAAGCACCTGCATTCGACCGTGGGCAAGAATGTCACGGAGAGCCAGACCATCGCTGAACCGCCGGATAATGCCGAGTATGAGCATTCGGTGCTCAGTCAGCGGGCCGGATGCGTCACATAGGTTTTCGAGATACTTGAGCCGATGGGTACGTCGAGACGGAAAGCGATCGCGTAGCCCGACGTAGGTCTCGTGCTTTGAGGCGCGTATCGCCAGCTCGGTTAAGATCGTCTCCACCGTTCCCATTGCGGCGACGTAAGCACCACGGAGCTGCATCACCTCCGTCAATGTGTGGTCTAAGGTCCACGGGTTTATTTCAACCCGCAGAGGCGAGGTTCGGTTCAGCATCTTCTTTCCCCGTGTCGGTCAGGCCGCAATTGTCACGTAGAACGAAACTGCCCTGCGGCGTGGCGCTCGCACCGTGTGAGGTAGAAGGGACACTCCCAGCGCCGTTGGCGAGAGGGTTGAAAATAGAGGCCCATGAGATGATTTCTGGCCTGTCCTTCTAAGCGCCTGGGGAGAGGTCGGTCGCGCTCCGCTCGCTTTCGTGAAGTCTACGGCTTCAGGCAGAAGCGGCAGCCTTCTGCTCAGCTTTGAATGCATCGCACATCATCGCTTGCAGTTCTCCATGACCTTGAGCCGTGGCCATCAGCGCGCTCCGCTCACCGCTAGTGAAGTGACTGCCGCAATGGATGATGGCTAATTGAACTAGCAGAGGGCTCGTGCTGTAATGGTCTCGGACGTGCTTCTTTCGCGGCGCTGACCCATGAGCGCAAACAGGATAAACCAACAGAGACCGCACTACTTCGTTTTTAGAAGCATCCTTACTCAGTTCAAAAGTGGCAGTGAGTAGCTCTGACGATACACTAACCATTCTTCGCATCACAAATGCCGCCCAAGCCCATTGATAGTCTATCATCGTTTCAGCACTGCTATAGATCATCTTATCGATGATCTTTGCGTGCTTTTTTTCATGAGCAAAGCGATTGAGGTACAACGCGTATTCTCTAGCCCGATCTGGATTACGCGCCCACCGCTTCGCGACATAGGGGATGGCAATAGGGTCATTAGCTCTTCGAAAGAAGCTCAGGCAAAAGCTTTCAGCCCGGTGTCGTTCTTCCCCACTGAAGTCGTCTAGCTTTTCGAACACCGCTTTCGTTGCTTCGAGCTCCACCTCCTCTTCATCAGGTGACAGTTCGAGGATGTCTTCTACGGTGTCGCCGTAAGGTCCGCTTTCAGTTACCGTGACTTCATAGTCAGTAAGCTTCTCGGCTGCCTCCTCTTTAGCTGCTTGAATAGCTTTATCTAGCTCGGTCTCTTCACGGAGAAGCTTAGCCGGCGCAGTAGCAAACGTTTTGCTTTCGTTCAGCGCTAAATCATATTCCCGAAGGCGTTTTACATACTCAGGAAAGAAAGACTTAAAGTCTTCTGCCGTTTGAAATAGAATGTAAATGTCGTCAACATAGCGAAAGTGAACGAAGCCCTGATCTGAGATAAACTCGTCTATACCAGCAAGATAGCTGTTTCCGAGCAGGTCAGACCCATATATCCCCTGCGGAAGTCCCCTGGAGCTTCTATCAAGGGTCAGTCCCGTCAAAAACTTTTCGGTAAACTTGACCATTTCAGGGGAGAGCCCTTGATGTTCGAGCTGATTAACTAATTCGTGCTGATTTATGCTGGTAAAGTACTGGGCAACGTCGCTCTTCAGCGCGATTGTATATTTGCCCGTTTTCACAGATTTTTCGAATTTCGATTTCAGCGACTCCCACTGGGTTGCAGCCTGCTCGAAACCTGCTCCCGCGATGGACAAAGGTTTGTGGCTGAAAACCCGTGTTCGATCCATAGCTGCTTCGACTACAGGCGCGGCCACCTGCGCAATAAAATGATATAATATCCTGTCTTCTGGGTATAGCACAGTACCTGGTCGGAAATAGTTCGGACCAATTATCGATGCGCTTTTTGCCGAAACACGAAGCGACTTCGGGACCTCTAGCTCAATCGGTGGTTTCGGTCCGTAACTACTGGCATTCAGCTTAGTCGCAACGGATTGTTTCAGCTTGTCTGCGCAGTGTGCATAAATCGCATCCAACTGCGGCAGAATGAAAAAATCTGAAAATTGGTCCTGACGGACGTGTGCAACGTCTAAGTCGTTGACCATCTTAGTCACTATCGGCTTGTCGAGACCGAACCCCGGCATAGAGCTACCTTCAACGTTGACAGGGTGACAAGCTATCGGATCGCCGCACCAACTGTAAGTAGCAATCTGGCGAAATTTAGCATGAAATTCAGCCCTGAACCGAGAGCGGCAACTAATTTGGGATCAATGGGCGCTTGCCCCATCCTTTAGTCGCGATTGAGGTATGACATATTGACTATACCGTTCCTACCTGATCCTTAGACTACCTAAGTCTGCTTCTCGATTCGCTGAATCGCCGCACGGCTAACGCCAAACTGCTTCGCCAATGCTCCGAGAGATACACCCTCTCTGCGGCTGGCAATCACGAGCTGCTTCTGTTCCATATTGAGTGCAGAAGGACGACCCAATGCCTTACCCTCTGCCTTGGCACGCGAAAGGCCAGCTTGTGTCCGTTCGATCAGCAGGTCCCGCTCGAACTCAGCGACCGCCGACAGCACGCCCATTGTCATCTTCCCAGCTGCGCTAGTGAGATCTACCCCGCCAAGGGCAAGGCAGTGCACCCTTACACCTTGCGCTGCCAACGCCTCCACAGTCGCACGAACGTCCATGGCATTGCGGCCTAGGCGATCCAGCTTAGTGACGATCAGAACGTCACCGTCCTCAAGTCGATCTACCAGCTTAGCGAAACCCTTGCGCTCCATCGCTGCAACGGAACCTGAGACAGTCTCGGTGATGACGCGCTTAGGTTCGACCTTGAACCCCGCTGCATCAATCTCCCGCACTTGGTTCTCGGTGGTCTGATCAGCGGTGCTGACGCGGCAGTATGCGAACGTGCGGGCCATGCGAACGACTCCTGTATCGAAAGTGTGGCTCGTAAGTAGCAGCGTATCGGAACTATCGTCAACCTATATTCCGATACATGTCGGGTAAGTGGCACGTAATCGGTGGTTTCCGATACACCCTCATTCCCGCTCGCGGTACGCTTGGCTTCCTCATAGCCTGGCAGCCAGGACGCGCTGCGCAGGGTTCGTGTATGGACACGCACTCCTGGGTTGCACGGCCATGAAGGCGAACCAGCCTCGCGTCAGCGATGTTGCCAGTGTCGGCCTTGGCTTGTGATCGAGACACGTGAGGTTCGCTTGAGATGGGGGGAGTTCGATTGCGCGTCTACTCAGCTCCTGCTGGACGCGTTCAGCCGCTTGATGGCGCAGCGGCTCTTGGCTGCTCGCCGGCGCCTCACTCAGGTGTGATTCTGTGGCTCTCATACGAAGCGTGCGCAACAGGACGAAACGTGTCCGGCCTGAGTCAGACGCGCTGACTTTTTTGACTTTATCAATCAATTCTTGACTCGAGTGTTGTCTAACTCGATATATTGACACAACCGTCATCACACAGGTGTGCACACCTGCAACAGGAGGAGCACGGAATGGCAACTCGCTACATCCTCACCGATGCTCCCGTAAAGCGTCGCATGAAGCGTGTCGCTCGCGGTAACGGCAAGCGTGTCGATCCTGTGCAACTGGTTGCAGAGATGCACGACCGCTTCCCAACGGTAATGGCCCACTTGGCTGAATGAGCCAAGAGCCAGTCTGGCTACTGCCGCCTGAGCTGGTCGCCCTCAACAAAGGCATCGTAGAGCGCACTGGTGAGCCGCACATGATTGCGATTCCAGGTGCGCTTGAGGCTGCATGTGGGCGTCCTATCAACGCTCATGCTTATGGCGAGGATGACATTATTGTCCTCGCCTGCATGACGCTACTGGCGATCGCAGAGGCGCACGCGTTCATTCAGGGCAATAAGCGCGTGGCTCTGATCGGCATGGAGCTCTTCCTCCGAAACAACGGATACACCTTCGACGCTCCAGACGTTCGCACTATGTCGCAAGCGGTCTATGATGCTGTCAACGGAGAGCTCAGCCTGGATGATCTGGTGGACCTGTTTGACCCGTTCATTATCGATCACGATGGCGGTGAGCTACCTGCCGGTCTTATTCACTCAATGCCGGCGAAAATTGTAGATCATGAAGATCGCTATCGAGCCGCTTACAAGGTCATGACGAACTTTGGGAGTCGCGACATCACAGACATGATCGTACCTCGCCCAACTATAGAGTTTTTCGGCAAGCCTAAGTCCAACCGAGACGATCAAGGCGGCTAGTCACTTCTTCCGATTCTGCGCGGAGCGCACGACATGGAAGTTACCCACGATTTAGTCCATGACGGTGACGAGTGATCCTTCTTCGGCCGTATCGCAGGCACGATCAGAACAGCGTCTGACGACCGGCATCCTCTGCACATGACGCAACGCCTGGCCTCCGGTAGCTGCATGGACTAGCTCCGAGCTTCAAACACTTGCCAGATGATTGCGTCGAACCGCTCACCACGCGCGCAGCGGAAGCACCACACCCTGAGATCGCGCCCCCTGCTAATCGATGGCCAGTCATCCGGGCGTAGGGACGAACTTCTGAACCTCGATCACGAGCTGTGCTCGGATGGCTTCGAGCGTCTCTAGGAGGGCGGTGCGAGCGCCTGCGTTGATCTGCAACTTGTAGGCTAGGGTAGGTTCGACGCCATCCTTTCCGCGTAGGAAGGTCGCAACCGCCTCTTTCCTATGGCGTTCGTCGGTCTCCGCATGGGCATCAAGGATCGGCAGCATGGAGGGGTAGTAGACGGCGACCAGCGCGTAGAGAGTGTCCAGCCGCGGCATACTCCCGACGGATTGATCCTCGTCGAGCCCGGCCGACAGCTTGACCATATCCATGACCGCGACGAACGCTTGACCTTCGATGGCCCGCATCTCCGTGAAGATCTCGCCCGCCTTGTCTCGCATGAGCGCTGCGTCCGCACGTTTGGCGTCCTCGCGACGGGTCTGACGCTGCGTCAACGTCCCCACCCAGGCGCCGCCAAACCCAAGCCCACCCGCAAGAGCGGTGTTGAGCACAAGAACCCAAGCAGGCACGTCAGCCATGCAAATCTCTCCTATGGAAGGGTAAGCAAGCCTGATTCCGGCGCCTCAGCCGGGAGAAGGTCTCGGGCACCCACGCTGGGCCTCGTACCCTAGCGGCTCTGGAAGGGTAAAGGTGTCGAGACACTCCCGGCACCTGGTAGATCGGAGTGCTGTCATCGGCTGTGGATGGGTCAGAGTGTTGGAACCGCCGGCGGATAGGCGGCATCCGGGTAAGCGCTTGACATCATCACTAGGACCTCTGCTAGAACACTCTGACTTCCTGAGATGTTCAGCCACGCAACACGCGATAAACGCTCGCGCGCCCAATTCCGAGGCGCTTTGCGATCTCCGATGGTCCAATGCCCTCGTTTCGCAGAGAACGCACGGCGGCGAGATCAATCGATGGCTTGCGGCCGCGATAGACACCATTGGCTTTCGCCCGGTCGATCCCTTCGCGCTGACGCTCCCGGTGGATGTCGGCCTCGAACTCTGCGATAGACGCCAGTACCCTCAGCAATAGCTTGCCCGTGCCCGTGGCTGTATCCATGCCCAATTGTTGCAAGCACCGGAACGCCACTCCTCACTCGGTCAGGCGCTTTACGATAGCATGCAGATCAGCAGCAGAACGCGCGAGACCGTCGAGACGCGTCACCACCAGTGCATCGCCTTCTCGCACGAAAGAGAGCGCATGCTCGAGCTCTTGGCGTCCCAGTGTACTGGTCCCGCTTCGCTCCTCTGAAAACACCTTTTCGCATCCAGCTTCCGCCAGCGCTTTGAGCTGCGCGTCAAGCGACTGACCCACTGAACCGACCCGAACGTAACCACCAACATCCTACACCTGTCTCATTAGGTTCTAGACCAACAATGAGTGTCGTCTCACAACGCCATTATCACCCCAAATGAGACACTCCACGCGGAGAACAGCTGTCCGACAAATTTGCCTCGAAAGAGTATACTCGAGTGAGACGCTCCCTTGAACGGCGCAAAGGGATCGCCCATTTAGATGACCACTTCAGTTCGGCGTTAGGGTTACTGAGCGAACCTCTGAAGGCCATTGTTGCGTGTGTCGTGCTCCTGACAGAGTCCATGTCCCTTGAGATCAGCCTAACGGCCCTCAAGTTCTCGATGGAGGTGAAGATGGAAACACTACGTAGCTTTGTGAACGTGGTAACGCGCACGGCGCTGTGGTCCCTGGTTGGGGGCGCGATACACGTTAGCAATGGCTTCAGCGGGAACAGGTCGATCTGAGCCGAGAGACGCCGAAGGGGGAGGTTCGATTCCTCCCCACCACTCCATCTTTTCGAATGCCGTTCAGGGAGCGCGCGGTCAGGTCTGCGGACTTAGCTTAGCGGCGACGCTCCGAAACTTCTCCAATGCTGTCTCCAGGCTGTCGACGATCTCTGCGGCGATCTCGGCGGGAGGGGGCAGCGTGTCCGGGTCGGTGGCGCTGGCGTCCTTCAGCCAGAACAGGTCGAGGTTCAACTTGTCGCGCTTTACAAGTTCCTCGTATTCGAAGCGCCGAAAGTGCCCGGTTTCTGCCCGCTTAGCGCGCCCGTATTTGGAGCCGTAGCTCACTACGAAATCGTCGAGGTCCGCCCGCTTCAGCGGGCGCTCGCGCAGGGTGAAGCGCTGGTTCGTGCGCAGATCGTATACCCACAGGGCGCGGGTTGCGATGCCTGTGCCGGGCGTAGCGCGGTCGAAGAATAGTACGTTGGCCTTCACTCCCTGGCTGTAGAAGATGCCGGTCGGAAGCCGCAGCAGAGTGTGAAAGTCGAACTCCTCGAGCAGTCGCTTGCGCAGCGTCTCGCCTGCACCGCCTTCAAATAGAACATTGTCCGGCATCACGACGGCCGCACTGCCGCCGACCTTCAGGATCGACATGATGTGCTGGAGGAAGTTCAGCTGCTTGTTGCCCGTGGTGACGGTGAAATCGTCGCGGACATAATCCTGGCGCTCGCTGTCAATCCCGCCATCCTCGCGGACAATGCGGAACGACTGGCGCTTGCCGAAGGGCGGGTTGGTCAGGATGACGTCGAATGCCTTGTCGCCGCGATCGAGCAGCGCGTCCTTCTGCTGCACCGGTGAAGTCGCGCCGCCGATTCCGTGCAGGTAGAGGTTCATCGCGCACAGCCGCACCACCTCGGCGACGATGTCAGTGCCCGACAGCTTGTCGGCGCGCAGCGCGGCGGCGACCCGCCGGTCCTTGGCAGCGGGCTTTGCCTTCATATGGTCGTAGGCGGCGAGCAGGAAGCCGCCGGTGCCGACCGCGGGATCGTGGACGGTGTCGTCCGGCTCGGGATCGACGAGCTGGGTGATGACTTCGATCAGGGGACGCGGCGTGAAATACTGGCCAGCGCCTGACTTCACCTCGCCCGCGTTACGCTCCAGCAGCCCTTCGTAGATCGTGCCCTTCACGTCGACGTTGAGGCCCATCCACGTCTCGGCGCCGATCAGCGTCACCAGCCGCTGGAGCTTGGCCGGATCGCCGATCTTGTTCTCGGCCTTCAGGAACAGCGTGCCGACTATGTCGGTGCGCTTCGACAGTGTGTCGAGGATGCGGCGATAGGTCCGCTCGAGATCCTCGCCCGCGCGACCCGCCAGCGTGTCCCAGTTGGCATCGGCCGGCAACGCAGAGGCCTCGCCCAGCGCGTCGGTGCGCTCCTTGTCCATCTTGAGAAACAGCAGAAAGCTGATTTGGCCAAGATAGTCGCCATAGGACACGCCGTCGTCGCGCAGGACGTGCGCGTAGTTCCACACCTTCGCGACCAGCGCCTGTTCGTTCATGCGAGTTCTCCACGGAAGGCGGCGGCAAGAATGGATTGGCGGAGGGTGGCGGCGGCGCTTTGCTGGTTGCGAACGTCAGTTCCACAATCGGCAGCAGCTGTCAGGGCCTGTTCCACCCGGCGCAATATTTCTCCCTGTTCCGCCGCAGGCGGCAGCAGCACCGGTATTTGGCGGATCGTCCCCATCGAGAGCGATGGCTGAGCTACAGCCTTCATCGCTGCAGTCGCGAGGGCCTTCCCGACTGGCGATCTGAGGAACAGCTCAACGAAGCGAGGCGAGACGGTGTCAGTTTCCACCCGCATCATGCCGATGTTCGGTCCTAGGAAAAAGTCCTCACCCTCTGGCACTGTCGCGACGTTTCCGGTTCCCGCCCCCACGAACACCATGAGCAGTTCGCCACCATGCAAGCGCGAGCGCGTCAGTTCAGCCACGGAGGAAGATCGAACGCGTGAATAGTTCGTCTCCTTAAACCCGTGCGGGCCGGCATTTTCCGCCTTAATTACCCGCAGGTCACCGTCGTCGTCATATCGAACGAACTTCGTATATTCGAAGCCAGCCAGCTTTGTGACGAAAGAAAAAGCTCCCAGCTGCATCCAAGTCCAGCCGTCTGGGGCAGGCCATAGAAGCCGTTGCTGCGCAGGCGTGATCTCTTCTGGCGCTTTGTCGCGCCGCTTGCCGAGACGTTTAGATGCAAGACGTGCCCGCTCCGCGAGAATGCGGTCAGAAAGGTCTGCGCCCGTCTCGGTGGACGCATTGGCGGTCCGCCAGTCGGCCGTCAGCTCGCCGGTGACGGCGGCCTTAAGCAGCGCCTTGCGCCACGTCGCCAGATCGTCTCGCGCCCGCGCCAGCGCCGCTTCGCCATCGTCGATCTCGGCGAACAGTTCGTCGATACGGGTAACGACCCGACGCTGTTGGTCCCTTGAGGTCAGCGGGAAAGGAATGGGTTCAACCACCGATGGTCGAACACGGGTTAGCGATCCCCCTACACCCGAAGCGTTCGCTGCAAGGTAGTTACGAACTGCGTCTCGCATCAGAAAATAGCGAAGATAATCGGGCTCCACCCGCTCATCAGGAGCAAATCGAATCCATTCCGTAGAAGCGATCAAGCGACCAGTGTCGTGATCAATTACCTTCCATACACGATTGATTCTGGGGTTGATCTTGCAGAGTAGAATGTCGTTAGCGGCAACGGCCTGCTTCGCCGACCCTATCTCGCGACCGACGATACTTTCTGGGTGACCGGTTGGATGGCTAGGAACACTGTAAAGCTGAAATTTTTCATCTGGTGTTCGACCTGGCGTAACCGAAGTACCACCCTTCGAGACAAACGAGCCCAACCGCTCCCAATACCATTCCTTTGGCAACGTCCAAGGACCATCGACCGGCCCGTCCGCCGTCACCCGCTTCGCCATCTCACGCGCCCCCACTTACGCCACCAGCGCGTCCTGAAGCTCGTCGAGTAGAACATCGAGTCGGGGACCGAAAGCCCTGCGTGCGCCGAGGATGCCGCCGCGTGCGCCGAACTGGTCCTGGATGTCGGCCGTGGTCAGCTCGATGTTGGCGGCGAGATAGTCGCGGATCGCCTCCAGCCAGCCGAGCTGCTCCTGCGTATAGATGCGCCCGGCGCGCTGTTCGCGGCCCAGCCACAGGTTGAACCGGCCCGCCATGTCCGAGGACAGCGGTATCAGCGTCTCGCTCGTCCCCATGGCGAAGCGCACCAGCGCGACGATGTCGGTCAGCGTCTTTGCCGGGTTGGCGCGCACCTTGTCGGCGCTCAGACGGCGATAGGCGCTCCACAGCGCGAGCGGCTCGAGCAGCCAGGGCGGCCGCATCATCGCGACGCGCAGATCCACCAGGCTGTCATAGGTCAGCCGCTTCGTCGCGGCGGGCAGGCCGTAGAGGATGCGCAGCGCGGTCAGTTCATTGCGGTGTTCGTCGAGGAAGCGGCCGAAATCGGTCGTCATCGTCGTCGCCTGCCCCGCGTCCCACGCGGACGAGATGACGACGTCGCGGCTGATGTCGTCGATGATCACCTCCGACGCCTTTTTCAGCTCGATCAGCACGCGGCGCAGCGCCGGGTTGTTATAGGCGGCCAGCGCCGCCTCGCGCCGTTCGGTGGCGACGGCCTCGATCTCGGCGTCGGTCACGGTGGCGCCGTGCCGCTGGCGCGCGGCATCCTCGATGGCGTCGGCATTGATCGAATCGACCAGCTCCCCCGCCAGCGCCGTCAGGGGCTTGCCGGCGATCGCCTCGATCCGTGCCTTGCCCGCATCGTCGAGCTTGCGGTTGAGCCTGGCGAGGCGACCGGCCAGCGTGGCGACGGCATCCTCGTCGCTGCGGCCGCTGGCGATCTGTTCGAGAAGCTTGTCGAATGCGACACCGTGCTCGCGTTCCAGCGGGATCGCCTGCGTCTTCAGGCTGTCGGTGACGCCGACCGCGTCGATCAGCACGAACCGGTCCTTGACGCGCGCGTCGGGCGTGATCGTGGCGAGCGTCGCTGAATCGATCGTCCGCACGCCGCGCCCGCGCATCTGCTCGAAATACACCGCCGAGCGCACGTCGCGCAGAAAGATCAGCGCCTCGATCGCCTTCACGTCGGTGCCGGTGGCGATCATGTCGACGGTGACGGCGATGCGCGGGTTGTAGGCGTTGCGGAACTCGGCAATCACCGTCTCGGCATATTTCGCGCCGACCTTGTAGGTGATCTTCTTGGCGAAATCATTGCCCTGGTCGAACACTTCGCGGACGGTGCGGACGATCTCCTCGGCGTGGTTGTCGTCCTTCGCGAAGATCAGCGTCTTGGGGACTTCGGTGCGGCCGGGGAAGAGTTCGGTGAACAGCGTGTCGCGATACGCCTCCAGCACGGTGCGGATCTGGTTCTGCGCGATCACGCTGCGATCGAGATCCTGCGGCGTATAGGTCAGGTCGTCGTCGAGCAGGCGATAGGTCTGGGCACGGGTATGACGATCGCGGACGGGGAGCGTGTAGCCCTTCTCGACGCGCCCGCCATGTTCGCCGATCTGGGTCCTGATGCGGTAGATGTCGAACGGCACGTTGACGCCGTCGGCGATCGATTTTTCATATGGGTAGTCGGCCACGATATTCTCATCGAAGAACGCGGCGGTCTGCACGGTGGGCGTGGCGGTCAGCCCGATGATCTGCGCATCGAAATAGTCGAGCAATTGGCGCCAGCTGCCATAGATCGAGCGGTGACATTCATCGACCACGACGATGTCGAACGTCTCGGGCGGGAGCGTGGCGCTGTAGGTCACGGTCTTAGGCGGCGCGGTCCAGCGGCGTTCGAAATCGCTGGCTTCCTCGTCCTCCTCGGACAGGTCGGTGCCGGTCAGCTGCGCAAAGACGCGCTGGATAGTCGAGATGACGACCTTGGCGGGGGCATCGAGTCCCGCGGGACCGAGCCGCTGGACGTTGTAGAGTTCGGTAAACAGCCGCCCGGTGCCCGGCGGGCGAAAGGTCTGGAACTCCTTGAGCGTCTGCCGCCCGAGATTGTTGCGATCGACCAGGAACAGGATGCGCCGCGCATCGGCATGCGCGAGCAGGCGATAGGCGAGCGTGGCGGCGGTGAAGGTCTTGCCCGCCCCCGTCGCCATTCGCACGAACGCGCGCGGTCGGTCGCTGGCCAGCGAGGCCTCTAGTCCCTCGACCGCCTCGACTTGGCAATCGCGCAGACCGTCGGATACTAGCGCCGGCATCTCAGTCAGCCGTGCGCGTAGCGACGATCCCGCCTTCAGCCACTCGTGCAGTGTCTCCGGCCGGTGGAAGGCAAAGACATGCCTGGAGCGGTGTAGCGGATCGACACGATCCGCGAACAGGATCTCCGTC
Organism: Sphingomonas sp. S2-65; assembly: GCF_021513175.1. Taxonomy (NCBI): domain Bacteria; kingdom Pseudomonadati; phylum Pseudomonadota; class Alphaproteobacteria; order Sphingomonadales; family Sphingomonadaceae; genus Sphingomonas; species Sphingomonas sp. S2-65. Next base: position 1,396,193 of record NZ_CP090953.1, on the reverse strand, counting down.
CCTGAAGCTTCGTAGTCGAAGCGCAACGGGTCGCTCCACTTTGCGAGTGGCTGTTGCGGTTGCGGCTGGTATCCGCGCGCCTGTTCGGCAACGCCGGACAGGGTGGTACCCGCCGCCTTCGCCTCGATAACTCCGCAGGCTTTGCCAGCAACTAGCAGCAGATAGTCGCACGGACCAGTCGCCAATGGAAACTCGCGTACCGCGACGCCCAGCGATGCAGTTCGGTTCAATTCGGCGCGATCCTGCACCACCCATCCCGCTGCCGCGAGCTGCCCATCGATGACCTTGCGGGCTAGAGCTTCCGGCGTCGTGTTCACAATGCCCTTATCGCTGGCTACCGCAGACTGAGCAACCCGAGGTCCGACACTCAACCTTGTGCCACTGCGACTTACTCCTACCGGTAAGCCACTTCAGCGCAAGTTTTCTCGCGGCAAGTTTCTCGACTCTCTGCGCGGCGCTATTGATCCCAAGCGCGCTACAGGCCTGGTGCTAAGAAGGGCCTACGACTGATACGATAAGCTCCCGGCGCATTCAGCACCGAGGGCGACCGTCTTCTCGATGCTGATAGGCCTTGCGCAGATTTGCCGGACGGTTGGTCAACGTTACCTGTCTCCGCTCCATAACGGAAGCCAGCTGTTTTCTGGCCTGCCTCTGTAGCCGGGAGAATCTGTAGGTTGACTGAGAGAACTCGTCGGTTCGACCGCGCTCCCCAACATGAACCCGCTTCAGCCAAGGTCGCTGCTTCCTACGGGTTGGGGGACCAGCACCACCACAAGGTCGGGGGCGATTACTGCCCAGCCCCTCCCTGGAACGTGGTAGCCGACGCCGCTGATCTTGCGAGCCTTCGCCTCAGCAAGGTGCCTGCGCGGCATCTCAAGCCTGAGTCGTCGGTACGGAGCTATCATGAGCTTCACCGGGTAGGTGCCCATGTACGTCTGATAATGCGTACGGAAGATGCGTGATGCCTCCTCCCTGTTCTTGGCAAATATCGTCGCCTCGAAACCGTCATACGCTTCAATCTGAAAAGCTCGCATCAATCACCTCTCTCGTGGTCAGTGACACGACTATGAGAGATACGATGACCCGTGTCGGGTGGCTTCGTGAGAGGGAGCATGGGCTATTCTTCCCGAGTACCCAGTCCCGGTCAGTCGCTCAAATTGAAGTCGGTTCACGCCACTCCGAGACCGGCCTGCTGATGCTCTCCCAGAATAGCCGAGCGGTCTGCGTCATGGAGTTCGAGACGGCCATTCGGCGGTCAGGGAGACGTGGATCTGGCCGCCGGGCTGCTTTAAGTAAGTACGTGGCGTACGCTGCTTGGTGAGTGCTGAACATTGCAGAGTGGATCGCGCGCGGGACAGCTGAGAAACCTCGCTGACCGTGTCCAGCTGCTCGAGCAACGGCCGCCTCTACTTTGACGTGATCTCCGGCGGCCCGGATTGCCGCACCACCATGCAGATGAAGGTATGTCGGCCCATTCGTGTCTTTGCTCCACCCCTCGATGATAAAGAAGAACTCTCGACCGGTTCCTACAGCCTTATCGAGCTCGCTGCGGACCCGATCACGCATCTTCGCGCGGGGATCCGCTGCGGCTGCCACCCACCTATCCTCAAGGTTTGGGTGGATGCGGATGTTGAAGGTCAGGAACTCCTTGTCATAGGTGAGCGCCATCACCTGGATCTTCATCCAATCGGACAGATCATCCCATTGCGGCATAGGCCGTCCGTTTTCTTGCTCTGTGATTGGAAAGGGAGTCAGAGTCCTCTGGGGGATTCCCTCTTTCCCAAGGTATACTGATAGGTACTCGACTGGATGCCCTGCGGACCGATGCAGGCTCTCGGCATAGTCGACCATCAACCGCAGAAAACGGTAGATTTTCTGATCTCGCCGTCGCCGCCTCGCCTCCCTAATGCGAGCCTTCCGATTTACACTTTTTCGATGTGCAACCTTCGTCATGAATCTGGCCGTGACGACTCCAGCGAGGTGCTACAATAAGTGCTACAATCGAATGCTACAGCACCATCGGTAAGCACCTGATAACAAACGATATTTTATGAATGGCTGGGGCGGCAGGATTCGAACCTACGAATGCCGGTACCAAAAACCGGTGCCTTACCACTTGGCGACGCCCCAACGGGAAGCGGGCTTATAGCCCCTTAGAACAGACGTTCAACCCAGCCATGCGGGTCGGGCGCAGTTCCGCGCTGAATTGCCGTAAGCGCGCCGCGCAGCCGTTCGGTAAGCAGGCCAGGGCCGCCATTGCCGATGGTGAAGTCGAAGCCGCGGCCGCGCACCCGGCCGATCGGCGTGACCACTGCCGCGGTGCCGCAGGCGAATGCCTCCCGCAGCCGTCCGCTTTCGGCATCCTTCTGCCAGTCCTGCATGCTGTACGGCGCCTCGCGCACGTCGATCCCGGCATCACGGGCGAGCGTCAGCAACGAGTTGCGCGTGATCCCCGGCAGGATCGTCCCGCCCAGCGGAGGGGTCTGGACCGATCCGTCCTCGAACACGAAGAACACGTTCATGCCGCCCAGCTCCTCGACATAGCGGTTCTCGACCGCGTCGAGGAACACCACCTGGTCGCAGCCTTCGCGGATCGCCTCGGCCTGGGCGATCAGGCTTGCGGCGTAGTTGCCGCCGCACTTTGCCGCGCCGGTACCGCCGCGCGCCGCCCGCGTATAATGCTCGGAGGTCCAAAGCGTCACCGACGGAGCGCCGCCCTTGAAATAGGCGCCTGCCGGCGATGCGATCACCATGTAGAGATATTCGCTGGCCGGCTTCACGCCCAGGAAGGTCTCGCTCGCGAACATGAAGGGGCGCAGATAGAGCGACGCGCCGTCGCCTTCGGGGATCCAGTCACGGTCGACGCGTACCAACTCGCGGATCGACGACAGGAACATCTCCTCCGGAAGAGGCGCCATGGCCATCCGCTCGGCCGATTCCCGGAACCGGCGCGCATTCTCTCCGGCGCGGAACAGTGCCGCGCCACCATCGGGGAGGCGATAGGCCTTGAGCCCCTCGAAGATCTCCTGCGCATAATGCAGCACGGCGCAGGCCGGGTCGATCTGGATCGGCCCGCGCGGCTGGACCCGCGCATCGTGCCAGCCGCGCTCTGCCGAGTAGCGGATGACCACCATATGATCGGTGAAGATCTTGCCGAAGCCGGGATTGGTGAGAAGGGCCGTGCGGTCCGCCTCCGTCACCGGCTGTGCGTGGGCCTCGAACTCGAAATCCAGGATGGTCGTGTCTTGCATGCAGGCATCCATAGGCCGGTGGCATCGGGTTGCGAAGGCCTAGGCGCGGTGGCAAAGATGGTCAACATGGCTGTCCCAATTCCCGCTTCTCCCCTGTTCCTGCGTGAGCCGGAGATCCGCCGAGGCGTCGAGTTGCTCTATTTCGGCTATGCGCACCTGACGCGGTCGATCGATGCGGCGCTGGCCAAGCAGGGACTGGGGCGCGCGCATCATCGCGCGCTCTATTTCATCGCACGCAAGCCCGACGTGACCGTAAGCGAGCTGCTGGCGCTGCTGGCGATCACCAAGCAGTCGCTCGGGCGCGTATTGGGCGAACTGTCCGAGCGCGGCCTGGTGGAAACCCGCACCGGCGACCGTGACCGGCGCCAGCGGCTGCTGCGGCTGACGGCGGCGGGTGCCGAGCTGGAGGGGCAGTTGTTCGAATCGCTCCGGGAGAAGCTCTCCGCTGCCTATTCCAGCGCCGGCCAAGGCGCGGTAGGCGGATTTTGGGCAGTGCTGGAGGGCCTGGTGCCCGAAACCGATCGAAGCCGCGTCGTCGCATTGCGCCGATAGCGGAAATCCTCCCCCGCTCGCGGCGAGGGAGGATCGAAGGCTCAGGCGACCTTGAAGCCTTCCTTGTTCATCGTCGCGGTCAGCTGCTTGTTCTTTTCCTCGGACAGCTGCGCGCGGAGCATCGGGAACAGGTTCTCTTCCTCTTCCTTCATGTGGTGCTCGATATCGGCGCGGAACGCGCGGACCTTGGCGATCCACTCGGGCGAATTGTTCGGCATGTTCTCCAACTCGTAGAGATACTGCTTCACATAGCCGTGCTCCTTGTTGAGCTCGTCGGCGCCCTCGCGCTGGCCGATCTCGCGCAGCGCGGGGTAGATCACGTTTTCCTCTTCGACTGCATGCTTCATCAGCGCGTGCTTCAGGTGCGACAGCAGCATGCCGCGCTTGATCGTCGACTTCTCGTCGGTTGCCTCGATGGCATCGAACACCTTCAGCGTCGCGGCGTGTTCGGCCTTGAGCGCGTCATCCCAATTGCCTGCCAGCGCGGTCGGCGCCTGTACCGCGGCCTTGCGGCCCAGCATGGCGAGCAGGCCAAGCGCCGCGCCGCCTGCCACTGCACCGGCCATCATGCCCAGATTGCCGTTGGCGCTCTTGCCGCCGCTCGATTTGGTGGTGGACGTGGGCTTGAAGCGCCCGTTCTTGTCCCGCGTCGCCGTGGTCTGTGCCATGTCAGCCTCCGTTGAAAATGGAATCGGAAGCAGAACAGTTCAGCGGTCGCGGCGTTCCAACTGCGCCGGTGCGCAGCCGTGGCCCGCGCTATGCACAAGAAATCCGGCGGGTTAATGAACTCCCCGGGCGTTCCGGTATTCTGATCCGAACGGGAGGTGCGTACATGCCCAAGCGCGGACATCGGCCCCGGCCGGGCGGCATGCGGTGCGGATGAAGCGGGAAGGTGCCCTGCGGCGGCTCGGTGCCCTGTCCCTGCTGCTCACCGGTGCCACGCTGTCGGCGTGCAGCGACGCGACCATCCTCGCGCCTGCCGGGCCGATCGGCGACGCCAACCGCACCATCCTGTTCAACGCGCTGGCGATCATGCTGGCGATCGTCATCCCGACCATCCTTGCCACGCTTGGTTTCGCCTGGTGGTTCCGCGCCGGCAACGTGCACGCGAAGCGCCGCCCGGACTTCGTCTATTCGGGGCGGATCGAGCTGCTGGTCTGGTCGATCCCGATTCTGGTGATCCTGTTCCTCGGCGGCGTGATCTGGGTCGGCAGCCACCAGCTCGATCCCCGCAAGCCGATCGCCTCGGCCACCCCCGCGCTCGAAGTGCAGGTCGTCTCGTTCGATTGGAAATGGCTGTTCATCTACCCGAACCAGGGCGTCGCCACGGTCAATCAGCTGGTCGTGCCGGCCGGCGTGCCGGTGCATTTCTCGATCACCTCGGCCAGCGTGATGAACGCGTTCTTCGTGCCCAAACTCGGCAGCATGATCTACGCGATGAACGGCATGCGCACCGAACTCAACCTGCGCGCCGACAAGCCTGGAACCTTCCACGGCCAGTCCGCCCATTTCAGCGGCGACGGCTTCCCCGACATGAACTTCCGGACGCACGCGGTACCGGTCGCGCAGTTCAACGCCTGGGCCACCGGGCTGCGCGGCAAGGGCCCGTCGCTCGACGCGCAAGCGTATCGCCTGCTCGCCCAGCAGAGCCAGGGCGTGAAGCCCTATAGCTATGGCGCGGTCGCCCCCGGTTTCTTCGACGCGATCCTGAGCCACCGGCTCAAGCCCGCGCCCGGACCATCGCAGGGCCGTGGCGGCGGCAACAACATTTCGCCAGGGACAGTAGAACATGCTTGGTAAGCTCGACTGGTCGGCGATCCCTTTCAGCGAGCCGATCCCGATCCTGGCGGGGCTCGCCGTCATGCTGGCGGCAGGGGGCGTCCTCGCCTGGGTCACGGTGAAGGGTTGGTGGCCGTATCTCTGGACCGAATGGATCACCAGCGTCGACCACAAGCGGATCGGCATCATGTATTGCCTGCTCGGCGTCGTCATGTTGATCCGCGGCTTCGCCGACGCGATCATGATGCGCACGCACCAGGCCGTGGCGGTGCACGGTCCCGGCTATCTCCCGCCCGAGCATTACGACCAGATCTTCTCGGCCCACGGCACGATCATGATCTTCTTCGGCGCGATGCCGCTGGTGATCGGCATCATGAACTTCGTGATCCCGCTCCAGCTCGGCGTGCGCGACGTTGCCTTTCCCACGCTCAACTCGACCGGCTTCTGGCTGACCGCCTCGGGCGCGCTGCTGGTCAATCTCAGCCTGGTGGTCGGCGAGTTCTCGCGCGCCGGCTGGCTGCCCTATCCGCCGCTCAGCGAAGGCACCTATTCGCCCGGGGTGGGCGTCGACTATTATCTGTGGGCGATTCAGATCTCGGGGGTCGGCACGCTCACCGCCGGCGTCAATCTGGTCACCACCATCCTCAAGATGCGTGCACCTGGCATGAGCTATTTGCGCATGCCGATGTTCTGCTGGACCAGCCTTGCGTCGAACATGCTGATCGTCGCGGCGTTTCCGATCCTCACCGCCACCCTCGCGATGCTGACGCTCGACCGCTATCTCGGCTTCCACTTCTTCACCAACGATGCCGGCGGCAACCAGATGATGTTCGTCAACCTCATCTGGGCCTGGGGCCATCCGGAGGTCTACATCCTCATCCTGCCGGCCTTCGGCATCTTTTCCGAAGTGTTCTCGACCTTCTCGTCCAAGCCGCTGTTCGGCTATCGCTCGATGGTCGCGGCCACCCTGTTCATCTGCGTGGTGAGCTTCACTGTCTGGCTCCACCATTTCTTCACCATGGGGGCAGGGGCCGACGTCAACGCCGCCTTCGGCATCGCCACGTCGATCATCGCGGTCGGCACCGGCGTGAAGATCTACAACTGGCTGTTCACCATGTACGGCGGCCGCGTCCGCTTCGACACGCCGATGCTGTGGGCGCTCGGCTTCATGGTCACCTTCGTGGTCGGCGGCATGACCGGCGTGCTGCTGGCGGTGCCCCCGGCCGATTTCATGCTCCACAATTCGATGTTCCTCGTGGCGCATTTCCACAACGTCATCATCGGCGGCGTGGTGTTCGGCGTCTTCGCCGGCATCACCTACTGGTTTCCAAAGGCATTCGGCTTCCGCCTGCACGAAGGCTGGGGCAAGGCTGCCTTTTGGTCCTCGATCACCGGCTTCGTGATCGTGTTCGGCTGCCTCTACATCCTCGGCCTGGACGGCATGACTCGCCGGCTCCAGCATGTCGAAGTCGACGAATGGGTGCCCTGGCTCTGGGTCTCGGTGGCGGGTGTCGGCGTGATGATCCTCGGTGTCGCCTGCCAGATCATCCAGCTGATCGTCAGCATCCGCCAGCGCGACCGGTTGCGCGACGAGACCGGCGATCCCTGGGATGGCCGCAGCCTGGAATGGTCGACGCTGTCGCCGCCGCCGCACTTCAACTTCGCGGTGCTGCCGGACGTGCATGGCGAGGAAGCCTATTGGTCGACCAAGCAGCGCGCGATCGAGCGCGAGCGGCTGGGCGACGAGCCCGAGTACAAGCCGATCCACATGCCCCGCAACAGCCCGACCGGCTTCATCACCGCCTTCTTTACCACCGCAATCGGCTTCGCGCTGATCTGGCACATCTGGTGGCTGGCGATCGTCGGCTTCATCGGCGCCTATGCGACCTTCGTCGCGTTCGCCTGGCGCGACCAGGAAGAATATGAGGTTCCCGTCGAGGATCTGCGCAAGGCGGAGCATGCCCGCCGCGCCGCGCGTCAGGCCTGGCTCGCACAGGGGGCCGGCGCATGAACACCGCCACCGCGCAACCCGGCACGGATGAGACCGGGCATGGAAAGGCCGGCGACCCGCACCATCTCGGGCGCGCCAGCAACGGCAACGACGCGACAGGCCGCGGCGAGGGCGGTCCTGCCTCCAAGCGGATCATCGTCGGCTATGGCTTCTGGATCTTCCTGCTCAGCGACATCATCCTCTTTTCGGGATTTTTCGCGGCCTATGCCGTGCTGGTGGGCGAAACCGCGGGAGGTCCCACCGGCCGCGAACTGTTCAGCCTGCCCTATGTCGGCTGGGAGACCGTGCTGCTGCTGGCCTCTTCGTTCGCATGCGGGCTCGCGAGCATCGCCACGCACAAGCGCAGCATGGCTCAGACTCAGATTTGGCTGCTCGTCACGGGCCTGCTCGGCGCCGGCTTCCTCGTCATGGAAGGCCTCGAATTCCGTCACATGATCGCCGAAGGCGCGGGGCCGCATCGCAGCGCGTTCCTGTCGGCATTCTTCGCGCTGGTCGGCTGCCACGGCCTCCATGTCGGCGTGGGGCTGCTCTGGCTCGGCACGATGATGGCGCAGCTGCGGGTGAAGGGGTTCCGGCCCGCGATCCTGCGCCGCCTGCTGTGCTTCAACCTGTTCTGGCACGCGCTCGACATCGTCTGGGTCGGGCTATTCACCATCGTCTATCTGCTGGGAGCCGGCATATGAGCGACGTCACCGAAGAGGAGGTGGTCGACGAGCGGGACTCGGCGCCCGGCGAAGAACATGTCAACGCCCGCGAGCCCGCCGGCGGGCTGCGCGGCTATCTGATCGGGCTGTTCCTGGCGGCACTTCTCACCGCCGCCTCGTTCACGGTGGCAGGATCGGACTTCTTCTGGAAGCCGTCGATACCTGCCGCGCTGATCGTGCTGGCGGTGGCGCAAATGGGCGTGCACCTCGTCTTCTTCCTCCACATCACCACGGGCCCCGACAACACCAACAACGTGCTGGCGCTCGCCTTCGGCGTGCTGGTCGTGGTGCTGGTGATCTTCGGATCGCTGTGGATCATGTCGCACCTCAACCACGCCGCGATGAACCCCGACGACATGATCCACCGAATGCGGTGAAGCTTAAGGCAGCACGCAACTGATCCGCGCCCCGCAGGTTAGCGCTCACACGGAATAATTCCAGGAGTGGATCATGACCGGCCAGCTGCAGGAAGTCGCGCGCTTCGATCACCAGGTGACCGGCATCACCGTCAGCCGGGACGGGCGCATCTTCGTCAACTTTCCGCGCTGGACCGAGGACTCGCCCATCTCCGTCGCCGAACTGCTCCCGGGTGGCGAGCTGAAGCCGTACCCGGACGAAAAGTGGAACAGCTGGCGCAACGCGAAGCAGAACGAGATGCCGGTCGGCGACTATTTCGTCTGTGTCCAGTCGGTCGTCACCGATCTCCATGGCGCGCTCTGGGTGCTCGACCCCGCGGCGCCCGGTAACGAGAAGATTCTGGAGGGTGGCCCCAAGCTCGTCCGCATCGATCTCGCGACCGATCAGGTGACCAAGGTCATCGGCTTCCCTGGTGATGTCGCGCTCCAGGGCACCTATCTCAACGACATCCGCTTCAGCCCGGACGGCCGCACCGGCTACATCACCGATAGCGGCACGCGCGGCGCGATCATCGTCGTCGACCTGGAGAGCGGCGAGTCTTTCCGCGCGCTGGATGGCCATGCCTCCACCCAGATGGAGAAGGACGTCACCGTCGAAGTGGACGGCGCGCCGCTCCGCCGCCCGGATGGGCGCCAGCCGGCCTTTTCCGCCGACGGCATCGCTATCGCCAATGATGGCTCCAAGCTCTACTGGCAGGCGCTGACCGGCCGCACCCTCTACGCGATCGACACCGCCCGCCTGACCCCGGACACATGCGAGAAAGTGGTCGAGGCTTCGGTCGAGAAGGTCGGCACCACCCATGTCGCCGACGGGCTCTGGATGAGCAGCAACAACACGCTCTATGTCACGTCACCGACCGACAATTCGGTCACCCGCTGGACCGGCGCGGGTACCGAGAAGGTCGTCAGCGACGCCCGCCTGCGCTGGCCCGACACCATGTCGGAAGGTCCCGACGGCACGCTGTACGTGACCGCCAGCCACATCCAGGACACCTATTGGTTCAAGCCCGACGCCCCGCCCGCGGTGCCAACCGCGCTGTTCTCGTTCAAGCCGGACTGAGGAGGCACCGATGCCAAAGCAGACCGAAGGCGCGCGAGCGTTCGGACGGAGCCACCAAGGCGGTCTCCTGCCCAAATCCGCGCTGGAAACACTCCGGATAAACCCCCATGTGAAAGTCCAACGATCCAACGATCCAACCCGACGGCCGCGGAGGGCGTCTAATTCACACAGGTTGCATGCGTGCGCAGCCACTGAAATAAGGCCGCCTCCCGCGCCGCTGCCGAGAACCTTGTTTGATGAAGTTGTCTACCCGTAGGAACTACACCCTGCCGCTTTATGCGGCGCTGGCGGTTCTGACCGTGGCCCCGTTTGCCGGCGACTTCCTCCTGCCGCTCGGCACTGCGGTGTGGATCCTCTACATCCTGCCGGTGATCCTGGCCTATGCCGCGCCGCGCCGGGAGATGCCGGTGGTGATCGCGATCTGCGTCACCATCCTGCTGATCGTCGGCTTCAACATCGCGCCGGCCGGAGTCAATCCGGTCGTATCGCGCACCAACCGCATGATCGGCGGGACGGTGATATGGATCATCGCGGTGGTGGGGGTCTTCTTCATCCGCAACCGCCAGGCGGTCGAGCGCCAGGAGTGGCTACAGGGCGCGCAGCTCGGCCTGGCCAGGGCACTCGCCGGCGAGCAGACGCTCGATCAGCTCGGTACCAACGCGCTGCGCTTCCTTGCCGATTATGCCGGGGCACGGGCGGGCGCGCTGTTCATCCAGAGCGGCGAGGGCTTCGTCCGGCACGGCACCTATGGAACGCCCGCCGACGCGCCGATCCCCGAGCGGTTCGACCGCGATGACGGCCTGCTTGGCCGCGCGGTGACCGAAGGGCGCAGCGTCGTGCTCGACGATGTCCCCGACAATTACCTGTATTACGGCTCCGCGCTCGGCCGCGCGCGCCCGAACCGGCTGCTGATCACCCCGGCCAAAGCCGATGGCACCGTGATCGCCGTCACCGAGCTCGGCTTCAATCGCCGCTATTCGGAGGAAGTCCCCGAACTTCTCGAATCGGTGTCCGAGCTGGTCGGCGTCGCCGCCCGCTCGGCAAAATACCGCGCCCGCCTGCGCGAGTTGCTCGAAGAAACGCAGCAACAGGCCGAGGAGCTTCAGGCGCAGAGCGAGGAACTCCGCTCCTCCAACGAGGAACTGGAAGCCCAGGCCCGCTCGCTCGAGGATTCGCAGGCTCGCCTCGAAGCGCAGCAGACCGAGCTCGAGGAAAGCAACACCCGCCTGGAGGAGCTCGCCCACACGCTCGAAGCGCAGCGCGACGACCTCACCCGTGCCGAGACCTCGCTGCGGGCGCAGGCCAGCGATCTCCAGCAGGCCAGCCGCTACAAATCCGAATTCCTCGCCAATATGAGCCACGAGCTGCGCACCCCGCTCAACTCGCTGCTCATCATGGCCCGCCTGCTCGCCGACAATCGCGGCGGCACGCTCACGCCCGAACAGGTCAAGTTCGCCGAAACGATCGAAACCTCGGGCAACGACCTGCTCGTGCTGATCAACGACGTGCTCGACATCTCCAAGATCGAGGCCGGCAAGCTCGACATCCAGCCGCGCCGCTTCCGCATCGCGCCGCTCCTGACCAAGATGAAGGCTGCGTTCGAACCGGCAACGGCGAGCAAGGGCATCGCCTTCCACACCGACATCCATCCCGGCACCGGCGACGAGATCGAAACCGATCCCCAGCGGCTCGAACAGATCCTCAAGAACTTCCTGTCCAATGCCGTCAAGTTCACCCAGCACGGCAGCGTCACCCTGGCAGTGTCGCGGATCCAGGACGGCCGGCTCGCCTTCACCGTGCACGACACCGGCGTCGGCATCCCGCAGGAACAGCAACAGATCATCTTCGAGGCGTTTCGCCAGGCTGACGGGACGATCAGCCGCAAATATGGCGGCACCGGCCTCGGCCTGTCGATCTCGCGCGAGCTTGCCCGCCTGCTCGGCGGCGAGTTGCGCGTCGAAAGCATGCCGGGCGAGGGGAGCGCCTTCTCGATCCTGCTGCCAGAGACCTATGACGCGACCAGCGTCCAGCCCGCGGTGCAGGGCGACCGCGCACCGCTTGCCGCAGAGGCGCAGACGAGCCTGCCGACCTCGGCGCCGACGCCCGCGCGCTTCCGCCCGGCAGGACCCTCGGTCGAGGACGACCGCGAGCGCCTGACCGGCGACAGCCGCGTGATCCTGGTGGTTGAGGACGACCCCGCCTTCGCCCGCATCCTCTACGATCTCGCCCAGGAACTCGGCTTCCAGTGCCTGGTCGCCGGCACCGCCGACGAGGGTGCGCTGATGGCCCGCCAATATCTCCCGCACGCGGTTATCCTCGACATGAACCTCCCCGATCATACCGGGCTGTCGGTGCTCGACCGGATCAAGCGCGACGTGCGCACGCGCCATATCCCGGTCCACGTCGTCTCGGTCGACGACGACGCGCAGGCGGCACTTGCGGGCGGCGCGGTCGGCTATCTGTTCAAGCCGGTGAAGCGCGACCAGCTGGTCGACATGCTCGAAGGTCTGGAGGCGAAGCTCTCGCAGCGCCTGCGCCGCGTGCTGGTGGTCGAGGACGACGCCCAGCAGGCGCAAAGCGTCAAGCTGCTGCTCGCCTCGCGCGATGTCGAGACGGTGGAAGTGCATTCCGCCGCCGACTGCCTGAACAAGCTGGCCGAGCAGACTTTCGACTGCATGGTGCTCGATTTGAACCTGCCCGACGCGTCGGGCCTCGACCTGCTCGACCGCCTCAGCGCCGACGAAAGCTTCGGCTTCCCGCCGGTGATCGTCTACACCGGGCGCGACCTGTCCTCGGACGAGGAACTGCGCCTGCGCAAATATTCCAAGTCGATCATCGTCAAGGGCGCCAAGTCGCCCGAGCGCCTGCTCGACGAGGTCACCTTGTTCCTCCACCAAGTGGTGTCGGAGCTCCCCGAGCCGCAGCAAAAGCTCCTCGCCAAGTCGCTCGGCCGCGATGCCGCGCTCGACGGCCGCCAGATCCTGGTGGTCGAGGACGACATCCGCAACGTCTATGCCCTCACCAGCATCTTCGAACCGCACGGCGCCAAGGTCCGCATCGCCCGCAACGGGCTCGAAGGGCTGAAGGCACTGGCCGACAGCGCCGCCGACGGCGCCGATCCGATCGACCTGGTGCTGATGGACGTGATGATGCCCGAAATGGACGGCCTCACCGCCACGCGCGAAATCCGGCGCGATCCGCGCTGGAAGAACCTGCCGGTCATCGCGCTCACGGCCAAGGCGATGGCGCGCGACCAGCAGGACTGCCTCGCCGCGGGCGCCAACGATTATCTGTCCAAGCCGCTCGACGTCGACAAGCTCCTGTCGCTCACCCGCGTCTGGATGCCGCGATGACGCCCGACCCCCAGCTTACCCCGGTCGAGACGATCGAGATGGACTTGCTGCTGGAGGCGATCTGGCGGCGCTATCATTACGATTTCCGCGGCTATGCCCGCGGCTCGATCGAGCGCCGTCTTAGCCGCGCGCGCCAGCGCTTCGCCTGTACGACCTTTTCGCAACTTCAGGACCGCGTGCTCCACGATCCCGCGATGCTGTCGGAGCTGATGGGCTTCCTCACCATCCAGGTCAGCGAGATGTTTCGCGACCCCGACTATTTTCGGGCGCTGCGCGAGGAAGTGATCCCGCACCTGCGCACCTATCCCTCGCTCAAGGTGTGGATCGCCGGCTGCGCCAATGGCGAGGAATTCTATTCGCTGGCCATCCTGTTCCGCGAGGAGGGGCTGGAGGAGCGCACGATCTTCTATTGCACCGACATCAGCCCCGCCGCGCTCGATCGCGCAAAGGCCGGCATCTACGATCTCGATCGCATCCAGCTGTTCACCGAAAACCACCGCCGCTCGGGTGCGACCACGTCGCTCTCCGACTATTATACCGCGGCATATGGCGCGGCGGTGTTCGACAAGAGCCTGCGCGCCCGCGCCGTCTTCGCCGAGCACAACCTTGCCACCGACCAGGTCTTTGCCGAGGCGCATCTCGTCTCCAGCCGCAATGTGCTGATCTATTTCGACCGCGATCTTCAGGATCGCGCCCTGGGTCTTTTCGGGGATTCGCTGGTCCGCGGCGGCTTCCTGGGACTTGGCTCCAAGGAAAATCTCCGCTTCTCGTCGCAGGCGGGCTGTTTCGCCGACTTCAACGAGCGTCAGAAGATTTACCGCCGCAACACCGAGGCGCGTAGCCCGGCTCGGGAACTCCGCGATGCCGGGTGACGTCGTGAAGATCCTGGCCGTGGACGACGTGCCGGGAAACCTGACCGCGCTGGAGGCACTGCTCCGCCGCGACGGGCTCGAACTGCTCCAGGCGCGCTCGGGTCCCGAGGCCCTCGAACTCTTGCTGGTCCACGACGTCGCGTTGGCGCTGCTCGACGTCAACATGCCGGGCATGAACGGATTCGAGATCGCCGAGTTCATGCGCGGTACGGATCGCACCCGCCGCGTTCCGATCATCTTCCTCACCGCCGCCACCGGCGACGAACGCCGCCGCTTCCGCGGGTACGAAACCGGCGCGGTCGATTACCTCCTCAAGCCGGTCGACGCCCAGCTGCTGCGCAACAAGGTCGACATCTTCGTCGAGCTCGCCCGCCAGCGCCAGGAACTCGCCGAACAGCGCGATCAACTCTCGGCTGCGCTCGGCCGCGTCCAGGCACATAGCGACAATTCGCCACTCGCCGTGGTCGAGTTCGACGCCGACTTTTGCATCCGCACGTGGTCGAAGGGGGCCGAGCGCCTGTTCGGCTGGACCGCGGCGGAAGTGGAGGGCGTTTGCCTCCCTTCGCTGAAATGGATCAACGAGGAAGATGCCGGGCAGCTTTCGGCACTGCTCGACGAATTCGTCTCGGGGGACCGGGCGCGGCACATGCAGACCCAGCGCGTCTTCTGCCAAAGCGGCGAGGCGCTGCACTCCGAATGGTATTGTTCTGCGCTGCGTGATGCGTCGGGCAAGCTCAGCTCGATCAACGTTCAGATCCTCGACGTGTCCGAGCGCCGCCGTGCCGAGGAGACTCAGAAGCTGCTGATCGGCGAGCTCAATCACCGGGTGAAGAATACGCTCGCCTCGGTCCAGGCGATCGCCACCCAGACATTGCGTCACGCTGCCGCGCCAGCCGAGTTCGCGCCGACCTTTATCGGCCGCATCCACGCGCTCGCCCGCGCGCACTCGCTGCTCAGCAGCGCGACCTGGCAAGGTGCGAGCCTGCGTGAACTGGTCAACGGCCAGCTCCAACTCGGCACGATCGACGAAAGCCGCCTGACCGTGGAAGGCCCCGATGTCGACCTGCCGCCTGAAATGGCGCTGCACCTGGCTCTGGTGATCCACGAACTCGCCACCAACGCTAACAAATATGGCGCGCTCTCCACGCCCGAAGGGCGGCTGAGCTTCACTTGGCAAATCACACCGGACGGGCTGGCGCTCGAATGGGTGGAGCAGGGTGGCCCGCCGGTCGAGCCGCCCAGCCGTCGCGGCTTCGGCACTGCGCTGATCCAGCGCAGCATCCAGGCCGAAGGCGGCACTGCCGAGCCCGCATATCTGCCCGAGGGCCTCCGTTGGCACTTCACCTTGCCGCGTCCCGGCCCTGTCCATGCACCGGCGCTCGCCCGGTCCGCAGCGCCCGCACCACGGGCGGTCAAGCCCAGCGGCCCCGTCGGCGCGCTGACGGGCCGGCGAGTCCTGGTGATCGAGGACGAGCCGCTGGTGGCACTCGATCTCATCGCGATCCTGGAGGAGGCGGGGGCTGAGGTAATCGGGCCCGCTGCCACTGCGGAGGCGGCGATCGAGACTGCGCGAACCGGACGCGCCGACGCCGCTTTGCTCGATGGCAACCTTCAGGGAAGCAGCGTCGAGGCGGTCGCTGAGACGCTCGCCAGCCAGGAACTGCCGTTCGTGTTTGTCACCGGCTATGGCCGTGAGCATCTTCCAGACGGCTTCCGCCATGTGCCAGTCATCAGCAAACCGTTCGACCGTGCCCATCTGATCGGCGCAGTCACCGCTATTCTCAAGCATGACGAGGCAGCTGTCGCCTGACCTGGGGGCGGCGCTCGTCGGCTACAGGCGCCGCGCCTCCGGGTGGGATGTGACGAGACGGCGCACCGCAGGAGCGCCGGTCAGGATCTTGGTGCCACGATCAGGATGTCCAGGTCGCGCTCGGGCCGCCAATTCTCGTGCCGCACTTCGAACCGGGTAGGCGAGATTTTGCGCACGCCGTCGCCGCAGAAACTCACCAGATTGGTCGGCGCACCCTTGTCCACGACAAGGCGGAAGCGCCCTATCGGGGAACGCCAATTTGCCCCCGTCTTCAGGACATAGCCGATCCGATATTCGGGCAGCGCCGCGGCGGCATCTCCAGCCTCTCGCGCGAGCCGGTCCACGCCGGACAGGAATGCCGCATCGGTACAGTATCGCGCGGCATAGGCAGCCCCTTCCGCCCCGTTGCGCACCTCCGGGATCACCAGCGACGTTCCGACGCTTCCGCCGGTCCCGGGCACATAGCGATGCTCGACGATCAAGTCGCGTCCGGCTGGAAAGACCTGCTCCCAATGATAGGTCTCCTTCACCGTCCAGCCTGGCGCCAGATAGGGCTCCCCGCGTTCGTCGTCGGCAACTGCCAGTTTCAATGCGATCAGCCGCGCCCGATCCGCCTTGCCCAGCCTGTCCAGCGCAGGTCCCGCGTCCTCCGACAGCGGCACCTTCAGCGCTGCCAACAGCGCGGTATGATCCTTGCCGGCCACGAAAGCCTTGCGCTCTACCGCCATCCGCACCGGCTTGCCATCGACCGTCGTCGCGAAGTCGTGCGGCACGGCGACATCGCCATAGTGTCCCTCGGCTAGATTGTCGTCCGGCAGCGGGAAGGCCACGATCGTGCGTACCGCCTTCGCGGTTCGGTTCCGGAAGACATAGCGCACCCGCACTTCCTCCGCGGAAACGAACAAATCCTCTGAAGCCATGTCGATCGCGTCGGTGCGAGTCAGGACGAGCCCGCCCGCCGCCGTCTCCGCCGTGCTGTCGTTCGCGCCCGCCGGCGCGGCCACGAGCCATGCTGCGGCTATCGAAACGGCAATCTTCTTCATCTGCTTCCTTTGCGTCACGTCCGCCGGGCTTTAGCGGGCAGATGCCCGCCCTTGGCGTCCAACGCTGCCATGCTTGCCGCCAGTTCGTCCTGGCGGAACGGCTTTGCCAGCCGCGGCAGGTCGGGCGAGATCCCGTCGAGTTCGGCATAGCCCGACACGATCAGTACCGGCATCGCCGGAAACCGCTGGCGCACTCGCTCCGCGAGTTCGCTGCCGGTCATGCTCGGCATCAGGTGATCGGTGACCACATAGTCCGCATGGGCAGCGTCGAGATAGGCCAGGGCGTCGCGGCCGCTCTCCACTTCCTTCACGCTATAGCCCAGATCGGCAAGCAGAGCCGCGGTCGACGCGCGGACGCTTGGCTCGTCGTCGACGAGCAGCACCAGCCCGCTTGCCTCGCTCTGCTGTCCGACGGGGCCCGACGACCGCACCTCCGCCGCGCCGTTGGCGACCGGCAACAGCAGCTCCACGCGCGTGCCCATCTCCGGAATGCTCTGCAATTGCATCGAACCGCCCAGTTGCAGGGCAAGGCCGTGCACCATCGACAGCCCTAGCCCGGTTCCCTTGCCGATCCCCTTGGTGGAGAAGAAAGGCTCGATCGCGCGGGCCATCGTGTCGGCGTCCATGCCGCAGCCGGTGTCGGCGACGGACAGGCTCACATAGGCGCCGGGTGCAAGGCCGCTGGCATGGTCGCGTTCGACCGCTTCGCGCCGCGCCGTCAGCGTCAGCCGGCCACCGTCGGGCATCGCGTCGCGCGAATTGACGCTCAGGTTGAGGATCGCCATTTCGATCTGGTTGGGATCGGCCAGGGCAGGGGGCAGCCCCTCCTCGACCGACACCACGACATCGATCTGCGGGCCGCAGGTGCTCTCGATCAGCGCCTGCATGCCGAGAATCAGCTCGGCCAGGTCGACCGGTCCGGGCTGGAGCGGCTGACGGCGCGCAAAGGCCAGCAGCCGCTGGACCAGCGTGCGGGCGCGCTCGGCGGACTCGAGCGCCCCGCCGATCAGCCGCTGCTCCCTTGGCCCCGTGCCGGCGCCCCGGCGTAGCAGGTCCAGCCCGCCGATGATCGGCGTCAGCAGGTTGTTGAAGTCGTGCGCGACGCCCCCGGTCAGTTGGCCCAGCGACTCCACCTTCTGCGCCTGGCGCAGTGCGTCCTGCGCGCGTTCCAGTTCCGCGCGCTGTTCCAGTTCCTCGGTCACGTCGCGGCCGATGACATAGGCTTCGCCCTCGGCCGGCGCCGCGCTCCACGCGAAATGGCGCCAGCGTCCGTCCTTCGCGCGCACGCGCCCGATCACGTCGCGCACCGGCCCGCGCGCCGCCGCGCGGATCCCCTCGGACACCGCGCGCAGATCGTCGGGATGGAAATACCGGCTGAACCGGTCGCCCAGCACTTCCTCGGGCGTGTAGCCCAGCAGCGCGGTCACCGCCGGGTTGAGCGCGCGCACGTCCCAGCGCAGGCCGATCACCAGGAACACATCCCCGCTCAGCCGCCACATGCGGTCGCGTTCGGCGGTGCGCCGCGCGACCTGCTGCTCCAGCGTCTCGTTCAATGCGTGCAGGGCCTCCTGCGCACGCCGCCTCGCGGTCACGTCGCGGACCGTGCCGGTGATGCGCTTCGCCCGCCCGCGCTCGTCCTTTTGCACCACCCCGCGCGCCGAGATCCAGCACAGCGCGCCATCCTCGCGGCACAGGCGGTATTCGGCGGAGAACGCCTCGCCGCTGTCGATCGACCGCCGATACGCCGCCGCCACCCAGTCGCGGTCGTCGGGATGGAGCAGGCGGAAGATCAGGTCGCGGGTCACCGGGGCGTCCGGGTCCGCGCCGATCATCGCCGCCGTGCGCGCCGACATGCTGCCCTGCCGCGCCTCCAGGTCCCAGTCCCAGGTGCCGATCCGCGCGCCTTCCATCGCCAGCCGCAGCCGCGCCTCGCTTTCGCGCAGTGCCGCCTCCGCGCGCACCCGCTCGATATGTGCCCAGGACTGGTCGGTCACTTCGCGCAGCAGCCCCAGTTCCGCCTCGCTCCAGCGGTGCGGCCGGGCGTGGTGGATCGCCATCAGTGCGGTCAGGCGCCCTTCCTTGACGAAGGGCATGCACAGCGTCGCGCGGATGCCGATGTCGAGGAACGCCCGCGCCCCGTCATCGCCCAGTTCGGCGACGTTGTCGTTGACGATCAGCGGCTTGCCCGCGCGCAGGTTCGCCACCGCCAGCGAGCCGAAGGAGGTCAGGCTATAGCGCCCGACGATGCTCGCCATGCCCGGGACGTGCCAGTCGCCGCGGATGTTGAACATGTCCTGATCGGCTTCCATGTCGGCATAGGCGCAGTCGGATACTGCCAGATGCTCGCCCAGCATCCGCGTGGTCACCGCCATCACCGCGTCGGCATCGCGGGCTTCGGCGGTCGCGCTGCCCAGCGCGTCCAGGAACCGCAGCCGCGCCTCGTTCACCCGGAGCGCCTGCTCCGCCCGCCGCCGCTCCACCGATGTCCGCGTCCGCTCGGCGACGTCGCGGATCAGCGCCAGTTCCTCCTGCGTCCAGCTGCGCGTCTCGGCATGGTTGAGGAACAGCAGCGCGACGAACCCGCCCTGCTCGGTCACGGGCATGTTGACGAAGGCGCGGGCGGTGATGCCCTCCAGGCTCGCGGCGGTCGCGGCGGTACGCGGGTCGAGCCGCGCGTCGGGCACCACCACGGTCCGGCCCGCCTTCAAATCCTCGATATAGCTGCCATAATCGCGGAAGTGCAGCACGCCCGAGAGCGTCTGCACGCCGGGCGCATTCCAGTCGCGGCCGATGGTGATCGTCTCGGCCGCCTTGTCGATCGTGCCATATCCCGCCCGGCTCACGTCCAATGCGCGGCCCAGCGTTTCGGCGGCGGCGAAGGCGATCGCCTCGGGATCGTCCAGCTCGCGCAGCCGGTCGCCCAGCTCGGCCAGCACCGCGTGGCGCCGCTCGGCCTGGCGTATCCCGGTGACGTCGAAGCCTTCGCAGAAAACGCCGCTCACGCGCCCGCCATCGTCGTGCACCGGCGCGAAGATGAAGCTCAGATAGCGCGTTTCCTCCGGCCCTCCGGCCGTTCTGCGATAATGCACCGCCACCCCTTCGGCGGTATAGCTTTCTCCGGTCTCGAACACGCGGTCGATCTGCTCGACAAAGTCCTGCCCCTCCAGTCCCGGAAAGGCGCCGCGCAGCGTCCGTCCCACCCATTCCTCGCTGCCGAACAGCGCGCGGTGGGCATCGTTCACGAACTCCACCAGATGCGCGGGTCCCCGCGTCACCATGATGAAGCCCGGCGCCTGCTCGAACATCCGATGCTGCCGGTCGCGCTCGGCGGCGCGCCGGGCATGTTCCCGCACGCGCCCGGTGGTCTCGGTGCACAGCGCCAGCACGCCGCCGATCGCGGCACTGCCGTCTGTATGGGCGGCGACGGCGCCGTCGGCCAGGCTGTCGATCGGGCTGAAGCTATAGGTCCAGTACACCGCTTCGGGCCGCCCGCGGCGCGGCACGGTAACCGGCTGATCCTCTCGGAAGACCGAACCCTCGCCGGCCAGCACGCTCTCGAGATCGGCGCCCACGATTGCCCAGCTATCCGCCAGCGCCTCGCGTGCCGGCGCGCCCAGCAGCGCCGGATGCCGCTCTGGCCCCAGCGACTGCGCCAGCGCGTCGTTGTACAGGCAGTGCAGCGCCGGACCCCAGAAGATCACCGTGGGGTGCTGCGTCGTCAGCATCAGCCGCACCACCGTGCGCAGCGCCGGCGGCCATTGCTCGGGAAGGCCCAACGGGTGGGCCGCCCAGTCGAACGCGCGGATCCGCGCGCCCATTTCGCCGCCGCCTGTCAGAAAGTCCGCACCCACGCCGGTCATCTCGCCGTTCGGTATCCGATCCAAGCCCCCCGGCTCGCCCGGGACCATACATCCACCGACCGGCGCTTCAACTCTATTCGCCCCCCAGCGCCCGCTGAGATCGTTCTTGAGAACGCTCTCAATCTATGCTTTAAGCCTGCGCACGGAGCACAAGACTCCGCGGTTAAGAGGGGTGTCGGAAAGACGCGGGTCGGCGCTGGTGCGCCGTCGTCGCGTTTCTCCCGGAGGTCGCTGGACAGCGTTGTCAGCGCCCGGAGTGATCCCCCTCTGCAACAGCAAGCGCAGCCGTAAGGCTGCCGGACAGGGGAGAGGGTTTCGTATGCGTTCGCGGCAGCGCCATTTCGCTCACCGGTTTTTGGCAGCCTCATTGCGCGCGCCAGCACTCCGACATGGTCGTGCGTACGCTTCGACTGGCCTCCGCTCGGTACGCCGCTCGCGCGCGCGCACAACGACATCGAACCAGCAACAGAATCGCGTGCCGATGCTCCGCGACGCCGAACGACCGGCGCCGGGGTGTTGCGCGAACTACCGGGCCCGCCGCCAGGCGGCCTGAACAAGCAAGCTGGGCGTGCCGAACAGGCCGACCCGGTGATTTTGGGAGGAAGACGGAATGAAGAAGGGGTTGTCCACCACCATGCTGGGGCTGCTTGCCAGCACCGCGCTGTCGGCGCCGGCATGGTCCCAGGATGCGGGCGTCGTGGCGCAGAACGCCGGCGCACCCGCCGATCAGGCCGCCACGGCGCCGCAGGTCGGCGAAGAGGAAACGATCGTCGTCACCGGCATCCGCGCGTCGCAGCAGGCCGCGATCGACATCAAGCGCGATGAAACCGCGATCGTCGACGCGATCTCGGCCGAAGACATCGGCAAGCTGCCCGACGTCACCATCGTCGACGCGCTTCAGCGCATCTCCGGCGTCCAGATCCAGCGCAACGCGGGCGAGGGTACCAGCGTCAACATCCGCGGCCTGCCGCAGGTGATCACGCTGCTCAACGGCGAACAATATCTGTCGCCGGGCAATCTCGGTTCGGCGCAGCCGAACCTGAACGACGTGCCCGCGCAGCTGATGAACGCGGTCGTGGTCTACAAGACGCAGGAACTGCGCAACGCGCTGTCCGGCATCTCGGGCACGATCGACTTGCGCACGCGCCGTCCGTTCGATCTGCACAGCGGCCTGACGCTCTCGGGTCAGGGCGAATATGCCCGCGGCACCCAGACCAAGCATAACGACTATCTGTTCAGCGGCCTCGCGAGCTGGCGCAACGACACCATCGGCGTGATGGTCAGCGCCGCGAAGAGCAAGGCGAACCTGGGCAACAGCTATGCCGGCACCGGCGGCAGCATCTTCGGCGTCAACGATTGGGGCGGCACTCGCCCGAACTATATCGAGCCGCACGGCTACGAGTTCTTCAACCGCGAGGTTGAGCGCGACCGCTTCGGCATCAACG
Organism: Sphingomonas sp. S2-65; assembly: GCF_021513175.1. NCBI lineage: Bacteria > Pseudomonadati > Pseudomonadota > Alphaproteobacteria > Sphingomonadales > Sphingomonadaceae > Sphingomonas > Sphingomonas sp. S2-65. The sequence goes on along the minus strand of NZ_CP090953.1, from coordinate 1,374,037 downwards.
GCGCGATCCAGCTGAAGGTCGCCGACGGCTTCACCGTCACCGGCGAAGTCTTCCACACCGAACTAGTCGAGCATAACCGCGCGTCTGGCGTGAACATCTCCAACCGCTGGAACGGCCTGGGCTGGACCAGCCCGACCGATTCCACCCCGACCAGCGTCAACGGGCCCAATGGCACGCCTTGGCTCGACGTCAATGAATACGACCTCGACGTGTGGTGGTTCAATTCCTTCTCGGTCAACCGCACCGCGCGCAACAATGCGACCAACTACAACCTGTCGATCGACTATGACGATGACGGCCCCTTCACCTTCTCGGCGCGTGCGCTGAAGGCGAACGCCAACATGCGCAGCATGAACGGTCAGGTGCAGGGCGATCTCAGCAACTGGCAATACGGCCCTGATCGTGCCTTCACGCTGTTCCGCAATCCCGCCGACCGCACCCGCGGTCCCTTCTATCCGGCGAACATCGCGTCGCAATATCCCGCGTCTCAGCTGTCGAACGGCGTAGTGGGCTCGAACGGCGGGCGGTACATCAATCCGAATCCGCTCGGCTATGGCTCGGACCCGCTGCTCCACTTGGACATCAGCGGCAAGAACCCGGCGATCAGCGGCTTCGACCGCGTGATCGGCGGCGGCTTGGGCCCGAATTCGACGCTGAAGGACTATATGTCCAACCTCGACAGCTACGCGGTCGCGGCCTTCTCGTCGGAGGGTAACCAGGAGAACCATTCGGATCTCGGCGTCTTCCGCGCCGATGGCGCCTATGAGTTCGAGGAAGGCGGCCTGTTCGGTCTGCTTGGCCGGGTCGATGTCGGCGTCCGCCGTTCGGACCGCTCCACGCAGATCCGCAACTTCCACCTGTTCTCGAACTTCTACGCCGGTAACGGCGCCAGTGAGGCCGAAGGCTGCTCGGCGCAGTGGAAGGCGATCGACGTCGTGATGAACCAGAACCAGTGTCAGGCTGGCGAGTTCGTCTCCAATCCCCAGTTCAATCCGGCGGCTGCCGTAGGGGCCACGCCCGGCAATTGCGGTGCGGACGGACTGGCCAACACGCCGACCTGTTTCCAGGGCTACACCGTCAACCGGCCGACTAAGCTCAACCAGTATAACAACGTCCACTTCCAGACCAACTGGGGTGGTGTTGTGAGCGGCATGCCGGGCATGTGGGTGGTCGATCCGCGCGACTTTGACGATGTCGTCGATTTCCAGAACCGCGTGTTCGGCGGCACCGAGGAAGTGATCATCCCCGGCAACACCTATGACGTCGATCTGATCGAAGAGAGCGCCTACATCAACACCGCCTGGGCCACCGGCGGGTTCAAGATCAACGGCGGCGTGAAGGTCATCAACACCAAGCTGACGGTGAAGCAGAACCTGACGGGCGAGACCCGCAACTATGGCGACACCAACCTCGACACCGGCGATGTGGTGACGCGGCGGTCCTACACCGACTGGCTGCCGACGGTCATCGCGTCGTACGACATCACGCCGCAGTTCCGCGTGCGTGCGGCCTTTGCCAAGACGATGATCCCGCTGGATCTCGGCAACTATGGCGGCGGTCTCACCATCTCGACCGCGGACTCGCCGTGCACCGCAACGCCGGGGCCGACGGATGCACCGTGCGGCATCCGTCAGGTCACTGGCGCCAGCTCCAGCGGTAACCCGGGCCTGAATCCGTGGCGCTCGAACAACTATGACTTGTCGCTGGAATATTATCTGGGCCGCGCGACGCTGTTCAACGTTGGTCTGTTCAAGCTCAACATCAACAGCTTCGTGACTACCGGCCAGACCACCGGCGAGTTCGCCGACCAGGACGGCGTGGTTCGCCGTACCGTGCCGGTAAGCCAGCCGATCCAGGGCGATGGCGGTTCGCTCCAGGGTCTCGAAGCCGGTGCCAAGATCGCGTTCAGCGATGTGCTTCCGGGCATGTCGTTCCTGCGCAACTTCGGCATCGACGCCAACTACACCTTCTCGGACTCCGAGCAGCAGCGCCTCGACCTCACCGGCGAGAAACTGCCGTTCCAGGACAATTCGAAGCATCAGGTGAACTTGGTCGGCTGGTATCAGGACGATCATTTCCAGGCACGTGTCGCGTATAACTACCGCACCGCGCGTCTGGCCTCGACGGTCGGCAACTATCAGATCGGCATGGATGGGACGACGGCGATCAACGGGACGATCCCGTTGTTCCAGGACACCAGCCAGTATGTCGACGTGAACCTCACCTACAACATCAACGATCAGTTCGCCGTCTATGCGAACGGATCGAACGTGTTGGGCGAGCGGGAGCGCTACTTCTACCAGTTGGATGAGAACTCGCGGCAGTACGCGTCGCAGAATCGCTTCGAGCCGCGCTACTCCGCCGGCGTCCGCGTCCGGTTCTGACGATCTAAATCCTCCCCGGTTCGGGGAGGGGGACCATGCAAAGCATGGTGGAGGGGGAGCGCCGCGGGCCATCCGGTTGTGGAGTTCCCCCTCCTTTCTCCTCACCCTTCGACCGACCTCGGCCGGCAGCTCCCCAACAGCTGCCGGCCATTTTCACGCCCGGGCCCTTGCCGAGCGGCCAATCAGAAGATCAGATACCCCCATGGCGAACCCCGGCCTTCCACACCCGATCCGCAACGTCGTCATCGTCGGTGGCGGCACCGCCGGCTGGATGGCCGCCGCCGCGCTCGCGCACCATTTCCGCAACGCGCCGATCCGCTTCACGCTGATCGAAAGCTCCGAAATCGGCACCGTCGGCGTAGGCGAGGCGACGATCCCCACCATCCGCCGCTTCTACGCCGCGCTCGGCATGTCGGATGCCGACGTCATGAAGGCGTGCAGCGCCACTGCCAAGCTCGGCATCCGCTTCAACGACTGGCTGCGTCCCGGCCACAGCTTCGTCCATCCCTTCGGCCGGTTCGGCCAGGATCTGAACGGCGTCGAGTTCCATCAATATTGGCTCGCCGCCCGCGCGGCCGGCGACACGGCGCCGCTTGGCGATTATTCGCTCGGCGCGATGCTCGCGCAGGAAGGGCATGCGACCTTGCCCGCGCCCAACCCGCCGTCGCAGCTATCGATCTTCGACTGGGCGCTGCACTTCGACGCCGCCTTGTTCGCGCAGCACATGCGCCGCTTTGCCGAAGGGCTCGGCGTCACGCGCATTGACGCGCGCATCGGCGATGTCGCGCTGCGTGGCGAGGACGGCTTCATCGATGCCGTCATCCTCGACGATGGCCGCCGGATCGACGGCGACTTCTTCATCGACTGCTCGGGCTTCCGCTCGCTCCTGCTCGGCGAGGCGCTCGGCGTCGGCTATCAGGACTGGTCGCACTGGCTGTTCTGCGACGGCGCCTGGGCGGTGCAGAGCGAGCGGGTAGGGGACCCGCCTTCCTGTACCGCCGTCACCGCGCGCACCGCCGGCTGGCAGTGGCGCATTCCCCTGCGTCACCGCGAAGGCAATGGCATCGTCTTTTCCAGCCGCTTCCAGTCGGAGCGGGAGGCCCTGGACGAGTTGCTCGCCAACCTGCCCGGCAGCCCTACCACCGAACCGCGCCGCCTGCGTTTCACGCCCGGCCGCCGCGACGCGGCCTGGTCGAAGAACTGCGTCGCACTCGGTCTCGCATCGGGTTTTTTGGAGCCCCTGGAGTCGACCAGCATCGCGTTGATCGAGACCGGAATCGAGCGCCTGAAGCAGCTTTTCCCCGATTCAAGCTGCAATACGGCGCTTTTGGACGAATATAACGAGCAAACTGCCGAAGAAATGGAGCGCGTCCGCGACTTCCTCATCCTGCATTACGCGCTAAATGGCCGATCCGAACCCTTTTGGAAGGCATGTGGGTCGCTGGACATGCCCTTCAGCGTCAACAAGAAGCTCAAATTGTGGCGCACGCGCGGCGCATTCCTCAGATATCGTTGGGAAATGTTCTCTCCCGCCAGTTGGCTGGCCATCTATGCCGGCTTTGACTGCCTGCCCGCGTCCATTGATCCCGCGTTGACCGGCACCAACACCGCCCAGCTCACTCGAAGCCTCCACGCGATGCGCCAATCGATCCGCGCCGCAGTCACCGACACGCCGACCCACGCCGAGTTCCTCGAGATCATGGAAGCCACCGCATGACCGCCGCGCCCGACGCTCTCCGCAAGATCTGCATCGTCGGCGGCGGCACCGCCGGCTGGATCGCGGCCGCAATCATGGCGCACCACTTCCGCGGCAAGCTGTTCGAGATCGAGCTCATCGAGAGCGACGACATCGGCACGATAGGCGTTGGCGAGTCCACCATCCCACCCTTCATGGAGCTGATCGCCAAACTCGACATCAACGAGCAGGAATTCATTCGAGCGACCCAGGCCAGCTTCAAGCTTGGCATCGAGTTCCAGGATTGGAGCCGAAAGGGCGAACGCTACTTCCACCCGTTCGGCGTTATCGGCCAGCAGATTGAACTCAGCGACTTCTATCAATGCTGGCTCAAGGCCAAGCTGTCCGGCCATGACAGCAACCTCATGGATTTCGCTCCCGCCGCGGTCATGGCCCGCGAAGGACGCTTCATGCTTCCGTTCAAGGCGCGCAACACGCCGGTCGGCGGGGCGGCCTACGCCCTTCACGTCGATGCCAAACGAGTCGCTCGATATCTGCGGACGCACGCCGAGGCTCGCGGCGTCCGCCGCACCGAGGGCATCGTCGTGGATGCACAGCTGGACGGTCGCGGCTTTGTCGAACGCCTGGCTCTCAAGGACGGCCGCGAACTCACGGCAGACTTCTTCATCGACTGCTCAGGCTTCCGCGCCCTCCTCATCGGGAAGGCGCTGGGCGTCGGCTACGAGGACTGGTCGGAGTGGCTTCTCTGCGATCGAGCGATTGCTGCGCAGACGCAGAATGTCGGGCCACCACGACCCTATACGCTCGCCCAAGCGCAGGACGCCGGGTGGCGCTGGCGCATTCCGCTCCAACATCGCACCGGCAACGGTCATGTATTCTCCTCCGCCTTCATGAGTGACGACGAAGCCACGCGCATCCTCATGGATCAAGCGGAGGGAGAACTGGTGGCAGGACCAATGGTCGTGCCATTCAAGACCGGGGTTCGCGACCAGATATGGCACAAGAACGTCCTGTCACTCGGGCTGTCCGCCGGCTTCATCGAGCCGCTCGAATCCACGGCCATCCACTTGATCTACCGCGGAATGGATTTCTTCTTCCGCTATCTGCCTGACCGTAATTGCGACCCTCACCTCGCCGCCGAGTACAACCGGCGCATGATCGCTGATTATCGCGAGATCCGGGACTTCATCATCCTCCACTATTGCACGACGCAGCGGGACGACACGCCGTTCTGGCGCGCTTGCCGCGACATGCAGGTTCCCGACAGCCTGCAGGAGCGTATTGCGCTGTTCCGTGGCAACGGTGCGCTTCGCGAAGGTCTCGACGAACTATTTCGTCCTGTAAGCTGGTGGTCGGTGCTGGAGGGGATGGGCCTACGCCCCGGCGCCTACCACCCACTGGTCGACCGCATCGATGAGCCCCCGCTTCTTCGAGCCTTGGATCAGGCTCGCGGGCAACTCGCCGAATTGGTTCGTACCTTGCCTACTCATCAGGACTTTATCGACGCGCACTGCCGCGCCGAGCTTAGCGGCCAATGACCGAGCGGCAGCGCGCGATAACCATCAAGGATGTGGCCGCGGAAGCCGGCGTTTCGCTGCAGACGGTATCGCGCGTGATCAACGACGGGCCGAATGTAACCGCGAAGGTGCGCGACAGAGTGATCGCGGCGATCGGCAAGCTAGGCTATGTCCCAAGCCTGGCCGCACGAAGGCTAGGCGGCTCACGCTCCTATTTGATTCTTGCCTTCAACGATGAGCGTCCGACGCTGGACGGCTGGCGCTCGCGCCGTGGCAATGATTGGGTCGATCAGATGCTGTTCGGCGGTATGTTGAAGTGTGCCGAGCATGGCTACCGAATGTTGTTCGAACTCGTCGACTCGCATTCGGATAAGCTAGAGGCGCAGGTTCAGGCGGCCTTGTCCGCCCTCCATCCGGATGGCGTCATCCTGACCCCGCCGCACAGCGACGATGAGCGGATTACAACCCTGCTCGATCGAAGCGGTATCCCGTTCGCAAGATTGGGGTCGCGGCGCGAGGGCGCCGGTTTCGCGGTCTTCATGGATGACGAAGCCGCGGCACGGATCGCGACTGACTATCTGCTTGATCATGGACACACGCGGGTCGCTTGTGTTCAGGGGCATCCGAACTACTCTATTTCCGAGGATCGCCTCCGCGGCTTCCGGGCTGCTATCGAGGCTCGAGGGTTTTCCGTGCAACCCGAATATATCCAGCCCGGCGACTTTACCTATGAGGCCGGAGCAGCAGCGATGCGGGCACTTGCGGGCTTAGACACGCCGCCCACGGCAATCCTTGCCAGCAGCGACGAAATGGCACTCGGGGTGCTTCACTCCGCCGCGCCGCTCGGCTTCCAAGTGCCGTCCGATCTTTCGGTCGTCAGCTTCGACGATACGCCCACAGTGCGGATGTCGGTTCCATCGCTCACAGCGGTACGTCAGCCGATCGCGGCGATGACCGCTCGCGCCGCTGAGTTGCTGATCGACGCAAAAGCCAAGGGATCGCCTGAGGAAACCCGCCACCTCCTGCCGTTCGACTTCATCGTGAGAGCCTCGAGCGGCGCGCCCCGTTGACTTGGCACTCCGTCGCGCGGAGGGTCAATCGGGCATGCGTTTCGTTTCGCCCAGCCGCGGCTTCATCTACCTCTACGTTGCTGCCTTTGCGGGGGTTTTCGTCAGCTTCATCCCGTTCGTCACGGTTTTGCTGCCGCTGAAGGTTGCCGCCGTGGCAAAAGCGGGCGAGCGCGTCGACTTATTGAGCTCGGCAGCGTTGAGCGGCGCGGCGGTGGCCAGCATCGCCAACCTTGCTTTCGGCGCGCTCAGCGACAGGACGTATCGTAGTGGTGGCACGAGGCGCCCCTGGATTGCGGGGGGATTGAGCCTTCTGGTTCTGTCATACGTTTTCTTCCTGCTGGCGCATGACGGCACCACCCTGTTGTGTGCGGTCGCCGCGCTTCAAATCGCGATCAACATGACCTTTGCGCCGCTCGTGGCGGTGATGGCCGATGAAGTGCCGGACGGCCGGAAGGGAATGGTGTCGGGCCTGCTGGGCGCTGCCCAGCCTTTTGCCTCACTGGTCGCAATAGGCGTCAGCATACGGAGCCTGGGCAGCGAAGCCACGCGCTACGGGCTGTTATGCCTGATCATGGTGGCGCTGGTTTCGCCCATGCTGCTGATGATACGGGAGCGACCAAGGGATCTTCATGTCGTTTTGTCGCCGCCCGCGCGGCAACGCCTCGATTTTGCCTCGGTTTGGCTCGCCCGCCTTTTGGTGCAGGTCGCCGGTAACGGCCTGATGACGTTCGGCTTGTTCTATTTCCTGTCGTTACCCGCCAGTCGCCGCATGACGCTTCAGTTGGAGGAGAGGAGCGAGAGCATCGCTGCGATCTTCGCCGTGGTGACAATTCTAGCCCTTCTGGTCACCATCGCAGTCGGCCACCTTTCAGACAGGTGCATGCGCCGCAAACCGTTCCTTGCCATTGCGTCGCTTGTGATGGCGAGCGGCTTGGTGATCATGGCATGTGCCGAAAGCCTGATGGCGGCGGCGGTTGGCTTCGCAATGGCGATATGCGGGATGTCGGTGTTTCTCGCCCTTCAATCCGCGCTGGCAATGCAGCTTCTGCCTTCGCCTGCACATCGCGGCCGCGATCTTGGCCTGGTGAACCTTACCAACACGCTGCCAGCCATGGCTGCCCCATTGCTGGCGCTTGCGCTTACGCCGGAGCAACTAGGCTATGCGCCCTGGTTGATCACACTCGCGATCGGCACGCTGGCTGGCGGCGGTGTGGCGATGGCCGTGCGTAGTCAGCGCTGAGGCGGAAGTGGCGATGCGAGACTGCGAAAGGTGATCGACCAGCGGGCGGCATCAATGGGAGCAATGCTGTGTTCCCAAACATACCGGGCGGCGCCGGACAGATGGTAGATCGACCGCGGGGCAAGGGGCACCGAGTGCCGCTCGAACCCCTTTTCGAGTCTCCGCCGAAGCCGCAGGGTGGCTTCGGTCCCCAACGAGATACCAAGCACGTCCTCAAATACAGGCCGATCCTTGTGCCAGCCGATCCCCGCACCCGGATCGTAGCGAATGAGTAGCGCCTGGGCGAGCGCCTCCGGCTTCAGTCCTGCAACGGCGGCTGCGCGTTCACGCAGCGGCAACAGCCAATCAGGCAGCGGCTCCGCCTCTTCGAAGCTGCCAGAGTCAAAATCGTACCGCCATCCGAAACTCGCCGTAAGCCGCTTTCCCAGCCAGCCCTGAAAACGGAAGGGCGTAAGATCCGTGCGTCTGAGCGATTCGATCAGCGCCTGCTCTTCGGCCTCGCTCAGGATCCCCGCTCGATAGGCACATCCTGGCGGTAACGGCTTTGCGAACAGCTCTAGGTTACTCGGCGACTTGTTCATGTTAACTTATGTTGTGTGGACAGCAGAAGCGAGTTTCCATTTCATTTCTCAGTGTTCGGTGTCGCTAAAACAGGTGGTTTGTAAATACCCGTTTATGTCCTGTCCGTCGCTTACAGGCTTGCAAGCCATCCGATCCGCGCATAGCGATACGGTGTGAAGGATCAAATGATTGCTCAAGTCGACCGTGCGTCGCTTTTTCTGAAGGCCCTCTCTGGCAGGAGCCGCCTTTTGCTGCTGTGCCATCTTTGGGAAGGCGAGAAGTCTGTTGGCGAGCTCGCCAGGCTCACAGGTGCGCGTGATACCGCGGTTTCGCAGCAGCTAGCGCTGCTCCGGCGAGAGGGGATGGTTAGTGCACGCCGCGCCGGCCAAATGATTTTCTACTCCCTGGCGAGCGCCGAGGCACGGCGCATGCTGGAGTCGCTGCAGGACCTGTTCTGCGCAACCCCGCCAATCGAAGCAGCCGCGTAACCTAGTCCAGAACCGCGGCGGTGCACGTCGTCGATGGACCGCGGCTCGCGCCGATCATCACGCATGAGCCGCGCTTCGGTCGATTGCGCCGCGTGCGGCGGCGACGATCAGTTCCATTGGCCGGTTAGCGCGTATCCTGTGCCAGGTGGACAACTCGCCCACCGAGTGGCGTGACTGATCGCGCACGACCTGCACGGTTGCATCCGAGGCGTCGTCGCTCCGCCCGGCGACCCGCTCGATGCGGTTCTGCTCAGGTGCTTCGAGCCATATGCCCACGAACGGCACACGTGCCCTCACGGCCAGTGCATGAGCAACCTCGCGTTCGCTACGGTTCATGAACACCGCGTCCAGGATCACCGCGGAGCCGCAGGCGAGATGGTCGTAGGCGGATTCGAACATCGCCTCGTAAGTGTTGCGGTCATTTCGTTGGGTATAGTGGGCCGGGGGCAGGCGGGTTTCGGGGAGGGCTCCAGCCAGTCTTTTCCGGAAGACGTCGGAGCGAATGATCCGGGCGCCTGGGATCCGCCCAGCGCGGCTGGCAAGCCGCTGCGAGAGAGTTGATTTCCCGGTGCCGGAAAGGCCGCCGATCACGATCAACCGCGCCGGCGCAGGCGTCAGGAGTGTCTCAGCCAAGACGGGATTGCCGACAGCGCCAGCGTGCAGCGACAGGAACAGCGGTAATACCGCCCAGCCGGCCGCACCTTGAGGTGCTACATCGAAATACCGGTTCGCCAGCACGCTCGCTTCCGCCACGCGGCCACGTTCCAGCAGTCTGGCTGCCACCCGTGCGAGGTCGAACAGCACGTCCTCGGCACCCTCGTCACGCACTGCTCGAACCCGTCCCGACTCCCCCCGCCGCTTCAAACTAGCCCTTTGGCGGTTCAATTCCGCCTGTTGGTCGACACGCAGGGCGAGCGCGGCAAGCCCTTCGATAAAGGCGTGCGGTGAGGCGACAGAAGCGGCGGCGTGCCGTCTGGCGAGATCGTCGGCGGCTTGCCGCAGCTCTTTCGGATCGGCATTCGCCTCATCAAGCGGAGTTCTCGACAATGTCGGCGCGATCGCGGCTGTCGCCGTCATGGCCTTTCTCCTCCAGCTTTTTCTACTGCCGAGCGACCATGACTGGCACCTGCTTTCTGAACCTGGAGTGACGATTTGCGCGCAAGCGTCCACCATGTTGGGCCGTTGCGCTGAGCCGCGCGGCAAGTTAGGCCGCGGCGCGTGGGAGCAGGATGACGAAACTAAACCGCAGAAGCCGCGGGATCGCGACGGTGCAGGACGTTGCGCGCGCAGCGGGCGTTTCCGCGATGACGGTCTCGCGCGTGGTGAATGGCGCGACCAATGTGCGGGAAAGCACGCGCAGTGCAGTGCGCCACGCTATCGAGGCGTTGAACTATTCGCCCAATAGTGCAGCCCGTAGTTTGGCCGCCGGCAGCGCGGTGCAGATCGGATTGCTGTATTCGAACCCGTCCGCGGCATATCTTTCGCAGTTTTTGATCGGTGCGCTGGCGGCTGCACGCCGCGCCGGCTGCCACCTGGTGCTGGAACTATGCGAGGGTGAGACCCCGGCCGAACAGGCAGAGGCGACGCGACAGTTTGCGGCGACCAATGTCGGCGGTGTCATCCTGCCGCCGCCCTTATCCGAGTCCGGAGCGGTTCGCGACGAATTGGAAGCTGCGGGCATTCCATGGGTATCGGTTGCGATGGGGCTGCCGCCCGAGGGATGTCTGAACGTCCGGATCGATGACTTCGGCGCATCAGAGGCGATGACGCGCCATTTGCTCGACCTGGGGCATCGCCGCATCGGCTTCATTCGCGGCAACCCGAATCAAAGCGCGAGCGACGAACGCTTCCGCGGCTTCGCGTCTGCATTGGATCAGGCCGGCATCGATCCCGCGGCGGCTCCTGTTGAGCAGGGATATTTCACTTTCCGCTCAGGCATTGCCGCCGCGGAGCGCCTGCTGGAGCGGCCAGAACCGCCCACAGCCATTTTCGCGAGCAACGACGACATGGCGGCAGCGGCAGTCGGTGTTGCGCATCGCAAAGGGCTTCACGTCCCGCAGGACCTGAGCGTCGTCGGCTTTGACGACACCTCGCTCGCGACGACGGTCTGGCCAGAGCTCACTACCGTCCGGCAACCGATCGCGCCGATGGCGGTGGCGGCGTTGAACCTGCTGCTGGCAAGGATCCGCGCGGATCGGCTTCCGGAAGCAGAAGCGTTGCAGGAACAGGTGTTGAAGCACAAGTTGGTGGTGCGAGGGTCCTCAGGCCCACCGCTGGCCTAACGCAACCCGCCTTGCTTTTAGACGCCAAGCGGGTCACCGTTAGCGGTAACAGGCGCACAGCTAGGTGCGCCCTGGCAAGAGGACTAGGGGATGGATGCAAGTGCGGGGCGGGCCAATATCGGCCTGATCAGCGCGATCGTGGCAGTGGCCACGATCGGTGGTTTGTTGTTCGGATACGACAGCGGCGCGGTGAACGGGACCCAGCCGGGACTACGGGCGGCGTTCTCGCTCGACGATGCAGGGCTTGGCTTCACGGTGGGCTCGCTGCTGATCGGCTGTTTCATCGGCGCCTTTTTCGCCGGAACGCTGGCTGACCGCCTCGGGCGGCGGAACGTCATGCGGGTTGCCGCGGTGCTGTTCCTGGCCGGCGCGCTGGTGCAGGGCTTCGCGCACGAGCACTGGTTGTTCGTGATCGCCCGGATCATCGGCGGCATGGCGGTCGGCGCGGCAAGCGTCTTGTCGCCCGCGTATATCTCGGAGGTCGCCCCGGCGAACATTCGCGGTCGGATGACCACCGTGCAGCAGATCATGATCATCGCCGGCCTTACCGCCGCGTTCGTCGTGAACGCAGCGCTCGCCGGAGTCGCCGGACAGTCGACCAACGAGCTTTGGCTGGGGCTGGAGGCGTGGCGCTGGATGTACCTGATGCAGGCGATTCCGGCTGCCGTGTTCCTCGTCGCGCTCTTCTTCATTCCGGAAAGCCCGCGCTTCCTGGTGTCGAAGGGGCGTCACGAGCATGCGAGCGCCGTGCTGACCCGTTTGTTCGGTGAAACCGTGGCTCGCACCAAGCTCGAGGAGATCCGCGGAAGCTTTACCGCCGATCATCGTCCGAGCTTCCGCGACCTGATCGACCCGGTAAAGGGCGGTGTGCGTCCGATCGTCTGGGCGGGGCTGGTCATCGCCGTATTCCAGCAGCTCGTCGGCATCAACGTCATCTTCTATTACGGATCGACGCTGTGGCAGGCCGCGGGCTTCACGGAATCGCAGGCGCTGACGACGAACATCATCTCCGGAACCGTGTCGATCCTTGCCTGCTTCGTGACGGTGGCGCTGGTCGACAAGATCGGCCGCAAACCGCTGCTGCTGATCGGTTCGGCCGGGATGGCTGTCACGCTGTTCGTGATGGTCTACGCCTTCTCGACCGGTACCTTGGTGGGCACGCAGTTGAACCTGCCGGGCCATATGGGGCAGGTAGCGGTCGTCGCGGCGCTCGCTTATTCTGCGTTCTTCAACATCAGCTGGGGCCCCGTGATGTGGGTCATGCTCGGCGAGATGTTCCCCAACCAGATGCGCGGTTCGGCGCTGGCGGTTTGCGGGTTTGCGCAGTGGTTCTCCAATTACCTGATCGCGCAGAGCTTCCCGCTCATGCTGTCGGGGCTTGGGCTCGCCACCAGCTATACCTTCTACGCGGTTTGCGCCGTGATCAGCTTCTTCCTGGTGCAGAAGTTCATCAAGGAGACCAAGGGCAAGGAACTGGAGGCGATGGAGGGCTGAGCTTTCCGTTTGCGTCTACTGATAGGTGCTTGAACTATGGGGACGGCGCACTCGAGTGCGCCGTCCCTTTTTTGTGTAGGCGTCGCGCGATATTCAGCGTGCGCCGACGCCGCCAGTGGCTCTCGCTAATCGCCGGAAGGTGCGTCCGGGCCGCCGGCATTAGGCGCAGCGAAGACTTCGTCTGAACCTTCGGAATGGTGGAAGCTCGGCGTATCGTCCCGAGTTCCATCAAGTGCCGAGGCAGGAGCCATGTCCTCGCTGAACTCCGGTTTCAAAGCGAACAAATCGCTGAGCGGGCCGGACATCGTTATTCTCCCTCTTTAATCTTACACATCCTAAGTAGCACAACAACGTGCTCTAGATATTATATGTTCCTGCTTACTATGAGTGGATAAATCAGACTTAATGTATGTTTGCACGTTATGGATTAGATCATCGTATCATTACGGGTGCGTATCGGTATCGACTTGTTTTTCCAGGTACGACAAATGTTTAGCTGGCGATAAACTTGTCGAAGCAGAACTATTCTGCTTGACGGGAAAGTTTGAAGCAATAGCCTGCGATCTTGCGGAACGTCTAAGGGGACTCCGCGCCAAAAGGGGATACTCATGACGGTGGTTCGGGAATCACGTACGTTCCGTGCGGCATTACTGACTTCAGCGGCCGCGTTTGGCATCAGCTTCGCGCCTTCCGCGATCGCGCAGGAAGTCGCAGGCCCCGTCGACCGGCCGGTCATCGATCAGGCGCAGCGCGCGGCGCAAGGCGCCGGGTCTCCGCTGATCGATGAGAACCAGAGCCTTCGTGAAGCCTATGCACCGCGCGGTCGCGAGATCATCGCGGCACCGACACCGCAGATCGTGATCGGTGCGCCGGGCACGCCCACGACGGCGCAGGACCCGAACAACGTGACCGGGGTCGGTCAGATGATCGTCGACCAGCAGGATGGCTTTATCGGCACCTGTACCGGCACGCTTATCAATCCGCGAACCGTGATCTTTGCCGCCCATTGCGTCAACGATCGTGCGGCCAATGCCTATGGGCAAAATTCGGGCGGCCAGCCGATCGGCTTCGGGTTTGGCAACGACAACAATCGGGCCGGGGCGAGTGCGTTCGGCGGATGGCTGAACGGCGTCAATGGCGTTCGCTACGCCACCACCGTTTCGCGCAACATGTATGACGCGAACTACGTCGCGTATAACCCATTGTCGACGGAGCCCGCGGCGAACAGCTTCCTTTACGGCGACGTTGCGCTGGCCTCGCTCGACACGCCTGCCGAGAATGTCCCGACCTGGGCACTGATGTTCTCCCAGTTGCCGAACCCCGGCGCGATCGGGGCCGCGGGCACCGGCTATCATGTCGTGCTGGACGGCTATGGCCGCAACGGGACCGGCACCACCGGTTCGATCGGGAGCGACTATCGGCGGCGCATTGCCGAGAACATGCTGGGCGCGCTTGCCTCGATCGACGATTTCGAGGGCTTCCTGTTCGGGGAATCCGGCGGCCTCCCGCAAAACCTCTACTGGATCGATTTTGACGATCCCCGCCGGGGCACTGCCGCCGCCGATCCGCGCGACTTCAACGCGTGGCGCGACCAGCCGACGCCGAACGAAGGCATCACCGCCGCCGGGGATTCCGGCGGGCCGCTGATCCTCGACCGCGGCTATGCCAAGCAGCTGGTGATCGGCGTCCTGTCAGGCGGCTATACCCAGTTCTTCAACGGCGCGCCGAACAACGGCTATGGCACCGCCAGCTTCTATCAGCCGCTGTACCTCTATTGGGACTGGATCGCGGCCAACAACCCGTATCACTATGTCTCCGCCAAGGCCGGGAACGGCAATTGGAACGACGCGGCGCACTGGGTAACCAACCTCGATCCCAATTATTATGTGCTGAATGCCAGCGGCCAGCTGGTAAACGGCGTACCGACAGATGCGGGCACGAAGAACACAGATCAGCCGGGTTACGGCCAGGCGTGCTACCAGTCGGGCGGCGTCAGCGACTGCTATGACGTCGCGACTGGTGTTGAGACGGTCCGCGCTGGGCCGGTCGGTTCGGCAGACAATGACAAAGCCACGGTCAGCACGACCACGCTGGCAGGTGGGGCGACCAACAACGCAGCCCAGTTATCGGCTGGAACGCTCGAGGGCGCGGCAACTGCGCAGCTAACCCGCGTAGTCGCGGAAGCCCAGGCGGCCATTTCGGCACAGGCGCTTCCGGCAGCGACGCTGGCCAACGGACTGCCTGGAGCAAGCAACTTCGTACCCACCAATTTCGACGGGGACCGCCTGACCAACACTGCGCCGCGATATTTCGATGTTACCTTGTCGGCAGCCGGCACCACTACCCTGAATACAGCCGCCGTGGTCGACCGCTTTACGCTGGCAGGTGGCGGCGCGATGCTGGACATCGCGGCCGGCGGGTCGCTGACCAGTCTGATGGACATCATCCAGGCGACAGGTACGATGCAGGTCAATGGTGTGCTGAACACCACCAGCGACTATTTGATGATGTCGGGCGGGCTGAACGGTACAGGCACGCTCAACGTGCCCTTCTTCTCCAATATGGCCGGCACGATTGCGCCGGGTACGGCCGGGACGATCGGTACGCTTACCTTCCGCGGCAACCTGATCCTTGCCTCGGCATCGACCTATCTCGTCGACCTTTCCAATACTGGCGCATCCGATCTAATCCGAGTGCAGGCCACCACGTTCAATGGAACCACGCCCACCAACGGCCAGGCAAATCTCGGGGGCCGGCTCGGCCTTGGTTTCACCAACGCGCTACGTGCCAACCAGAGTTGGACTATCCTCACTGCGCAGGGCGGCATTACCGGCCGGTTCGATACCCCAGGATCGATCAGTGCGATCCTCACGCCACGACTGACCTATACGGCGAATGCAGTGCAACTCGCGATCGATGCGGCGAGCTATAGCACGGTGATCGACGGCAACTCGGCGGTGCAGCGCGGCTATGCCAGCCTGCTTGATCAGAACCGTTCGAACGCCAGCCAGTTCGACGGCATCTATGGACCGCTCGACCTGCAGGGCGCAGCGGCGATCCGTGCAACCTTCGAGGGGCTCTCTCCAACTACGGAGACCACGGTCCGCGCCCTCGGCCTCGCCGCGGTGGATACGATGTCCGGCATGATCCGGGACCGGCTCCAGACGCTGGATCCGATCGTCAGCGGAGGCACCATCGCCCATATCGGACAACCGCTGCGCGTCGCTTCGACAAGCCTGGCCAACAGCTCCAATCTTGCCGCTCGCCCGCTGCTCGACGGCAGCGAGCAGGCGCGCGTGGAGGAAGGCGCCTTGCCCGAAGACATGAGCGCCTTTGTCGCTGGCGGGTATATGGACGGCGATAGCGAGCAGATGCCGAGCGCGATCGCAACCGGCCGCGACAACTTCGACGGTTGGTATGCCGCCGCCGGTATCGAGAAGATGGTCGACGCGGAGAGCGCGATAGGCTTTGCGATCTCGTACAGCGACCTGACCAGCGACGGCGCCGTGGCCGCCCATCGCGCCGAGGGGCAACTGGTTCAGGGAACGCTTTACGGAAAGTATCAGCCGGCGAGCGGGCTCACCTTTGACGTGCAGATGAGCGCGGGCAAGTTCGACACGACCACCCGGCGCACCGTGGCATTCCCAGGCAGCACCTATACGCTGACTGCCGATGACAGCGCGCTGGCCTTCACCAGCGAAGTCGGCATCGGGTACCGTATGGACCTGAGCAGCCTGTTCGCCTTAACGCCTCGGATCGCCGGCCGGACCAGCGTGATCGATTTTTCAGACACCGTGGAGCGCGGCGGGCCAGTCGCGCTACGCTATCGGCGTCAGAATCTCGACAGCCAGCAGCTGCGCGGTAGCTTGACGCTGGCGGGTGGCGACATGGCGATCAAGCCGTTCGTCACCGGCACCTATGTTCATGACTTCGCCGATCGCCCATCGGTGTTCGTGGCGAACTTTGTCGGGTCGCAAACGCCGGGCGCGCTGTTCGGATTGGCAGGTATCGATCGCGAATGGGCGGAAGTGGCCGGAGGTATCACCGTGCGCACGGCGGGCGTCGATCTGTCGATTGCCGGTGAGACCACGATTTGGCGCGACGAGGTCAAGAACCGCAGCATTCGGGGGTCGATCGGCATCCGCTTCTGAGTGCTGGCACCTGGTAAGGAGAAGGGCCGCCCCATGGGCGGCCCTTCTTTGTTGCTCTCACCCCCTGCTCGACGGCGGGAATAGCCTAAACGACTGAAAGGCGTCGCGGGATTACCCCGAGGTCAGGAGTGCTTCGTTGAGGTGCCTCCGTAACGCCCAAGAGCGCGTGGAAACTTCCTAACAGAAGCGAGCACCAGCGTAGTGAACGCGGGCTCTTAAACCCCCTGACGGATCAGATAGCCAGGCTGGCCGGGCACGCGGACCTGAAACTGGAACAAGTCGCCGGCTAGAGGCTCCTTCTCCTTGTCGGCGTGCGTGACGTGCTTGTTAGCCGTGGTGGCGAACACCGTCTTCAGGTCCGGGCCGCCGAACGCGATCTTGGTGATGGCGCTGACCGGGAACTTGACCTCTTCGAGCAGTTCGCCCGCCGGTGAATAGCGATGCACCGCCCAGCCATTGTAAAGGCCGACCCACACACAGCCTTCGCTGTCCACAACGCACCCGTCGGGAAAGCCCTGGCCGTAAGGAATGCGCACGAACTCACGCGGATTGGTCAGCATGCCGGCGGCATCGATGTCGCAGGCATGAATGATGCTGCCGATGGTGTCGACATGGTAGAGCGTCTTGCCGTCAGGCGAGACCGCCGGGCCGTTGGTGATCGCCACCAACGGCGTGGTGGGCACGCATGCGCCGCCCTCAGCCAGGCGGTAGACCGCGCCGGTGATTGCTTCCTCGCCGTCGTCCATGCTGCCGAACCAGAGCCTGCCTTCGGGATCGACGGTAGCGTCGTTCAGGCGGTTGCCTGGCTTGTCCGGCTCAGGCGTGGCGATAGGTGTGAAGCTGCCGTCATTCTCGTCGAACCGCGCTACGCCGGTTTGCAGGCCTGCTGCAAAGCCGCCGCTTGCGATCGGCAGCACGAAGCTGACCTGACAGGGGGCGTCCCAGCTTTTCTTGTCGCCGTTGGCGGGATCGTAGCGGTGGATCTTGTGGCTCTTTATGTCCACGAACCAGAGTGCCTGATCCCGTTCGACCCACACCGGCCCTTCGCCAAGAGGCGCACGCAGATCCCAGACGCTCACCGGATCCGACGTCACCACCTTGTTCATTACCGCCATCCTGCATCGACGAAATATTCGTGGCTGGTTACCAGCCGAGCATCGTCCGAAGCAAGGAACAAGGCCATGGCGGCGATGTCGTCCGGGACCAGGCGACCCTTGAGGCATTGGGCGCCGACGATCTCGGCTTCGCCCTCAGGCGTGTACCATTTCTCCTGGCGCGGTGTCTTGACGTTACCGGGGACGATGCAGACCGAGCGGATGTTATCAGCGCCAAGATCGCGCGCCAGGCTACGGGTGAGACCTTCGATCGCGGCCTTGCAGGTCTGGTAGAGCGGCAGCTCGGCAAGGGCGAGGTGCCAGGAGATCGAGCCCAAATTGACGATCACGCCGCCGCCGCTGGCCTTCATGCCGGGGGCAACCGACTGGGCAGCGAAGAACAGGTGGCGCAGGTTCACTGCGAAGCGGTTGTCCCAATAGTCGGGCGTGACCTGCTCGATGGTGTGGCGGTCGTCGTTGCCGGCGTTGTTGATGAGGACATCGAATGCGCCCTCGGCATCGACAAGGCGCTCGATACTGGCCTGAAGTGCTGGGACATCGGTCAGGTCGACATGCTCGTACGCAGGCTTGTGCGCGGCATCCGCCAAGCTATCGACCAGTGCGTGCGAGTCCGCATCGGCAATGTCGAAGAAAGTCACGCGCGCCCCTTGGCGGACGATTCCCTCGACCAACCCGGCACCGATGCCCGAGCCTCCGCCGGTGATGAGAACACGCTTGCCGCGAAGGCTGGGATAGACGGCGCGCAGGTCTTGCGCGAGCGGCGCGGCTTGAAGGTCGGACATGTCAGTTTGCCTTGTGATCACGAGTGCAGCAGGCCGCGCTGCGCCAGGTTTCGCATGAGGTCGCGAATCCCAAAGTTCCAGGGCGCGGCCGCTTTGGAGGTGGTCACGCGGTTAACCAGCGTGCCCAGCTTGGGCGTTGAAATGCGGACGACGTCACCCTCCTTGTGCGTGAAGCCGCGGCCGGGGTGATCGCGGTCTTGCACCGGCGCGAAGAGAGTCCCGAGGAAAAGGGCGAAGCCATCGGGATATTGATGCTCGCTGAGCGCCTGGCGGACGAGTTCGGTGGGATCCCGACTGATCTCGCTCATCTTGTTGGTACCCGTCAGGGTGTAGCCTTCAGCCCCGGTGATCCGCAGGTCCACCACTGCCGACCGAATATCGTCCATGGTGAAGCTGCCGTCGAACAACCGGATGAACGGACCGATGCTGGTCGACGCGTTGTTGTCCTTGGCCTTGCCGAGCAGGAGGGCGCTGCGGCCTTCAAAGTCCCGCAAGTTGACGTCGTTGCCCAGTGCGGCACCCTTTGGGGTACCGCTGCTGTCGACGATCAGCACGACTTCGGGTTCGGGGTTGTTCCAGTCGCTGTCCGAGCGGATGCCGATGTCACCGCCCCAACCGATCGCCGACAGAACAGGCGCCTTGGTGAATACTTCCGCGTCCGGGCCGATCGCGACTTCGAGATATTGCGACCACATGCCGGCGTCGATCAACGCCGCCTTCAAGCTTGCGGCCTCGTCGCTGCCTGGAACGACCGAGCGGATGCCCGAGCCGACTTTCGCCTCAAGGTCGCCCCGGATGGTTGATGCCTTGTCCGCGTCGCCACGCGCCCGCTCTTCGATCACGCGCTCGATTGCCGACAACGCGAAAGTGACGCCGCAGGCCTTTACGACCTGCAAGTCGATAGGGGCGAGGAGCTGGAGTCCCTGGGGCGTCCCAAGCGCGTCTGCCGAGCCGATAACCGGACCGTCGAGCGTCACGACATCATCGCGATCGAGCAAGTCGGCCGTGGTCGGCGCGACTGCCGAGAGGTCGTGCACCTTGCCGCCGCGCAGCAACACTGGAGTGGGACCCGCATCCAACAGGACGCGCCCGACTAGGACCGCCTCTGCGTGATCGTCAGGCAGCAGCTCAGCAGGATATGAAGCTTCCAAGATCCTCATCCACCCTTATGTTTTGATAGCGTTACCATTCTGCCGCCAACGCAGCGCTGTCAAGCGATCAGCCGTACAATCCTTTGGCGCACTTTTCAAATTTGCTTTATCATTTCACCCACGATCACATCGCGCGGACGCATTTCTGTGCCATCGCTGGTCTGAATGACGTGCCAGGGCCCGAGCAGATCGGCAGCGACGATCGTTTCGTAGTTCGCGCGCACGCGCTGCTGAAGCGCGATGTCCGCTTCATATTCGTCAAAGTTGCGGTCGGTGTAGCTGCGCTGTGCCTTCTGCAGGATCAACTCTCGGGCGAGCGCCCAAGGCGTATCGAGGTAGAAGGAGCGGCTCGGGGCCGGGAGTGCGAACTGCTCGGTTTCGAGGCGCAGGATCCAGTCGATCAGCCCACGCGTGGCCGCAGGCTCTACGCGCGCTCCTTGATAGGCCATGTTGGAAGCAATGTAGCGGTCGAAGATCACGACATCGTGCGTGTCGCAAGCCTCGGCGATCTGGGGCCGCCACTCGCGACGATCCAACGCATACAGCACGGCTGCAGCCTCGGCGGTAACGGGTACCGGCATGTCGCCGGCGAGATAGCGACCGATGGTAACGCCGGCGGCAGTCTCACCATATTGCGGAAAGCCGATGACGACGGCGCTGCGTCCGGCGGCGTTTAGTGCCTCGCATAGCCCGCGCGCGGCGGTGTTCTTGCCGACGCCATCAGCGCCTTCGATTGCGATCAATCTGCCCATGGAGTGCGCCTTACGCGGCTCCGCAGGGTCAAGAAAGGGGCGTCTGCTCAGTGGAAAGCGACGGTATCCGGCTTTGCGAGCAGCGCGCATGCGCCCTGGGGGGCGAGGGGAACGATCGCCAGCAGCGGCGCCGGGCCGCCCGCCTGGCGTACCAGCCAGCCAGGTGCGGACGGCTGGGGATGATCGGGTGCGAATGCGATACCGGTGCCGTCAGTGATCACGCCGAGCGTCTGGGGCGGGTTAGGCCAGCGGCCGCTCAGATACTCCAGGAGCTCGAAGGCGGCTTCCTGGAGCGCGCCCTCTTCGGTGTCTTCGGGACAAAAGCCCTCTGGGCAGGCGCTGATCCGCGCTACTTCGGAGAAATCGTCGCCGCGCCACCAGACGAGACGCAGGCTATCGGACGAATCGAGTTCCAGGCCCATCAACAGGCCTGATCCGTCGAGCAGTGGGCGGGCGAGGCGGGCTACCGATTCGGCCAGGGCAGTAAGCCGGCGATTAGGTCGCGGCAGTTCCGTCCATCCCTGCGTCACGTTGGCCATGTCGGTGTCGTTGTACATCAGGGCTCCCCTCAAAGACCTGAGTACATTATAGAATGACTATGCTTCGAGCAGTGCCGCGCGCGATCAATGAAGTGCGGTTTTGCACAGAATTGTGCCGGCGCCGAGGACGCTTTCCATCGTATCGGTGGTGTCCGTAACCGCCGCGATCGTGCTTGCACTGATTTCGAGCGCTTCTACCGCGCTGACGCTTGCCAGCCGGTTGTGCGGCAGGCCTGCGTCGGGGAGGAGGCTGGCGGTGGGGGCCGCAGCAGCGGGGCGGCGCTTGGCTGCGGGGCGGTCGGACTCGGCCATCACGGCGAAGCGGGGATCGGCGGCGGCGATCTCGGCGATGGTCTTGGCGGCGCGCTTGGTGATCTGGCGGACGCGCTCCTTGGTCACGCCGGTTTCCAGCGACAGATCGTCGAGCGTCGAAGCCTGGAACACGCGGCGGGCGACGATCTCGCGGTCGCGCTCGAGCTTGGCTTCGAGCTTGTCGAGCTCGGCGGGATCGATGCCGTGGGTGGCGGTCTTGAGACGCGGGCCTTCGCGGCGCAGCGCTGCTTCCTGGCGCTTGGGGCGGGGACGGCGGGCGAGCGCTTCGATGCCGACCTTGCGCAGATGATCGACATAGGCGTCGATCAGCGAGGAGATGGCGCCGTCGGCGAGATAGTCCGAGGCGGCGGCTTCGGTGCGCTCGAGCGCGTCTTCGTCGACGAGCATCGCTTCGGGCGAGATTTCCTCGCCGTCGGGGCCGGTGGCGAGCGCGCTCAAGGAGACGGTGGTCGCTTCGACCTTCTTGGCCGAGGGACGCTGGTCGGTCATCAGGCGGAAGCGCAGGCTCTGGAGCTCGCCGCGGATCTGCCAGTTCACGAAGGTGGTGAACTGCGCCTTGGCGGGGTCATAGGCTTCGATCGCGCGGTGGACGGCGATCGCGCAGCACTGCTCGGCATCGTCGAAATGCGCGACCAGGCCGTACTGGCGGACGAAGTGGCGGATGCGCGGCGCGATCAGCTTGAGGATCTGGGCGAAGGCACGGTCCACAGTGACGCGCTGGCGGTTGGTACGCGGCGCATCCTTGGGCGTGTTCTCGAGAACGACGGCAACAGCGGCCTCGAGCGCGATCGTGGTCTTCGACATTGTTTTTGGCTTCCCCTGGTTCGCGGCGGCGCGCTGGGGCGCTCCGTTCACAGGGCGATCAATGCCGTTAACTAGTTAAAGGACTGATAAATCTTCACATAGGTGGAAGTGCGTAGTCGGGCACTTCTACACGGGGAAAAAGTTCCGACTATCAGAAGGTTAATGCCCGCTAACGCTGATCTTTCATCGCGCCAGGGCTCCTATAAAATTCATTATAGGAGGAAAAATCAGGTGGCGGCGAACTGATCCGGACGAATTTTCCGCTCGATGAACCCCAGCAGCCATTGGCGGTGGGCGCGGGTCGCGTCGCCCGCGCTAGCGATTCGCTGTTCAGCCGCGGACGAGCCGATCTGAGCAGAGAGCAGCATGCGCGCACGCCCTGCATCGATTCCCTCTGACAGAAATTTGCGGGCGTCTCCAAGGCCGAGATGATGGCCAAGATAGGCGGCCTTGGCGAGCGTTTCCGCATCGTTGCGGACGCGCACGCCAGACTTTTCGAGCCGCTCCAGATTGCCCTTGGCCAGGTCCGCGACACCGAGGATCGACGCCTGCGCGTCGTATCGCAGGGCCAGCAATTCTGCACGGGCGCCGACCTGCACGCGCCCCCGTCCGTCCAGCCAGCCGCGTTCGGCGGCATAGCCATTGAGCCACGTGCCGGAGGTCTGGGCCAGCTCCTGCCAAGTGCCGCTGAGGAATTGGCCCAGCCCCGCGGCACTGGAGCGCGGATTGCGGGAATGGGTGTTCCAGGCTCCGTCCGCGCCCTTTGCCGCTTCTGCATCGACGATCGATGCCAGGGCGGATGCTGGAATTCCGGTGCGCGTCTCGGCGAGGGCGAAAACGCCAGCATAGCGGGCGTTCGTGCCGAGCTGAAGGCCGCCGCTCGCCACGCCAGCGACGGGGGCGGCGATGATCGCCGCGGGCTGCGTCAAACTTTGCCGATCGACGCTCCCGCGACTCGGTTCGCCGGAGTGACTCGAAGTGTTCTGATCCTGCCGGGCCGCCTGGGTGTGGCACGAACAGGCGCATTGGCAGGCGCAATGCGGGAGAACCCCGCTGCTGGCACCAGCATCGCCGCTGAGCAGCCCGAGCAGCGAGTCCATGTTGATGCGGTTGCCCGTCAGCGAGGCGGTGTCACGGTCGCCCTTGCTGTCGCCGTCTCCGAGCGCGGCGCGCCACAGACGGTTGGACAGCGCAGATTGCGCCTCGGTGAAAATCACATTGGCGCGCTGAGCGGGCGTAAGACTGGCGAGCTCGGTGCGGGCGATCACTGGCCGCGTCCCTTCCGGCGCGCGGCGATGAACTTGGCCGCGGCGATGTCATCGATCGCACCTTGCTCGGCGACCGCAACGGTGCGCTCCGCATCGTCCTGGAAACGTTCGGCGGCACCTTCGATCGCGCGCATGGTGCCATAGACCTCGACCGTCTGGGCGCGCAGCTTGCTCAAGCGGCCTTGGGCGTGGTTGGCGGCTTCATCCAGACGGACGCGCTCGGCCTTCATCCGCGCGGTGTAAGCGTCGGATGCGAAGGGCATCGAATAGGCGAGCGCACGCTCTTCGCGGAGCGTCGTCTCATGTGCACGCGCTTTGATGTCGAGTGTCGAGATCCGGTCGACCTCGGTGCTGATCGATGCCTTCAAGGCGTCGACTTCGCGGCGATGGACGCGAAGGGCGGTGTCGAACGGGGTCATTGGACGGTGCTCACGATGTCGGCCAGCGCGGCAAAAGCTGCATCGGCATGGCCTGGGTCATGCTTGCCCTGGTTGAGGAGCTGTTCGATCTGCGGCGCGAGGGCTACGGCCCTATCGACTTCCTCCGAGGACCCCGCTTTGTACGCGCCGAGCCGAACCATTTCCTCCATGTCGGAGAAGGTCGACATCAGCTTGCGGGCGGCGATCCGCGTCGCATTCTGTTCGTCGTTCATGCAGTGTGGAAGCGTGCGCGAAACGGACTTGAGAATATCGATTGCCGGATAGCGCCCGCGCTCGGCGATGGCACGGCGCATCACGACGTGCCCGTCGAGGATGCCGCGCACTGCATCGGCGACCGGCTCGTTATGATCGTCGCCGTCGACCAGCACAGTGAACAGGCCGGTGATCATACCCTTACCCGGCGCTCCGGGACCGGCGCGCTCGAGCAGGCGGGGCAGCTCGGCGAACACGGTGGGCGTATACCCTTTGGTGGCGGGCGGCTCTCCCGAAGCGAGGCCGATTTCGCGCTGCGCCATGGCGAAGCGCGTGACCGAGTCCATCAGGCACAGGACGTTGAGGCCTTGGTCGCGAAAATGTTCGGCGACCGCCATGGTGGTCCAGGCGGCCTGACGCCGCATCAGCGCGGGCTCGTCGGAGGTTGCAACGACCACGACCGACCGGGCCATGCCTTCGGGGCCAAGATCGTCCTCGATGAATTCCTGTACTTCGCGGCCGCGTTCGCCGATCAAGCCGATCACGGCGACGTCGCAGTTGGTCCAGCGTGCAAGCATCGACAACAGCACCGACTTGCCGACGCCCGATCCGGCGAACAGACCGAGACGCTGGCCGAGGCATAGCGGCACGAACAGGTCGAGCGTACGTACTCCGGTTTCTACGCGATGGCCCACCCGGGAGCGATTGGCGGCGGCGGGTGGCGACGCCTTGATCGGCTGGGGGTCTGCGCCGTTTGGTAGTGGGCCTTGACCATCTACTGGACGCCCGAGACCGTCTATCATCCGGCCAAGCCAAGCCGAGGAGGGGCGGACGCTGAACTGGCCGGCCGCGAGGTCGGCACGTGCGCCAAGGCCGACCCCTTGCGGGTCGGTGAAAGGAAGGCAAAGCGCAACTTCACGATCGAGCGCCGTCACTTCGGCCTCGACCTTGCCATTGGCACCGAATATCTCGACCCGGCTGCCGATCTGAGCCACGCCGGTAAGTCCCTCGACTTCGATCAACGCGCCGCGCACGGCGACCACGCGCCCGAACCGGCGGTCGGGCACCATGTCGCGAATTGCGCGGGCGGCACTGGCGAGCGTCTGCACCGGCGTCGAGCCTCAGGCGGCCTGGGCTTCGTCGGCTTCGGTCTCGAACGCGATCAGATCGCGGGCGGCGGAAAGCGCCCGATAATATTCCCCCTGCGCAATGTCTTGCGCGAACGCGATGCACGCCGACCGTGCCGCGTCAGAAGGAAAACGGGCGACCAGCATGCCGAGCAGCGTCACAACCGTTTCCTGATGCGACGAACGATTGTCGGGATCGATATAGGCGAGCATGGCAGCGAAATAGAGCTGGCGGGCAGGGGTGGTCGCTTCCTCGGGACGCATCACTTCGCGTCCGCGCAGGATCGACACCTGGTTTTCGACGACGAATTGCGTTCGGCCGACGGCGCGAATTACCGCGCCGTTGATGATCGCCTTTTCTCCATCGCGAAGCGTGATGCGGAGCATGGAACAAACCTTTTCCTGGGTGTTGCCAGCATTATAGAGGCGCCCGCGCAGCGTGACGCGAATGGGCGGCAAATTTTGCCTATCGCGGCGGATCGTGCCCGCACGGCTCAAGAACAGGCGCCAAATTTCACCCTTCGTTGGGCCGAGCCGTTCCATCTCCTACAATGCTACACGTGGCTCGCGGCAACGGCGGGCAATCGTCAGGAGTGCAAGACTTGAGCCTTTATTCCGCTCTCTACGCCGGTGTGTCCGGTCTCAGCGCACAGTCGGCCGCGATGGCCACCGTCGCCGACAACATCACCAACATCAACACGGTCGGGTATAAGGGCGTCGAAGCCCAGTTCCGCACACTGGTGACGGACGGCCGTGCGAAGGCCAATTACTCGGCAGGCGGCGTCGCCGCAGCGCCGACGGCACTTGTGTCGAAACAGGGCCTGCTACAGGCTTCGGGCAGTTCCACCGACCTCGCCATCGATGGCGGCGGTTTCTTCATCACCCGCACCGGGACCGGCGACGACAGCTCTGTCGCGTTCACACGTGCAGGATCGTTCAAGCAGGACGAGGAAGGGTTCCTTCGCAACTCGTCCGGCCTGTATCTGCAGGGCTGGCGGCTGGATGGCGCCGGTGACTTCACCAATACCGGCAGCCTGGACAAGCTTGAGCCGGTCCGCGTGAGCGATCTGGTAGGCACGGCTTCGCCGACCACCCGTTTGCAGCTGCGCGCCAACCTTCAGTCGGACGCAACGGTCGGTTCCGCACAAGCGTCGTTCGATCGCTCCTTCGAAGTCTATGACTCGCAGGGCGGTGCGCACGAAATGACCACCACTTTCAAGAAGACCGGGTCGAACACCTGGAGCTTCGAAGTCAGTTCGCCCGACGCGACGCCTGCCGTGATTGCAGGCGGCACGATGGAGTTCAACGGCGACGGCAGCATGAAGTCGATCACCGACACGACGTCGGGTACGCCCGTCGCGGTGACCGGCGAGTATAAGGTGAAGCCGAGCTGGGCCAACGCCGGTGCGGGGTCTGAGTTCATCACCCTTGAGCTCGGCACGCCGGGCACGCCGTCGGGCGGCATCAATGGCATCACTCAGTTCGGCGGCCCGTCCTCGGTGGTCTCGTCGAACGTCAATGGCGGCCTCCTCGGCAACCTGGTCAGCGTCGACGTCAACAAGACCGGGCGCGTGACTGCGATCTTCGACGACGGCACCACGCGTGACGTGTTCCAGCTGCCGATCGCGACCTTCCAGAACCCGGACGGCCTGACTCGCCTGTCGGGCAACGCCTATACCGTCAGCAAGGCATCGGGCGGCGTCACGCTGAACACCCCGGGCTCGCTCGGCGCTGGCGACATCGCGTCCAACTCGCTGGAAGCCTCGACGGTCGACCTCGCCAGCGAGTTCACCAACATGATCCGCTTCCAGCGCGCATACAGCGCATCGTCGAAGA
This sequence comes from Sphingomonas sp. S2-65, assembly GCF_021513175.1. Taxonomy (NCBI): domain Bacteria; kingdom Pseudomonadati; phylum Pseudomonadota; class Alphaproteobacteria; order Sphingomonadales; family Sphingomonadaceae; genus Sphingomonas; species Sphingomonas sp. S2-65. Next base: position 1,346,815 of record NZ_CP090953.1, on the reverse strand, counting down.
TCATCACCACCGTGGACGATATGCTCCGCGAAGTAAGTGACCTGAAGCGTTAACTTTTAAGAGCGAGACGATTGGCGATGGCGCTCAACGACATACTCAGTTCCGCAACTTCCGGCCTTGCTGCGGCACAGGCCGGGTTGCGTACTGTTTCGAACAACATCGCCAATGTCGGTGTGACGGGCTATGCGCGGCAACGCGTCAGCCTGTCCACCGGCGTAGTCTCCGGACAGGTCAGCGGCGTGGTGGTGGGCGAGCCCACCCGCGTTGCGGACAAGTTCCTGGAAGCGACCGTGTATCGCCGCGCCGGCGACTATGGCCGGGCGGAAGCGAGCGCGACCTATCTGGATCGGCTGCAAGCGCTGCTGGGTCAGCCGGGAGCTTCAACCGGTCTGCCTGCTCGGCTCGACTCGATCTCGGCGTCGGCCGTGGCGATGACGGGGTCGCAAGCCTCTGAACAGACGGTCGCCGTGTTCAATGCCGACGTGCAGGACGCGATCACGTCCATGCAGCAGATCCAGCAGGACGTCTCGGGTCTGCGCGGGGACGTGGAATCCGAGGTTGGTTACACGGTCGACAAGATCAACTCGCTGCTCGCGCGTATTCATGATCTGAACGGCACGGTCGCCGCGGCGACCGGCCTTGGGCGTGACATCGGCGGTGCCGCCGACCAGCGCATGACGGCGATCGAGGAGCTCAGTGGCTTGATGGCGGTCACCGTTCGCGAACAGCCCGATGGCCGCGTCGCGATCGAGACCAATTCCGGCCAGACGCTGCTCGACAAGCGCCTGCGCCAGCTCTCCTATCCCAGTTCCGGAGACGGAGCGTCACAACCCGTATATCCCAGTATCGAGATTCGCTTCGCAGCTGCGGACGGAAGCGCCGGCGCTGCCAGCGGCGACAAGATCGACTCCGCTGCAATCGGCGGTAAGCTGGGCGGATTGATCGATTTGCGAGATCGCGCGCTCCCAGAATTTACTGAACAGCTCGGCGTGCTTTTCGGCGGCATGGCGCAGGCGCTGAACAGCGTTTCGAACGCAGGCTCGACCGTGCCTCCGCCCGCGAGCCTGGAAGGCCGCCAGACCGGAATGGCGGGCGGCGACCGCCTCGGCTTCACCGGCGCGGCGACCTTTGCCGTGACCAAGGCAGACGGTACGTTGGTCGCGAAGGCCAAGATCGACTTCGATGCGCTCGGTCCCAATGCCTCGATCGACGACATGGTCTCTGCAATCAATGCAGGCCTTGGAGGCGCAGCCACCGCGAGCTTCGTCGATGGGAAGCTCAAGCTTGCCGCAACCGCGTCTGGAAATGGTGTCGCCATCGGCCAGGATGCTACGGCGCCGAGCGCCCGTGGCGGCGTCGGCGTGTCGCAGTTCTTCGGCCTCAACGACATGGTGCGCAGCGACGGCAGTTCGCTGGTTCCCTCGGGCTTCACGTCCGCCGACAAGCACGGCTTCGCAGCGGGTCAGACTACGCAGATGGTGCTGCGCGACGCCACGGGGCGGGTGCTCGCCAACTACACGTTGGAACCGGCGACCGGAGGCACCTTCGGCGACCTGGTAGCCGATCTCAACGGCAGCCCGCTTGGTGACTTCGGCGACTTCTCCTTGGACGACAAGGGACGGCTGCGCTTCGAATCCAAGGCGGGTTCCGCGGGTGCGTCCTTGTCGATCCCTTCGGATGCGACCGACCGCTTCGCTACCGGCCGGAGCTTTTCTTCGCTGATGAGCCTGACGGGCGCGAGCGCGGGGCTGGGCGGGGGCAAGGTTCGCGAGGACATCCTCAACAGCCCATCCAAGCTTCCGCTGGCGCAGTTGCAGACCAATGTCGCCATCGGTGGCAAGGCGCTCGGCACGGGCGATCTTCGCAATGCGACAGCATTCGTGAACAAGCTGAGCCAAGCGGTGGACCTGGGCAAGGACGGCAGCGCGACGCTGGAGCGGTTCTCGAGCCTGTTCCTTGGCCGCGTCGGCCTTGAGGCCAGCCAATCGCAAGCGCGGTTCACCGATGCCGCGGCGCGGAAGGATGACGCGGTCAGCCGCCGCGACAGTTTCGCCGGCGTCAACATAGACGAAGAACTCGCGCAGATGGTCGTACTGCAGAACAGCTATTCCGCCGCCGCGCGCGTCATCAGCACCGCGAGCGAAATGTACGACACTTTGCTGAACATGGTCTGAGAAGGATAGTTACCATGGCACGCGTTGCTACCATTCCGCTCCAGCGGACTCTCTCCGACGCCATCCAGCGTTCGCAGGAGAAGCTGGCGATCACCCAGGCGCAGCTCTCCACGGGCAAGAAGGCGACCACCTTCGCGGATCTTGGGACTGAGACCGTCCGGAACCTGTCCGCGCACAGCATGCTGGCACGCCAAGAGGCACAGGCGACCGTCGCCAAGCGGGTCGGCACGAGCCTGTCGCTTTATCAGGGTAGCCTCGAAGCGATCGATACCGCTGCTTCCGGGCTGCGCGTCGATTTGCTGGATGCGATCGGTACCGGCCGGGCCGACGGCCTGCAGGAAGCCATCCAGTCGGCATTCGACCAGTATCGGACCTCACTCAATCTGTCCGAGGGTGGGGCCCCGCTGTTCGGCGGATCGCAAAGCACTGGCGAGCCCTTCACGCCCAAGACGCTCGCCGACGTGGCCGGGACCGATGTGACCGCGGCCTTTCAGGATGACGATGTGCGGGCGACCGCGCGCGTATCGGACGGCGTCGACCTGAGCTACGGCATCTCCGCGAGTTCGGCTGGCAAGGATCTCTACGCGGCCTTTCGCACCCTCGCCCAGATCTCCTCGCTTCCCGAGAAACTCGACGCCTCGCAGATCGATGCGCTGAAAACGGCGATGGGGCAGCTCGACAAGGGGCTGTCCTCGACGCGCAGCGTCAATGCCGAAAACGGCCGCAAGCAGAGCCAGGTCGAGGGACTGACCAAGCGGAACGAAGAGCGCGCGCTGCTGCTTAGCGGCGTTATCGAAAACAATGAGGATGCCGATCTTGGGCAGGTCGCCATCGATCTCGCCCAGCAGAAGACCGTGCTGCAGGCGAGCTATTCCGTGTTCTCACAGCTTAGTGAGTTGAGCTTGGTCAACTATCTACGCTGAATATGGAATGCGGCTATCGGCCGCGTCCCTGACGCTACGCAAAGAAAAAGCCCCGCTTCCGCGGGGCTTTTTTGTGGTCCTTTTTCAGGTGGAACGCTCAGGCGTCTGCATCGAGCAGGTCACCGACCGCTCCCGCCGGACTCGCGTCGGGGATGGCGCTCATGGCGGCGCTCAGCGTGGCTGGGTCGATCTTGCCGGGGCTCCCGGTGAGCACGTCGAACGCCTGTCCGCTGGGCAACGATTTGAACGCGGAGCCATAGCGGGCGCGCAGCTTCTGCAGCCTGGCCTCGTCGCCGATCATTCCCAGTGCCACCGCCTGGCGCAGCACTGCGGCCTGTTGCGGCTGGCTCATGCCCCTGGGGGCCGGAAGCGACGCCTCGTTCTCGGTGACGAAGCCGCCCCAATCCTTGTCCCGCCAGCGCAACTCGGCCTTGATCGAGGCGCCTCCCGACACGCCGTCGAGCGCCGCCTCGGCAGCTGCATCGCGGCCGAGCTTGTGGAGCGCGATGGCTTCCATGCGCTTGCGGTCCTGCCGCATGCCGTCCGAGTAGCTGGGCTGCTCGGTGTCCTGAAGAACCTTGAGCGCGCGGTCCGGACGGTCCGACAGGATGAGCAGCGACGCGACCTTTACGGACAGCGGCCCTTGCGCGACATCCTTCGCGCGCTGGGTAAGCTGGTATTGGAGCAGTTCGGCGGCGCGGCCATAAAGGCCAGCTTCCTGAAGCCGATCGGCGAGGTGCAGGACGAGCAGATCGCCCTCGGCCCCGCCGGGCGCCAGTTCCCGGTAATCCCAATACAAGCCGGCGGCGTCGGCCAGCGGTACGCCGCTGTTCGGGGCGAGGATCGTCGAGAGTTGGCCCTGCACCGCCGCCAGCATCGGCGCGGCTTCCTTGCCAAGCTTGTAGTAGCGGAACAGCGTCGCACCGGCGCGTAGCTGGCCGCGCAGATCATGCGCGTCGCTGGCAAGCTTGAACGAAAGCCGCAGTGTGTTTTCCTCGACCTGACCGCCACGCCAGCGGTAGCGGAGACTGTCGAGCTGCTTCTGGGCGGTGGCCGCATCGATCTTGTGCGCAGCAAGCTGTGCCGTCGTCAGCGCGAGATCGGCTTCCGCCTTCACTTCGGGCGAGCCGCTGCGCTTGGCACGCTCCAGGCTCAGCTTGCCGCCATCGTAATCCCCGGCAGCAACCATTGCTCGACCGCGAAGAAGATTGGCGTCGGGGTTCTGTTCGTCGAACAGCTTGAGCCAAGCCAGTGCAGGCTTGGGCTGCCCGGTGTCGATCGCGGCACGGGCGGCGGCGAGGACGAAGGGCGCGCGATCGGTTGGCGACCGGCCGTTGATTGCCGGAAGCGCGCAATTGACCTGGCCGACCGCAGCGGCAGCGGATCCGATATGCGCAAGCGCGCGCAGGCGCCAGGCGCAGGCTTCGGGGTTGTCGGCAAGATCGGGGCTGCCCATCGCCTCGACTGCATCGGCGTCGCGGCCGAGCAGGGTCAGCGCCACGCCGCGCGCGAGCTGATAGGGCAGGACGAGCTTCAGGTCCTCGTCATTGCTGGCCATGACATCGAGCACGCCGATCGCTTCGGCACCCTGTCCCTTGGCGAGCAGGCCGAGTGCGACGCTCCAGCGATCTGCCTGGCGCTTGACCGGAGTGGCGGTGGCGAGAAGGTCCCAGGCCTGTTGGCCGGTTGGACCCTGCCAGCCGCTGCCGCTGGTGATCGGGGGCATTTCCGCAAGCTCTGCGGCAAAAGGCGGCAGTGCACCGGTCGTGGCGGGCTGGGCGGCGGGGGTGACCGTGGCGGCGGTGGCGCTTAGCGCGAGAAGGGCAGTGCGCATCAGCCGAGTCCGAACGGGCGGACCACGGCAACGGCGACACCGCCGAGCGCGCATGCGATCACGAACAGCGCCGCGCCGAGGATCGGCAGGCGCTGCTTGGCAGGCGCGGGGAGCGCGACGGGTGCCGCGACCGGCGGTGCTGCTGCGGGGTCGTCGGTACGGCGCATCTTGGGCGACTGGCTGCCGTCCGAGACCACGCGCATTTTTCCGGGGCGTTGATCAAAGCTCAAGGAAACACCTGCTAACAGTTTCTCCTATTATAGAGGATTGGCAGTTCGAAGGGCTGCCCGGTTCACAGGAGATTGGTGTGCGTAACGGGACTTTGGCGGCGCTTGCGCTGACGGCGGCGGTGATGCCGCTGCCGGGTGGCGGCGATGCCCAGGCATCGGGCGGCGGCAGCGGGGGTGGCGAAGGCCTGAACCTGGTGACGATGGAGCAGGTGGTCGTGCCGATCATCGACGCCGACCGGGTGACCGGCGCGCTCAAATTCAAGCTGGTGCTGGAGGCTGCCACTGCCGAGGCGGCGGCAGAGGCGACGGCGGAGCTGCCGATGCTGCGCCAGGCGACGGTGGCGGCGGGGCTGGAGTTCGCGCGGCTGAATGCTTCGGGGCTGCGGGCCGTGGATGCCGAGGAGCTGGACCATGATCTGACTGCCGCGCTGAAGGCAGCGGAGCCGGGAATCGCGCGGGTTTTGATCGTGGAGGTGTCCGCGTCGCAGGGGTGAGTGACTATCTGGTTGACGCGAAAGCAAAAGGGCCGGAGCATCATGCTCCGGCCCTTTTGTCGTTTGGGGACGGGCGCTTAGCGCGCCTTTGGCGGCTTTGAGCCCGTCGCCGCCGCGACTTGAGGCCGTCCGGCGCTGCGCCGGGCGAGCGCCATCGACAGCGCAGCCGCGCCTTTTGGCGTCATTGCGGCCAAAATCAGCGCGGTTGAACGCTCGCGCATGCGTTGCGCGACCTTCATCTGCACTTCCATGTCGAGCTGTTCGAACACGACCGCGGCCTTGGCCGGCTTCATCGCCTGGTAGATGCGGGCGAGTTCGTCGAACTGCGCCTCGGGCGCTTCGGCAGGACCATTGGCCGCCGTCTGCGTGGCTGCGGCGTCCTGCTGCTGGCGCGCGGCAAGATTAGCCTGGAGGCGTGCCTCGGCAGCCTTGGCCGCCTGTTCGCGCAGATCGAGGCCGCGCTTGCGGCGGGCCGCGGCGGCGTCGCTGGCGCTCATGTCCTGCTCGATCGAGTTGCCCAGCCGGGTCTTGGCGGCCTGCGCATCGGGCGCAGCGATGCTGGCGGCGTTGGCGACGACCGCGAGCGCCGAAGCGGCGGCGGTCATCAGGAGGAGGGAGGGGCGGGCCATCAGGCGTGCTCGACTTCGTCTTGCGCGTCCGCTTCGGCAGCCGGGCGCTGCGCGTTGGCGAGGCTGACCGCGTTGACGATGCGTTCGCACGCGCCGTCGGCGATCCCGATCATGTCGGACAACTCGTCGCGCAGATCGCGGGCCTGGTCGACCAGACGGGCGTTCTTGGCGCAATCGGTGCCGAGCGTGGTCTTCATGTCGGCCAGCACGGCGCGGGCGCCGGCGGTGGCCTTTTCAAGCGCATTGACGGTTTCGGTCAGGGCGCCGTCCTTGACGGTGCGCAGGCTCCGCATCATCCGGACGCTCTGCACGAGCACCGCCATGCAGAAGATCATGGTGAGCGCGTTTGCGAGAAGCGCGAGGCTCATGCGGGAGTCCTTTCCTTGGAGACGTCGGTGATCAGGCGCACGGCGACCTTGCCGCGACGCTGACCGATCTGGGTCTGGGCGAGCTTGACGCCGCCACAGGCGAGGTCGAGCGGATCGTCGGGGCTCTTGTGAAGCGCGATGGTCTGGCCGACCTCCAGCGCCTTCAATTCGGCGAGCGGCATGGCCTTTTCGCCGAGCACCACGTCGACGGTGACGTTGGTCTTGCGGATCTCGGAAGCCATATGCGCTTCCCAGATGCTGTCGCGGCCGGACTTCTCGCCCATGAAGCGCTGTAGCAGCTTGTGGCGGACCGGCTCCAGCGTCGCATAGGGGAAGAGCAGCGAGAATTCGCCGCCACGCCCATCCATGTCGACGCGGAAGGTGGCCACCGCGCAGATGTTCGACGTGCCGGCGATCGCGGCGAAGCGCGGATTGGATTCAACCCGTTCCAGCTGCATCGTCACTTCCTCGATCGGCCTGAAGGCTTCGGAGAAGTCCGACAGCGCCAGTTCGAGCATGCGCGACACCAGCGCGGTTTCGATCGTGGTGAAGGCGCGGCCGTCGATCACCACCGGCTGACCGCCACCGCCGCCACGCCCGCCGAGGAGCGCGTCGACCACTGAATAGATCAGGCTGGAGTTCACGTGGATGAGGCCGAAATTCTGCCATTCCTTGATCTGGAACACGCCGACCATCGCTGGCAGCGCGATCCGGTTCATGAACTCGCCGAAGCGGATCGAAGTGACTTCTTCCAGGCTGACGTCGATAGCGTCCGAGGTCAGGTTGCGCATCGAGCTGGCAAAGGCGCGCACCACGCGGTCGCAGACCACTTCGAGCATCGGCAGACGCTCGTGGCTGATGACCTTGGATTCGATGACGGCGCGCAGGCCCTTCTTCTTTTCCACCGGCGTGCCGACGTCGCCGAACAGCGCATCGATGTCCGCCTGGTCGAACCGCATGTCGCCGTCGGCGGCAAAGGGGGCCGCGGGGGGATCGGGAAGGTCGAAATCGTCGAGGTCGATCATTGCTGCACCAGATCCTGGATCAGGACGTCCTTGACCATGCCTGCGCCGACCGACTGGGTGGCGCGCGACAGCATCTCTTCCTTGATGCGGAAGACCGCCGCCGAGCCGGCCAGATCCTCGGGCCGCAGCTCGCGCAGGAAGGGCTGATAGGCGTCGAGGATCAGCGGGAGCTTTTCCTTCACGCTCTCGACCGTGCCCTTGGGGCCGGGGACGAGCATGAAATGGACTTTGAGGAAGCGCGCGGCGCCGTCGGGTGAGCGCAGGTTCACGACCATCGCGGGTACGTCGACAAACGCTTCCTTGCCTTCGCCTTCGCCGTGACCTTCGCCTTCGCCGGACTCCTCCGCCGCGGCTTCTTCACCGTGCCCGCCCTCGGCCGAAGCTTCGGCCTTGGCGCTGCCGCCCGACATCATCATCGCGGCGCCGCCGCCACCACCCAGCAGAAGCACCCCGGCTGCCGCGCCGATGATGATGAGCTTCTTCCTGGACTTCTTGGCAGGCGCCGGCGTGGCGCTTTCTTCGACGATCTCGTCCGACGGCATTTGCTGGGTCCTCTAGAAAATCTGCGCTCCGGCGACCGAGCCGCCTGATTTCTTCCTATTATAGAGGCGTCACCCGGCAATTTCTGCCTAGCGACAAAAAAGTGAAGGACGGTCCGGTGGACATCTCCTCTTATGTATTGCTGAGCCAGGAACAGGCGCTCCGCCGCCGTATGGATGTTGCCGCGAACAACCTCGCGAACATGAATACGGCCGGATTCAAGCGTGAGCAGCCGGTGTTCCGCGAATATGTCGAGAAGACAGACAGCGTCATCAAGCCCGCGAACAAGACGTCGTTCGTGCTGGATTACGGTGCCGTGCACGATGCGACGCAGGGCACGTTCCAGCCGACCGGCAACGCACTGGACGTGATGATCGAAGGCAAGGGCTATTTGAGCGTGCAGGCGCCGGACGGCACCACTGCCTATACGCGTGCGGGCCTGCTCAAGATGCTGCCGACCGGCGAACTCGCCACTTCCAGCGGTAACAAGGTGCTGGGCGAGGGCGGGCAGCCGATCACGATCCCCGCCGAGGAAGCCGCGAACCTTTCCATCGGCCTGGACGGCACGATCAACGGCCGCACCGGTCCGTTGGGCCGGCTGGCCGTGACGTCGTTCGACGAGGCTCAGTTGGACCCGCGCGGCGACGGCCTGCTGAGCGGGCAGGGCGGCCGCGAGCTGCCCTCCGCGCAAACCCGGATCCGCAGCGGCGGCATCGAGGGATCGAACGTCAACGCCATCCAGGAAACGACCGACATGGTCGAGATCCTGCGCGCCTACCAGACCAGCAAGAACCTGTCCGACAGCATGGCCGACATGCGCAAGTCGGCAATCGACAAGCTTAGCCGCGTCGGCTGACGCGCCCTAGAATAGAGGAAACAGACCCATGCGTACGCTTTCCATCGCCGGCACCGGCATGCTTGCCCAGCAGACCAATGTCGACGTGATCTCGAACAACATTGCCAACATGAACACCACCGGCTTCAAGCGCCAGCGCGCGGAGTTCCAGGACCTGCTCTATGAGCAGGTCGTGCGTCCGGGTTCGGCGTCGTCGGCCACCACCAACGTGCCGACCGGCATCCAGATCGGTTCGGGTGTGAAGACTGCCGCGGTCTATCGCATCAACGAGCAGGGCGCGACCCACCAGACCGACAACCGCTATGACCTGGCGATCCAGGGCCATGGCTATTTCCAGATCGAGCTGCCCGACGGCACCACCGGTTACACCCGCGACGGTTCGTTTGGCGTGTCCGATCAGGGCGAGCTGGTGACCAATGACGGCTTCCGCGTGCTGCCCGGCATCACCGTGCCGCAGAACGTGGTGGACGTGACGATCTCCAAGTCCGGCCAGGTGCAGGCAGTGGTCGCCGGCGACGCGCAGCCGCAGACGCTGGGCCAGCTCGAGCTCGCCACCTTCATGAACGAAGGCGGCCTGGAAGCGAAGGGCGGCAATTTGTTCCTGGAAACCGCGGCATCGGGTAACCCGACCGTGGCGGCACCCGGCGAGCCGGGCTTGGGGACGCTGCAGCAGGGCTTCGTGGAAGCATCCAACGTCAATCCGGTCGCGGAGATCACCAACCTGATCACCGCGCAGCGCGCTTATGAAATGAACAGCCGCGTGGTGAAGACCGCCGACGAGATGCTGGCCACGACCAGCCAGCTGCGCTGATGAGCCTGTTGCTGGCATTGGCGCTCCTGGCGGGACCCGCCGAGGACGTCCAGGTCGCCGTGCTCGGCCATGCCGTGTCCAGGGGCGAGCGGATCGAGGCAGGCGACTTCACGATGGAGTCGCGCAGCGCCGCCGCCGCGCGCGGCGCGCTGGGCATCGAGGATGCGATGGGCATGGAAGCCACCCGCAACCTGGCGCCGGGCATGATCGTGCGCCGCACTGACGTGATGACCCCGCAGCTGGTCCGCCGCGGCGAGCCGGTGACGATCAAGCTGGCCAGTGGCACGCTGGTGATCACCGCCTCCGGCCGCGCGCTGAGCGGCGGTGCCAAGGGCGACATGGTCCGCGTGGTAACCAACAGCACGAGCCGCACGCTCGATGGCATGGTGGAGGGATCCGGCATCGTCCGGGTCTCCGTACCGTAAGGAGTTCGTTTATGCGCAAGATGGTTCTCGTGCTGGCGCTGGGCGCCACCCTGTCGGGTTGCGGTGCCGCAGGCCGTTTGAAGCAGGTCGGCAAGGCGCCGAAGCTGTCGGACATGTCGCCGATCGACACTCCCGAACTGGAAGCATCGCTGTCCGCGCCCGCCGACCGTGCCCGCCGTCCGGGTGCCGCGGGCGCGCAGATCGCCGGTCAGGCGCCGCAGCAACAGGCGACCGCGTCGCTGTTCCGCACCGGCGCAGGCGCGTTCTTCCGCGATCAGCGGGCGCGCGAGCAGGGCGACATCCTGAAGATCAAGATCAACATCCAGGACAAGGCCGATCTGGGCAACACGACCTCGCGCACGCGGGGCGGCTCTGAAAATGGCGGGCTTGGCAATCTGCTTGGCATCAAGCCGGTTGCCGATGTGCTGGGTGCCGATGCGGGCAAGGTGTTCGAGACCAACTCGGGATCGAAATATGCCGGCGGCGGATCGACCAACCGGTCCGAGACGATCAACATGACGATGGCCGCGATCGTCACCCAGGTGCTGCCCAACGGCAATTTGATGATCAAGGGGCGCCAGGAAGTGCGCGTCAATTTCGAGATGCGCGAGCTGATCGTCACCGGCATCATCCGGCCCGAGGACATCGCCCGCGACAATTCGATCCAGCACAGTCAGATCGCCGAGGCACGCGTGATCTATGGCGGCAAGGGCCAGCTGACCGACGCGCAGCAGGCGCGCTGGGGCCAGCAGATCTACGACGCGCTTTTTCCGTTCTGATTTCCGCCTTTTCGGCTGGAGAGAGGCCCGTCCGGGGAGACCCGGGCGGGCTTTTCGTTTGCGCGGAACGTGGGGACGACTTTTGGAAGGAGAGAGGGCCAGCGAAGCTGGTGGAGAGGTGGTCTCCACGAGCGGACCGCGTGCTTGTGGCGCCTACCCCTCCACCATGCTGCGCATGGTCCCCCTCCCCCTCCGGGGGAGGATTATCGTCGGCTGGCGGAAGCTAGAGATTTTCGTGCCCGAACAAGAACAAAGCACAAGCGTGCAGATGTTTACCTTTAGGTAACCATCTAAATTCGCGCGATTATTTGGGCGGTCGCGAATTTCTTCCCATGATGAGAGGGCAAGACGCGAACGCGTCAAGTCGCGAACCGGCGCTTCCGGTTCGGGCCGCAGAAGTGGCTCTAATCCAAGAAGGACAAGAACATGGGTTTTTCGGTTAACACCAACGTCGGCGCAATGGCGGCTCTCCAGAGCCTCAACGAGACCGGCAAGGGCCTTGCCACGGTTCAGACCCGCATCAACACCGGTCTGGCCGTGTCCTCGACCAAGGACGACTCGGCGTCGTACACCATCGCTCAGACTCTCCGCGGCGACGTGGGCGGCCTGAAGGCAGTTACTTCGTCGCTCAACCGCGCCAAGAGCACGGTCGACGTCGCGGTTGCCGGTGCGGAGCAGATCTCCGACATCGTCAACCAGATGAAGGCGAAGGCTACCGAAGCGATGGACGAAGGCATCGACGCGGACAGCCGTTCGGCAATCAACGAAGACTTCACGGCTCTCAAGGCCCAGATTGGCACCATCATCGACTCTTCGGAGTTCAATGGCACCAACCTGCTGAAGTCGACCGCGACGTCGAAGGAAGTCAAGGCGCTGCAGTCGACCGACACGACGGCTGGAACGCTCGACGTTGCCAACCAGTCGCTCGACACCAAGGTGACCGCCGCGATCACGGGCGGTCTGACGGACGCTGCCACGTCGAAGACGATGGTAGATTCGCTGGACGACATCGCAAAGGACGTGAACACCAGCCTCAGCGCGCTGGGTGCAGGTTCGCGTAAGATCGACAACCAGCTGACCTTCACCAGCAAGCTGTCGGACGTGATCGAAGGCGGTATCGGCAACCTCGTCGACGCCGATCTGGCCAAGGAATCTGCCAAGCTGCAGGCTCTGCAGGTCAAGCAGCAGCTGGGTGTCCAGGCTCTGGGGATCGCCAACCAGGCGCCGCAGACCATCACCTCGCTGTTCCGTTAAGGCCAGGCTCACACCCTGGAGCTTCGGCCCTGACGATCTGGAGGCCGGGATGGAAACATCCCGGCCTCTTTTTTTATGCGCGCGGGCCGGGCACGAAATGGTTGATCCTTCTATAATGAAGGATGACAGGAGAGTTTCGGGTGTTCCCTCGTATTCGTGAAATCACCGACGCATTTGGAAGCCGCCTTCGGGTGAGCGTGGAGGAGCATCCCGCCGGCGCGCTGGTCGTGCTCGAGCGGCCCGACATCAGCGGGCGTCCGCGCGTGCTGCTGGACGGCTACGGCGTCGACGTGCTGTCGGGCTATATCATGTCGGCCCGGCTCGCCGTGCCGCACGCGCTGCCCGAGGAGCGGGTGGACGGCAAGTTCGGCACGCACTTCGCGCTGGCGCTGCAGCCCGCCGCCTGCCTGGGGCTCAAGCAGCAAGGCGAGACCGCGCTGGATATTCCCGCGCCGTTCTGGGACCGGCTTTATGCCGAGCTGTGCCTGGTAACCGCCCACGCCCGCGAGCTGGGCCGCCGCGCCGAGACACGCGTGCACTGACACACACCCACGAGACAGGTTGCGACAAGGGCCGGCAGGGAACTGCGCGGCCCTTTTTCGTTGCCGAGGGCGCCCGATCTCGCGCGCACGAACGAAAGCAGGCCGGTTGAAAGCAACCGGCCTGCCGTACGCGTTTACAACCGTGCCTAGGGATGCACGGGTGAGGGGAGAGGCGAACGATCCGTAGAGGGGACAAAACGTCCGCTCGCCTCTCTTCTTTCATTATAGCGGCGGGGCGGGGCGGCGACCGGGGAAGCGGCTCAGCACTTGCCCGCTACGGGTTTGTGCCTAATCGATCGTTCGCGCCTGAAACGGAAAACGCCGGCGGGTGCCGTAGCACGCCGCCGGCGCCTGGTAGCCGGGCTGAAAGGCTGGATCAGCCGATGCGGACGAGGCTGCTGGAGGGCACCTGCATGCCGTTGATGGTGACCAGGACGTTGTTGCCCTCGAGCTGCACGTCGCTGACCTTGCCGACGGCGTGGGGGGTGACCGCGATGGCGTTGCCCGCGGCGTCCTTGCCGGCGATCGAGACGGTGTAGTTGCCCGCGGCCATTTCCTTGCCGCTGGTGGTCTTGCCGTCCCAGGAGAAGTTGCCGCTGGCGGCGTTGGGCGTGATCTCACGCGTGTCGACGACCTTGCCCTTGTCGTCCTTGAACGTGGCGGTCATGCTCGTGACGTTGCGCGGCGCGTCCCACACCCACTGCGCGGGCGAGCCGCTGGCGATCCCGGCGGTGGCGCTGTCGGTTTCCACCGAGCGGCCGATCAGCGACGATGCCTGAGTGAGGTTCTGCGTGCCCATGGTGGCGAGCATCGTCTTGAGCGTCGAGGTCTGCTCGATCGACTGTTCGACCTGCGAATATTGCACCAGCTGCTGGGTGTATTGCGCGGTGTCCATCGGATCGAGCGGATCCTGGTTCTGCATCTGCGCGGTCAGCAGCTTGAGGAACATGTCATAGTCGGCGCTGAGCTTGCTCGACGCGGCCTGGGTCTTGGCGTCGGTGATCGCGGCGGCGTTGGTGTTCACGGTCGTCATGGCTTGTCCTCAGGCGAGAAGGTCGACCTGCCCGTCGGCGCGGATCGCGCGATAGGCAGGGGCGGGTTCGAGATCGTCGGCTTGGGCGTGCTGCTGCTGCTGCGGGTTGCCGCCGCGCTGCTGCTGGTTGCCGCCCTGTTGCTGGCCGCCACCGGTGTCGGCGCGTGCTTCGAAACGGAAACTCTGCGCATCGTTGCGCACGCCGGCCTGATCCAGGCTGCGGGCCAGGTCGGGCATGTCCTGGCGAAGCAGGTCGAGCGCGCGCTGACTTTCGGCACGCACGGTAGCCTTCAGAGTGCCGTCCTCGAAGGCGAGCGTGACTTCGACGCGGCCGAGATTGTCGGGGTTGAGGCGGACGCGAAGCGTTTCCTCGCCGGCTTCGACCTTCCGTGCGATGGCAACGCCCATGGACTGGCCGAACTGGCCCGGGCGAGCGCTGACGACCGGCTCCTGCGGAGCCGGCATGGCGGCTGCGGTAGCGCCAGTGTTGGCCTGCGACGTGTGGGTAGGCTGGGCAAGGGCGGCGAACTGTGCCTGCGGATCGCGCGGCTGGCCTGGGTCCTGGCCCTGGCCGGCATCGCCGCTGGTCGCCTGGACGGCGCGGGCGAAGTCGCCGGCGACGGCGTCGTTGGGCGCAGCCTTTACCGCGTCGCCATTCTGAGTCGGTTCGGCACCGGCCTTGCGGACGGCACGCGCGGGCATCTCGGCGGCATTGGCTTGTGCGCCGGCGGTGGCACGCGGCTGGCGGGCGACGAGCTGAGGCTGCGCCTCGGCCTGCGCCTGTTGCGCTGCGGGCTGTAGCGGCGCCGGCTGAGCGGCGACGGGCACCGCGGTGACGAGCGGCTGCGGTGTCGCTTCGGTTGGTGCGGGTGCGTCGGCTTCGGGCGCTGCGGGCTTGGCGGCCTTGGCGCCCTTCGCGGGGGCGGTATCCTTCGCCGGCAAGTCGATGCTGACGGCGGCCTGTGGCTGCTGCGGCACATGCGGCTCGCCTTCGATCTGCGGTGCCTGCGCCGGTTGGGCTGCGAGCGGGGCATCTGCTTTGGCAGGCGTGCCGAGCGGCTGGGCCGCCGCGGGCTGGGCAGGCACAGGGGGGACGGCAGCGCTGGCCGGGTTTGCCGGTGCCTCGGCCGCCGGGCGTACCGCGGTGGCGAGCAGGCCAGAGAGCGAGGTGGTCGTCTGCAGCGTGGCCAGGATCGGGTTTTCAGGCGCCGAGGGCAGGGCGGCGGGAAGAATGCTGACGGTCGCCACATCGGCTGCGGGCGCAGGGATAGCGGGCATAGCCGGCACCGCCGCAGGAGCGGGAAGGTTCGTCAGGGTCGCCAGGGCGTCGTTGCCCTGCGGGAGAAGCGGGATGGTCGCGTTTCCGGTGGACAGCGTCGCGATGGGAGGCAGCAGCGCAGCGCCGCCGAAGCTCGCGCCCGGCGCAGCGCCGGCGGTCAGCGTCATGGTGGGGCCGGTGTCGAGGAGGCTGGTCACCGGCAGCATGGCAGGGCCGCCAACCGGCGCGACAGGCTTGCCGGCGGCTGCGACGCCGAGCGCCTGAAGAAAGCCCAGGGCCGGGGCACCCGCAGCGGCGTTGCCGGCGGTGCTGGTCCCAAGCGGAAAACCGAAAGCGTTGACTTGCATTCAGGCGCCTCTTGCCCGGCCCTCAAGGGACCGCATCAATCATTATAGGAGAGAAGTCAGCCGATGGTGCCGAGCGCGCGAATTCGGGCGCGGGCATGGATCTCGTTCTGCGACATGACGACGGTGGCCGGGCGCACGCGCTCGATGATCGAGCGGACGAACGGGCGGATGGACGGGCTGGTGAGAAGGCAGGGGATCTCGCCATCCTGCGCGAGCCGGTCATAGGTCTCGCGAGTCGAGGCGATGAACTTCTGGAGCATGGAAGGCGCCATCGCCAGCTGGCGCTCGTCGCCCGCGCCGAGGATCGATTCCGCGAACGCCTGATCCCATTCGGGCGACAGGGTGACGACGGGAATGGCGTCGCCGCGCACCTGGCTGGCGCTGATCTGGCGGGCGAGGCGCGAGCGGACATGCTCGGTCATCTGCGTCAGGTTGTTCGTCAACGGCGCGGCCTCGGCGATGCCTTCCAGGATCGTCGGGATGTCGCGGATCGAAATGCCTTCCGACAGCAGGTTCTGGAGGATGCGCTGTACGCTCGAGATCGAGACCTTGGACGGGATGATGTCGGCGACGAGCTTCTCGGAGTCCTTGTGGACTTCGGTGAGCAGCTTCTGCGTCTCGGTGTACGAAAGCAGGTCGGCGATGTTGTCCTTGACCAGTTCGGTGAGGTGAGTGGTGATGATCGTGCCGCACTCGACCACGGTCAGACCGCGGAAGCCGGCTTCGTCGCGAAGCTCGCGGTCGATCCACAGAGCGGGGAGGCCGAACACCGGCTCGCGGGTCGCCTCGCCGGGAAGACCGACCGGCGCGCCGCCTGGATTGATCAGCAGCAGCTTGTCGAGGCGGATGTTGCCGCGCGCGGCCTCCGTCTCCTTGATGGTGATGACATATTCGTTGGGCTGCAGGCCCATATTGTCGATGATGCGGACCGAGGGCAGCACGAAGCCGAAATCGGTCGCCATCTGGCGGCGGAGCGCGCGGACCTGGTCGTCCAGGCGCGGCTCACGCTCGGCCTCGTTGATCATCGGCAGCAGCCCATAGCCGATCTCGATGCGCACGGCGTCGATCGCCAGCGTCTCGGAGATCGGCTGCTCGACGATGACGGCGGCGGCAGCGGCCTGTTCCTGGGCGGCGTTGACGCGCTCCATGACCTGCTTGGCTTCTGCGGTCTTGCTCATCTTCCAGGCGGCAAAGCCGGCGGCGCCCGAGAAGACGGCGAAAGGGATGAAGGGCAGGCCCGGCATGAGCGCGAGTGCGCCCATGAGGAACGAGACCATGCCGAACGCCTTGGGATAGCGGCCGAGCTGGTCGCCGAGCGCAGTGCCGGTCTTGCCGGCGATGCCGCCCTTCGACACGAGCAGGCCGGCGGCGATCGAAATGATCAGCGCCGGGATCTGGCTGACCAGGCCGTCGCCGGCGGTGAGGACGGTGTAGGTGTGGAAGGCTTCGCCGATCGGCACGCCGTGCGAAGTCACGCCGACCAGCAGGCCGACGACGATGTTGACCGCGGTGATCAGCAGGCCGGCGACCGCGTCGCCCTTCACGAACTTCGAGGCACCGTCCATCGCGCCGTAGAAGCCGCTTTCGGCCTCCACTTCGGCACGGCGGGCCTTGGCCTGCGCCTCGTCGATCATGCCGGCCGACAGGTCGGCGTCGATCGCCATCTGCTTGCCGGGCATCGAATCAAGGCTGAAGCGCGCGGCGACTTCGGCGATGCGGCCCGCACCCTTGGTGATGACGACGAAGTTGATGACGATGAGGATGATGAAGATGGTGAGCCCGATGATGACCTCGCCGCCCATCAGGAACTCGCCGAACGCGCCGATCACGCCGCCCGCCGCGTCGGGACCTTCATGGCCATGGGTGAGGATCAGGCGAGTGGAGGCGAGGTTCAGGCCGAGGCGCAGCATCGTCGCGACGAGCAGGATCGTCGGAAAGGCGCTGAGTTCCAGCGGCTTTTCGATGAACAGCGACGTCATCAGGATCATGACCGAGATCGTGATCGACAGCGCCAGGCCCATGTCGAGCAACCAGCCCGGGATCGGCAGGATCAACATCGCAATGATGGCGATCACCGCACCGGCGAGCGCCAGGTCGCGGTTGAGGCCCATGCGCTGGAAGAGGATGTTGATCGCGGGAGGCATTAGCTTTGAACCTTGAGCCCTCTCCCGCGTGCGGGAGAGGGTTGGGTGAGGGTGTGTCGAGAAACCGGAAGCGAGTGGCTTTTGGCGGACTCACCCTCACCCCGGCCCTCTCCCGCACGCGGGAGAGGGGGAAGAAGAGAGAGCAGCCATCGTTCCATCAGATCGCCGGGGAGACGGCGATGCCGGCTTCGATGAACGTCCGCAGCTTGTTGCGCATCGTGCGTACCGAGATGCCCAGGATGTTCGAGGCCGAGGTGCGGTTGCCCTGGCAACGTTCCAGCGTGTGGAGGATCAGCTCGCGCTCGACTTCCTCCACGGTGCGGCCGACCAGGCTCTCGATCTGGAGTTGGCTTTGTTCGCTCTGTTCGAGGTCGATCAGGCGCGTGCCGTCGGAGAGGACGAAGTCGCCGGCGTCGATCTCGGAGCCCGCGGCGAGCAGCACCGCGCGGTGGACGCAATCCTCGAGCTCGCGGATGTTGCCTGGCCAGGGATAGCCAGCGAGCAGCGCCAGTGCGGCGTCGCTGAACGGGCGGACGAGCACGCCGTCATTCTGCGCGAGGCGCTCGGCAAGATGCCTGGCGAGCTGGATCACGTCGTCGCCGCGCTCGCGCAAAGTCGGTACTGCGACCCGGACCAGGCCGAGACGGACGAGCAGGTCGGCGCGGAAGCTGCCGCCCTCGACGGCGCCTTCCAGGTCCATGCTGGTGGTGGCGATCAAGCGGGCGCGGAACGGCACCGGTTCGGTGCCGCCGACGCGGGTGAAGCGACCTTCGATGATCGCGGCGAGCAGCCGGGCCTGGGTGGTGGGCGCGAGCGCACCCACTTCGCGCAGGATGATGCTGCCGGTGCCGGCCTGTTCGAGGCGGCCGATGCGGCGTGCCGCGGCGGCGGGGAAGGCGCCGGCTTCGTGGCCGAACAGATCGGATTCGAGCACTTCGGCGGCGACGCCCGCGCATTCGGCGACCAGCAGCGGCGCGCCGCGGCCGGAGGCGTCGTGGATGGCGCGCGCCATGGTTTCCTTGCCGCTGCCCTTTTCACCGGTGACCAGCACCGGCGCACCGGTCGGCGCGACCGCGCTGGCAAGCGCCATGGCGCGGGCGACGGCGGGATGGTCGCCGATGCTGTTGCTGGGCTTGCGCGTCACGACCGAGGCGATCGCGGCGGCGATCAGGTCGCGTTGCGGGGGAAGCGGGACATAGTCGCGGGCACCGGCGCGGATCGCGGCGACGGCACGCTCGGCCGGCGCTTCGATCCCGCACGCCAGCACCGGCACCGGAAAGCGCTCGGCGCGCAGGCGGGCCATGAAGCCGGGCACGTCGGTCTCGACATCGATCATGACCAGATCGGCACCCTCGGTGCGGAGCAGCTCCAGCGCCTGATCGGCCGTGTCGGCCATGGCCACGTCGGCGCCCGAACCGCGCGCCAGTTCGGCGGCGAGGCGGAACTCGCTGCCGGGTACGCCAACCAACACCATTCGGATCGTCGACATCAACGGTCCTGCCGCACGATTTCGGTGAGGGTAACGCCGAGCGCGTTGTCGATCAGCACGACTTCACCGCGGGCGATCAGGCGATCGTTGACGAAGATGTCGACCGGTTCGCCGACGCGGCGGTCGAGCTCGACGACGGTGCCCGCGCCGAGCTGAAGCAGTTCGCCGACGGGCATGCGGGCGCGGCCGAGCACGGCCTGGACCTTCACCGGAACGTCGTGGACCGCTTCGAGGGCCTCGACGCCCTGGGCCGCGTGGTTCTCACCGGGGTTGCCGGCGAAATCCTCGAACACGGGACCGGCCGAGTCCGCAGCATCGCTGGGGATGATGTCGTGGGGTTCGATGTTCATGGCCATGTCCTTATGCATTCATCCACTGGCGGATCACGGAAGCCGCCTCGGGCGGGCTCGCGGTGATGGCTTCGCCGATGCGCTTGAGCGCGGAGAGTTTGATGCGCCCGTCGACCTGGGCGAGGGCGATTTCCTGGTCGAGCAGCGGCTGCTGCTCGTTTCCAAGCGCCTCGAGCTGCTTCATCGCGTCGGCGTCTCCATCGGCGGCGCGCTCGGCCAGCGCCAGCATTTCGGGCGACTGGGCGCTGAGCTGGCCGCCGTCCGCGGTTCCGGCGAGCGCGGGCAGATCGGACTGGGGAGCGATCTTGGGCTTGAGCATGCGCAGGGCGATAAGGCCGACCGCGCCGATCACGAGGATCTGGATGAGGCCCCAGATCTTGTCCATCGGCAGGTTGGCGAAGAAGCCGGTATCCTTGTCGGCAAGGCTGTCGTCGCCGGTGAAGCGCATGCTTTCGACCACCACGCTGTCGCCGCGTTCGGAGTCCATGCCGACCGCGTTCTCGACGAGGCGCTGGAGGCGCTGCATCTGCGGCTGGGGCAGGCCCTTCTCGCCGCCGTCGACCATCACCGCGACCGAGAGGCGGGTGATCTTGCCGGGGGCGCGCAGCGTGACCGTCTTGGTCGAGCTGTTGTCGTAGGTGGTGTCTTCGGAGTTCTGGTTGGAACGCGAATTCTTCGACGCGCCGGGCGCGCTGTTGGCCTGGCCCTGGGCTTCGGGCAGCTGGGTGCCGACCGAGGCGAGGCCGGGAGCTGCGTCACTCTCCTGGTTCTGGTCGCCGCTCTCGACGGTGACCTGGCGCGAGATCACCTGCTTGTCGGGATCGAAGACATTGGCTTCCTCGCGGGTCTGGTCGCGGTCGATCTGGGCCGACACTTCAGCGCGGACCTTGCCCTGGCCGACGATCGGCTCGAGCAGCGATTCGACTTCCTGGCGCAGCTTGGTCTCGACGGCGGCCTGGCGCTCGTCGGCATCGCCGGCGCCGGCAGTGCCGGGGTCGCCAGCGCGGGCGAGCAGGGCGCCGGTCTGGTCGACGACCGACACGGCCTCGGGCGACAGCTCGGGGACCGAAGAGGAGACGAGGTAGCGGATCGAGGAGACGCTCTCGGAGGAGAGGTGGCCCTTGGTCTTCACCGTCACCGCGGCGGTTGCCTTGCGGCTCTCGTTCGCGAACATCGCGCGCTCGGGCATGACGATGTGGACGCGCGCGGCGCTGACGTCCTGGATGGTCTGGATCGACTTGGAGAGCTCGCCTTCGATGGCGCGGGTCTCGTTCATCTTAGCGCGGCTGGCGGACACGCCGAAGGGCTGCTCCTCGTCGAGGACCTCATAGCCGATCTTGCCGCCCAATTTCTCGCCGGCCATGCTCATGCGCAGCTCGGCGAGCTTTTCCTGTGGCGCCATGATCGAGGTGCCGTCGGCCGAGAGCGTGTATTCCACGTTCTGCGCCTTGAGCTTCTCGGTGATCGTGGCCGCCGCCGAGGGATCGAGGTCGGTGTAGAGATAGCCGAGCTGTGGGCTCGAACCGCGGGTGGCCATGAAGGTCAGGGCGGCGAGCAGCGCAAGCGCGACGCCTCCCATGATCATCAGCCGTTGCGGGCCGATTTGCCCGACTAGTTTCTTGATCGCTTCCAAAACCGCCCCGCCAAGTGGACCGCGGGGCGGAAATGCCCCTCGATTGACTTATAGGCGGGTGGCGGGCGGCAGATTGTGCCGGGTGGGAATTTTTTGCCTAGTGAAGATACGGAGGGCGCCGTAACGCACGGACGCCACCCTGGCTGAGGAGCCGGGTGGCGTTCGGTTACTCGTCGGAAGTGGTTAGTTGATCGCGTCGGCGGCGTTGGGGAGCAGCGCGGCGAGCTCGGCCTGGACGGCCTGACGGCGGGCGCCGGCGTCGAGCGAGAGCCCGCCCTGGTCCCAGCCGATCATCGCGTCGCCCGGGGAGAGCGTGACGTCGCCGATCACGGTGAGCGCGAGCCGGCGGCGGTCCTTGGACTGGCGGGCGGCGATCTTGCTTTCCACCGTATCGATCAGGTCGGGATGGACGCGGATCTCGAGCTCGGTGCCGCGCGCGACGGTGCCCAGCACCCGGCCGATCGCCTGGTCGATGGTGTCGGCGGGCGCGGCGTCGAGCGCGCGGCCGGCGATCATGTCGGCGGCGGCGAGCGCGATTTCGGCGGCTTCGCCGGTAACGCGCTCGGACACTTCGGCGAAACGCTCGTCGAGCGCCTCAATCCCCGCCTGAAGCGCGTCGACCGCGCTGAGCAGCGCCACGTCGCGTTCGGCGCGCGCCTGGTTCAGCCCGGCCTCGAACCCTTCGGCGCGGGCGAGGGCGATCTGTGCCTCGTGATCGGCCTTCATTAGCGCGATCTCCGCCCGAAGTGCCGAAACCTCGAGGTTGAGGTCGGGGGGCGGCGCCTTTGCGTCGCCGGGTCCCGTGGAGAAGATGCGGTCGAAAGCGAAGCGCTCGACGGTCTGGAAGGTCATCGCGGGCAGTCCTTTAGATGATCATCGCGTCGTCGGACTTGGGATCGACCAACAGGATCTCGCCGCGGTCGGCCAGGCTCTTGGCCAGGCGCACCAGCGCCGATTGGGCTTCCTCGCAGTCGCGGGCGCGCACCGGGCCCATTGCGGACATATCCTCGCGCATCAGCTTCGCGGCGCGCTCGGTCATGGCGCCGAAGAACAGCTGCTTAAGGTGGTCTGGCGCGCCCTTGAGCGCCAGCGCCATCTCGCGCTTGTCGGCGTTGCGGACGATCACCGCCACCGCTGCCGGCAGCAGGCCACCGAGATCCTCGAAGGTGAACATCAGCGCGCGGATGCGTTCGGCGCTCTCGGGCGCCTTGTTGTCCAGCGCGGTCAGCATCGCTTCCTCGGTCGAGCGGTCGAGCGAGTTGAACAGCTCGGCCATCGCCTCGTGCGGATCGCGCTTCTGCGAGCGCGACAAATTGGTCATGAACTCGCTCTTGAGCGTCTGTTCGACCTGGTTGATCACGTCCTTCTGGACGGTCTCCATGCGCAGCATGCGCATGATGACGTCGACCGAGAATTCGCGCGGCAGCTCGGCCAGCACGCGCGCGGCGTGGTCCGGGCGCAGCTTGGAGAGGATGACGGCGACGGTCTGGGGGTATTCGTGCTTCAGCGCGCCGGCGAGGACGCTTTCGCTGACGTTGGACAGCTTGTCCCACATCGTGCGGCCCGAAGGACCACGAATGTCCTCCATGATCTCGCGGACCTTGTCGTTGGGCAGCAGGCCGCCGAGCAGCCGCTCGGTCGTCTCGTAGCTGCCATGCATCGACGCCATCGACGCGACTTCGCCGGTGAACTGGATGAGCAGGTGTTCGACCACCGTCGAAGGCACGCGGCCGAGGCCGGCGATGTTCGAGGAAAGCTCCTTGATCTCTTCGGTCGACAGCTGTTCCCAAATGGGTGCGCCATGTTCCTTGCCGAGCGCCAGCATCAACGCAGCCGCACGCTGCGGACCGCTGAAGCGCTTGAGTTCGACGGGTTCGGCTATCGGCGCCATCAGGCTCATTCTCAGGGGACCCTTACGGAAATTTAATGCCGGTGCCCGCACACGGCGGCGCACATGTCCCTCTATTATAGGAGGGTGATGGTGATGCGGGGTCGCGATGTCGGTTAATTTATCGGGAAGTCTGGTTGGGCTGAGCCTGCTCACCGGATCCAACTCGTTCAGCAGCTTTTCGCCGATCAGCTACGACAGCAAGGCCGTCCGCACCGCCAAGGCTTTGTTCACCCAAGTGGCGACCACGCCGCCGTGGAAGGACCCGGCCAGCAGCCGCTCCCCCTCGACTCAACTCAGCGCCATCCTCGCTTCGCGCACCATCATCGAGAAATCCAGCGCCGACAGCCTGGGCACGCTCCTGACCGGCGATGTCGCCACCAGCTTCACGGCCTACAAGGCGCTCGACAAGCTGCGGGTGCTGGCCGAGGCCGCCACTGCCAAGACGGCGTCGGACGCCCTGCGCGGCCAATATGAAAAGGCGTTTGCCAAGGGTCTGGCGGATCTGCAGGGCTATCTGACCAGCGCGCCGTCGGACCAGGTCAACCTGTCGTTCGGCAAGAACGCAACAACGGCCAACTCCACCAAGCTGGCCGCCGCCAAGCCGTACGAGACCGTGGGGAAGGGGATCGTCAAGCAGCGCTCCGACGCGGTTCCTGGCCTGGCCGGCCAGGAGCAGTTCAAAATATCGATCGCGCGCGGTACCCAGAACGAGACCTTCACGGTCGATCTGAGCCAGGGGACGCAGCCGCCGACCATCAACTCGGTGGTCGATCAGCTGAACTCGGCGATCAAGGCGTCGATCATCTACAATCCCGACGGCACGCCGATGACCGATGCCGATGGCGAGGTGGAAACCCGCTGGTCGGCGCATTTCGAGGCCGAGAAGAACGCCGACGGCAAATGGGCCATCGCGCTCAAGACTCCGCTCAGCACCGAAAAGGTGAGCATGGAGCAGGTCGGCGCGAAGGACTCGCTGGTGATCGCGACGGGCCAGACCCCGCTCGATGCGCCGACCGCGGCGCGCGTCTTCCGCCTGAACGATCCGGCGGGCGACAGCACCCAGGTTGCGATGAGCACCATTTCGGCGCTGGACCGCCAGAAGACCCAGCAGAACGTGCTTGCCGGCAAGACGACCACGATCACCACGGCAACCAAGGATTCGAACGGCAAGGTCACCACGACCGAAACCAAGACCAGCAACGCCTATGCCAGCACCGACGCGGCGGCGGTCGCGACCGACAGCCAAGGCAACAGCTATGTTGTCGGTACCACCAGCGGCGACCTGGGTGCGAACCTCTCCGATGGAGACAACAACCTTTATCTGACCAAGATGGACAGCACCGGGAAGGTCGTCTGGCAGCGTAGCCTGGGGGCCGGCGGCTCCTCGACCGGTGCGGCAGTCTCGGTCGGCGCCGATGGCAGCATCGCAGTCGCGGGGTCCGTCACCGGCAGTTTCGACGGCATCAACTCGGCCGACGCCAACATGGTCGTGGCAAAATACGCGGCAAACGGCGACGAGCAATTCTCGACCGTCATCCGGTCGGCCGGCGCTGACGCCGCCAAAGCGGTAGCAGTGGGGGCGGACGGGTCGGTCTATGTCGGTGGGCGGAGCGCCGCGAACGGGGGCGATGCCTTCGTCGCGCGGATCGACGCGGGCGGCAAGATCGCGGATCGCCGTACGATCGCCGCCGCCGGTGCGGACTCGATCAACGCGCTGGCGATCGGCAAGGACGGCAATGTCCTGGCCGTCATGTCGCAGAGCGGCAAGGCATCGGTCCTGAAGCTGGACGCGCAGGCACTTTCGACCAGCCTGGGCAGCATCAGCCTGGGCACCGCCGATGTGCGGGCGATCGCAGTGGCGGACGACGGCAGCATCGCCGTGGGTGGCGCCGCCAGCGCTGCGCTTTCGGGCACGCAGGTCAACGGCAAGAGCGAGGGCCGCGACGGCTTCGTCGCGCGCATCGATGGCGCGCTCGGCAGCGCCAGCGTCACCTATTTGGGCACGGCGGCCGACGATCAGGTCGACAGCATCGCCTTTCTGAACGGCGATCTTTATGCCGGCGGCCGCACCACTGGCGACCTCGCGGCGAAGCGGGTCGGCTCCACCGACGGCTTCGTGGCGCGGATCGACATCGACACCGGCACGATCGCGAGCACCAAGCAGTTCGGTCAGTCGTTGATCCGTACCGAGCCGGTGCGGATCGCCGCCGACGTCGGCGGCGGCAGCGCGCTCTCGGCGCTGGGCCTCCCTCGGGGCACGATCAACGCCACGGCCTCCGAAAAGGTCACTACCCAGACGACGCTGCACCCCGGCGACTATTTCTCGATCCGCGCCGACGATGGTGCGCTTCGCCGCGTCGAGATCCAGGCCGGCGACACGCTGAAGTCGATCGCCACGCGGATGCAGGGCGTCGTCGGAGCATCCAAGGGCACGGTCACCGCCGTCACCGTGAACGGCACGCAGCAGCTGCGCATCGCCATGAAGGCGGGCCATGAGCTGGAGCTGATCGCCGGCTCGGCCGACCAGGACGCACTGGCGAAGCTGGGCATCGATCCGCAGCGTATCGCCAAGCAGGCGACGGTTTCCAGCGATGCGCCGAAGGTCCGCCCCGGCGGCAATTTCGGCCTGGACCTGAGTGCCGCGCTGAACCTGTCGACGCTCGACTCCGCCAAGGTTGCGCTCGGCAAGATAACCTCCGCGATCTCGATGAGCCAGACCGCCTATCGCTCGCTTTATTGGGACGACGCTAAGGCCACGATGGTCGATGGCGTCAAGAAGCCCATCACCGGCGGGGGCTCGACTTCCCGGGAGAACGCGCAGCTCGCGAACTACCAGGCTGCGCTCGACCGTCTCTCGTCCAACACATCCAGCACGATCGGATTCTGAGCGCATGAACACGCCGCCCATCCTCGCGGGGATCCGCGAACGCATGCAGAACCTGTCCGATCGCCAGCGCGTGATCGCGACTAACATCGCGAACAGCGAAACCCCGGGCTACAAGGCGCGCGAGGTCGAGCAACCCAATTTCGCCGGGCTGGTCGGCGGCAGTGGCATGATCCAGAAGCCCCAGGTCGAGCTGACCGGGCGGATGAAGAGCCTTGGCGCGGTGCAGCCGGTCAGCGCCGGCGTGATCTTCGACAAGGACATCAGCGAGACCAAGCCCGACGGCAACAACGTCACGCTGGAAGACCAACTGCTCAAGATGGGCGAGGTCCAGGCGGACTTCACCGCGATGACCAACCTGTATCGCAAGCAGATGCAGATGATGAAGTCGGCGATCGGCGGCCGCTGACGCGCGGCGCGGCGATCGTGCCGCGCCTGGACCTGCCCCTTTCTGGGACTAGTCAGGAAAAGTGCGTAGTTCCCGAACGCGGTAAGCGGCCCCACATGGGTGTCAGAGCCCCGAGGGTCGCACTTTACGGGACTTCGGCCGGGCGGCCGATCCCTCTTTGCCGCCCGGTCTACCGGGGGCTGCGTTGCCCCCGAGACGATCCTTTTCCCGGCACGATCCACTTGTTTCCTGGCGACGGGCTCAGCCTTGAGGTGGCGACTGCTATCTTGGCCGAGCTGGAGCCTGCCTCTGCCGGGGAACCGGCTCCCATATCCTTCTTCGTCGCCCCGGCCTTGAGCCGGGGTCCCGCTGCTTCCCATCAGCAGAAGAAGCGGGATCCCGGCTCAAGGCCGGGATGACGAGGGATTTGCCGTTTTCCGGATCGCGAAGAATCGAAAAGCCCCGCACCTCGGGTGAGGGCGGGGCTTCTTCTTCGAGCTGGCGGCGCGCTTACAGCCGCGCGTTGATCGAGATCGGGGCGGGGGCGTCCATGCCGCCCATGCCGCCGCACGCGCCGTATGTCATGTTGCGGGTACCGGTCAGCCGCTTGGCCTCGGTGGCGATGGCCGCCATCATATCCGACGACAGCTCGATCTGGCGCGACAGGATCTTCTGGTTGACCTCCGACGCGTCGAGAAGGTGGCGGGTGACGTCGGCGAGCTGCGCGCGCGCTTCCTCGTCCAGGGCCGCCATCCAATTCTGGTTGCCGCGCTTCAGTCGTGCGACCTCGGCCTCGATGCGGCCGGTGAGGCGCAGCTTGGCGTTGGCGATTTCGGACAGTGCCGGAAGATAGGGTGAACGGACCAGCTGCTCGCTCTCCTCCTCCATCAGAGAAGTGAGCGAAACCATGGCGTCGAGCAGGTGATCGGTCATCATTTTCCCTGAAGCTGGATAATCTGGTCGATAACGACGGGGGCGAGGCCGATGCCGCCGCGCTTGGCGATTTCGGTGCCGAGCTTTTCGGCCAGGATGCCGCGGAACATTTCTTCGCCGGCGCCGCCGTTAAAGTCTCCGTCCTGCTGGACGCTGGACATCATCAGCTGCGTCATCTGGCCGAGGAACACGGCCTCGAAGTCCTGCGCGGTCTTCTGGTTCTTGGGATCGACCTTGGGCAGCGGCTTGGCCGGTGCCGCATTGGCCGAAAGGGGGGAAAGGTCGTTCATCACTGTACCTCGATCTCGGCTTGGAGCGCGCCCGACGTCTTGATCGCCTGAAGGATGGTGATCAGGTCGCGCGGCGATACGCCCAGCGTGTTGAGCCCGCTGACCAGCGACTGGAGCGAGGCGCCGTTGACCATCGCCAGGCTGGCGCCGCTGCCGTCGTCGACCTGGACCTGGGTGCGCGGCACCACCGTGGTCTGGCCGTTGGACAAGGGGCCGGGCTGCGAGACTTGCGGCGTTTCGGTGACGGTGATGGTCAGGCCGCCCTGGGCAATGGCCACGGGGCTGATCTTGACTTCGCTGTTCATCACCACGGTGCCCGAGGCTTCGTTGATGACGACGCGGGCGGGCTGGTCGACCTTGATCGGCAGGTCGCCGACCTGGGTGACGAGTTCGATGACGTTGCCGGAGAAGCCGCCGCCAGGCGCTACTTCGACCGTGCCGGGATCGAGCACCTTGGCGGTGCCGCCGAAGCGGCCGTTGATCGCGCCGGCGATGCGGCTGGCGGTGGCGAAATCCGGGTTCTTGAGCGCGAGCTTGAGGCTGGTGGCCGAGGCGAGGGCATAAGGCACCTCGCGCTCGATGATACCGCCGCCGGCGATGCGGGCCGAGGTGGTGACGCCGCGGCTGACGCTGGCGGCCGCGCCCTGACCCTTGAAGCCGGAGACGGCGACATTGCCCTGCGCGACGGCATAGATCTCACCGTCGAGCGCGCGGAGCGACGAGGCGATCAGCGTGCCGCCCTGAAGGCTGGTGGCGTCGCCGAGCGCCGCGACCTGCACGTCGATCCGCGAACCCGAGCGCGCGAAGGGCGGCATGGTGGCGGTGATCGACACGGCGGCGACGTTCTGCGTCTTCATGTCGGTACCGCGGACGTTGACGCCCATGCGCTCGAGCATCGCCTGCATCGATTCCTCGGTGAAGGGCGTGTTGCGCATGCGGTCGCCGGTGCCGGCGAGGCCCACGACCAGGCCATAGCCGACCAATTGGTTCTCCCGGACGTTCTCGACGTCGACGATGTCCTTGATCCGCGTCTGCGCGGCCGCGTGCGGCACGAAGCCGGCGGTCGCCATCAGGAGCAGGAACGGTGCGGCCAGACGCTTCATGAATCCCCTCGGAAAGTGGAAAAACTTCCGTAATCTTCTTATAGGACAAGAGTGGGCCGATAGGGCTCCAAGGACCTGTATTTCGTGCGGATCGAGAACATCCCATCGCTGATGGCGCACAGCCTGCTGGCTGCGCTGCCGAAGGCTGCGGAGAGCTTCTCGGTGACGCGCGAAGAGAAGGCGCCGGCCGCCGCGCCGCTGCCGCCGCAGCAGGCCAATGTCACCAATCCCGTGCCCAGCGTGGCGATGCTGGTGACGCTGGCCGCCGCCGACCCAATGATGGACCGCCGCCGCCGGCTCGCCGCGCAGGCGGAGCGCGGGGTCGAGATGCTCGATCACCTGCACAAGGAAGTGCTGGTGGGTACGCCAAGCGTCGAGCGGCTGCGCGAGATCGCGCAGTGGTCGCAGACGCTCGACACGCCCGACGAACCGGTGCTGGCGCAGATCATGGCGGAGATCGACCTGCGCGTGCGGGTGGAGCTCGCCAAGTACGACGTCGAGGCTTGAGGCCGTTTTAAACTTCTCGCCCTACCGGGGAGGAGTTTTCAGTTCTTCTTGGAAATCCGCAGCACATAGCTGATCACTTCCGCCACCGCGGCGTAATGCTCGACCGGGATCGGCTGGTCGATCTCGGCGCTGGCGTAGAGCGCGCGGGCGAGGGGGCGGTTCTCGACCAGCGGGATGTTGTGCGTGCCGGCGATTTCGCGGATCTTGAGCGCCAGCGCGTCGACGCCCATCGCCACCACCACCGGTGCGGCCATGGCGCCGTGGTCGTACTGGAGCGCGATGGCGTAGTGCGTCGGGTTTGTGATCACGACGCTCGCCTTGGGCACGTTGGCCATCATCCGGCTGCGCGAGCGCTTCATCTGGAGCTGGCGGATCTTGCCCTTGATCTTGGGGTCGCCTTCAGACTGCTTATACTCGTCCTTGATCTCCTGAAGCGACATCTTCATGCGCTTCATGAACGAGCGGCGCTGCCAGACGAAGTCGAACAGGGCCAGCGCACCCACCAGCATGGCGATCGGGCGCAGCATGGCGTCGACGATGTCGTTGATCGCCGCACCCACCGAGTTCAGGTCGGCGCCGACCAGCCGGTCGATGCTTGAGGCATGGGGCCAGGCGATCGTCGCGGCGATGCCGGCCACCAGGCACAGCTTGGCCAGCGTCTTGGCGAATTCCATCAGCGACTGCTTGCCGAACATGCGGGTGAGACCGCTGGCGGGGTTGAGCTTTGACCATTTCGGCTTGACCCGGCTCCACGAAATCATCGGCCGGCCCTGGAGCACGCCGCCGAGCAGCGCGAGTCCGACCAGC
Organism: Sphingomonas sp. S2-65; assembly: GCF_021513175.1. Taxonomy (NCBI): domain Bacteria; kingdom Pseudomonadati; phylum Pseudomonadota; class Alphaproteobacteria; order Sphingomonadales; family Sphingomonadaceae; genus Sphingomonas; species Sphingomonas sp. S2-65. The sequence goes on along the minus strand of NZ_CP090953.1, from coordinate 1,316,853 downwards.
GCGCCCATGATCGGCAGCATCGCCGAGGCGACTGCGCTCATCAGGCCGGTGACCACGCTCTGAGCACCCGCCGGATCCATGCGGAAATCCTCGGCGCTGCCCCATAGCCGCACGAACACACCGCCCATCAGCTGCAGCGTGTAGGTGCCCATGCCGCCCATGACGACCAGCATCGCGACGAACATCGTCGCGTGGCGCATCTCCGGCGCCATCGGCACATCGCCCTTCTTGCGGGCGTCCTCCAGCTTCTTGTCTGTAGGATCGTGTGTCTTGTCCTCGTCGTCGCTACCGCCGGCCATCACCAGCTCGCTTGCATGGCGTCGCCCATCGACTGGGCGAAGACAGTGAGGATGGTGCCGATCGTCGCCGCCAGCAGGCTAAGGCCGAGCAGCAGGTTTAGCGGCTGAGCGATGAAGAACACCTGGATCGCCGGTGCGACGCGCGCGGCAAGGCCGAGCGCGACGTTGAAGATGATGCCATAGACCAGAAAGGGCGCGGCGAGGCTGATCGCCAGCGTCATCGAGCGGCCGACCGCGGCCACCGCCAGCTGGGCGAAATCGTGCATCGGCGGCAAGCCGCCGACCGGGAAGCTCTGGTAGCTATGGATGATCGCACCCAGCCAGAGGTGATGCACCTGGAGGGCCATGCACACCAGCACCGCGGCCATGGTCGCCATCTTGGAGAGGATCGGCACCTGGCCGCTCTGCGAAGGATCGAAGATGACCGCCGAGGTGAAGCCGATCTGAAGGCTGATGATCGAGCCGGCCATCGAGATGGCGTAGAACAGGATCTTGACGATCATCCCCATCGCCAGGCCCGTCATCAATTCGGTGACGAGCACTGCGGGCAGCACCGCTCCACCTTCCACCAGCGCACGCGCGGGCCCGCCCAGCATGCCGTAGAGCGCCGCCGACATGGCGAAGGCGATCATCAGCCGGATACGGCCGGGGATGGCATCCTCGCCGAACACTGGCAGCAGCATCAGCACGGCGCCCACGCGCGCGAACACGATGAGGAAGGCAGTGACCTGAAGCTCCAGGTCGGCGGGCATGATCATCCGGTGATGATCAAGTCGCTGACCTTCAGCATGAAGCCGTTCAGCGCCTGACCCATGGTGGGGAGCATCAGGAGGAAGACCAGGCCCATCGCCATCAGCTTTGGAACGAAGGTGAGGGTGGTTTCCTGAATCTGCGTGAGTGCCTGGAACAGGCCGATGAAGACGCCGACGATCAGCGACGTCAGCAGCAGCGGGCCCACCACGGTGAGCACCAGCATGAGCGTCGCCTCGGCGAGTTCGATGACCTGCGAGGGCGCCATCAGATCTGCATGCGCATGATATCGGTATAGGCGCCGACCACACGGTCGCGCACCGCCACCATCGTGTCGAGCGCGGTCTCGGCGGCGCCGATCGCAGTCACGACGTCGATCAGGTCGCCCTTGCCGGCAACCTGCATCGCGGACGCATGCTCGGCAGTGCGCATCTGCTGCGCGGTGCCGGTAACCAGGCTTTCAACCATGGAGCCGAAGCCGCCGCCGGCGTCGCTGCCGCCGACCTTGGGAGCAGAGGAGGAGCCGAGGGCAGAGCCCAGGCCTTGGACGCGGCCATAGGCCGACGCCGCATCGAGTGCGCCGATGGACATGTAGAATGTTCCTTTGGAAAGGAGGTGTTACTTGAGAAGGTCGATGGTGCGCATCGTCAGGCTCTTTGCGGCCTCGATGGCATTCAGATTGGCTTCGTAGCTGCGCTGTGCCGCCTTCATGTCGGCGGTCTCGACCAGCGAGTTGACGTTGGGCTTGAGCACATAGCCTTCGGCGTCCGCAGCCGGGTGGCCGGGCTGATAGACGCGCGTGAAGTCGGACTTGTCGTTCTGGATCGAGTTGACCTTGACCCCGGTGGCACCGGTTGCGCGATCGACCTGGGCAGAAAAGCTGGCGACGCGGCGGCGATACGGGTCGCCGCCAGGGGTCTGCGCGACCGAGTCCTGGTTGGCCAGGTTCTCCGCGATGACACGCATCCGCAGCGACTGCGCACGCAGGCCGGAAGCGGAGACACCGAGCGAAGCCTTCAAGTCCATGTACGTAGCTCCAGGGCCATGAGCGGCCTTTTCCCCATTGTAGGCAAGAATTGCCGGGGGGTGGGTGGATGGGCGGAAAAAAGGTCCTCCGGGGTTGTACGGGAAGGGTTGTTCGGCGCTGCAGGAGTGAGGCAGCCGCTGGGATGGAGCCGCGGCGCCCCCTCCACCACGTCCTTCGGACGCGGTCTCTCTCCCCCGCTTTGCGGTGGAGGTATGGAGTAGACGCATTTCTTCTCCGCATGGCTGGGGAGGTGGCGCGCGAAGCGGGACGGAGGAGCCTTTCCGCGAGCACTTAAGTCGCGACGCCCGCCCCCCGCAAAACACCCTAGGCAAATTTTGCCGCCCCGCCGCCCGGACCCCGGAAATTCCTTCCTATAAAGTTCGGGAAAGGTGAGCGCATGTCCGTACTCGATGGAATTATGGTGGACCTGTCGATCGTGCTCGGCTCGGCCGAAGTGCCGATCCGGCAGATCCTGCAGATGAGCCGCGGCGCGATGATCGCGCTGGATTGCGGGCAGGACGATCCGAGCCTTGTCTATGTCAATGGTGAGCTCGTCGCCACCGGGCGCATCCTGGTCGACGGCGACCAGATGTCGCTGGAGATTTCCGACCTCGTGAAGAAGCAGCGCCACTGATGGATATTCTGTCGATGCTGCGCACGCTGGGCGCGCTGGGCATGGTCCTGGGCATGCTCGCGGGCGCGCTGTGGATGGTGAAGCGCTACGACATCAAGCTGCCGGGCCGCGTTTCCACCACGGGCCGCAAGCGTGTCGAGCTGGTCGAGCGGTTGAGCCTGGATCCGAAGCGTTCGGTGGCGCTGATCCGCCGCGATGGGCACGAGCATCTGGTGCTGATCGGCCCCGAAGGCAGCGCCACGCTGGAGACCGGCATCATCGCCCCGCCAGCCATGCCCGCGCCCGAGCCGGTCAAGGTCACCATGCCCGAGCTGCCGGCGTTCGCCGCCAATTTCGCCAAGTTGATCAAGCTGCCCAAGGCTGCCGAGGAAGAAGCTGCAGAAGCCCCGCTCGACACCGAGCAGGACAATGTCATGGTCGAGGCACCTGCCGCGGAGCAGGCCGAGATCGTCGACCTTTCGGAGCGCCGCAAGGCCAAGGCCGAAGCCGCCAATCCTGCCGCCAAGCGCACCCGCCGTCCGCGCGACACCGCCCGGTGGAACCGCCGCGCGGTGCGCGAGGCGCTGAATGCGTAAGCTGCTTGGGGCGGCCGCGCTGCTCGTGATGCTGCCAGTGGTGGCACACGCGCAGGCGCAGGGCGCCACCATCAATCTGGGCGGAGCCGCAGGCGCGGACGGCGCGATGTCGGCCAAGGCGATCCAGCTGGTGCTGATGCTCACCGTGCTCAGCCTGGCTCCAGGCCTGCTGATGACGGTCACCAGCTTCACGCGCATGGTCGTGGCGCTGTCGCTGCTGCGCACCGGCATCGGCGCGCAGGGCGTACCCCCCAACCCGGTGATCATCAGCCTGGCGCTGTTCCTGTCCTTCTTCGTCATGGCGCCCACCTTCGAAAAGGCGTGGAGCCAGGGCGTGGACCCTTATACCAAGAACCAGATCACCGAGACGCAAGCGTTCGAGCGGACCACCGAGCCGTTCCGCCAGTTCATGCTGGGGCAGGTGCGCGACGCCGATCTGAAGCTGTTCGCCGACATGGCGGGCAAACCGATCGCCAACCGCGCCGCGACGCCGCTGACCACGCTGGCACCGGCATTCATGATCTCCGAGCTGCGCCGCGCGTTCGAAATCGGTTTCCTGTTGCTGCTGCCGTTCCTGGTGATCGACCTGGCGGTGTCGGCGGTGCTGATGGCGATGGGCATGATGATGCTGCCGCCGCCGACGATATCGCTGCCGATGAAGATCATCTTCTTCGTGCTGGTCGATGGCTGGGCGCTGGTGGCAGGGTCGCTGGTCAAGAGCTTCGCGACCTAGCGCGATCTGCACGAGCCTGGAGATACGGAAACCCCGTCGCGATGCGGCGGGGTTTTCCTTTTCTTCAATCCTCCCCGGCACGGGGAGGGGGACCGCGCCCGAAGGGCGTGGTGGAGGGGGCTCACCTCAAGGGTATGCGCGTGTGGATACCCCTCCACCATGCTGCGCATGCCGATCGTCGTCGCGCACATCCAATACGCGCTAGGCGATACGCAGCCGCAGCGGCAGATCCTCTCCGAGTTGCACGCCGGCAACGACCTGGGCGTGCGCTTCGTGATCCCCGAACAGGGCCAGCGCTTGCGGTTTTGATGCTTCTCCCCTCCCTGAAAGGGAGGGGAGCAAGGGGTGGGTGTAGGAAAGGCCGGGGCTCGATGCCTCGGCCTTTCCTTCTATCGCGCTGGCGGAGCTCGCTGCGCTCGCACCCACCCCCAACCCCTCCCTTGCAGGGGAGGGAGAGAACATAAAAAGGGCGAGCCGCTTGCGCGGCCCGCCCCTTTGGTCCCCCTTCCCGTTCCGGGGAGGATTGAGTCAGTTCACTTCGACGTGATCGAGCCAGGCGTCGAGCTCGTGATAGGGAATGACTTCCAGGAACAGCAAGCCGGCCGCGGCATCGTCGCTCCAGCGGGTCGTGCAGCGGCGGCTGGGCAGGCCGGGAACCGAGAGGATGACTTCGGTGTCGCGCTTGGGCGGGCGGGCCATGGCGATGCGGGCGCCGCTCTGGGACACATTCTCGAGCACCACGTCGATATAGCGGCCGTTGCTGCTGATGCTCGCCGGGCAGCGCACGTCGAAGCGCGGCGCGCGCGGCTGGTTGCGCACGCGCACGGTGGCGCTCTGCTTGGCCTCGGCGAGGATGCGGTCGACTTCGATCGGAGTGACGAACTGGACCCCGGCGCGGCCGGTGCCGCACCATGCGACGGTGCCCTGCAGCTTTTCGCCGCTGCGCAGCTCCACCGCTACCCAGGCGCCGAAGCCCAGCGGACGATGGGTTTCGATCAGCATGCCGGTGGTCGAGATATTGCGGATCCGGCAGAGATGCTCGGGGCCATTGGCGGAGAGCAGCTTGCCGATCAGCAGGGTCGTGACGATGCGCTCGGCCCGCTCCATCGGCGCCGCGTGATCGGCGGCGGCTTCCATGTCCTGCGGGGGGATGTCGGCTCTCACGACTGGTACTCCTTACTCGAACCGGGCTTTCACGCGGGCGTTGCCGCGGTGATCGCCACCTTACTCACGACACCGGCGCCGAACGCCTCGGGCGCCGCCGCCATCACCACCTTCCGGAACGCCTCGACGTCGGGCAGCTGGCCGTCGGGCCCGGCCGCCATCGGCGTGCGGAAGGTCCGCATGTTGATCGCGTGGAGCAGCAGCGGCAAGCGCGAAGTGACGAATTCCGTCTTGTCCTGCGGCACCTGGATCTGGATCTGGAACTTCACATAGTTCGACAGGCGTCCGTCCGCGAACACCAGCGGGGCCAGCACCGTGCCGCCGTCGACGAAGCTGGGCGGGGTGTCGTCAGCCCCGGCATGGCCGGGCGTGGCGGGCCCCATGATGCTGACAGTGGCATAGGCGGCGCCGCCGCCGGCACCCAGGCCGGCGAGAAGCGTGGCGAGGTAGAATAAGAGCTTCTTCATGGCCGGCCTCAGAACTGGAAGCTGCTGTCGGACGGAAGCGAGGATGCCTCCGCCTTCAGGACGACGGTGATGCGGCGGTTCTCGGGGCGGTTCGGCTGGTCGGGATAGACCGGCTTGGTCGCGCCCATCGCCACCACTTCGGCGAAGCGATCCGGCGTGATGCCAAGCGCGACCAATGCCGTCCTGGCGGCAAGCGCGCGGTCGCCCGACAGGCGCCAATTGGCGTCGCTCTGGCCACCGGCGCCATCGGTATGGCCCTCGATGCCGATCTGCGCGCCCGAAGTCGCGAGCTTGTCGGCGACCTTGGCCAGCAGCGAGCGGGCGAACGGATTGAGCTCGGCGGTGTTGGATCGGAACATCGACTGTTTGTCGGTGTCCATCAGCGTGATGCGCAGCCCGTCGGGAGACGATTCGATCTGGGTGTTCTTGCCCTGGTCCTGCGATGACGTTTCGAGCGCGACCTGAAGCTCGGACGCGACCACCCGCAGCGAAGCGGGCACGTTCGCAGTGCCGCCGCGCGCCGATCCGGCGGTCGACGCGGTGGTGGTGGTGGCCCCCTTCGCCTTGGTCGCCTCGGCAGTGTTGTTGCGCGACGCGCCGCCCTGTCCCTCCGCCGAGCCCATCACCGGCGGGGACGGCGTACCCTCGCCGACGCTCGGCGAGAAATATTCGGCAAGGCCCTTCAGCCGCGCCTTGTCCGGGTTGGAGATCAGCCAGAGGAGCATGAAGAAGGCCATCATCGCAGTCACGAAGTCGGCATAGGCGACTTTCCAGGCGCCGCCGTGGTGGCCACCGGCAACCTTCTTGACCTTCTTGATGATGATGATCGGGCGTTGATTGGCGCCGGGAGCGGGCATGGCTTACTTCCCCTTCATGGCCGCGCGCAGGCGGTCCTGTACCTCGGCCAGGCGGACATGGCCGATCGCTGTCCGCGAATCCTCGCCGGCGGCGATCCGCTCCAGCAGGTTCGCGCACTCGTCGGCGTGCTGGATCAGGTAATCGAACGACTGGAGCTGCTCGAGATAGGTCGCGGCGACGTGCTCGTCGGAGATGAGCACCTCGGCCAGGCGTTCCAGCATGGCGCCCATCTCACGCAACTCGCCGGCCATCACCGAATGCAGCGCGGCCGAATAGGGATCGGCAGCGGCGGGTGCATCGGCCGATTCCGGCTTTTCGGAGAGGGTTACGCAGGACATCAGAACAGCTCCAGTTCGCCGGTATCGGCGGGGAGGGGAAGCGGGGCAGGGGGACGTTCGGGAACCATGTCGGCCACCTTCGTGCAGCGGCTGCGCCCTTCGTGCGGCAGGAACTCGATCTTGCGCGCCGACGTGCCGCCAAGGTCGCTGTGGGCGATCTCGATGCCTTCGTCCGCCATGAAACGGCGGGCGAAGGCGGCATTGGACGAGCCGATCGGGCCGAGGCCCGAGACGATGTTCGCGCCGCCATACAGGTGCGCGCGCAGCCGGCTGCGCAGCGCGCCACGGGCCATCATCCCGTTGATCAGCAATTCCATCGCATGCACGCCGTAGCGCGACATCTCGTTCGCGCCGACATGGTGGTCGGCGCCCGGTTCGCCCAGCAGGAAGTGGTTCATCCCCCCTACCTTGGCGACCGGATCATAGAGGCATGCGGCCACGCAGCTGCCCAAAAGGGTGGAGACCATGACCTCGGGCTCCGCGACGATCGCATTCTCACCCTGGACGATCGACACGCGGCGCATCAGGTGAGCTCGCCGAACACGCGCTCGATCTTTTCCTTCAGGGCGGCGGGGGCGAAGGGCTTCACCACATAGTTGTTCACGCCCAGCGCCGCGGCCTTCTGGACGATCTCCTTGTCGGCAGAGCCGGTGAGCATGATGAACACGGTCTTGCCGATCACCGGGTCCTTGCGCACCGCTTCCAGGAACTGGAGGCCGTCCATCTCGGGCATGTTGAAGTCCGAGATGACCAGGTGCACCCGATCGGTCTTGATCGATTCCAGCGCCTCCACGGCACCGCCCTTGTCGCGCACGTCCTTGAAGCCCAGGTCCTGCAATGCGCGACGGATCATCGCACGCATACTGGTCTGGTCGTCCACGACCATCACCTTGATTGCTGCAGCAGCAGGCATTTACGCGCTCCCAACTCTACTCGTTTCGCGGCACGCCTTGAGGATCGCCTCAGGCATGCCAGACAGACCAACTTCCTTCTCCACCGCGCCAAGTTCCTTGGCCGCGCGGGGCATGCCCCACACGACGCAGGTGTCGCGGCTCTGGCCCAGCGTGCGCGCACCCGCGCGGCGCATGGCCAACAACCCTTCGGCGCCGTCCCCGCCCATTCCGGTCAGGATCACCCCGACCGCTGCGGAGCCCAGAGGCACCGCGGAGCGGAACAGCACATCCACCGAGGGGCGATGCCCCGTCACCGTGTCGCCGCGCCGCAGCATGATGCGTCCGGCGACACCCCCGGCCAGTTCCATGTGGGTTTCCCCTCCTGGAGCAATATAGACGGTTCCCGGCTGCACCTGCGCCCCATGAGACGCTTCGGTGACGTGGACCCGACATTCTCCGTTCAACCGGTCGGCGAAGCTTCGCGTGAAGCTGGCCGGCATGTGCTGGACGATCAGCACCGGCGGGCAATCGGCGGGCAGCGCCGGAAGCAGCGAGAACAGCGCTTCCACGCCGCCGGTCGACGAGCCGATCGCGATCAGCTTGCCAGCCGCGCCACCGGCCAGGGCAGGCTGGTCGGCAACGCGCTGGGGCGTCGAGCGAACCACCGAGCGCGCGGCGTTCTTGACCTTCTCGCACAACAGGCCGGCGTCGCGCTCGATGTCCTCGGGCGTGCCGCTCGGCTTGGTGACGTAGTCGACGGCGCCCAGGCGCAGCGCCTCAATCGTGACTTCCGCGCCGCGCGCGGTAAGCGTCGAGCACATCACCACCGGCATCGGCCGCAGGCGCATGATGCGTTCCAGGAACGACAGGCCGTCCATGCCCGGCATCTCGACGTCGAGCGTCAGCACGTCGGGGTGCAGCGTCTTGATCATGTCGCGCGCCGCGAAAGGATCGTTTGCCGCGCCGACGACTTCGATCTCCGGGTCGGCGGACAGCATGCGCTTCAGCGTCGCGCGCATCGAGGCGCTGTCGTCGACGATCAGCGTACGGACAGGCCTCATCCGCGCGCCTCCGGCTTCAAGTAGATGGTGTGGCCACACGACTTCATCTGGGCCGCGGCTGCGCCGATCAAGCGTTCGGAATGGCCGATATAGAGGTGGCCGCCGGGCGCAAGCTGGTTGACGAAGCGCTCTTCGAGCTCTTCCTTCGCGGGGTCGCCGAAATAGATCATGACGTTGCGGCAGAAGATCACGTCGTACGCGGCTTTGAGCGGCCAGGGCTGGAACAGGTTGAGCACGCGCGCGGTAACCAACTGGCGCGCCTCGTCGGCCATGACGAAGCCGCCCTGCGCGGGACGCATCCAGGCGCTGCGATAAGGTTCTGGCACACCCGCGGCGATGTTTTCGGCGTAAAAACCCTGCTTGACCGATTCCACCACATGCGGGGCGATGTCGGTCGCGAGCAGGCGCACATCGGCGTTGCGCAGCCAGGATGCCGACGTGCGGTCCTTGCCCAGCAGGCACATGGCGATGGTGTAGACTTCCTCCCCCGACGAGCAGCCTGCCGACCAGATCCGGATCGGACCCTGCTTGCGCTTGAGCGCCGGCAGGACGGTCTCGCGGAAATGATCGAAATGATGCGGTTCGCGAAAGAAGTGGGTGTGGTTGGTGGTCAGGGCCACCACCATTGCGTGCCGTTCCTCAGGGTCGGACTGCACCATCGCGACATAATCGGCGAAGCGGGCCAGGCCATGCTCGCGCAGGCGACGCGCCAAGCGCGACTGCACCAGCGTGGTCTTGGCCGGGATCAGCTCGATCCGCGCATCGCTGTGCATGATCGCAGCGATGGCGGCGAAATCACGCGGAGTCAGCTCCGCGTTATGCGCTGCGCTGCCGGAGGAGCCGGCGAGCGCCAGACCGGCGCTGCCGGCGGGGCTCACGCTGCGAGATCCAGGTGACGGGTGAGGCTGAGCGCGTCGAGATCGAGCAGCAGTACCATGGTGCCATTCTCGTCCCGAGTGCCGTCCTTGGCGCGGGTGGTGATGCGGACCAGGCCGTCGATGACGCTGGGCTCGATCGTCTCGACTTCCGGCGCCGGCTGGATCTCCGAGCGGTTGATCGCGACGATGTCGTTGACTTCGTCGACCAGGAAGCCGGCCTGCTTGCCCAGGATGTTGACCACCAGGATGCACGAGCGGGCGTGGATCGCGCTTGGCTCCCAGCCCAGCCGCTCGGCGAGGCCGACGACCGGGATCACGTTGCCGCGCAAATTGGTGACGCCCTTGATGAAGCTCGGCACGTTGGGCAGCGGGGTGGGGTTCTCCCACTCCCGGATCTCGATCAGCGCCGTCATGTCGATCCCGAAGGTCTGGTTGCCCAGGATGAAGGTGACGATCTTGCAATCGGTGTTGGCGGTTTCGGTGGTCATGCGGCCAGTCCTTTGGGCGTGAAGCGAGTGGCGGGGGCGGCGACGAGCGCCTCGATATCGAGGATCAGCGCGATCGAGCCGTCGCCCAGGATGGTGGCGCCGCCCAGGCCGCGGATCGGGTGCAGGTTCTGGTCGAGGCTCTTGATCACCACTTCGCGGCGGTCATCGATCGTATCGACCACCAGCCCGACCTTGCCCGAGGCTTCGCTCTCGACGATCACCACCAGCGATTCCTCGATGGCGCGGTCGTCGTTGAGGCCGAAGATGTCGACGGCACGCTTAACCGGCACATATTCGCCGCGCATGTCGATCACTTCGGTGTCGGGCGAAGTGCGCTTGACCTGGCCGGTCTCCGGCTGAACGGTCTCGAGCACATGCGTGAGCGGCAGCACGAAGCGCTGGCCGGCTAGGCGGACGATCATGCCGTCCAGGATCGCGAGCGTGAGCGGCAGGACCATGGTGAAGGTGGTGCCTTCGCCGGGAACCGAGGTGATCTCGATACGGCCGCCGAGCGCCTCGACGTTCGAGCGCACCACGTCCATTCCGACGCCGCGCCCTGAAATGTTCGAAATGGTCTCCGCGGTCGAAAAGCCGGGCGCGCAGATCAGCTGGTCGATCTCTTCGTTCGACAGCTGGGCGTCGGCGCTGATGATGCCCTTCTCGACGGCCTTGGCGCGGACCCGCTCGCGGTTGATGCCGCGGCCATTGTCCTGGACGCGAACGAAGATGCGGGCGCCCTTCTGCTCGGCCGACAGCTTGATCGTGCCGGCCGGGTCCTTGCCAGCGGCGATGCGTTCCTCGGCGCTTTCCAGCCCGTGATCCGCAGCGTTGCGGATCATGTGCGTGAGGGGATCGCCGATCTTCTCGATCACGCCCTTGTCGACTTCGGTGGTCTCGCCGGTAGTCTCCAGGTTGATCGTCTTGCCGGTCTCGACCGAGAGGTCGCGCAGCATGCGCGGCACGCGGCTGAAGGCCTGCTTGATCGGCTGCGCGCGCAGCGACATGACATTGTCCTGGATCTGGCGCGTCAGCCGGGCGAGTTCGGGCAGCTCGACCCGCTGGCGGTCGGCGGGCGAGAGCCGGTCGGCCAGGATCGAGTTGCGGATGACGAGCTCGCCGACCAGGTTGAGCAGCAGGTCGAGCTTGGCGAGGTCGACGCGAATCGTCTGCGCGGCTTCGACGGCCTTGGGCGCCGCAGCGGTTTCGGCAGGGGCGGCCGCTGGCGCGGTGGCCAGCGCGGTGCCCGCATTGGCGATCGCCTGGACGACCTGGCCGATGTTCGCGTCGAAATCCTCGATCAGCGCGGAGACGGGCACAAAGCCCATCTCGTCCGCCTCGGCAGCGGGAGCCGGGACGGGCGCGAAGTCAAAAGGGTCGGCAGCGGGCTCCGTGCGTGCGCGCTCGATCTCGATCAGCGAATCCGGCGCGACGAAATCGAAGCAGTCGCGGATGTCGTTCTCCGGAACGTCGGCAGGCATGCTGAGCGTCCAGGTGAAATACGCGTTCTCGGGGTCAAGTTCGCGCAAGGGAGGCACGGTGGAGACGTCCACGCCCTCGACAGTGGCGCCAAGCGTTTCGAGCTCGCGGATGATCAGCAGCGGCTCGCCGGCATTGGCCAGCGCGGCCTGGGACGGCTTGAACCGGATCGTCCACGCGCCGTCGGCCGCAGCGCCGGCAGGCGCGTCGAAATCGTCGAGCGAGAAGGCGACGGGCGTGAAGCCGAAATCATCCTCTTCGGCCGCCGGTGGCGCCGGGGCGGGGGTAGGAGCGGGCGCAGCAGCGGCATCGCCGGCGCCACGTTCGTTCAGCACCTTTTCCAGCGCCGCGAGCGCGGCGGCGTCGTTGGGACGGCCGGCCAGACCCTTGGCAGCCTCGACATGGTCCGACAGGACGTCGAAGGAGCTGAGCATGACCTTCACGACGGCGGGCGTCGGGGCGATCTTGCCGCCACGGACCTCGTCCAGGACGTTCTCGAACTTGTGGGCGAAGGCGGTCAGGTCGGCATGGCCGAAGGCGCCGGCGCCACCCTTGATCGAGTGCACCGCGCGGAACACGCCGGCGATGGTTTCTGCCGACACGTCGCCGCCTTGCATGGCCGAAAGGCCCTGCTCGGCGGTAACGAGCCCTTCAGTGCATTCTTCGAAGAAGATCGCCTGGATTTCGTCGAGTTCGTCGCTCACGGGCATACGCGGCGGATAGCCGCTCCCAGCTTGGTGGCTTCGAAAGGCTTGGTGATCCAGCCGGTGGCGCCGGCCGAGCGGGCGCGCTGCTTCTTCTCGTCGGAGAATTCGGTCGAAAGGACCAGGATCGGCGTGCCGCGGAATTCACTCTCGGCGCGTACCGCCTCGATCAGCTCGAAGCCGTCCATCTTGGGCATGTTGATGTCGGTGATCAGCAGATCCGGCTTGACCTCATGCATGCGCTCCAGGCCGTGCTGGCCGTCATTGGCTGCTTCGATGCGGTAGCCCTGGGCGGTCAGCGACGTCTTGAGCAGCATGCGCATGCTCGCCGAGTCATCGACGGTTAGGATCAACTTGCTCACAGGGCGTCTCCGGATTCGAGGCCGACCGCGTGCGCCAAGTGGCAGCTCTTCACGCGTTCGACGAAAGCTTGGCTGGGGTTGGCGATGCGAAAGCCCTGGCCGCTGGCAGAGGCTTCGGCACGCGCCGCGACGAGGAGCTGGAGCACTGCCTGGCCGACGCTTTCCACGTCCGACGCATCGACCTCGATGGTGTCGTTCTGATCGGCAGCGAGGACCAGGCCCACGCGCAGATCGTCCGCGGTGACGGTGGTGCCGTGCGCGGGCAAGCGCACCGCGCCGTCATGCAGTGGCAGGGGTGAGTCCATTTTTCGCCTCGTCGAGTGCAGTTTCTAGTTGCTGGAAGGTCGGTGCGTAGACCGACGGCGTCATGCGGCGGGCGATCTCGATGGCGACCTGAACCGGCTGGTTCTGGGCGTAAGCGACGATTGCGGTCTTCACGATGAAGAAGGGCTTGGAGTCCTCCTCGATCGTTTCCAGCAACTTCGCCGCAAGCGGACCCACGAGGCAGTAGCTGAGAAGAATGCCAAGGAAGGTGCCGACGAGCGCGCCACCGATCATGGCGCCAAGGATCTCGGTCGGCTGGTCGATCGAGCCCATCGTCTTGATCACGCCGAGCACCGCGGCGACGATCCCGACCGCGGGAAGGCCGTCGGCCATGATCTGGAGCGCATGCTGAGGATGCGCCTCCTCGTGATGGTGCTTTTCGATATCGGCTTCCATCGCGGCTTCGAGCTGGTGCGGATCCTCGAAATTGACCGTCATCATGCGCAGATAGTCGCACGTGAATTCGATCAGGTGGTGATCCTTGAGCAGCCGGGGGTAGGGCTGGAAGAGCGAGCTCTCCTCGGGCTTATCGAGATGCGGCTCGAGTGCAGTGGCACCGCCCTTCTTGAAGGTCGACAGCACGCCAAACATCATGGTGAGCAGGTCCTTATAGTCCTGCGCTTTCCACTTGCCGCCCTTGAACGAGCGCACGAGTCCCTTACCGGCCTTCTTGACCGTGCCCATCGAGTTGGACACGACGAAGGCGCCGATCGACGCGCCGCCGATGGCCATGAGCTCGTGCGGCAGCGCGTGCATGATGATCGCGAACTTGCCGCCCGAGATCATGAAGCTCCCGAAGACGCAAACGAGGATGATGATGAAACCGACGCCGTTCAGCATGGCGAGTTCTGTTCTTTCCCGAGGTGTTTCAGAAATTATAGGAGGATTGGGCGCCGGCCGGTGCGGTGGCGCGCAATTTGATCACGCCGCGTGCGACATAATAGCCATCGTGCGTCGGCGTCGCGGCGATGGTTCCTGGCGACACCGCGCGGCCATCGGTGATCGGCACCGGCAGTGCGATGCTGTGGGCGGCGAAATCAGCGGCACGAAGCGGCAGGTCGAACCGGCAGTTGGCCAGAATCGTGCTCACCGCCGCTTCCGGGCGCAGCCGTTGCTCGGTAGCCTCTGACAACTGCTTGAGTGGAGGGCGTGGACCCCAAACGGGGCGACCCGCCGACATCGGCAACCGGATTGTCGCCGATGTGCAGGATCTCGTCGGGCTGGACTCCCAATTCCTTCAGCACCAACTCGTACAGGCCCTCTCGCTTGGACTTGCCATAGACCGAGGAGCAGAACAGACGGTCGACCAGGCCGGCAAAATTCTCGCCCGCGGCTGCGGCGATCAGGCCGCGCAACTGCGCTTCGCTGGGACAGGTGTTGCTGACGATGACGATGCGTCCGCCGCGGCGCTTCGCTTCCCGCATCAGTGCAACGGTGGGCGCGAAGGCGAAGCAGTGCGCCGCCTAGGCTTTCTACTTCTTGGGCAAGGGCCTGCGCATGCTCCGCAGCGGCGCCGTTGGGCAGCAATTCGCGGTAGCAGCGACAGGATCTTGAGCGGACCGCGCCCGTCCAGGCCTTCGGGCAGCGCATGCGGGAGGAGGGTGTCGGGCAAATCGGTCCCTCTGAGCGCGCCCGCTCTAGGAGGAACGCATCATTCTTATCGGAGGGAAGACACCCCGAGCTGTGATTTCGTCCTAGAATGGGGTGTCATCAAAGGAGCCAGCATGACCATCACTGCCTATCAGGCGGCCCGGAGCCGCGTTGAAATGCCGCGCGCGGCGGAGCACCGCCTGTTGAGCCAGATCACCGGCGAAATGATGGATGCGGAAACGGCGGGGCTCACGGGAGCCCATTTGGCCGCGCCGCTTCATCGCAACCGCGAGATGTGGTCCGTCTTCGTCACCGATTGCGGCACTCCCGGCAATGGTCTGCCGGCCGAGCTGCGCGCATCGATCATCTCGCTTGGCCTATGGGTCCAGCGCTTCACCAGCGACGTGATCGCCGGCCGGGAGCCTATCGGTGAGCTGATCTCGCTCAACCGGACCATGATGGAAGGGCTTGCGGTCCAGCGCCTCGCGGCCTGATCCTTAGCAAGAAACGGGAACGGGGCGTCGCGGAGTACCGCGGCGCCCCTTTTCATGTTTGAGCCCGAGCCGACCGATAAGACAGCCCGTCCACGCTAAATCGGGCGAGCGGAGACAGCCGCCGCTACTCCACGCCGGCATCCCGCCCGAACATGAAAAGGGCGCCACGATCGCTCGCGACGCCCTTGTCTCGGCCAGGCTCCGGCAGGAGCTAGAACGTGGCCCAGTCATCCTGCGCGGCGGAGACGGAGGCGAGCGGTGCTACCGGGGAAGCATAGCGCTTCTTCGCGCGGATCGGCGGTTGATGCGGCGTGAAGGAGCGGGGCGCAGGCCGGCTCTGGCCGACCTCGAACTTGCCCGCCTGATCGGCCAGCGTCGCGACTTCCTGAGTCAGGTTGCGCGCGGCGGCCGAGGTCTGCTCGACCATCGCCGCATTCTGCTGAGTGGACTGGTCCATCGTCCCGATCGCCACGCTGATCTCGCTGATCGCGGTCGACTGCGCCTGGTTGTCGCTGGCCATCTGCGCCAGCAGGCTGTGGACCTCGGCGACGTCGCCCGAGATGTTGGCCAGTGCGCCATCGACCTTCTGGACCATCTCCACCGCCGAGACGATGTCGGTCTGAGTCGCGGTCAGCTGGTCGCGGGCACGCGCGGCTTCCTCTTCCGAGCGCATCGCCAGCGCCGACACCAGGTCGGCAACCACCGCGAAGCCGCGCCCGGCCTCGCCGGCACGCCCGGCTTCCACCGCGGCGTTCATCGCAAGCACGCGCGTCTGGAAGGCGATCTTGTCGAGGCCCTCGATCACGCTGTCGATGCCCTTGGCGCCATCCGCGACCCGCGCCATCGCCTGCACCGCTTCGTCGGCGATGCCGCGCCCGCCCTGCACCGTCGAGATCGCGCCGTCGGCACGCTCCACAGTGCGGGTTGCGGCCTGCGCCGTCGCCTTCAGGCGCCCGTCCATCTGCGTCACCGCTGCCGAAGTCTCCTCCAAGCTCGCGGCATTGGCTTCGGTGCGGCGCGCCAGGTCTTCCGACGCCTGGGCGATCTCGCCCGAGCCGGTGCGGATCGCGTCCGCGCTCTCGCTCACTGAACCGATCAGGGTGCGCAGGCTGGTCATCGCTTCGTTGAAGTTGGCCTTCAGCTCGGCATAGGCAGGGGGAACTTGGGCGGTCACGTCGGCGGTAAGATCGCCGTGCGTCAGCCGGGCAAGGCTTTCACCCAGGATACGTACCACTTCCGCCTGTTCGGCGCCCGATCGGCGTTGCGCGACCGCTGCGTCGCGGAAGGTCAGCATGCCGCGGCTCAACCGGCCGACGCAATCCTGATAGTCGGTATAGCGGATGGCGCTGTCCAGGTCGCCGGCGGCGAGGCCTTCCATGCGCACTACCGTAGTCACATACGGGTCGCACACCGCAGCGCGAAAGCGGGCACCGAGATAGATCGCCACGAGGATCAGCCCCGCCCCGACCGCTTGGCCGATCCAGCCGAAGAAACTCGACGCGAGAATGAGCGCCATGATGCCGATCATCGTGGCGAAGGCGACGAACATCTTCTGTCGTATGGGAGCGTTGGCTTCGAACCAGTGCATGTTTTTGGACCCTCATTTCGCCCGGCGTTGCGGGCGTGCAACCTCGATCAACTTGCCCGGTGGGCAGCCGATGTCGCATTATAGGAGAGGGGTTTCCAAAAACGTGCCGGGCCACAGCGGCGCCAGGCACTCCGCGGCTGTCGGCCGAGAAAAAGCTGATATTTCGCAAGCGCTTGAATGCATTGAAACATGGCTGAAATAATTTGCCGATCGCGGTGATCGGTTCAGTCGATCAGGCCGCCGCACAGCGGCGGCCTCACGACAGAGCAGAGCTTAGAAAGAGGCCCAATCGTCCGCGCCTGCAGCTTCGGCGGACGCAGCAAGCGCCTTGATCGGGGACACATAGGTCTTGGCCTGAACACGCGGCGCGGCAGGACGGAACGACTTCGGCGCGGCGGCGCCGCCCGTCTCGAACTTGCCCGCCTGTTCGGCCAGCGCCGATACTTCGCTCGACAGGTTGCGCGCAGCGGCCGAGGTCTGCTCGACCATCGCCGCGTTCTGCTGGGTCGATTGGTCCATCGTCCCGATCGCCACGCTGATCTGGCTGATCGCCGTCGACTGCGCCTGGTTGTCGGTCGCCATCTGCGCCAGCAGGCTGTGTACCTCGGCGACATCGCCCGAGATGTTGGCCAGCGCGCCGTCGACCTTTTGCACCATTTCCACCGCCGAGACGATGTCGGTCTGGGTGGCGGTCAGCTGGTCCCGGGCACGCGCGGCTTCCTCTTCCGAACGCATCGCCAGCGCCGACACCAGGTCGGCGACCACCGCGAAACCGCGCCCGGCCTCGCCGGCACGCCCGGCTTCCACCGCGGCGTTCATCGCCAGCACCCGCGTCTGGAAGGCGATCTTGTCGAGACCCTCGATCACGCTGTCGATGCCCTTGGCGCCATCGGCGACCCGCGCCATCGCCTGCACCGCTTCGTCGGCGATGCCGCGCCCGCCCTGCACCGTCGAGATCGCGCCGTCGGCACGCTCCACGGTGCGGGTCGCAGCCTGCGCCGTCGCCTTGAGGCGCCCGTCCATCTGCGTCACCGCTGCCGAAGTCTCCTCCAGGCTGGCGGCATTGGCTTCGGTGCGGCGCGCCAGGTCTTCCGACGCCTGGGCGATCTCGCCCGAGCCGGTGCGGATCGCCGCCGCGCTTTCGGTGACCGAGCCGATCAGCGTGCGCAGGCTCGCAAGCGCTTCGTTGAAGTTGGTCTTGAGCTCGGCATAATCTGCGGGATAGTCGGCATGGATCTGAGCGGTCAGGTCACCTTGGCTAAGCGCAGACAAGCCCTCCCGCAGTGTCGAGGTGACGATCTTTTGAGTTTCAGCCATCTTTCGATCCGTCTCGGCGCGGTTTACCGCGGCGAGGCGGAACAACTCCACCGCCTGCGCTACTTCGCCGAGCTCGTCCGCACGGTCGCGGTGCGGGACTTGGACTTCACCACCCTCGGCAAGTGTGGAGGTTGCCTTCGACAGCTCGGCCAACGGTGCGGATACCGTCTTCGCGATCAGCTTCCAGATGAAGGCCAGTGCGATGATCCCGAGCACGGAAATCGCCAGCACGGTCCAAAATGCCTTGGAGGCGAAGGCCTGACCCGCCTCGTTGGCGGCTGTCGATCGTTCGCGATGAAGCTCTACCAGGTCTTCGACGTCCTTGAGCGCCGCGCTGGAAGCATCCTTGCCCTCCGCCTTCGAATACGGAAGCGCCGCCGCCATGCCCTGGTTAAGCGTCAGCTTGAAGATCTGCTCGTTGACGCTTTCCAGCGCCGCGATGTCTGCTTCGATCTTCCTCAGGTTCGGCGCGAAGTCACCCGCGAGAGGCTCATAGGCGGCTATGTCCTTCTTCAGGGCCTCCTTATTCGCAGCATAGCGATCGACGTACTTCTGCCGATCCGCGTCGGACGAGGGGGTGATTTGGGAAATGGCAATGATGCGATGTTCGCGCAGATGCGACATCATCTGTCCGAGGGCTTCCGTGCCTGCAACGCCGCGCTCGACATGGCGAGTGGCGATGGAACCCAGTTCTGACATCACATAGATGCCTGCCCCCGCGATGCTCATCATGACCAGACCGAGCGCACTGAACGCAACGATCATCTTTTTCGACAAGCGCCAATTATTGAACGTCTTTAACATCCCCACTCCAAGCCTGGATCAACAAGCGGGCCTAGACCCATCACGAGTATTGTAGAGGGGATGGCCACACAAGAGTTGATCCTAGGGAGTTTCCCTTAGGACGAATCGTAACCTGCACGACGGGCCAGATGTCTACGTTTGATCGGGTGGCTGCGGCCCGCACCTTTCTGCCACCTCGCTCGATGCAGATGGAGAAGTTCTGCCGGGTGCCGTAGCCTCTCTCCGTCTGAGTGCGACGGAGAGAGGCGCAGCCGTATTCTTCAGCTGTTCGGAAATAGTCCTGCGGCAAAGGCGATACGCAGCGCTTCGGAAAGGCTGCGGACCTCGAGTTTTTCCATGAGGTTGGCACGGTAGATCTCGACCGTGCGGGGGCTGATGTCCAGTTCGAAGGCGATGATCTTGTTCGAGCGGCCTTCGATCAGGCCCTTCAATACGTCGGTTTCCCTTGGCGAAAGCTTGGCGATCTTGACCTCGGCGGCGTTGACTCGGGCCGCCGCCTCGCTGCCTTGTTCCAGCCGCGCAAAGGCGGTGTCGACCAGCTGCATCAGCACTTCGGCTTCGTACGGCTTTTCGACGAAATCGAGCGCGCCGGCCTTCATCGCCTGGACCGCGAGCCCGACATTGCCCTGTCCGGTCAGCACGATCGCAACGAACTTCGGGTTCTTGCCCAGCGCGTTGAGCACGTCCAGCCCGGTCGCCCCCGGCATGTGGAAATCGAGCAATACGACACCTGGGTCGAGATCGCCCACTTCCTGAAGAAACGCATCCCCTGAACGGTAGCTGCGGATCAGCAGGTCGTTGCGGATGGAAAGCAGTGTATGCAGCGATGCGCGGACCGCATCGTCATCGTCCACGATGTAAACCGTTCTCGTCATTGATCGTGACCCCCTTCGATCATCGGCAAGGTAAAACGAAAGATCGCGCCTCCTCCCGGCTGGTTGGCGGCACTCAGCGAGCCGCCATGTGCCTCGATGATACGCTTGCTTATCGAAAGTCCAATACCCATTCCACCGCGGCTGCCTTTTGTCGTGGTGAAGCGGGAGAACATGTTTTCCAATACTTGCGCAGGAATGCCCGGACCATTGTCGCTGACGGCTAGTTCCACCATCTGGTCGTCGGTCTTGCGCGATCCGATCGTGACGATGCGGTCGGGCCGGTCGCTACTGCGGAGCGCCTCCATTGCATTGCGCATCAAGTTCACCAGCACTTGCTGTACCTGTATGCGGTCGGCGAAGACGAACCTGACCTCGGGATCGAGCTGGAAAGCAATCCGGATATTGAAGTGGGTGGTGCCGACCTGCACCAGGTCGGCCGCGTCCCGCACCGTGCGCTCGATCGATTCGGCGCGCATCTCGACTTCGCCGCGCGCCATGAACGCGCGCATCCGCCGGATGATCTCCCCGGCGCGATGCGTCTGATCGGCGCCGGAGCGGAGCAGTTCGATGACTCGTTCCGCCCCTTCGCCCCGTTCGAGCAGCATCCGCGCGGCCGAAAGATAATTGGAAGTCGCGCTTAGCGGCTGGTTCAATTCGTGCGCGAGATCGGCGGCAAGCTCGCTCATCGCGCTCTGCCGGGAGACATGGGCGATTTCGGCGCTGAGATCGCTCAAGCGCTCCTCGGCCGCGAGCCGCTCGCTTAGGTCGCGGACGAACATGGTCAGCAGGAAGCGGTCGTCGACCCTGGCCACGCCGGTGCGGATCTCGATCGGGTAGCGGCGGCCGTCGGCCAGCTCCGCGGTGCTGGTGTGGACGTCACCGATCACGCCTTCGCCATGTTGCAGGAAGCGGCGGAGCACCGTCATGTGCGGTTCGCGCATCTGTTCCGGGACCAGGATCGTTGCGGGGCGTCCCACGACGTCGGTCGAGCGGTAGCCCCACAGCCGCTCGGCCGCGGCGCTGAACTGCTGGATGATTCCCTGGTCGTCGGTGACGATCATCGCGTCCGGAACGGCCTGAAGGATCGAGCGGAGCTGTGCCTCGCGCTGGCGCAGTTCCGAGTCATGTTCCTCGCGTTCGGTGATGTCGAGGATCACCCCCACCGTGCGCACGAGGTTCCCCTCATCGTCGTAGAAGGCGCGGGACGACCCTTCCACCGCGCGCACGCCACCATTGGGCTGGCGGAAGCGATAGCGGAAGCCGAAGCGGCCGGCCCGGGCCTGAACCGCGCGGGCAATGGTATCGAGGCTGCTCTGCAGGTCCTCGGGCGCGACCTGCGCGCTCCAGCTGTCGAAATCGGACATGCTTCCCGGGTACAGGCCGAGCCGCAATTCAGTGCCGGGCGACCAATCGATCCGCCCGCTCGCGACGTCCCATTCGAAGACACCCAATTCCTGCGCCAGCGCCGCGACGGCAAGCCGTTCCTCGGTTTCCTTCAACGCTTCGACTGCCTTCCGGCGCTCGGTCGCGTCGGTCATCTTGAGCGCGATCACCGGTTCCCGTCCCGGGCTGCTCACGCTGATGCCATGTTCTATCACGAAGATGTCCCGACCGTTGCGGTCGCGCTCCACCAGTTCCTGCGCAACGCCGTTCGTGGGGCGGGGCTCGGTCGGGCGGATCGGGCAGAAGGAGCGAAGCAGGGCGTATTTGTTCTGCCCCTGAGCTTCCTCCGCGCTCCAGCCGTACAGCTTCTCGCAGCCCGCCGACCAATAGACGATGCGCCCGGTGGCGGTGGTGATCGCGACCGTTGCCGCGTTCAGCGCCTCCGACAGCTCGATGGAGGTCGCCTGCGCCTTGGCGATCCGCGTGATTGACCAATAGGCGATCACGCCGACGATCATCATGTTGCACAGGGTGACCAGCGTCCCGGTCGCCGCCACCGACACGCCTTTTCCGCGCAGGAAGAAGAGTTCGAGGAGCGAAGGGATCACCGGCAGCAGCAGCGCTGCGGGCAGGAGCCCCAACATCCAAAGATTGCCGCGCCTGGAGGCGATCGCGCGTACCCAGCCCAGGTCGATGCTGAGGACGATCAAGGAGAGTGACAGCGCAAATCCGCATATCGCCGCGGGCATGGGCGCTATCAAGACTCGGGGCGTCGCGCCGCCGGGTTCGGAAAACAGCACCAGCACGATCGCCGCGGCGGACAGGCAGAGGATCAACGTCGCGACCAGGCCCGCTATCTCGGCCGACAGCCATTTGCGGACCAGCGAGCCATAGGCGGCCAGGGTCAGCAGGAAGAGAATGGCTATGCTGCTGACGCGAGGCCGCACGACGGCGCTGGCGTCGGCTGCCGCGCTCGGGGCATCCCCGATCAGACGCGCCACACTCCACACGTCGTGCGTGAGTGCCTCGACCAGATACGATTCCGCGACCGCCAGCGGCACAAGCCACAGCAATACCGCAACGCGCGGCCTCTCTGCTACCACCGCCAGCAGACCGGCAGCGAGTGCTAGATGGCCAAGGCTGGTCAGCGGGCGGACGGGAAAGGTGTCGAAACCGAAGGTTCGCAGTTGCGGAAAATCGAACAGCCAGCCCATCAAGGATGCAAGGCTGCATAGACAGGCAGCGACAGCAATAGCCGCTGCAATCGATCGGTTTTTCTGCCCCGCATCTACTAGCGGGCGCGATTCAACGCTGCTTACACGCAAGTCACCTGCCCCTGCACAGGATCCGCGAGGTCCCTCAAAGCCCCTACAGTGGTTAACAATATGTGCGAACCTCCGTAAAACTCCAGAGAAGACTTGTTCAACACACCAAATTGTCTGCGCGATTTCTGTTCCCTGCCGGCCCGCTTGCAATGCGCGATGAACCCGGCGATCACTTCAGGACGGCGCGGGCGGCCCGGCCGACCTTTGGGGGACAAGCATTTTGATTCGAGCGATGCTGATGGGGGCCAGCCTTGTGGCCCTGGCGGGATGCACGACTGCGCAAACCAGGCCCGAGACCGCGAGCGCGGATCAGTCGCGCGCGCCGGGCAGGGGAAAGGGGTATTCGCACGACCCTTACCCATCGACCTACCACGCCTATCCCGGTGCGGCGACGCTGGTGACCAACGTCACCGTGCTCGACGGTGAAGGCGGTCGGATCGAAGGCGGCTCGGTGCTGTTTCGCGACGGCAAGATCGTCGCGGTCGGGCAGAATCTCAGCCGCGACGCCGATGTGACGGTGATCGACGGGCAGGGCAAGTACGTCACCCCCGGCGTGATCGACATCCACAGCCACCTGGGCGACTATCCCTCGCCCGGCGTGCCCGCGCTGTCCGATGGGAACGAGGCGACCGGTCCCGTCACCGCCGACGTCTGGGCCGAGCACAGCGTCTGGCCCCAGGACCCGGGCTTCAGCCGCGCGCTGACCAATGGCGGCGTCACCACGCTGCAGATCCTGCCGGGCTCCGCCAACCTGTTCGGCGGACGTTCGGTGGTGCTCAAGAACGTCTATGCCCGCACGATGCAGGGCATGAAGTTCCCCGGCGCGCCGTACGGCCTCAAGATGGCGTGCGGCGAGAACCCCAAGCGCGTCTATGGCTCGAAGGGGCGGCAGCCCTCGACGCGGATGGGCAACATCGCCGTCGACCGCCAGACCTGGGCTAAGGCCGCGGAGTATAAGCGCCGCTGGGACCGATATGAGGACAAGGGCGGCGAGATGCCGGGCCGCGACATCGCCATGGACACGCTGCGCGGCGTGCTGGACGGTGAGATCCTGATCCAGAACCATTGCTACCGCGCCGACGAAATGGCCAACGTCCTCGATATGGCCAAGGAGTTCGGCTACAAGGTGACGGCGTTCCACCACGCGGTCGAGGCGTACAAGATCGCCGACCTTCTGAAGGAAAACGACACCTGCGCGGCGGTGTGGGCCGACTGGTACGGCTTCAAGATGGAAGCCTATGACGCAGTGAACGAGAACCTTGCCATCCTCGAAAAGCAAGGCACCTGTGCGATGATCCATTCGGACGACGAGAACGGCATCCAGCGCCTCAACCAGGAAGTCGCTAAGGCGCGCATGTCCGGGATCAAGGCGGGGTACGGCATCTCCGAAGCGCAGGCATGGCGCTGGCTGGCGATCAACCCGGCCAAGGCGCTGGGCATTGCCGACCGCACCGGCAGCCTGAAGCCAGGCAAGATGGCGGACGTGGTGCTGTGGAACGGCAACCCGTTCAGCGTCTACACCCGGCCGCAGATGGTGTGGGTCGACGGCGCGCTGCTCTATGACGCCAACAATCCGAAGCTCCGCCCGGTGTCGGACTTCGAGCTGGGCCAGCCGGGCGAAGGGGACGTGAAGTGATGAAGGCGCTGCTTCTTTCCGCCGCCGCGGCCATCGGGCTCGCGGCACCAGCCTGCGCGCAGGACATCGCCATCACCAATGCCAAGCTGGTGGTCGGCGACGGTTCGGCCCCGGTCGAGGGCGGCACCGTCGTCGTACGCGGCGGGCGCGTGGTCGCCGCCGGTGCCGGAGTGGCCGTCCCCGCCGGCGTGCGGGTGATCGATGCCGGAGGGCGCTGGGTATCGCCCGGCATCTTCGCGGGCTTCACGCGCATGGGCATCGTCGAAGTCGACGGCGTCGAGGCGACCAACGACACCAGCGCGGCCAATTCGCCGTTCGACGCGGCGCTCGACGTCGCCCCGGCGGTCAACCCGAAGAGCACCCCGCTGGCGGTAAATCGGCTGGAGGGCGTCACCCGCGCCGTGGTCGCACCCGACAACAGCAGCGGGTCGATCTTCGCCGGGCAGGGTGCAGTGATCGACACCGGCGCCGACATGGACGCGGTCACCAAACCGCGCGCCTTCCAGTTCATGGAATATGGCGAGGCTGGCGCGCGTGCGGCGGGGGGCAGCCGCTCGGCGGCGTACGCGCTGCTCAAGAACACGCTGTTTGAAGTGCGCGACTATGTTCGCAACCCCGCCGGCTTCAACGATCGCGGCAAGGAGGCGCTGCTCACCCGCGCCGACGCCGAGGCGCTGGTACCGGTGGTACAGGGCCGCACGCTGCTGCTCGCGCATGTCGAGCGGGCGTCGGACATATTGGTGCTGTTGCAGCTCAAGCGGGAGATGCCTGGGCTCAAGCTGGTGCTGGTCGGCGCGACCGAAGGCTGGACCGTTGCGCGTGAGATCGCGGCGGCGGGAGTCCCGGTGATCGCCTCCGCAGTGGCCGACCTGCCGTCGTCCTTCGAGCAACTGGCGGCGACTCAGTCCAACATCGGCCGGATGAAGACGGCGGGCGTGCTGGTCGGCATCGGCACGATCAACCAGGACGAAGCGCGCCAGGCGCGCTGGGAAAAGCAATATGCCGGCAATCTGGTTGCTCTGGGCAGGATCCCGGGCGCCAGCGGGCTGAGCTGGGGCGAGGCATTCGCCGCAATCTCTTCGCGCACCGCCGAGGCGCTCGGCATGGGCGACGAGTTCGGCTCGCTACGCAGCGGCCGGCGCGGCGACGTGGTGATCTGGGACGGCGATCCGCTCGAACTCGGCAGTTCGGCGACGCAGGTATTCATCGACGGTGTCGAGCAGCCGATGACCAGCCGCCAGACCCGCCTGCGCGACCGTTACTGGAACCCGCGCGAAGGCGCGCTTCCCAAGGCGTACCAGCACTGAGTGACTCCGGGCGGGCCGTTGCCCGCCCGGAACCTTGGCGGTGTCTGTGGCATTGCCGACTCTAAGCATCGGGAGATCTACATGAAGCAGTTGCTGTGGATGGCAGGCGCCGCGCTGGCGTTGGCGGGCTGCCAGGGTGCGCAGGAGCGGGAGCCCGCGTCGAACGCGGCGGCCAATCTCACCGCCAACGCGTCCGGCGAGGATATCGGCGCGCGGGTCGCGGCGCTTCCCGAGCGTGAGCGCAACGTGGTGTTCATCCGCGCGATCCTCGACGCGAACCTGCCGTGCCAGGCAGTCAAGACGTCGGAGCGGATGGAGGATCAGGATGGCCGGCCGCTCTGGCGCGCGAATTGCGATGGCGGCCAGAGCCACATGATCACGATCTCGCCCGACGGGACCGCCAACATCGTCAGCCGGTCGGACCGGTAGGGATTCCGTCACGTCGGGCTTGGGCGGGGGCTGCTGACGGCACTGCGTTCACGGGCGTGTTGGGAGTGAGGAAGAAGAAGCGTGACCCCGGTTCAAGGCCGGGGTGACGAGGGTGGGCGCTCCTCCCTTGAGGCTTCGCCGCCCTGTCAGGAGACAGGAAAAGAAAAGGGGAGGTTCCGATCGGAACCTCCCCTTCTTCGTTCGCGCTGTACCGGGCCTTAGAGCCCGACGACACCACCATCGGTCTTGCTGATCACGACCACTGCGGAGCGCGGGCGGATCGTCGCGCCGGCGGTGCCGGTCGCCTGGCTGTCGGGCCAGTGGCTGCTCGGCGCCGCGGGGGTGCCGTTCTCGCCGGGATGCTGGATGCCGACGAAGATCGTGCGGCCGTCCGGCGTGGTGTCGATGCCGGTGATCTCGCACTCCACCGGGCCCACGAGGAAGCGCTTCAGCGTCGCGGCGGAAGGGGCCGCCCCGACGCGTGTCGCCTGCGTCGACGTCACCCCGGCGGCGTTGCTGTTGGTGATGGTGCGCGCGCCGCCATCGCCCACCGTGCCCGGAAGCGCGGCGAGCATCATGCAGTTGGTGACGTCGGTATAGGCGCTGTCATCGGTCTGGAACCAGAGCAGCGGCTTCACTTGGCCGGCTGCGTTGGTGGAGCGGCTGAAATACAGGCCGTCCGGGCTCGAGAAATCCTGATCCGCGGTCAGGCCCGACACATTGATGTTCGCCGCGTCCAGATCGGCGCCGGCGCCGAACAGGTAGATGTCCCAGGTGAAGCTGGTCGCGTCAGTGCTGTTGCCGGTCTCCTTGAGACGGACGATATGGCCATTGCGGTTGCCGCGCGAGGTGCTGGGCGGATCGATGTAGACGCGCGGGTTGGCGGCATCGGTACGGCGCTGGCTGGCGGACGGCGTGTCGGCCGTCGTGACGCGATTGCCGTTGTTGGTGAGCGTCAGATACACGTCGCCGGTAACCGGATTGACGGCGGTCCATTCCGGACGGTCCATCGGCGTGGCGCCAAGAACGTCGGCGGCAAGGCGGGTGTTGACCAGCACGTCGGCCTGATCCGCGAACGGATAGACGGTGCTGGTCGCGGTGAGGCCGTTCTGCCCGAACACCAGTGGCAGCCACTGGCCGGTACCATCGGCGTTGAAGCGGGCGACGTAGAGCGTACCCTTGTCCAGATACTTGTCGCCGGTGGCCAGCCGGTCGGTCGCGGTCGCATCCGCGGCGACCCAGGCGGTATCCGACACGAACTTGTACATATATTCGTTCGTGGCGTCGTCGCCCATATACCATGCAGGCTTCTTGCCGGCGACGAATGCGCCCGGCCAGCAGCCCTCATGGCCCATGCGGCCCAGCGCGGTGCGCTTGCGCGGGGTCGAGCCCGGGCTGTACGGATCGATCTCGACGATCCAGCCGAACTGGTTGGGTTCGTTGCGGAAGTCCGCGGTCGCCGACGCACCCGACACGGTGGCGTTCCAGCGGCGGAAGAGCGTGTTCGTGGCATCTGCCGGCACGACCGTGGACCAGCTGAAATTGCCGTTTCCGGTCACGCCATAGCGGTTCAGCGCAGTGATTTCCTTCGCCGTGCGGCCTGCGATGTCGGCGAGCGGGCGGCGGAAATAGCCGGCCCAATTCTCTTCGCAGGTTATCGCCGTGCCCCATGGCGTGGTGCCGTTGGCGCAATTGTTGATCGTGCCGCGGCCCGTGGTGCCGTCGGCCGAATGGGCGGTCTTGATCAGGTCCGAACCCTTGACCGGGCCGTTGAACACCATCGGCGTGCTTGGGGTGATGCGGCGGTTGAGGCTGCTGGCCTGGTTCACGCTCCAGGCACGGGCGGCGTTCTGGCTTACTTCCGTGACGCTCACGCCGTGGCACTCGATCTCCTTGATCGCCTCGGCTTCGGGGCGGATGCCGCCGTTGCTGGTCGCGCCGTTCGGGTGAAGGTACTGCTGGTTGATGTTTTCGTGGTTCTGCACGAGCAGGCCACGCGCCGAGTTCGCCGCGTCACGCGCAGTGCCGGTCGCAGCCAGGCCGTACCAGTACAGCGCGTCGCCGTGATCGCCGATGCGCTGGGCGAAGTTGGTGTCGGTGCCGTCGTTCTTGTACGCGGGCACGTTGGCACCGATCGGATCACCCGTGCGGTTGATCACCTGGACCGTATAGCCCTCGGGGACGCTCACCACGTCCAGCTTGTTCTTGGCAACCGCCGCGAAGCCGAGCACTGCCGGGTTCACCGTGACGGTGGTGGTCGCGGTCGCCGCGTTCGACCCACCCGCAGCGGCGAGCTGGAAGGTGAACGTCGTCGCCGCCGACACTGCCGGCGCCATGAACGAGGCCTTCGCGCTGTTCGGGTTCTCGATCGTCACGGTCGGACCCGAGACTTGAGTCCAGGAATAAGCGGTCGCACCTTCCGCGCTGCCGTTCAGCGTGACCATGCGGCCTGCCGAAGTGGTGGTCGCGGCGCCGGCGTTCACCGTGGGGGCGCTGGGCCCGTCCGGGCGGTCGTCGTTCGAGTCGCATGCCGCCAGGACCGATCCGCCCAGCGTCGCGGCGACGATGGCCGAGCCGCCACGCAGCGTCTGGCGCCGCGAAAGGCGCTGGTCCGCCAGTTCGTTCAAGGTGATGGCCGAGCTGGTGTTGGTGTCGACGTCGCCATCGGAATAGCCGAAGGGCGTCTCGGTCAGGTCGTTCATGGAATGAGTCCCCCAGGACGCCGGGCCAATCGCGACCCGGTCTGCCTTGCTCTTGGAAGGGCTCGTTTACAGTGTGATGAGAGAGCGGCGGCTAACCGGTGACTCTTCGGCGACGATAATGTGACGCTTTGCTCCGGGGCGCCACAGCGCGTAAGCGGCGATTCGATGAAAGCCGGTGAGCCTGACAGGGACGATCTCGTACCGCCACGGGGCGAAAGCCTAGCGGCCCGCATCCTTCGTATCCGCCGGCGGCCTTCCCCAGATACCCCGCCGCCGCCGCGATGGCGCGAGGCGATGCTCGTCGCCGGGCTGATCGCGCTTGGGCCCGCGCTGACCCTGGCCGGCGCGAAGCTGCTGACGGACCGCGAGCGCGGGCAGGCCGCGCTACTCGAGGCGCAGCTCGCGCCCCGAACCGCCCGCCATGCCGAAGCCGAACGCACGCGCGACCGGCTCGCCTCGGTGATCGCCCGGCCGACCCTGACCGCCACCCTGGACGCCCTGGCCGGCGCGCTTCCCAAGGAGGCGAGCCTGGCGCGCGCCGAGCGCAACGCGGAGGGCGTGCTGCAGCTCGACGTGCGCGCGCCCGATCCGGACGCGCTGCGCAGCGCGCTGCGGCGCGCGCCTGGCTTTGCCGGCCTGCGCGAAATTGGCCAGCGGCGCGGCGACGCGGCGATGATCGTGTCGTGGCGCGGAGAAGCGGAATGAAGGGGCCACCTCTCGCCTGGGGCATGGCCGGCGGTGTCGCCTCGCTGCTCGTTCTCAGTCCCTTCACCGCGGACGCGGTGGGCAAGCTGGATGCTGCGCGGACGGTGCACGCCCGCTTGGCCGACGACGCCCGCCGCCCGGAGACGCCCGCGCCGCTTCTGAAGTCGGGCCTCGTGGTCGAGGCTCCGGACGAAGCAGCGGCCCGCGCCGCGATCTTCGCGCGGATCGCCGGCTTGTCTAAGGCCGGCGGAGTGCTGGTCGAGACGGTCGGCGCGGTGCCGATGCCGCACGGCTCGGCGGCGGTCCGGCTGCGGGTGTCCGGCGCCGAAAAGGCGGTGTTGGCATTCGCCGACGCGCTGGAGCGGCAGCGCCCGGTGATGCGGCTGCGCTCCTGGCGCGTCGAGCCGATCGCCGGCGGCGGCGTGCGCCTGACGGGCGAGGTGCTGGCGCCGTGGCAGTGACCATTCCTCGCCGCTGGTGGGCCGCCGCCGGCGCGGGAGCCTTCGCCGTGCTGATGCCGGCGCTGTTGCTGATTCCCCACACGCGCTCCGGGGCAGGGGGCGGGCAAGACGTCCCGCCGCCGCTGGAGGTGCGCGACCAGCCCGCGCTTGGTCCGGTGTATGAGCGCGCGCTGTTCACCGCGCCCGTCGATCAGGCAGAGGCGGCCTTGCCCGGCGACGCGCCCGCGCTGGTCGGCGTGGTCGGCCGGCTTGGTGACGACGCAGTGGCGCTGGTGCGCGGGGCGGACGGCGCCACCCGCACGCTCCAGATCGGGGAAAGCGTCGATGGCTGGCAACTCGCCGCGCTCGCGATCGACGCCGCTTTCTTCACCCGCGGCGCGCAGCGCGTCCGCGTGCCCTTGCCGGCCGGCTGAGCCCGCGCTCAGTAGATTCCGTCAATCTCCACCGTCAGCCGCGGAGTGGGCGGCGCGAGCAGCAGGCTGGAGCGGCGATTATTCGCCAGCTCGTCTGCACGCAGGCGGTTGTAGCGGTCCTTGGTCGCCGCCGACGCATCGCCCGCGTCGCGCAGGATCGTTGGCTTGAGGAAGATGAACAGCGTCCGTTTCGCGTGCTGTTCGCGCCGGCTCTTGAACAGCTCGCCGACGATCGGGATGTCGCCCAGGATCGGCACCTGCTGGCGCGTGTCCTGGTAGTCGTCGCTGATCAGGCCGCCCAGCACGATCGTCTCGCCATTGTCGGCGAGGACCGAGGTGTTGATCGCGCGGCGGTTGGTGATGAGGTCGGAAGCGCCGGAAACCGTGGTGTTCGCGATTGACGACGCTTCCTGGTTGACCTGAAGCCGGATCGTGTCGCCGGCATTCACCCGCGGCAGGATGCGCAGCGTGATGCCGACATCCTTGCGCTCGATCGTCGTATAGGGGTTCACGTCGCTGGAGTTGGTGAGGATCGATCCGGTCACGAACGGCACGTTCTGGCCGACGACGATCTCGCCGACGACATTGTCCAGCGTCGTGATCTGCGGCGTCGACAGCAGGTTCGCGCGGGTCGAGGTGCCCAGCGCCTGCACCAGGATCGAGAAGTTGTCGCCAAAGCCGATATTGCCGGACAATCCGCCGGTCAGCAGCGCCCCGGCGGGCACGCCGAGCGTGGTCAGGATGGCGCCGAGCGAGGGGCCGGCCTGGCCGCCGAACGAAGTGCCGACGCCGTCACGGTTGAGCGCCGCGCCGGCGGTGCCGAGCTGGATCGCCAGCGCTTCGGCGTCGTCGCCGGTGATCTCGGCGATGGCGGCTTCGATGATGACCTGGGGCCGCCGCACGTCCAGTTCGGTTATGAGCCCCTCGATCGAGTTTATCGCGGCCGGGGTGCCGCGCACCACCACGGCGTTCAGCTCGGGCGCGGGCTGCACCGTCAGGTCGGGGGTCGAAAAGCCCTGGGGCCGCTGCCCGGGCTCGCTGCTCATCTGCGGCTGGGCCTGAACGCCCAATCCGCCACCCAGCCCACCGGCGGCGGCGGCAGCGCCGATGCCGCCGCTGGTCGCCGCTGCGCTGTTCGGCAGCGCCGACAGGATCTGCGACGGGTTCTGCCGCATGAACGGGTTCGAATTGCCCCCCGACAGGCTGCGCGCGACGGGATTGTCGGCGCTCTCGCCCTGGCCCAGCACTCCGCGCAGCACGTCGGTGACGGACTCCGCGTCGGCATAGTTCAGGCGGAACATGCGCGTGATCGGCGTGGCGCCGCCCGGCTGGTCGAGCGAGAGGGCGATGCGCCGCGCCTCGGCCACCGCCGCCGGGGTGCCGCGTATGATCACCGTGTTGCTGCGGGCGTCCGCCGCGACGCGTGCACCGGTGCCGCTCTGCGCGTCGCCGAGCACCGCCTGAAGCGACTGGGCCACGTCACCGGCATTGCCGTTGCGCAGGGCGATCGTGGCGAAGCTCTGGCCGCTGCCGCCGTCCAGCTGGCGGGCGATCGCCTCCACCCGGCGGACATTGTCGGCATAATCGGTGACGACGATCGCGTTGGGTGCAGTCAGCGGCTCGACGCTGCCGAAGGTCGCGACCAACGGGCGGACAACGCGCGCGACATCGGCGGAAGGCACGTTGGCCAGCCGCACCATCCGCGTGACGAGCTCCTGGCCCCCGGCGGCGCGGCTCGGCACGCCGCCGTCGCGCACTGCGTTGGCGGCGGGCACCACCCGCCAGGCGCGGCCCGAACGCACCGCCGAAAAGCCATTGGCGCGCAGCACCGACTGGAACAGCTCCCACACCCCCGCCTTGGTCAGCGGCGTGGCGGAGGTGACGGTCACGGTGCCCTTCACCGCGGGATCCAGGATCAGCGTGCGCCCGGTGATGCGCGAGATCTGGTCGGCGACATCGGCGATCTCCACGCCGCGCATGTTGATCACGACATCGGCAGCCTCGGTTTCCGCGGTCTGCGCGATGGCGGCCATGGCATCCAGCGCGGTGCCGGCGAGCGCAAGGGCGGCGAGGGTGGAGCGGAGCTTGGACACGGGGTGCGGTCTCTTTTTCAACGAAGCGGGACGGTCAGCGTCAGCCGCTTGCCGTCGCGAAGGATCTGGATTTGTGCGGAGCCGCTCGCCTGGGCGGCGGCAAAGGCGGCGTTGGCGGCGGTCTGGTCGCTGAGCGAAGTGCCGTTGACCGACTGGATGACGTCGCCGGGCACCATGCCCGGCGGACCGTTGTCGCCGATCCGGTAGCCGCCGCTCACCGGGCTGGCGTCGAACCGCTGGAGCAGCGCCGCGGTGCCCGCAGCCGGTGGCGCCGACGGAACCGGCGTCACCGCGCCGCCCGCTGCCGGCGCTTGGGCGGGCTGGGCAGCGGCGGCAGCGGCGCGCTGTTCGGGCGAGAGGGTGGGATCGGGGAAGGCCAGGAACTCGCTGCGCCCGCCACTGGACAGGATGACGCGGTCGCGCAGGATCGCCTCGATCGTCGCGCCGTTCACCGCTTCTCCGACATGGAATGCCACCGCAGGCTGGCCGCTCACTGCGATAAACGCAGTGGAAAGCGACGTCGGCACCGCCGCCACCACGCCCTTGAGCTCCAGCGGCAGGCTGGTGGCCTGCGCAGCCTGCGTGGACGAGGCTTTGCCGAAAGGAGCAAGCGCCAGGGCAGGCGCGATGTCGGGCGCGACGGCGGGACCGGCACGTCCCGCGGGCACCATGATCGCCCCGGTGCCGGCATGGCCGGCGATCCGCCAGGTAAGTCCGGCCAGCGCAAACGCCACCGACACCACCACGGCGCCGGTCAGTATGTCGAGCAGGGTGCGCGCCTGGCGAGGAGTAAGGCTGAAGGGGGAAATCATCCGCGGCGACCGTCCACGAACCCGTCGAGCGATGCAAGAGGCGAGCGCTCCTTGCCCGCAAAGACGTTGATCCGCACGCGCTCGATTTCTGGATCGTCGGTCCGCCGCCGCTCCACGACGACTCGCCAGCGCTGGCCCAGCATCTCGACTTGGTCGCCGGAGCCCGTCACGCGCGCCTCCAGTTCGGCCAGCCGGTTCTCGGCGACCCACATCGCCGCGCTGCGGCGTTCCAGCCCCCGCGTCGAGTCGATGTGCGACTCGACCGTCCGCATCAGCCCCACCGTCGCGATGGCGAGTACCGCCAGTGCCACCAGGGCCTCGATCAGCGAGAAGCCTTCTTCCCCCGCGGCGCGCCTGATCATGCGGCGGGCGCCGGAGCGGCGCTGGCGGTAAGGCCGTCATAAGTGACGCGCCAGCGCTGGTCGCCGCGCTCGATGATCGCCGCCAGGGGACGGCCGACGCCATCGACGCCCAGCATCACCGGAGGACGGGTATTCAGGGTCACGACGATGCCGGCCGGCAGGCGGTGAAACGCCATCGCGTCATCGGTGCGCGCGATCATCCGCCCGTCGGTGCCGACGGTCGCGAAGCCATAGCCATGCTTCTCGGCCGTGAACGCGACGATCCGGTCGCCCAGCATCGCGTCGTCGGCCGCCGCCTGAAGGCGCATCGCCAGGCGGCGCGCCTCGGTCTCGACGGTGGGCGCGCGCGTGGCCGATCCGATCCCCAGCGTCACTGCACCCGCCGCGACGCCGATGATGGCGAGCACGATCAGCATCTCGATCAGGGTCATGCCTGCTTCGGCATGCCCTTGCTTGATGCTGTCCGCCCGCCGCATGGGATCAGCCCTTGCCCTCTAGATCGGTGTTCACGCCGTCGCCGCCGGGCTTGGCATCCTTGCCGAGCGAGCGGATCGTGAAGGTCATGCCGTCCGAGCTATAGGCATAGGGGCGTTCCCAGCCGTCGAGCGGCGGCGCGGAGAGATATCCGCCCTGCGCCCAATTGCCCGGCACCGGCGGCGCGCTGGGCTTTTCGACCAGCGCCTTCAGGCCCTGTTCGGTGGTGGGATAATCGCCATTGTCGAGGCGGTACATCTTCAGCGCGCCTTCGATGCTGGAGATGTTGCCCTTGGTGGTGGTCGCCTTCGCCTCGTCCGGGCGGCCGATCACGTTCATGGTGATCAGCCCCGCGACGACGGCGATGATGACCAGCACGATCAGCATCTCGATCAGGGTCAGGCCGGCTTCGCCTTGCGGCACGGCACGGCGCTTGCGCGACGGCTCCGGTGGTGCGATGTCACTAAACTGTTTCAATTCTATGCGCATCCCCGCCCCATGCGTCCTTCCCATGAAGCAAATGTGACAACAGCCGCTCGCCCCATCGGTGCACCCGACCAGACGAACGCCCCCGCCGCAGGGGTGTGGACGCTGGCGGGCGGCCGGCTGATCATAGCCGAGCCGGGAGGGCCCGCAACCGTGCTCGTGCCGACCGAGCAGGTTCGGCTGCTGGTCGTCGATCTGCCGCTCGCGTCGCGCGCCAAGCGGTTGGACGCATTACCCTTCGCGATCGAGGATCAGATCGCCGAGCCACTCGACTCGGTGCACCTGGTACTCGGCGCCGAGATCGCGCCCCGGCGCTATCTGGTCGGCGTCGTGCGGCACGAATTGATGACCGCATGGGTCGACATCGCCGAGGAAGCCGGGCTGGGGCATGCCGCGATCGTGCCCGACGCGCTGGCACTGCCCCGTCCGGGCGAAGGGCAATGGGCCGTCGACCTCGGTACCGAGCGCGCGGTGGTGCGCGCCGCCGACGGATCGGGATTCGCCTGTCCGACGCCGCTGCTGCGCGCCGCGTGGCAGGCGGCGGGTAGCCCCCCAGCGATCGCCTATGGCGCGCCGCTCCCCGACGACATGCTGCTCGCCGAGGGGGGGCTTGCCGCCCAGGGGCTGTCGGCGCGGCTGCTGAACCCGGCGCTGGACCTGCGTCAGGGGCCGTATGCGCGCAGGCGGGTGGCGCTTCCCAATATCTGGCGGCGGCTCGGATGGATCGCCGCGCTGGGCGCGGCGGCGCACATCGTCATCGCCACGGCCGACACGCTGATGCTGCAACACATTGCCGATCGCCGTGCGCAGGAGACGCGAACCGCGGCTGCGCTCGCCGCGCCGGGAGCCAATCTGGGCGGCGATCTCGCCGCCAGCGTGGCGGATCTGCTGCCGAGCGGACCGGCGGCGCGCCCGGACCTGTTTCTGCCGCTGTTGAGCCGGCTCTCGGGTGCGCTCGGGCCGCTCTCCGGCGGGCTCGCGGTGCGCGGCATCCGCTTTCAGGCGAATACGCTGACCATGGACATGGACGCGGGCGATGCCGGGCTGATCGGCCGCATCGACGCCGCGTTGCGGGCGGCGCGGATCAGCGGCCAGGTTACCCAGTCCCCCGACGGGTCGATCCGGATCACGGCAAGGACGGCATGAGGATCATCGTTACGAAGCTGCCTGCGCTAGACGCCGCGCTGATCCGCTTCGACGCGTGGTGGGCAGGGCTCAGCCACCGCGAGCGCGTGCTGCTGAGCATCCTGGCTGTGCTGCTCGGTGGGGTGGTGCTGATCTACGGAGTGGTGAAGCCGCTTCAGTCCGCCCGTGCCGAGGCGGTGGCGGACATCCGTACCTTTGAAACCCTGACCGCCCGCATCCGAGCGGCGGGAACGCTTTCCACCACCAAGCCGCAGCGCCGGCAGGGTACGCCGGCGCAGGTCGCCAGCGCTTCGGCGGCCGGATTCGGGTTTGCAGTCGCGCCGCAGACCGTTCCAGGCGGGCTTCGGGTTGCCTTGGCGGACGTCAGCTACGACTCGCTGCTGGGCTGGCTCGCGGACTTGAATGCGACCAGCGACCTGCGGGTCCGCGGCGTATCGGTCGAGCGGCGCCCGGTGGCGGGACGCGTGTCGGCAACGGTGGATTTCGGCGCGTGAGCACGCAGATTTTCATCGAGGACGCACCCGCGCCACTGGCGCTGCCCTACAGCTTCGCGCGCAAGCACGGCGTGCTGATCCGCGTCGGCGCGGGCGGCGTGGAATGCGTCCACCGCGCAAGCGCGAACCTGGACGGGCTGCTCGAAGTCCAGCGCGTCGCGCCGGGGGCAAGCTATCTCTCGGTAAGCGACGACCTGTTCGATACCGCGCTCAGCCAGGCCTATAGCCAGGGGGCGGGGGCCGCCGCCGATTTCGATCTGGGCGACATGGATCTGGCCGCGCTCGCCGACAGCGCGGCAGCGGTTGACGATCTGCTTGACACCCGCGACGACGCGCCCGTCATCCGGCTGATCAACGCGCTGCTGCTTGAGGCGGTCAAGGAAGGCGCGTCGGACGTCCATATCGAGACGCAGGAAAAGCGGCTGGTGGTCCGCTTCCGCGTCGACGGCGTGCTGCGCGACATGATCGAGCCGCCGCGCGCACTTGCGCCACTTTTAGTCAGCAGAATCAAGGTGATGGCAAAGCTCGACATCGCCGAACGCCGCGTGCCGCAGGATGGCCGCGTGACGCTCCGCATCGGCGGGCACGACGTCGATGCGCGCGTCTCCACCATCCCGACCCAGCATGGCGAACGCGTGGTGCTGCGCCTTCTGGAGAAGGGCTCGCTGCGGCTCGACCTAGGCGGCCTCGGCATGAGTGAGCGCGACCGCAATGTGTTCGGGCGTCTACTAGAACGTCCACATGGCATCCTGCTCGTCACCGGGCCGACCGGCTCGGGCAAGACCACGACGCTCTACACCGCGCTCACGCGGCTGAACGATCGCAAGCGTAACGTGATGACGGTCGAGGACCCGATCGAGTACGAACTCGCCGGCGTCGCCCAGACGCAGGTCAACCCGCGCACCGACATGACCTTCGCCCGTGGTCTCCGCGCGATCCTGCGCCAGGACCCGGATGTCATCATGGTCGGCGAGATCCGCGATCACGAAACCGCCCAGGTGGCGGTGCGCTCGGCCATGACCGGCCACTTCGTGCTTTCGACGCTGCACACCAACAGCGCGGTCGGGTCGGTCACCCGGCTGATCGACATGGGCGTCGAGCGCTACCTGCTGGCCCCCATGGTCGTCGGCCTGGCCGCGCAGCGGCTGGTGCGCAAGCTCTGCCCGACCTGCCGGCGCGAGGATGTCGCGAGCGAGGCGGACGCGGTGTTGCTCGGCGGGGCGATCGCCGCGGGCAGTCCGGTGTGGCGCGCCGAAGGCTGCGACCAGTGCCATGGCGACGGCTATCGCGGCCGCGCGGGCCTGTACGAAGTCATCGCGGTGGACGATCGCTTCCAAAAGCTGATCCACGACGGCGCCTCGGAAGCCGAGATCGAGGCTTATGCCAGGGCGGACAATCCCAGCCTGCTCGACGACGGCGTGGCCAAGGTGCGGGCCGGAATCACCACGGTCGACGAAGTCGCCCGCGTGGTTCGGGACGAGGCGTGAGTCACACCACTAGAATCTTCCCGCGGAGCGGAAGGGGGGCCAGCGAAGCTGCTGGAGGAGCATTCTCCACGGGGGATAGGGTTTTCGGCCACTACCCCTTCACCGCGTTCGGCAGTCTCCCTTTCCCTACGCGGGAAGATTTCTAATGCCCGCCTACGCCTATCGCGCCGCCGACCGCGCCGGCCGCAACAAGCGCGGGATCATCGAGGCGTCGTCGCCTGCCGCCGCCCGCGCCGCGCTGCGCGAGCAGGCCTTGTTGCCCCTCTCCGTGCAGGCAGCTGGCGATCGCAACGCGAAGCCCGGATCGATTCAGCTCCCGTCTTTTGGCCGCAACCGGGTGTCCCCCCGCGCCCTCGCGACCGTCACGCGCCAGATCGCGACGCTGGTCGGCTCCGACATTCCGGTCGAGGAAGCGCTGCGTCTGGTCGCCACTCAGTCCGAGCAGCCAGCGGTCAATTCGCTGATGGTCGACGTCCGCGGCGCGATTCTCGACGGACGCAGTTTCGCGGCGGCGTTGGCCCAGCACCCGAAGGCATTTCCCGAATTCTATCGCGCCTCGGTGGCGGCGGGCGAGGCATCGGGGCGCTTGCCCGATGTGCTCAATCACCTCGCCGAATTCGTCGAGAACCGCCAGTCGAACGGCCAGAAGCTGCAGCTCGCGCTCCTCTATCCTGCGCTGCTCGCGCTGGTGTCGGTCGGTATGATGGTGTTGCTGATGGTCTATGTCGTGCCCGACATCGTCAAGGTGTTCGTCTCGCGCGGCGCGGATCTGCCGCTGCTCACTCGCGCGCTGATCGCGATCAGCTGGTTCATCCAGCAATACGGCCTCTACTTCCTGCTGGCGCTCGCAATCGGCATCTTCGGTTTCCTCCGCTGGTCGAAGGTCCCGGCGAACAAGCTGCGCGTGCACCGCTTCTTTTCGGAGCGCCGCCCGTTCCGCCGCTTCAGCCGCCAGCTGAACGCCGCGCGCTTCGCCGGCAGCCTCGCGACCCTGGTCGGCAGCGCAGTGCCGCTGGTCGAGGCGCTGCACGCCGCCGCCGCCGTCACTCCCAACCACTGGGTACGCAACAAGGCGTTCGGAGTGGCGACGCGCGTGCGCGAGGGGATCAGCCTGCGCGCCGCTATGCAGGAGGCTCAGGTTTTTCCGACGATGCTTGTCGCGATCGTCGCTTCCGGAGAGTCGAGCGGTCGGCTTGCGCCTGCCTTAGGGCGCGCGTCCAACGAACTGGAACGTGAACTGGACGCGCTGGTGTCGACCCTCGTCGCGCTGGTCGAACCGCTGGTGCTGCTGGTGATGGGCGGGCTGGTGTTGATGATGGTGCTCGCGATCCTGCTACCGATTATCAATCTGAACAACCTTGTAGGTCTTTGAACCCGCGCCCTAAACTTTCTAAAGTTTCGCTTCGCTCCCTGGTGGAAGCCCTGACTACCCAATGCTCGGGCGATGGTTTAGCCGCGCGCCGAAATGGGTACAGGAGAAACACCGTTGCCGAAGATGTCCCTGCATCGGCTTGAAGAGTTTGCGGGCTTATGTGCGGGTGATGCGGACCTGCTGGAGAATTGGGCGAGCGAGCAGATCCGCTATCCGGCGGGCGCCAAGATCCGCAGCGAAGGCGATCCCGCGACCTGCGTCTACTTCCTCGCGGAAGGTTGGGTCGGCTCGTCCAAGGGGCTCATCGACAGCCGCCGCCAGTTCATGAAGATCCACTTGCCCGGCGACGTGCTCGGATCGCCGAGCATGAGCCTGAGTGCCGCCGGAGAGACGTTGGAAGCGTTCACCGAAGTATCGGTAGCGCCTGTGCCGCACCGGGTGCTCGGCCAGATGATCGAGCGCTCGCCTCGCTTCGCCGCCACCTTCCTGCTGAGCGTGCAGAAGGAACGTGTGGCGCTGATGCAGGAAAAGGCGATCCTCGGAAAAGCCTGCGCCCTGGAACGCATGGCGTGGTTCCTGCTCGATCTTCACGCCCGGCTGCGCGACGCCGGCATGGCGGATGAAGACGGGTTCGATTGCCCGCTCAAGCAGGAGCAGATCGCCGATTTGCTGGGGATGACCCCGGTGCATGCCAGCCGCACGTTGACCCGGCTCGATCGCGAAGGCGTGCTCGAGCGCAAGCGCGGCCGAGTGGTCTTCAAGGATCACGCCGCACTCAAGCGCCTGTCGCCTTGCGTGGTGCCCCCGTTCGTGCACGAACCAGACTGGCTGCCCCGCGCGCGGACGTGACTGAAGGCCGCTGGATTATAGCTCGCCTTGGACACGTATCCCCGGCGGCAGGCCGAGGAACGGCATCATCGCCGCGCCTTCAGGGGTAACCGACAGGTCCAGCGTACCGTTTTCCGACAGATTCGCCTCCACCAGTACCTGACGGCGCTGCGCCGCCGGAGTGATGCGCAGGGTCGTGCGGGTACCGATATGCTCGGCGGTCAGCAGTAGGGGGGGGAGGGGGGAGGAGGCCGCACTGCCGGCCTTCGCGCGGCAGCTGCCAGGATCGCTCGCGACCCTGCCCGCCATCATCTGGTCGCCGCCGCCGACGGCGATCCGATCCATGTCGACTTGCATGGCAAGGTCGCAGGTGAAGGGCAGGTTTGGCTGAAGCGCCTCCAGCAGGCGCCCGTCGGCCGAACCGCTCACTTTATCGAGCACAGTGCGTCCGCCCAGGTGCACCAGCATCCGTCCGCCAAGGTCCGTATTCGGGCCCGTCGCCTTCCAATCCGTCGCGAAGCCCAAAGACGTCAGCGAGCGCAGCGGGGCCATTTGCCATTCGAGCCTGGAGCCGCCTGCGACCCCGACTTCGCCGTTCCACACAGTGCCGGCAACTCCGGTGCGCCAGGGCCGGTTTTTCAGCAACACGCTGGCCGGCAGCGTCACCAGCATCGCGAGCGCATAGGCGGCTATCCCAAGCCCTGCGAAGACGATAATACGCCCGCGTGCCACACCCCCTATATCCGGAGTCGGCAATGGACCGACGGTCCCTGTTGAGGTCGCTGCAATCAGGCCTGGTCGCATCAGCGGCATCGGTCGTGCTTCCCTCGTACGCCCTTGCAGCGGCGAAAAAGGACAAACGGCCCATCGCCCTGCTGGTCCCGCTCACGGGTCCGCGAGCGCGGCTGGGCCTTAGCATGCGCCAAGCGGCGTTGCTCGCGGAAAACGGCAGTTATGTACAGAGCTTCGACACCGGCGGAACGGCGACCGGCGCGTCGTCTGCGGCAACCGACGCCCTTAAGCGAAGGCCTGCGCTGATTCTGGGCCCGCTTAGCGCGGAAGAAGTGCCCGCTGTGTCGAGCACGGTCGCGGGCCGCGTACCAATCATCGCCTTCAGCAACGACGCGGTGCTGCGCGCGCCAGGCACCTACATCTTTGGAATAACCGCCGGCCAAGTGACCAGCGCGGTCCTGCGCTATGCGCGATCCCGCGGCGTGCATTCGGTAGCCGTGATCGACGACGGCAGCCCGTGGAGCGCAGCCTCGGCTGTGGCCGCCGGGAAGCTCGAAGGCGAACTCGGCATGCGGGTGCGAGTGCTGGAAATCCGCGCCGGGCAGCCATTGCCTGCCCCTGGGGAGGCCCCCGACGCCGTGCTGCTGCCGGGGAGTGGAGAGGCGGTGCTCTCCGCCGCGCGCAACCTGAAGGACAGCGGCATCCAGTTGCTCGCCACGTTGCAAGGGCTCGATCATCGTCCCGAAGCGCTGGAGGCACTGCAGGATGCCTGGATCGCCAGCCCCGATCCTCAATCGTTCGGCACCTTTGCCAGTGCGTTCTCCGCTCGCAACGGCGGCGATCCCGGCACCATCGCCGCGCTTGCCTATGACGCGGCGGGCATCGCCAATGCCCTGCGGGCCGCAGGAACGCTCGGCGCGGCAGGCCTTCTCGACAGCAAGGGGTTTCGTTGCGTCACCGGGCCCGTGCGGTTCCGCACCGACGGATCGGTGGCGCGAGATTTCGCGATCCTGGTCGCCCGGCCACAAGGCTATGAGCCGGTCGCGGCCAGTTCCGGCGCCTGACGCGCGATGCACATGCCCGCAGAGCAAATGCCTGAAGAAGAGGCGGGCTTCACGTTGATCGAGTTGATGATTTCGCTGGGCTTGTTCGCGCTGATCGCAGTGGCCGGGCTGGCGCTGGTGGATGGGATCATCAAGGTGCAGGGCCGAACCGAAGGACGGCTCGACAGGCTGGCGGATCTTCAGCGTGCGATGTTCGTGGTGACCAGCGACATCGACCAGCTTGCCGCGGGGAACATCAGCGGCGGGGGCACCAGCCTTTCCTTCACTCGAGCGGCGCCCGGCATGGGTGGCCCGGCGATCCCGCTCCGCTATGCCGTGGCGGGAGGATCGCTGGTGCGCGGGCTCGGGCCGGTGCCGCAGCGGGTGCTGGGGGGCATCGCTGCGGCGCGATGGCGCTTTTGGGACGGCGCGTGGGTCGACCATTGGCCGATGAGCGAACAGGGCAAAACGCAGTGGCCCCGCGCCATTGCTCTGGAGATGCAGCTGGTAGGTCCGGGCGGCACGCCAGCGTCGGTGCGCCGAGTGATCGCATTGCCGGCTCGGGCGGCGGAGGCGCCGCAGCCATGATGCGGCGCGCCGACGAAGCCGGTCTGATCCTGGTCAATGTGCTGATGTTCGTAGCGATTGCCAGCGGACTGGTGCTGCTGATGATCAGCCGCGAGGAACTCGCGCTCGACCGGGGCCTGCGCACGCGGGAGGCGTCGCGGGCGTTGGCGGTGGTGCGCGGCGGCGAGTTGTCGGCGCTTGTCGCGCTGCGCAGGGATGCGCAGCTATCGCCCGAGGTCGACCATATCGGTGAGCCTTGGGCCAAGTTGTCCGAAGCCGGCGCTCCGATCGAAGGCGGGACCTTCGACCTGGCGATCGCCGATGCCGAAGGACGCTACAACATCAACGCGGTCCGGCGCGGTGACGCTCCCTCGTTGATCCTGTTCCAGACGATCGCAAAGGAAGTCGGGCTGACCGACGAGCAGATGGTGGCGGCGATCGCTTATGTTCGGCTGCGGGGGCCTGTGACGGATCTTCGCCCCTTGCGAATGGCCGGCGTCGATGCGAAAGTCGCGGAGCGGATGGAGCGGCTGGTTACCGCCCTGCCAGGCGAGACGTCGCTCAATCTCAACGCTGCGGACGCAGAGATGCTAGGCATCCTGTTCCGGGATCCGGTGGTGGCTTCTCGGCTGATCGCTGTGCGCCAGCGGCAAGGCTTCCTGACGCTCAAGGACCTGACCGACCAGAACGCGACGATGCCTTGGGGCGCGAGCTTTCGGTCAAACACCTTCTGGGTGCGGACGAGGGCGACGATCGGCGGCACCAGCCAACAAGGCGCGACGCTGATCCAGCGCCGTCGAACGCCGGAAGGAATGGTGGAAGTCGTTCCTGTGGAGCGGTGGCGTAACGCCGCGGTCCCACCGGGAGCGCCTCCGCTCCCCCTCCGCCGGGGCTGACCGACGGCGGCGGTGCTATTGCGCAGCGTTCTTAACTGTAGTTGCGACGGTATTGCAGCGGCTTATCTGGACGCTTGTAGCCGGTAGCCGATACCAAGTTCGTTGCCGATCAGCGTTCCCACTGGGGCCGGAGCCTCCAGTTTCTGGCGCAGGTTGCGGACTACGATCCTGAGATATTCGATTCGCGGATCATGCCCGCCCCACACACGGGAGAGGATGCGCTGGTGCGTGACCACGCGTCCTTGATGCTCGGCGAGCATGGCCAGCACCTCATATTCCTTGCGGGTCAAGTGAACCTCGATGCCGGCGCGGTGGACGAGATGTGCAGTCAAGTCGATGGTGAGATCGCCTATGCTGACGATGGTGCTGCCGTTCAGGTCGCGACGGCGTAGCGCGACACGTAGCCGAGCGAGCAACTCCTCACTGTCGAACGGCTTGGTGATGTAATCGTCGGCGCCGAGGTCGAGCGCGGCAACTTTGTCGTCGGTGCCTTCGCGGGCGGAGACGACTATCTGAGCGACGCCCAAGCGTGCGATCAATGGCACCAGTTCCAGCCCGTCGCGTCCTGGTAGCCCCAGGTCGAGCAGTACCGCGTCCGGTCGCCTGTTTTCCAGCGCTGCCATTGCAGTCCGTGCATCTGCCGCGTCGGCGACGTTATACCCCGCGCGCTCCAGAGTCTGCCGCAGTAGCTTGCGGATCGAGA
Organism: Sphingomonas sp. S2-65; assembly: GCF_021513175.1. Taxonomy (NCBI): domain Bacteria; kingdom Pseudomonadati; phylum Pseudomonadota; class Alphaproteobacteria; order Sphingomonadales; family Sphingomonadaceae; genus Sphingomonas; species Sphingomonas sp. S2-65. The sequence goes on along the minus strand of NZ_CP090953.1, from coordinate 1,273,298 downwards.
GTTCGTCGTCGACGATCAGCACCAGCGACATCACACGTCCCCTTCACCGGCACCCTCGCGCACGATCGCCTTTTGCGGGAAGCTCAGCGTGAACATCGCACCATCGCCGGTCGGGCGGTTGGCGGCCTCAACGGTGATGTCCATCGCCTCGGCAAAGGCCTTGACGATCGCCAGCCCCAGTCCCGTGCCCCCGGTGGAACGATCCGACCCCGCGAAGCGGCGGAAAGTGTCGAAGACGGCGGCTTCCTGCCCCTGCGGCAATCCCGGGCCGTGATCGATGACCGACAGGCGCAGCGTGCCGTGCCGATGCTCGGCGGCGATGCGGATCTCAGTGCCGGGGTCCGCATAGCGGCCGGCATTGTCGAGCAGGTTGAGCAGGCAGTGATGGAGCAATTGCGGATCGCAGCGCACCAGCGGCAGATCGGGCGGAACATCAAGGCGAATGGGGTGTCCGGCAAGCGCGGCGCGAGCGTCGTGTGCTGCACCGGTGACCGCATCGCTCAAATCCACAGCGTCGATCCTGAGGCTGAGCGCGCCGGCTTCTATGCGCGCCATATCGAGGAGGTTCGCGACGAACCGGTCGAGCCGCGCCGTTTCCTGCTCGATCGTGGCGATCAGGTCGGGGGTGCTGCCGTGGCGAAGCTCGGCGGCGGCAGCTTTCACAGCGGTGAGTGGCGTTCGAAGGTCGTGGCTCACCGAAGAGAGCAGCGCCCCGCGGAGCTTGTCGCGGGTGCGCACGGTCTCGACGTCGCGCATCTCGTCTTCAAGCCGCAGCCGTTCGAGCACCAGCGTGCCCTGGTCGATCAGGCTCATCAGCAACGGTAGCTGGTCGGCCCGCACCGCGTCGCCGCTACCTTCGCGCGTCAGGCCGAGCACCGCCAGCACCTGGTTGCCATAGGTCATCGGATAGAATGCCCAGTCCGACGCAGTCAACGTCGCCGATCCGCGTCCGGTGGTGGTGCCATGATCGTAGGCCCATTGCGCCGCCGCCATCTCCAGCGCGCCCAATTGGTGGGTATCGTCGTTCGCCGCCTGGATGGTCAGGCTGGGCATTGGGCCCTGGGACAGCAGGATGGTTTGCGCGTCCAAGATACGGGCGATCTCTGCGCAGATGGCGCGTTTAACCGCAGACACGTCGTTCATCTCGGCAAGCTGACGTAGGAATCCAGTAAGCGCCGCGTTAGTGCGCGCGCTCGCGCCGGCCAGATCCGCCTGGGCGCGCACGCGCGAGTTCAGGTGGCTGGTGGCGAAAGCGATCCCGAGCAGCACCAGGATGGAAATTACATTTTCTGGATTGGTGATGGTGAAGGTGCCGGTGGGGGGCAGGAAGAAGAAGTTGTAAGCGAGGCTGGAGACGATGCCGGCGAACAGGCCGGTACGCAGCCCGTACAGGCTGGCTGCCGCCATTACCGGCAGCAGGTAGAGCAACGCGACATTGCCCAGGTCTAGGACATGAGAAAGCGCGCTCGCCAGTCCGGTCACTAGGGCTACGGTGCCGGCGGCGATGGCATAGCCAAGCGGCGAGCCCCAAGCGGCGCGCTTGCGCCGTCTTCCGGGGAGCGGATCAGGAACAGCCCCGGCGATGGGTAGCACATGGACAGTGACGTCCGCCGTTTCGCGCACCAGCCGGTCCACGACCGATCCATGACGAAATTCGAACCACCGCGACCGCTGCGACTTGCCGACCACCAGCTGGGTTGAACGGGCGTCGGCGAGAAAGGCCTTGATCCCCTCGACGACGTTCGCCGCCGGGACGGTGGCCACCGCCGCGCCTAGCTGAGTCGCCAGGGTCATCGTTGCGGCGATCCGCCGATGTTGAGCGTCGTTGAACGCAGCGACACGCGGCGTTTCGATGAACAGCGCCGTCCAGGGGCCGCGCAGGGCGTCGGCAACGCGTTTGGCGGCGCGGACGAGCCCGTCGGCGCCCGGCAGTTCGTTGATCGCCACGACGATCCGCTCTCCGCCCGCCCAGGTCCCGCCGACGCCTAGGGCGCGGACATGCTCGAGCATCTGCGCATCCACCGCCTGCGCTGCGCGGGTGAGGGCGAGTTCGCGTAACGCGGACAAGTTCGATTTCGAAAAGAAGTGGGCGAGCGCGCGTGTCGCTTCCTCAGGTAGGTAGACCTTGCCGGCTTTCAGCCGCTCGATCAGCTCGTCGGGCGGGATGTCGACTACTTCGATCTCGGCGGCCTCCAGCACGCTGTCCGGCACCGTTTCACGCACGCGCACGCGGGTGAAGCTGGCGACGATGTCGTTGAGGCTTTCGACATGCTGGATGTTGATCGTCGAGTAGACGTCGATGCCGGCGGCAAGCAATTCTTCGACGTCCTGATAGCGCTTGGGATGGCGACTGCCCGGCGTGTTGGTGTGCGCGAGTTCGTCGACCAGGACGAGACGCGGGCGGCGCGCGAGTATGGCGTCCAGGTCCATCTCGTGCAGCACGCGGCCTTCATAGGACTCGGTGCGTCGGGCGATGATCTCGTGCCCTCGGGTAAGCGCCTCGGTCTCGGCGCGGCCATGCGTCTCGACCACGCCGATCACGACGTCGACGCCTTCGCGCCGGCGGGCAGCGCCCTCGGAAAGCATTTCGAAGGTCTTGCCGACGCCAGGCGCGGCGCCGAGGAATATCTTTAAACGCCCACGGCCCTCCTGCACCGCCTGGCGCAGAAGGGCCTCGGGATTGGGTCTGCCGTCGTTCATCGGCCTCGGCTGGCGGAGTCGAGCGCGCGGTTGAGTGCGAACACGTTGACGTGCGGCTCACCCAGGAGCGGACGTTCGGTGTTGCGTTCGATCAGCGCGCGGAGCTGGTCGGGCGCGATGCCACGGGTACGGGCAACGCGGGCGACCTGCGCCTGTGCCGATGCGGGGGAAAGATCGGGATCGAGGCCCGACCCGCTCGCCGTGACCAGGTCGGCGGGCAGGGGGCTGGTCACGCCTTCCGCACGGCGCTTGGCGATGTCTGGCTGCACACGGTCGACCAGCGCTTGCGACGCCGGGCCGAAGTTGGAGCCTGAGGAAGCGAGGCCATCATAGCCCTTGCCTGCCGCGGATGGGCGCGTCTGGAAATAGCGGTCGGAAGTGAAGGACTGGCCGATCACGCTGGAACCGACCACCCGGCCTGACGCGTCGCGCACGAGGCTGCCATTTGCCTGGGAAGGGAAGATCGCCTGTCCGATGCCGGTCATCGCCAGCGGATATATCAGGCCGAGCAGGATTGCGAACAGGATCGTCAGAACGAACGCCGGACGCAGCGAGGAAGTGAAATCGTTGCCCATGATGGTTCCTTTGTGGCCCCTCCCGCGAGAGAGGGGCCGGAGGTTAGGCGAGACCCAGGCCGTTGACGGCCAAGTCGATGAGTTTGATGCCGATGAACGGCGCGACCAGTCCGCCCAAGCCGTAGATGGCCAGGTTACGGGCAAGCAGCGGCCCCGCGCCCATTGGCTTGTACGTCACGCCCTTGAGCGCCAGCGGCACAAGCAGCGGGATGATCAGCGCGTTGAAGATGATGGCCGACAGGATCGCGCTTTCGGGCGTTCCCAGACCCATCACGTTGAGCACGCCCAGTCCTGGATACAGCGCCACGAACATGGCGGGGATGATGGCGAAATACTTTGCCACGTCGTTGGCGACCGAGAAGGTCGTCAGCGCCCCGCGAGTCATCAGCAACTGCTTGCCCAGACCGACGACCTCGATCAGCTTGGTCGGATCGCTATCTAGATCGACCATGTTGCCGGCTTCGCGCGCAGCCTGGGTTCCGGTGTTCATCGCCACGCCGACATCGGCCTGCGCGAGCGCGGGCGCATCGTTGGTGCCGTCGCCGCACATCGCCACGAGCTTGCCGCCCTGCTGTTCCTTGCGGATCAGCGCCAGCTTGTCCTCGGGCGTCGCCTGAGCAAGGAAGTCGTCGACACCTGCCTCAGCCGCGATCGCAGCGGCGGTGAGTGGGTTGTCGCCGGTGATCATCACCGTGCGGATGCCCATCTCGCGCAGTTCGCCAAACCGTTCGCGAATGCCGGCCTTGACCACGTCCTTGAGGAAGATCGCGCCGAGCAGCTTGCCGTCCTGCGCCACCGCCAGCGGCGTGCCGCCGGCGCGGGCGATCTCGTCGGTGATGCGGCGCAGCTCGGTGGCGGCGGCGGTTTCGCCGAGACCGGGATTGGCCCGAAGGATCGAGTCGACCGCACCCTTCTGGATGGTGCTGCCGCCCGTCGTCACGCCCGAGATGCGGGTTTGGGCAGTGAAGGGGATCACCTCCGCGCCCGCGGGCAGGGCTGTTGCCGTTACCCCGAACCTTTCACGCGCCAGCACCACGATCGAGCGGCCCTCGGGCGTCTCGTCAGCCAGGCTGGCGAGCAATGCGGCTTCGGCAAGCTGGGTGTCCGAAGTGCCGGAGACGGTGCGGAACTCGCTCGCCTGACGGTCGCCGATGGTGATGGTGCCGGTCTTGTCGAGCAGCAGCACGTCGATGTCGCCAGCGGCCTCCACCGCACGACCGGACTTGGCGAGCACGTTGAAGCGTACCAGCCGGTCCATGCCGGCAATGCCAATCGCCGAGAGCAGAGCCGCGATGGTCGTGGGGATCAGCGTGATAAGCAACGCGGCGAGGATTGCCACCGGGATGCTGCCGCCGGCGAAGCTGGCGAAAGCAGGAATGGTGGCGACGGCGATCAGGAAGATGATCGTCAGCCCGACGAGCAGCAGGGTGAGTGCGATCTCGTTGGGGGTCTTCTGACGCTCGGCGCCTTCCACGAGCGCGATCATGCGGTCGAGAAAGCCCTGGCCGGGATCGGCGGTTACACGCACCTTGATCGCGTCGGAGATCACGCGGGTACCTGCGGTCACCGCCGAGCGGTCACCGCCTGCTTCGCGGATCACCGGAGCGGATTCTCCGGTGATGGCGGCTTCGTTGACTGAGGCGACGCCCTCGATCACTTCGCCATCTGCCGGGATCAGGTCTCCGGTCTCGACCAGCACCACGTCCCCGGCGCGAAGCTGGCTGGCGGCGACGTTCTGAGTGCGACCGTCAACGAGTTTCTTGGCAGTGAGTTCGGCCTTTGTGGCACGCAGGCTTGCCGCCTGGGCCTTGCCGCGGCCCTCCGCCAGTGCCTCAGCAAAGGTTCCGAACAGCACAGTAAGCCAAAGCCAGACGACGAGCTGGACCTTGAAGCCGAGCGAAAGCCCGTCGCCGCCGACATTGATGAGGACCGTGAGCAGCAGCGCCACGCACGCGGTGACGAACATCACCGGATTGCGGACGAGCTCGTTCGGATTGAGTTTCTTGAAGGCATCCTTGATCGCCGGAACGATCAAGTCTGCCGTGAACAGCGATTTTGTCGCGGTGCGAGCCATGGTGGCGCTCCCGTCAGAACAGTTGGCCGCGGATCATCGCGAGATGATCGGCGATGGGACCGAGTGCGAGGCTCGGCAGGAAGGTCAGGCCACCCAGGATCAGGATGATGCCGACGAGCAGACCGATCCACAGTCCTCCGGTGGTGGGGAATGACCCCGCGCTGGCCGGCGTGTACTTCTTCGCCGCGAGGCTACCGGCGATCGCCAGCATCGGCACGATGATGAAGAAGCGGCCCAGCCACATCGCAACGCCGAGCAGACCATTGTACCAGGGGGTGTTCGCGGTCAGGCCGGCAAAGGCCGAACCGTTGTTGGCGACGCCGCTGGTAAAGGCATAAAGGATCTCGCTGAAGCCGTGCGGTCCCTTGTTGAGCGGACCTGCCAAGCCTTGGCCGGTTACCGCCGACAGTGCGGTGAAGCCGAGGATGACGAGTGGCAGGATGGCAATGGCGAGCACCGCCAGCTTCACTTCGCGGCTTTCGATCTTCTTGCCGACATATTCCGGCGTGCGCCCGACCATCAGCCCGGCGACGAAGACCGCCAGGATCGCGAACAGCAGGAAGCCGTAAATGCCTGCCCCGACGCCGCCGATCACGACTTCGCCCAATTGCATGTTGAACAACGGGATCATGCCGCCCAGCGCGGTGAAGCTGTCGTGCATCGCGTTGACCGCGCCGCACGAGGCCGCGGTGGTGACGACCGAGAAGAGCGCGGTGGCGGCGATGCCGAAGCGGACTTCCTTGCCCTCCATGTTGCCGCCGGCGATGCCCAGATTGTGCAATACCGGGTTGCCCGCGGCTTCCTGCCAGTAAGTCACGCCGGTACCAGCGAGGAACAGGATCATCATTGCGGCCAGGATCGCCCAGCCCTGGCGCGTGTTGCCGACGGCCTTGCCGAAGCACCAGGTGAGGCCCACGCCGATCAGGAAGATCGACAGCATCTGGATGAAGTTGGTGAGTGCGCCCGGGTTCTCGAACGGGTGCGCGGAATTGGCGTTGAAGAAGCCGCCACCATTGGTGCCGAGCATCTTGATCGCCTCCTGGCTGGCGACGGGGCCAAGCAGGATCGATTGCTGGGCGCCTTCCAGCGTGTTGACGCTGACCGCGCCGCCCATCGTCTGCGGAACGCCGCTGGCGATGTAGAAGACGGTCAGGATTACGCAGAGCGGCAGCAGCAGGTATAGCGTGACGCGCGTGCAGTCGGCCCAGAAATTGCCGATCGTCGCCGCGCTGCGCCGAGCGAAACCGCGGAACAGCGCGAACGCCAGCGCAATACCGGTCGCGGCGCTCAGAAAGTTGTGGATGGTGAGGCCGAGCATCTGGCTGAGGTTCGACATGGTCGACTCGCCGGCATAGCTCTGCCAGTTGGTGTTGGCGCCGAAGCTGATGGTAGTGTTGAACGCCAGGTGCTCGCCGACGCCGGGGAGTCCTTGCGGGTTGCCGGGCAGCACGCCTTGGAGGCGCAGCACGGCGTAGGTGAACAGCATCAGCACGGCGTTGAAGATCAGCATGTGCACTGCGTAGCGGCGCCAGCTTTGCTCAGCGTCGGGATCGATGCCGGCCAGCTTGTAGAAGCCGCGCTCGACGGGGCCGAGCACCACGTGCAGTGGCGTGCGGCGGCCTTCGTACAGCGCGAACAACCAGGCGCCCACCGGTTTGGTGAGCGCCAGGAGGACGCCGACAAAGGCGAGGATCAGGATCCAGCCCTGGAGTGTCATGGTTCCGCTCCCTTCAGAAGCGTTCGGGGCGGATGAGCACCGCCACCAGGTATAGGAGAAGGCCTAGCGCCGTGATGGCGGCCAGCCAGAGGTCGAGCGTCATGGGTGCCGCCTCCTCACGCTTTGTCGCACAGGCGGACATAGGCCAGCGTCAGCGCCAGCAAGCCCCCCATGATGCCGATCCAGAGCAGATCCTGCATGGTTCGTTCCTTTCGTCAGAAGGCTGCGGTGAGCGAAACCAAGCCGGTGCCACCGGCGATGTTACCGGTGCCGTCCTGGCCCTTGCTGAAGCTGGGGCGCAGATAGGCCGCGTCGCGGTCGGAGATGTCGGTGCCGACATAAGCGACGCCCAGCGTCAGGTTGCGCCAGGTGGCATCAACGCCGACCGACCAGTCCCAATAGGTACCGGTCGGCGCCAGACTGGTGGCGTTGGGGCCGAGGCCGGAATTGCCGTCGGAGTAGCCCAGGTGTGCCTTGGCGGTCAGCGGCGTGCCGGTCAGAGCAACGGCGGCGTCTCCCCACAGGTAGAGATTGTCTTCCTTGTCGCCCGCGTCGGTGTAGACGCCTGCCGCAGCTTCGGCGCCCGTACGGTACCAGCGGCCGAGCGCTTCCTGCGCGGGGGCATAGGCGACGCCGGCAGTGAGCGTGGCAGGGCCGCTGGTGCCGGTCAGCTTGGCATAAGGCTCGACAAAGTCGGTCTCGTCCGCGCCGCCCGGGTACATGTACCAGGTCGCACCAACGTCGAGCGTCGCGTTGTCCGACAGCTTGGCCTTGTAGCCGGCGATCAGATCCAGTTCCATGTTGGCGCCGCCGAACGTGCCCCAGCCGGAGAGGTTCGACGCCCAGGTTCCGACGTAGGCGCCGCTTTCATGCGCGACGGTGATGCTGCCTTGCACGGCCATCTCCTGATCGGACTGTGACACGCCGCGGAAGCGGTAGTCGGAGGTGATCGATGCCGATCCGGACACGGTCACGGCGGGCGCGGGTGCTGCTTCGTCGGACTGGGCCAGCGCCGGAGCGGCGGCAGTCAGGGCGGCGAGAACGGCGATGCTACGAATACTCACGGTACTTCCCCCACGAAGTCCATCGCCGCTGCCGGGAAATCCGGCGCAGCGTGTCTTCACAGGCCAGCCAATTAGGCCGCGTGCACGTAGCTATTCGAGACCGATTGCACAGAAGCCGCGTATGTTTCGCATATGTTTGCGGGAGGCCGCCGAGGTCGAGAGGCGGCCGACGGCGATAACCTTGCGCTAACCCTATGGCAGGGTGGACGCTGCGGCAGCGGCGGTGGTATGGAGATGGCTGGTAAGTGTCAGCGTAAGCATCAGAAAAATGAAGGTACTTGTAGCGGAGGACGATCCGCTCACCCTCGCGGGGATCGAGATCCTCCTGGACAGGACGAACTTCGAAGTGGTGGCCACCGTGAATACGGGCGTGGCCGCGCTCGATGCGCTGGCGAAATGCCGTCCCGACATGTTGATCATGGACAATGGGATGCCGGAGCGGACAGGGCTCGACGTGCTACGAACCCTGCGCAATCGGGGCGACAACCGCCCGGTCATCCTGCTGACTGGCAGCATCAACGATCAGCTTTCCAAGGAAGCGATGCAATTGGGCGTCAATGGCATCGTCATAAAGTCCACGGCGCCGCGCGATCTGCTGACTTGTCTGGAAAGCGTTGCGCAGGGCCGCCGCTGGCTCGACCAAGAGGTGATGCAGCGTGCGATGGATCTGGCGATGTCTCCCGATGCGGCACGGGATCCGCTGGAGGCATTGAGCGGACGTGAGCGGGCAGTGGCGTCGCTTGTTCAGCGGGGCCTGCGCAACAAGGAGATCGCCGAGGAACTGGGGCTCACCGAAGGCACTGTGAAGGTTCACCTCCACAAGGTTTTCGACAAGCTCGGCGTGCGAAGCCGGACCGAACTGATCCTCCTGGCGCAGGGGCGCGAGGACTAGACTATATCGAAAGCAATAGCCGCTTTCGGCCTTTGGTAAGGATCATTCTCACCGGCGGTTGAATGTTTCCGGCCTCTTTCATGGTGCATCTCTCCATCATTCGGCGGACCTGACCGCCACGTGATAGGCGAGAGATGAAGCGGGTTTGCGTGCAGATGTTGGCGATATTGGTGGCGATCTTTGCCATCAGCCAGCCTGCGCGTGCGCAGGTCACCGCTTACGCTGCCGGCCAAGGCGCAGTGAATAGCGTGGAAGTCGGCATCGAGGTGCGTGCATCGGTGCGTAGCCGCTGCGGGTTCGCAACGGGCGGTACTCCTTCGGGAAGCGTCGACCAGGTGGACTTCGATCAGACCGGGTTTACCAAGGATTTCGCGATCCAGCTCAATTGCACGGCCGCTTCCCGCATCGCCGTCGCCTCCGCCAATGGTGGCATGGCGGCTCAGGGTTCTGCCAGCGCCGGCTATGGGAGCAAGGCGCCCTATCAGGTGGCGCTGCGTATGATCGCCGACAACGGCACCAGCGCGTCCGGGTCGTGCGAAGCCGCGGGTTTGTCTGCCGGCGGTAGCTGCAGCTTCGCAGGCATCGCGGGTACGGCAACGGGGCTTCGGCTCGGCGCAGCGTCTACCAAGGTCAACGGCTCGTACCTCCGCGTGAGCGCACCGACCTATACCGGCTCGGCGCCGTTGGTGTCGGGCCGTTACTCGGACACTCTCACTATTACGGTTAGCGTGACTCCTTAAAATGCCGATAAGTATTTAATCCTATGAACTATTCACGCGTCGGGGCGTATAGCCTGCGATATGAAGCGGGTAGCGGATCTTTGTCGTCACCTTTCGCCGAAGGTAGTCGGTGTGGCCATTGTGTTGGGCGGGGCGACTTTCGCGGTGCCGGCTCAGGCGCAAACCTCTCAGCTCGACCTGTTCGGCTATGTTGCTCCCCGCTGTTGGGTGTCGAGCGGTTCTACCCTGCCGAATACGGATGGAGCGGTGCTTCCGCCACGTGCGATCTGCAACCAGTCGGCGCCGCGGCTGGAATCGCGCATGCGCACGCTGAACGCCGACGGCACGCTGACGGCTCAGATGATCCCCGTCGCGCTGACGACGCAGGACGCGACGCAACAATCGAGTCGCGCCGCTTTGGAGATCGTCGTAACTCCTCAACTATGAGGGTTAGGCGTAGCGCGTTAGCACTGGGAGTATTCATCGGCACGGGCGCGCTCGCATCGCCCGCTGCCGCGCAGACGCAAATCTCCGCGGTCTGCGGCGTGAGCGGCAGCGCTACCGCCCCGGCCAGCATCACCTACGATCCCTTTTCTGCCGCCGGTCTGTCCGACGTCACGATCCCGTTGGTGCTGCGGCGTAATCGCGGAGTATTAACGGGCCGCACGAACGAAGTGAGCCTAATCCTGGTGGCGCCAACCGGCACGCCGCCACTGAATGTCACGTACAACGGGTACAAGGTACTCTATCAGGAAGGCTCGACTGCAGGACGTCCACGTGCGCTCAGTTCACGCGACAATGGCGCGGGGGCAGCGGGCGAGATTCGCTATGACTTTGGCGGGTTGTTCGCATCGGATATCTCCTCGGCCTTGAATCTGCGCGTATCGGTGCCGCCGGGTACCGATCTGTCCGCAGGTCAGCCGATAGTGTTGGACATGCTTTACATCTGTTCAGGTGAAGGCGGCACGCTAAGCGTGCCCACGCCGACCCGCGAGGTCGGAGCAGTCCGGATCGACGTCAACACCGTCAGTGCGCTGCAGGCTTATTATGCCGGATCCCTCCTCGATTTCGGTGAGATAGGCGATGCGACTACCGCTGCCGTCCTGGCAGCCCCCGATCGATACACCACTTCGTCTGCCAATTCGCTCCGGGTCCGCAGCTCGGGGCCCTTCGAAGTGCGCGTGCGATCGCAGAACGATTTCCGCCTGACCTTCCCGGGCGGCAGCTTGACGGACGCAGCCCAGACGATCCGCTACAGCGCCCGCTTCCTTGGGCAGGACATTGCCTCCAACTCCTCGTTTGGCACGCGCACCTGCGCGCGTGCCGGTGTTGGCGGGGAGGCCGGAACCTTGCCGCTGCGTGCCACGCTGAAAGAGGGCGGTTCGGCCAAGACGCCAGCGCCCGACTATGCTGACGTCATCAGCATCACCTTTACGCCGATCGTTACCAGTTCCACGACGACGAACTGCGCGGCGCTTTGAACGCCCATTCTATATCCTCCGCTATAGGCGCTTGTGGCTGAAGGTTAGCCGCCTTTTGGCCGCCCGCTAAATGGGGAGCGCCGCCGATTCGAGTCATAAGAAGGTCATCGGGCAAGAGCCCAACGCATTCCTTCGGAGACTTAAGATGAAGAAGCTGGTTCTGTCCGCCCTGATCATTGGTTCGACCTTTGCCGCTGCCCCGGCCTTCGCTCAGGCCACTGGTTCGGTTGATGTGACCGGCACCGTGTCGGCACGTTGCTCGGCGGTGACGCCGCTGAACGGCAGCATCACGCTGGGTGAACTCGCCAAGGCCGATGGCACCATCGACACCGCGTTCTCGGGCAACACCGGTGGCCTCAGCCGCAACTTCACGGTGAAGTGCAACGGCTCGAACCCGAAGGTGTCGGTTGAAGCCAAGCCGCTGGTCAACGCATCTGCCGCCACCACCGCGCCAGGATACACCAACACCGTCCACTACACCGCGACCGTGGTTGCAATGGGCGCCAAGGGCGGTTCGGCCAGCATTGCCGATCAGTCGCTGACCTCGGGTGCCACTTCGGCGCAGATCGGCGACCGCCTGGCCGCTGTCACGAACAACATCGCTCTTACCGTCGGCACCGGTGCGACCAGCGAAGCCACGGCGATCCTCGATGCCGGCACCTATGCCGGCAAGGTTGAGATCACGATCGCTCCGACTGCCTGAAGCTGAAGTGCTCCGGCAGGCCCAGCAATGGGCCTGCCGGATGCCTTGTGTGCCGCATGGAGCTCGAGACGCCTCAAAGACTTGCGACCGAGCTTCGGGCTCGGGCGCTTTCAGCAACCGACGAGGAGCGATTCGACCTGCTATTCCTCGCCAGCGAATATGAGCGGCTTGGAGATGTGCTGAGCTGCGACATCGGCTACCGGCCGCTACAGGTTTACCTGCCCAAGTAATCTAGTGGAAATGAACACCCTTCACCCTTGGGTTCTTCCTGGCTTGGCGGAAGTGTCCGATCCAGCCATTAGTGAGCCGCCCGCATCCGGTGATCGATGCAAAAGCGTGTAGGAGTAGGTGTGTGAAGCTGCAGCGTAGATCCTTTGTTCGCATGGCGATGGCGTCGGTAGCGATGATCGGCATTTCGACTGCGGTTTACGCGATGACCGTCCAGCCGGTGGTTATTGATCTCACCACCTCGGGCCGCGGCATGAGCCAAGTGGTCACCGTGGAAAACAGCTTCGATCGACCGCTTCCGGTGGAGCTTCGCATGGAGACGCTCGACCTGACCTCAGACGGCGTCAAGGCGACGGGGCGGGACAGCGGCGAACTGGCAGTCTTTCCGCCGCAGGCGCTGATCGCTCCTGGGCAGCGCCAGAACTTTCGCGTGCAGTATGTCGGGGATCCGGCGCTTGCCCGGAGCAAGCACTATTTCGTGACCGTCGCGCAGCTGCCGGTCCAGTCTAACGACACCCGGTCGAACATCCAGCTCCTCTACAATTTCCAGGTGCTGGTCAGCGTGTCGCCCGACGGCGTAAAGCCGGCGCTGAAGGTAGGTTCTGCCGAGATCGGCAAGGACGCGGACGGGCGGCCTGTGCCGGTGATCACCGTGTCGAATGCCTCGGCCGCCCATGGATATCTATCGCGCGGGCGCTTACGAATCGTGCAGACCGCGCCAGACGGCCGCGAGCTTCTTTCCAAGCAGATCAGCGGGCCCGAGCTCCAGCAGTCGATCGGCTATGGCCTGATCGGCGGCGGGCAGACGCGGCGCATCACGCTGCCGCTGCGCCTGCCTCAGGCCTCTGGCCGGATCGAGGCGCAGTTCACGCCTGAAACCTGAGGCCTTCGTCTGGCATGACTTTGCACGGCTCCGCGGCTGTGGTGCTGATCGCCGCCGCGCTGCTATCGCCAGTTGCTGCGCAGGCGCAGACCGGCGACGCGGCGCCGGCGCGCGTGGTGATCGATCCTGAGGGCAATCCTGCCGCCATAAACCCCACCGGCAAACCCATCGTCCTGACCGCGCCTGTATTGGATGGTCAGGCTTATCTAGGCGACGTGACGCTGACGCTGGACGCCGGGGGGCGCGCCAGCTTCGCGGCGGCGCGGCTGATCGCCTTGTTGGAGCCGCGCATCGCCGCGCCGTTGCTTGCGCGGTTGCGCGCGCGCGTAATGGAGCGCGGGCAACTCGATCGAAGCGACCTTCAGGGCGCAGGCGTGACCGCGCGCTACGATTCCCAAGCGCTGCAACTTACGCTGGAGATCGCCGCTGCCAGCCGCATCAGCCGGGCGGTAGCTCTGAGCGACAATGGCGCACATGGGCCGGCGAGCTATGTCAAACCCGCCGAGCTCAGCGCCTATCTCAACATCCGCGGGACTCTCGACTGGGTTCAGCAGGGTACGGACGAAGGGCTGACCGCGCCGGTCACCTTCCTCGATGGTGCGGTTCGTGCGGGTCAGGTGGTGCTGGAAAGCGAGGCGAACTGGCAGTCTGGCGCCGCCGGTGCCGACTTCCAGCGGCGCGGCACGCGGCTGATTTACGACGATCGTCACAACCTGGTGCGGTGGACCGCCGGTGATTTGCAGACGCTTGCCCGTGGCTTCCAGTCCGCGCCGGAGATAGCGGGCCTATCAGTATCGCGCTTCTATTCATTGCTCGATCCACAAGCGATCATCCGCCCGCGCGGCAGCCGCAGTTTCCAGCTCGATCGCCGCTCGACGGTTGAGGTCCGCGTCAACGAACAGTTGGTACGCCGGCTGGAGCTCGACCCGGGCACCTTCGACTTGCAGGACTTCCCGTTCACGCAAGGGGCGAACGACGTACGGTTGACGATTACCGACGACGCCGGGCGGACGGAGTCGATGAACTTCAACATCTTTCTCGACCAATCCCAACTCGCCAACGGGTTGAGCGAGTTCGGCTTCTATGCCGGAACGCTTGCACCCACCGGCGCGCGGGGTCCGGTCTATAGCGACGATCTCGCGTTCAGCGGCTTCTATCGTCGCGGCGTGACCGACCGTTTGACCCTGGGCGCCAACGCGCAGGTCGACAATGGCGGCTGGATGGGCGGCGTGGAGACCGTGATCGCGACACCGATAGGCTCGCTCGGCAGCTTCGCCTCCGCCTCGCACATAAACGGCGTTGGATCGGGCTGGGCGTCGATCACGACGTTCCAGCGTACGATCACGCGAAGCGGCAACCGGGCTGATGCGTTGTCGCTGTCGTTCGAAGCGCGCAGCCGGAACTTCGCGCCGATCGGCACCCGCGCACCTTCCAACCCGTATCGCTACATCGCCGGGCTCAGCTACAACGCCACGATTACCGACGCCGTTTATGGCGGACTGGATCTGCGGTTCTCGCGCGGCCGCGAACAAGAGAGTGACGTTCGCAGCATCCGCCTGACGGGGGGCTGGCGCGTCAGCCCGGATTTGAGCTTCACCGGAGACCTAGGCTATGAGCAAGATGGACGCGGCAGACGCGTTGCCGCCTTCCTGTCGCTGACATATCGGCTCGGCCGATCCTCCAGCCTTCGTGCGGATTACGACAGCCGGTCCAATCGGACTCGGCTCGGGTATCAGAGCTATCACGGCTCAGGTACGGGAGCGTACAATTTGAACGCCGACATCGAGCGCAGCGACCTGGGCGCGGGGGCCAATCTGAACGGCGTCTATTATGCCAATCGCGCCGAGCTGGGCTTCAGCCACTACGGTACATTCGAGCGCGATCTTGGTGGCTCGACGGGACAGCGCACGTCGCTGCGGTTCGGCACCGCGCTGGCGATGGCCGATGGGACGTTCTCGGTCGGCAGGCCGATCCAGGACAGCTTCGCGATCGTCCGCGCGCATCGCTCATTGGAGGGGGTAGACGTTCTTGTTGACGCGAACGGTAGTGGTTTCGCGGCGTCGACCGGCATGCTGGGCACGGCGGTGCAGCCGAGCCTGAGCAGCTATAGCGAGCGGAACGTGCAGGTTACTGCGCCCGATGCGCCGCTGGGGGCAAATTTGGGGGAGGGGGCGTTTCGCCTGCTGCCTCCCTATCGCGCAGGGTATCGGCTTACCGTGGGATCGGACTACATGGTCAGCGTGGTCGGGCGGTTGCTTGACGCGTCGGGGGAGCCGGTCGTGCTGATCGCGGGGACGGCCACCGAGGCAGCGCACCCGGAGCGTGAGCCGGTTGCGCTCTTCACCAACGCCGCCGGGCGGTTCGGCGCGACCGGGCTGGCGGCTGGCAAGTGGCGGATCACGCTCACCGATCCTGACCGCACCAGCTATGCGATCGACATTCCCGCCAGCGTCTCCGCGACGATCGCGCTGGGAGACCTGCGTCCGGTCGCCAAGTAATCCGGCATATGTTCAAAAACGCGCAAGTTGTTCAAAGTTGCCAATAAATTCGCATTCGGCTAATTGTGGACCGGTGTCCCGCCGGTACCCTGCGCTGCATTGGCAGCTGAACTTGGACGGCGGGCGTGCTTGCGTGGAAGCTCTTTGCCGATGTCGCTGATACCTATCGCTCGTCGCCCGCCTCTTGCGCGATTGACCGTGATCGCGGCAGCCATCGGTACCCCCTTGCTGCTGGTGATCGTCACGCTGCTGGTCGGTCGTGGTTTCGACGAAACCGCGGCGCTGCGGCGCGAAGTGGTCAGATCCTATGAGGCGCGTGCGGAATTGCAGCGCATCCTTTCGCTGCATCAGGACCTGGAGACCGGCCAGCGCGGGCTGTTGATCACCGGCGACCAGCGCTTTCTCGCGCCCTATTCCGAAGCCGCGAAGCAGATCGATTCGGCTTTCGCCGACCTCGAGCGCAGTATGCCGAGCAATGGGGCGCACCGGCACGACCTGGCCGAATTGCGCCGCGTGTCGCGGGACGAACGTGATTTCGTCGATCGGGCGATCGGGTTGAGCCAGCGCGGCGAGCGCGGTGCGGCGCAGCGGCTGGTCGCGGTCGGCGAGGGGAAGCGGTCCATGGACCGTATCCGGGCGTTGATCGCTCACATTTCCAGCGCCGAGCGTGGTGCGCTCGAACGCGCGACCCGGGGCGTGGAGGCCGCAAGGATCCGGTTGCGGATCGAGACCTTCGCGCTACAGGCCATCCTGCTGCTTCTGGTGGCGGGCGCAGGCCTGCTGGTCATGCGCAGCAATGCAGCGCGGGACGCGGCGCGGCGCCGGTCCGAAGACATGGCTGCCCGCCAGGCGGCGATATTCGACAGCGCGAAGGACGGCATGATCGTGCTGAACCATAGCGGCAGCGTCGAGAGCCTCAATCCCGCGGCAGCGCGGATGTTCGGCTATGGCATCGACGAACTGCTCCGCCGCGACATCGGGATATTGTTCGAAGTGGCGCCCGACCGCGGCCGGATCGAAAGCTTCCTGCGCCGGCTGCAGGAGCATCGCGGGACAGTCACGGGTGCCATGCAGGAGTTCGTTGGCCGGAGGCGGGACAACTCGCTCTTTCCGCTGGAAGTGTCGCTCAGCTCCGTGCCGATTGCCGACACGCCCCTGTTCCTGGCGGTGTGCCGAGACATAAGCGAACGCCGCGAGATCGAGCAGATAAAGGCTGAGTTCGTCGCGACCGTCAGCCATGAGCTTCGCACGCCGCTCACGTCGATCGCCGGCTCGCTGGGCCTGGTTGCCGGTGGGGCCGCCGGCGCCATTCCGCCGAAGGCCTTGCGGCTCGTGCAGATCGCCCAAAGCAACTCGACGCGGCTGGTGCGGCTGATCAACGATATTCTCGACATCGAGAAAATCGAGGCGGGCCGCATGACGTTCGACCTCAAGCCGATCGAATTGGAGCCTTTGCTGAGGCGGGTGGCTGGCGACAATGCCGGTTTCGCCGCCGAATATGGCGTGCGCATCGAGGTGGAGACACCCCCGCGCGGTGCCGCGATACTCGCCGACGAGGATCGGTTGATCCAAGTCCTGACCAACCTGGTGTCCAACGCAGTCAAATTTTCGAGGCCGGAAGGGACAGTGAGGCTGCGGGTCACGCCGCTGGATCGCCGGTTTCGGATCAGCGTGGTGGATGAAGGCGAAGGCATAGCCGAAAGCTTCCAGGACCGGATCTTCGGCAAGTTCGCACAGGCCGACAATACGGATGCGCGGAAGAAGGGCGGCACGGGCCTGGGGCTCAGCATCGTCCGCGAGATCGTCACGCGGCTGGGCGGGGCGGTCAGCTTCGAGAGCATACCGGGCGAAGGCGCGACCTTTTATGTCGACTTGCCTGCCGCCACCGCGATCGCTGCACCCGGGATGCAGCCGCAGCCTAGTCACGCCGTCTCGGGCGCGACGTCGATCCTGCATGTCGACGACGATCCCGACATGCTGCGGGTCCTGGCAAGCGTGTTCGAAGGGCGCGCGGAGCTGTTTTCCACCCCGAGCGTCGTCGAGGCAAAGGCGGCGATCCGCAATCGTACCTTCGATGCGGTGATCCTCGACATCGGCCTGGCCGACGGCAGCGGGCTGGAACTCGTACCGCTGATCCGCGCAGGCAACCCGTCGATCCCGATCATCATCTTCACCGCGCAGGAACTGGATCGCGTGCGATCGGAAGGCGCGGACCTGGTGCTGGTCAAGTCGCGCGCGAGCCTCGATCAACTGGTAGCGGCGGTAATGGAGCGCGTGAGCGAGCAGCGGAGCGGACCGGTCCGATGACACGGATCCTCTATGTAGACGATGAAGCCGATATCCGCGAAGTCGCGGAGATGTCGCTAGAGCTGGATCCGGAGTTCGAGGTTCGGACCTGCGCGACGGGACCGGAGGCGATCGCGCAGGCATCGGCATGGCAACCGGATCTGGTGTTGCTCGATGTGATGATGCCGGAGATGGACGGACCCACGGTGTTCGCACATCTTCGAGCGGCGCCGCAGACTGCAGCAATCCCGGTAGTGTTCATCACCGCCCGGACCCAGGCTTCGGAAGTGCGCGGGTTCGAAGCGCTGGGCGCCCGTGGCGTGCTGGCCAAACCCTTCGATCCGATGACGCTGGCGATCAAGGTTCGGGAACTCATCGATTGAGCGACTTCCAGCAACGGATGCAGGCCTTGCGGCAACGCTTCATCGGCGAAGCAGAGGGCGACGCAGCAGAACTCGAACGACATGCCGCGGGGCGGGCGTGGACGCAGGTACGCGATATCAGCCACCGAGTGGCGGGACGTGCGGGTATGTTCGGATTTCCGGAGCTTACCGATCTGGCACGGGAGCTTGAAGAGAGCGTCGACGCGGCCGCACCGTCGGCAGCGCTGCACAGCCTGGCCGAGGACCTGATCCGGCAACTTCGCGGCTTGGGCGGCTGACGCGCGGGATCCGCGAGGGCCGGCACAGCAGAAGATTTCAAGAGGTCGGGGACATGCTTCCCGCACTCAGCCAGGAAGGTCGCTGCAATGGTCGGGGCGATAGGATTCGAACCTACGACCCCTGGACCCCGAGACCAGTGCGCTACCAGACTGCGCCACGCCCCGACACATTGCAGGGTGGTGCCCCTAGCGGGGGGCTTGTCGGCGATCAAGCAAAAACGACGCCGCCGTGTGCGGGGTCACGCGGGCGAACCCTCCTCCAGAAGGGAGAGCGCGTTCCCGGTCGCGGCGCCGCTGGCGGTGTTGTCGAAGATGACCCAGCACTCGCCGGCCGTGGCGGCGTCGGCTGCTTCGCTCCAGCGCGCCAGCGCGTCGGGTTCGTAGCTCGACCAATAGATGCGCGGGCTGCCGTGCAGGCGGAAATAAGCGAGCCCCGGCCAACCCCCGGGCCGCGCGGCTTCGGGCACCTTGGCCGGATCGGCGGCGACTCGCGCGACCTGGTGTTCGACGAGCAATGCGTCGGCCTCGGCTTCGAACCAGCTGGCATGGCGCGGCTCGCAGACGAGCTGCGCGTCCGACGCGGCGCGGAACTCCCGCAGGAAGCGCGCCGCCACCGCATCGTCGAAGGCGAGCTTTGGCGGCAGCTGGAGCAGGACCGGACCCAGCCTGGTGCCGAGCGCGTGCGCCTGGTCCAAGAAGGTCGCCAGCAATGCGCCGCAATCCTGAAGCTTCGCCTCATGGCTGATCGTTTTGGGCAGCTTTACCGAGAAGCGGAAATCGGCGCCGACGGTGTCTGCCCAGCGCGCATAGGTGCCGGGCCGGTGCGGGCGGTGGAAGCTGCTGTTGATCTCCGCAGCGTTGAACCGCGCGGCATAGCGGGCGAGGTTGCTCACCTCTTCGGGGAAGCGGTCGCGTACCGCGGTGGGGAGCGCCCAGCCGGCCGTGCCGATGCGGAGGTTCGAGGCCATGGCTGCGCAATCCACCGGGGCTTGGTCGGGTTCCCGCGCGCGAGGTCGGGCCGGCTCCGCAGAGGGAGGAGAGGGAGCCGGCCCTGGAACGCCGCAAGAGGGGGGAGGGCGGCGTTCTGGAACTCGACTATCTCGTTGACGCCCGAAGCGATGCTCGGGAAATCGACGGTCCGGGTTTCTGCGTAAATCCAACAGCCTCTTCGCACGGGCGCTCCGCCCTGCTAACGCGCGGCGATCATGGCCACCGAACTCTCCAAGATCCGCAACTTCTCGATCATCGCGCATATCGACCATGGCAAGTCGACGCTTGCCGACCGGCTGATCCAGCGCACCGGCGGCCTGACCGAGCGCGAGATGAGCGCGCAGGTGCTCGACAACATGGACATCGAGAAAGAGCGCGGCATCACCATCAAGGCGCAGACCGTGCGCCTGGAGTGGAAGGGCCATGTCCTCAACCTGATGGACACACCGGGCCATGTCGACTTCGCCTACGAAGTCTCGCGCAGCCTGGCGGCATGCGAGGGCGCGCTGCTGGTGGTGGACGCGGCGCAGGGCGTGGAAGCCCAGACGCTGGCCAATGTCTATCAGTCGATCGAGCATGATCACGAGATCATCCCGGTGATCAACAAGATCGATCTTCCCTCGGCCGAACCCGAAAAGGTGCGCCACGAGATCGAGGAGATCATCGGCATCGACGCGTCGAACGCAGTGCTCGCCAGCGCCAAGTCGGGCATCGGCATCGAGGAGATACTGGACGCGATCGTCGAGCGCATCCCGGCACCCAAGGGCGATCCCGAAGCGCCGCTCAAGGCGATGCTGGTCGACAGCTGGTACGACCCGTATCTGGGCGTCGTGATCCTGGTCCGCGTGATCGACGGGTCGATCAAGAAGGGCCAGCAGATCAAGTTCATGGCGGCGGGCACGACGCACCTGATCGACCGGGTCGGCGCGTTCCGCCCCAAGATCGAGCAGCTGCCCGACCTGGGCCCCGGCGAGATCGGCTTCATCACCGCGCAGATCAAGGAAGTGGCGCAGGCGCGCGTCGGCGACACGCTGACCGACGCCAAGCGCCCGACGTCACAGGCGCTGGAGGGCTTCAAGGAAGTCCAGCCGGTGGTGTTCTGCGGGCTGTTCCCGGTCGATGCCGCCGATTTCGAGAAGCTGCGCGAGTCGATCTCGAAGCTGCGGCTCAACGATGCGTCGTTCTCGTTCGAAATGGAAACCTCGGCAGCGCTCGGCTTCGGCTTCCGCTGCGGGTTCCTGGGACTGCTCCACCTGGAGATCATCCAGGAGCGGCTGACGCGCGAATATGACCTCGACCTGATCACCACCGCCCCGTCGGTGGTCTACAAGCTGAAGCTGACCAAGGCGGCGGGCGAAGCGTCGGCGCGCGAGATCGAGCTGCACAATCCGGCCGACATGCCCGATCCCAACCGGATCGAGATGATCGAGGAGCCGTGGATCAAGGCGGTGATCTATGTCCCCGACGAATATCTCGGCTCGATCCTCAAGCTGTGCCAGGATCGCCGCGGCATCCAGCGCGACCTGACCTATGTCGGCGGGCGCGCGCAGCTCACCTATGAGCTGCCGCTCAACGAAGTGGTGTTCGACTTTTACGACCGGCTGAAGAGCATCAGCCGCGGCTATGCCAGCTTCGATTATGAGCAGATCGGTCACCGCGAAGGCGACCTGGTCAAGATGAGCATCCTGGTGAACAACGAGCCGGTCGACGCGCTGTCGATGATCGTCCACGCTTCCACCGCGGAGACGCGCGGCCGGGGCATGTGCGAGCGGCTGAAGGACCTGATCCCGCGCCACCTGTTCAAGATCCCGATCCAGGCGGCGATCGGCGGCAAGGTGATCGCCCGTGAAACCATCGCGGCGCTGCGCAAGGACGTGACTGCGAAATGCTATGGCGGCGACATCAGCCGCAAGCGCAAGCTTCTGGAAAAGCAGAAGGAAGGCAAGAAGCGGATGCGCGAGTACGGCTCGGTGCAGATCCCGCAGGAAGCCTTTATCGCCGCGCTGCGGATGGGCGAGGAATAATGCGCGCGCTGGCATTGGCGGGGCTGCTGGCGACGGCGGCGGCGCCGGTGCCGGCCCCGATGGCGGCAACGCCAGGGTTCGATGTGGTCGTGCTCGGCGCGCGCGGCGGGATCGAGGACGGCAATCTCAGCAGCTATTTGGTGCGTCCGCAGGGGGATGCGCGCGGCGTGACCTGCGATGCGGGCACGCTGGTGCAGGGGCTGCGCGTCGCCGAGGCGAAGGGCGCGTTCGAGGATGTGCGGGTGCCGGCGGGGGAGGGGCTCAGCCGCGTCGGTTATGTCCTCAAGCACGACATCAAGGGGTATCTGATCAGCCACCCGCATCTGGACCATTTGTCAGGGCTGATCATCGCCTCGCCCGACGACAGTCCCAAGCCGATCTATGCGCTGGCTTCGGTCAACGCCGAGATCGCCCGCAGCTATTTCCGGCCGGGTCCGTGGAGCAACTTCACCGATCGCGGCGCCGAGCCGCGGCTGGGCAAATATCATGTCGAGGATCTGAAGCCGGGTATGCCGACGCCGCTGGCGGGCACGGCGATGACCGTGACGCCGTTTCCGCTGGCGCATGGCGGGATGGAGTCGACCGCGTTCCTGATCGAGCACGGCGCGGACGCGATGCTGTGCTTTGGCGACACCGGCGCCGATGCGGTCGAGCATGGCGACAAGCTCGCGCGCGTCTGGGCGGCAGTGGCCGAGCGCGTGCGCGCCAAGCGGCTCAAGGCGATCGTGATCGAAGTGTCGTTCGCCAACGACCGGCCCGACGACAAGCTGTTCGGGCATCTGACGCCGCGGCACCTGTTGGCCGAGCTCCGCACGCTTGAGGCGCTGACGGGGAAGGGCAGCCTGCGCGGCATGCCGATCGTCGTCGCGCATATCAAATACGCGCTAGGCGATACGCAGCCGCAGCGGCAGATCCTGTCCGAATTGCAGGCCGGCAACGACCTGGGCGTGCGCTTCGTGATCCCCGAGCAGGGCCAGCGCTTGCGGTTTTGAGCCGTGGCCTCGCCGCCGGGCGGGATTGCCGTTTCCTTTGTCATCCCGGCCTGGAGCCGGGGTCCCGCTGCCTAACCGTCGGCAGAAGAAGCGGGATCCCGGCTCAAGGCCGGGATGACGGGTATGTTCCAGGGCTACGTCGTCGCCGGAGATGCAAAGAAAAAGGGCGAGCCGCTTGCGCGGCCCGCCCCTTTTTTCAACCGCTATGCGCGATCAGAAGCGGACGTGGCCGCCTGCCGACAGAACGATCGCGCGGGCATTCTCGACCGTGCCGCTGGTGCGAACGACCGTGGCCAACGGCGTGTTGAGGCCCGTAGCCGTCGGACGGTCGATCGTGGCGTCTTCGAAGTCGACATAGTTGGCGCTCAGGTCGAGCCCGAAGCGCTGGTTCACTTCGTACGACGCGCCGACGCCGTAGTTCCAGCGGTCCGAATCCGGGACGCGCGCGTCACGCTCGCCGTCGCGGGTCGGGGTGGTGGCGTGCTGGACGCCAGCGCGCAGCGTGAAGCTCGGCGAGACGGCATAGTCGAAGCCGCCGGCCAGGCTCCAGCTGTCCTTGTAGTTCTCCGGGATCGCCTGGTTGATCGGCGCCCCCAGACGGATCGCGTCGAACTTGCTCCACTGATAGTTGATTGCCTGCGCGTTCAGCGTCAGCTTGTCGCCGAGGCGGAAACGGCCGGCGACGATCGCCTGGGCCGGGGTGTAGAAGCTGGCTTCGGCGTCGTCGACCGAGATGTTCTGCGCGGCGGGGATCGGCGCCAGCAGGCCGCTGACCTCCAGCGTGCCGTTCAGCGTGTGCTTGATCGCCGACTTGTAGCTGAAGCCGATCGTCGCGACTTCGTTGTGCATCTGGAAGCCGGCGGTCCAGCCGAAGTCCCAGCCATTGCCGTTGAGTTCCTGGCGGCCGTCGGGCTGCAGCGGCGAGACGTTGGGCAGCGCGTTGCTGAGGCTGGCATCGGTATACTCGATGTTCGCAGCGCCGCCGACGCGGAGCCAGTCGGTGACCGCGAAGGCGATCGAAGGCTGGATGTCGATCGTCAGCAGCTTGGTACGGTCGGCGCTGTAGCGCGCCCAGCTGTCGCTGGCATAGTCGGTGGTGAAGCTGAACGGCGAGGTCACCGCGAGGCCTACCGCGACGCGGTCGTTGAGCGGCACGGCGATCGCGCCGGCGGGCAGCACGCCGTTGTTGATCGGGTTGCGCGAATCCTGTTCGCCGCCCACCGGGGCGAAGGCCTGGCCGGGACGGCGGATCACCGTGCCGTTGTTGCGCACGTCGCCCTTTGGCAGGATCAGCGTGGCGGAGACCACGGCATCACCCTCGGTCGCGCCGCCAATGGCGGCCGGGTTCCACCACAGCGACGCGGCGCCGGTGTCGGCAGCTTCGCCCGAAAAGGCGCGGCCGGCGGCGCGGGTCGACTGTTCCTGGAGGTAGAAGGCCTGGGCGTGGGCGACGCCGGCGGAGCCGAACAGGGCGATGGTTGCCGACGTGGCCGCCAGCACGGTTTTACGATTGAACATGGGGAACCCCTTTACTCTACTGTACTAAATCGAAGGACGCGGCGCTTGTCAGCGCACGCGCGTCCAGGTCTGGGTCTTGCAGAACGGCTTGAACACGCAGCCGCGCAGCTTGAGCGCGTTCGGCCCGGCCGGCGTCACATCCGCGGTGTACGTCTTGCCATCCTCCGCATTGTAGATCTTGCCGTTGGTCCAGCCATTCCCGCTCTGCTGGAAGCCGCTGAGGATCTGCAGTCCGCGTAGCTGCCGATTGCGCAGGTTCGCGTCCTTGTTGTTGGCGTCCTTCAGGTTGGGATTGGTGCGCAGCGCATCCGAGCTGATCAGCCGTCCGCAGATGGACGGTCCGCAACGCTGGATCTCGATGATTCCGTTGCGGGTCTCGGCCTTCCAGCGGCCCAGCACGGAGTCCGCGGCCTGCGGTGGCGGTGCAACAAGCGCCAGTGCGGCAAGCGTAAACAGCATGTACTCTCCTCGTTCCGCAAGCCGCCTTCAGATGAATGGCCGGCAGGGGTTATGGTTGACCGGGCCCTTAGCCTTCTATCTCGCGCGTGGGAACCACGATCCGTACCCTTTGTTCCATCGCGAAGCTTTCCGCTGCATGAACATACGATACCGGAGGTTCAGTCCGGGTGTTTGCTCAGCCTGCCGTGGCGATCCTGCAACAGCCAGTAGCTCGACCAGCGCTGGATGCGCGGCAGCACGACCCAGGTGAGAAGCGCAGTCAGGATCGGCGATGTGACGCAGAGCTGCACCAGCGGCGGCAATCCTGGAAAAAGCGTTCGCACGGCGGTGTTCAGCGCGAGCAGGATCGGCAGCACCGCGCACCAGGTGACCAGGAAGCGCTTCCATTTGCGTGCGGTCGCCTCGCTCGGGACTTCGAACCGAAGGGCGCTTCCGGTGCCGCGCTGGACCAGCGTCGCGGTGAAGGCGTCGCGCGCCTCCGACAGGCGGCGGTAGCTGTCCGATTTGGTCCAGGCATCGAGGTCGGCGGCAGTTTCGAACCACGAGAACAGATGGTTGAGCCCACCCGGCTGCTCCATCTCCGTGGTCGCGCGGTGCCCGGGCGCGGCGCCGATGGCATCGACATAGGCATCACGCCAGGCGACGAACCTGTCGGTTCGCGTCGGGTGAATGGCATGGCTTTCGACGAGCGTTGCGGGATCGTGCATCGCTGCCCAACGCGTGGCCTTCGGTTCCGGGCGCAGGGCGCGGGTCGCGCGATCCACCCCGTCATTGGCTCCGGTCGTCTCCGATGTGAAACAAAATGGCGGGTTCGTGACTACATAGGGGGTTCAACAGTCAGGAGATTTCGAATGACGAAGTTCGCATCGATTGCGGTTGCCGCGCTGGGCGCCGCCCTGCTGCCCGCCGCAGGGCATGCGCAGACCGCGCCCGCCCCGGCGGCTACGCCCGCTCCTGCGGCAACGTCTGCCGCGCAGACCGCACCCACTGCCGGGGCCACCGTGTTTGACGGTTCCGGCGCCGAGGTCGGCAAGATCGAGACCATCAGCGGTGGCAATGCGGTGGTGTTCACCGGCACCAATCGCGCGACCATTCCGCTCACCAGCTTCGGCACCAGCCCCAAGGGTCCGACCCTGGGCATGACCAGGACCGAACTGGATGCCGCCGCCGCGCAGGCGAGCGCGGCAGCCGCGGGCCAGATCCGCGCCAAGATCGTTCCCGGTGCGCCGGTGCACGGCAGTGCCGGCGCGGTGCTCGCCACGGTGAAGCAAGTGAATGGCGACCAAGTCGTGCTCGCCACCGCCAAGGGCAGCGCCGTCAGCGTGCCGATCGCCGGCATCGGCGCCAATGACCAGGGCCTGTTCGTCAGCATGACCCAGGCCGAATTCGACGCGGCCGTCGCGGCAACTGCGCCAGCCAAGACCAGCAAATAAGCCGAAACGCAGCCGCAGGTCGTCCTGACCTGCGGCTGCTTTACCAAATCTAAGGCGCCGTTTGGCACAACCCCGGCTTTGAGATCGCGCGGATTCGCGGCGGTCCGGCTGGGAGACGTTATGAATCGGCTGCCGTTGATTGCGCCGCAACCGCCGAAGCTGAGCGGAATGGCGGCGCAGCTGCGCGCGATCGAGGCGCGCGGGATCTATTCCAACGGCGGCCCGGTAGTGCGCGGCTTCGAAGCCGAGGCGACGTCGCGGCTCTTTGCGGGCCAGGGCGACTGCCTCGCCGTCGCAAACGCCACGCTGGGGCTGATGATCGCGATCCGCCAGGCTGCGGGACCGCGGGCCGCCACCGGCGCCTATGCACTGATCCCCGCCTTCACCTTTGCCGCCACGGCGCATGCCGCCGAGTGGGCGGGGCTCACGCCGTTGCTGTGCGACATCGACCCCGAGGATTGGGCCGCGAGCGCGCAGGCGGAAGCCCGTGCGATGGCGCGCTACGGAGACCGGATCGCGGTGGTCGTTCCGTACGCGACCTTTGGCGCCGGGATCGATCTCGACCGCTACCGCGGCTATGCCGAGCGTGGGATCGGGGTTGTGATCGACGCCGCCGCCTCGCTGGGCGCGATCGACGCGGCCGGCGGGCAGTTCGGTGCAGGATCGCCGTTCGCCGTCGTGTATTCGATGCACGCGACCAAGGTGTTTGCGACCGCGGAAGGCGGGCTGGTCCATTCGGGCGATGCCGCGCTGATCGACGAGCTTCGGCGCATGGCCAATTTCGGCTTTGCCGGCGGGCGGTCGGCGGAAGGGCCGGGGCTCAACGCCAAACTTCCCGAAGTGCTGGGGCTGCTCGCCGCCGAGCGTCTGGACATGCTCGACAGCGTCGCTGCGCACCGGATGCGGCTCGACGCGATCTATCGCGAGCGGCTGGGTGCGTTCGCCGCGGAGAACGGCTTCGAGTTCCAGCATCTTCGCGGCAGCCGTCCCGCGCTTCAGTTCCAGTCCGTGCTGTTGCCGCGCGCTTTTGCCGGGCACCGGGGCGCGATCCTCACGATGCTGGAGGAGGCCGGCATCGGCGCTGGCCGGTATTTCAGCCCGCATCTGGGCGAGCAGCCCTGGTTCCGCGCGCATGGAGTCAGCGAGCCGCTGCCGGTGACCGAGGATGTTGCGGCGCGCGTGGTGTCGCTGCCGGTCACCGACGGGATGACGCAGGGCGATGTCGAGCGGGTGTGCGAAACGCTGATCGACGCGTGCGTGCGATCCGGGTTGCACGGGCTGGGACGCGAGCGGCGGGGGAGCTTCGTCCACGAGGCGCTGATCGTTGGCGGCGGCCCGGCGGGCACGGCGCTGCTGACCGCGGCCAGCAAGTCGGGTGCGCTGATCCCGCTCGCCGAGCGTGGGCTGGCGGTGGTGGAGCGCGATGCGGTGCTCGGCCGCGGCGAGCTGGGCACCTATGCCATCACTTCGGACAGCACTGCCGAGACTTTCCTGACGGCGGTGAAGGGCAGTGCGCATGATGCCATCGCTGGCCTGACGCAGCATCCGGCCGGACGCGAAGTGGCGCAATATGCCGGCAAGCTCGGCGTGCCGCTTACCCGGGCGACGCCTTTCCTGGAGGCAACCGGCGCGCAGCTGGCGACGCTTGTCACGGGCAATGGCGGTGTGATCGCCACGCGCAGCGAAGTGGTCGACGCGCGCCAGGGTGGCGATGGCAGCTGGACGGCGCGGGTGCGTAACCTGGTCACCGGGCAGGAGCGCACGATGCGCACCCGCAGCCTGGTGATCGCCACCGGGGGCCACCAGTCGCCCCAGGAGATCCGCGCCGAGTGCGTGGCGGGCGTGCCGCTGGGCGAACTTGCCGGCGACCGGCTGATGCCCGGCGATGCGTTCCTGCGAATCGGCGGCCTGGACGCGCTGCGCGCGCGCATCGCCGACAAGCGCTCGCCGCGCATCGCCATCGTCGGCGGATCGACCAGCGCGCTCGCCGCCGCGTGCCTGCTCCTCAAGGCGGCGCCGGCGCTGCCGCTCGGGGCCGGGGGGCTGGCGCTCTACCATCGCCGGCCGCTGCGGCCCTTCTATCCCTCCGCCGAGGCGGCGCGAGCCGACGGCTTCACCGACTTCGGGCCGCAGGACATCTGTCCGCTGAGCGGCTTCGTCTATCGGCTGGGCGGCTTCCGACTGGAAGCGCGCGAACTCGTGCTGCGCATGCTGGGCGTGGGCGGTCGCGCACCCGACCCGCGCATGGCGCTGCGGCAGATCGGTGCGGATGATGGCGAGGCGATCCTTGCCGAGCTGACTTCGGCCGATGTCGTGATCGGCGCGCTTGGCTACCGCCCTCGCGCGCTGCCGCTGTACGACGCGTCCGGCGTGCGCATCGCGCTTGCCGCCGACAGCGGCAGCCGGCCGCGCCTGGTCGACCAGCAATGCCGCGTGCTCGATGCCGAGGGCCGGGTGGTTCCCGGTGTGTATGGCATCGGCCTGGCGTCGGGGCATGTTCCCGAGGGCAAGCTTGGCGGCGAGGCCAGCTTCAGCGGCAAGGCCAACGGCCTGTGGCTGTGGCAGAACGATATCGGCCAGATGATCGTCGAACAGCTGCTGGACCGAAGCGCCCGGGCGGCCGCGTGACCGCCACGCCCGCCGTGTCGGTGGTGATGGCGGTCTATAACGGCGCCGCGCATCTGTCCGAGACGTTGGAGAGCCTGCGCGCGCAGACGCTGAGCGACTGGGAGCTGATCGCGGTCGACGATTGTTCGGCCGACGGCAGCGTGGCGGTGCTCGAAAGCTTTGGCGATCCTCGCATCCGGGTGATCCGGTCGGCCGAGAATGGCGGGCCGGTGATTGCCCGCAACCGGGCGTTCGCCGACGTGCGCGGCCGCTATGTCGCCGGGCTCGACCAGGACGATTTGAGCCTGCCCGAGCGTTTCGCCAGGCAGGTGGCGTTCCTGGATCGGTACCCCGACACCGTGCTGGTCAGCACCGCCGCCGACCAGCTGGTCGAGGGCAAGCGCGTGCCCGGTCACTGGCCGCGTCCACTCAGCCGCGCGCGCATCGACTGGCTGATGCTGATCCGCAATCCGATCGCCTGGTCCTCGGTGATGTTCCGCACCGACGCCGCGCGCCGGCTCGACCCGTTCGAGCGGCCCGAGCGGCGCTATGTCGAGGATTTCGACCTTTACCAGCGGCTGCGCGCATTCGGCCGGATCGACCAGATCGACGAGGTGCTGATGCTCTACCGCGTCCACCCGGGCGGGGCGTCGCAGCGGTTCACCGACATGATGTACGCGCATGCCGAGGAAGTGCTGCGCGACCGGCACCGCGCGTTGCTGGGGGAGGGGACGCCCGATATCGCCGGGCTGCTGGTGCGGCATGTGATGGACGGCGCGCCGGTGCCGGACCGGGCCACGCTGGACCTGCTGTTCGAGACGCTCACTGGGCTGCGCGACGCGCTGACGGCGCAGCATGGCTATAGCCGTGCCGAGCTGGACTATATGGATGGGGAACTGGCGAAGCTGTGGTGGCGCCTGAACCGTACCGGCATCCGCTCGGGCCGGCTGGCGCTGCACCAGAGCTTCGCCCGCAATCGTCCGCGCGTGGCGGCGAGGCAGCTGCCGGACCTGCTCGCCAGCCAGGCGATCGGGGCAGTGCGGCGTCTGCGGACCCGTTCGCTGAAGGGCTAAGACTACTCCGCCCGGGCGAACTTCGTCGTCAGCCAGGTCGGCAGCAGCGACGCGGCCGCCATCTTCGCGGCCGAGAGATGCGGGGCGACGACATGGTCGCGGCCCTTCATCATTGCCTCATAGCCGATTTCCGCGACATGGGCCGGATCGGCCTTGGGTTGCTTGGCCGTCACCGATTGCGGATCCACGCCCGCACGTTCGAAGAAATCCGATTGGGTGAGGTCGGGCATCAGCGCAGTCACGCTGACGCCGGTGTCTATCAGCTCCTCGCGCAGCGCCTCGGCAAAGGCGTACAGGAACGCCTTGGTCGCCGAATAGACGGCCAGCTTGGCCGAGGGGCCGAGCGCGACCACCGACGAGGTGATCAGCACGCGCCCCTGACCGCGCCGGACCATCGCCGGGATGAACAGCTTGGCGGCCTGCACCACCGAGATGTTGTTGACCTGGATCCCCGCCAGTTCGAGCGCCCAGTCGGTCTCGCCCAGGAACTTGCCCCATGCGCCGGTGCCGGCGTTGAGGATGAGGTGATCGATCGCCTCGCCCTGTTCCTCGGCGCGGGCGAACAGCCGGGCGCCGCCATCCTCGCCCGCCAGGTCGATGCTCCAGGCGATCACTTCATGCGCGCCGCTGCCGCGCAGGTCGTCGGCGGCGCGGGCGAGCTTGGACTCATCCTTGCCGACGATGATCACTCGCTGGTGCGCCTTGGCGAAACAGCGGGCGAGTTCCAGGCCGATGCCGCTCGATCCTCCGGTGACGAGGGCGGTCTTTGGCGTGGAAGTGGGCAAGTCGGTCATGGGATTCTCCGTTCGAGACCCCAACCCCCAGGCACCGCGTCGGTTCACTCGCCGCGGCGGGTTGCCCTGCGCGCGAGGCGTGGGCCATAGCGATGCCGCCCGAGTTTCGTGGAGTAGCCGCATGCCGATCGACCGAAGGACGCTTTTGACCGGCATCGGGGCGTTGACGGTCGTGCGGCCGGCGAGCGTTGCCGCCGCCTCCGGGCCGCTGGTTCTCGCCGCCGCCAGCCTGCGGGAGTCGATGAACGCCGCCGCCGATGCTTGGGCGGGCAAGGGGCATGTACGCCCGGTGCTGTCTTTTGCCGGCTCTTCGGCGCTCGCCCGGCAGATCGCCTCGGGCGCGCCTGCCGACCTGTTCGTGTCGGCCGACGAGCCCTGGATGGACTATGTCGAACAACGCGGGTTGCTGGTGCCCGGCAGTCGCGTGCCGTTTCTCGGCAACCGGCTGGTGGTGGTCCAGTCCGCCGCGTCGCCGCGCATCTCTGCCGGCGTGCCGCTCGCCCGGGTGCTGGCGACCGGGCGCATCGCCATGGCCGACGTTGAGGCAGTTCCCGCCGGGAAATACGGCAAGGCGGCGCTCGAGCGGCTGGGGCTGTGGAGCCGGGTATCGCCGCAGGTCGTGCGGGCCGAGAATGTCCGCGCCGCGCTGGCGCTGGTCGAGCGCGGCGCGGCGGAGTGGGGGGTCGTCTACGCCACCGACGCACGCGCGTCGCAGCGCGTCCGCGCGTTCCGCATGTTTCCCGCGAACAGCCATCCGCCGATCCGCTATCCGGTCGCGCGCCTGAAGACCTCGCGCAGCCCCGATGCCGAACCGTTGCGGCGCTTCCTGGTGTCGCGCGAGGGCAGGGCCATCTTCGCGCGGTTCGGCTTCCAGCCGCTGTGATCGGGCTGACACCCGAGGAGTGGGGCATCATAGCCCTGTCGCTGAAAGTCGCGGGAGTGGCGGTGTTCGCGGCGACGCCGTTCGCTTTCGCGCTCGCCTATCTGCTCGCGCGCGGCCGCTTTCCGGGCAAGGTGCTGATCGACGGCCTGGTCCACTTGCCGCTGGTGGTGCCGCCGGTGGTGACCGGCTGGCTGCTGCTGCTCGCCTTCGCGCCTGCCGGGCCGGCGGGCGCGTGGCTGGCGAGGTGGCTGGGGGTGAGCGTGATGTTCCGCTGGACCGGCGCCGCGCTGGCCGCTGCGGTGATGGCGCTGCCGCTGATGGTCCGGGCGATGCGGCTGTCGATCGAGGCGGTCGAGCCGCGTCTAGAGCAGGCGGCTCGGACATTGGGGGCGGGGCGGCTGCGGGTGTTCTGGACGCTGACTCTCCCGCTCAGCCTGCCGGGGATCATCGCCGGGCTGGTGCTCGGCTTCGCGCGGGCGCTTGGCGAGTTCGGCGCTACGATCACCTTCGTATCGAACGTGCCGGGCGAGACCGAGACGCTGCCGCTGGCGATCTATTCGGCGCTGCAGGTCCCGGGGAGCGAAGCGCTGGTGCTGCGCCTGGCGCTGATCTCGGTCGTGTTGGCGCTGGGCGCGCTGGTGCTGTCCGAGCTGCTTGCCCGGCGGTCGAGCAGGGGCCTGCATGTCATTTGACGTTGACGTGACCGCGCGCATCGGCGAGGCGCTGGTGACCTGCCGCATCCCGCCGGCGCCCGGCCTGACGGTGCTGTTCGGCCCGTCTGGCGTGGGCAAGACCAGCGTGCTGAACATGATCGCCGGGCTCCGCATGCCCGACCACGGCCATGTCCGCGTGGGCGATGTGGTGCTGTTCAGCAGCGTGCAGCGGGTGAACCTTGCCCCGGAGCGTCGCCGCGCAGGCTATGTATTCCAGGACGCGCGGCTGTTCCCGCACATGCGGGTGCGTTCGAACCTGCTGTATGGGCACCGCAGCGGTGCCGGCGCGATCGATGCCGACGACACCATCGCGCTGCTCGGCTTGGAGCCGCTGCTCGACCGCTGGCCACGCGGGCTTTCGGGCGGCGAGGCGCGGCGTGTCGCGATCGGACGCGCGCTGCTGTCCAACCCCGACTTCCTGTTGCTGGACGAGCCCTTGTCCTCGCTCGACCGCGGACGCCGGGAAGAAATCATGAGCCTGATCGAGCGGGTCCGCGACGCACTTAAGCTGCCGATCCTGCTGGTGACGCACGACCGCGCGGAGGCCGAGCGCCTGGGCAACCAGATCGTAGAACTCTAACGCGCCGCCGCGGCGGCCAGCAACGCCGCCAGCGCGCGGTTCATCGGGGCGTCGATGCCATGCCGCTCGCCAAGCCGCACGATCACGCCGTTGCGCGCCTCCAATTCCATCGGCCGCTTCGCCAGGAAGTCGGCATGCAGCGAGTTGACCGACTGCGGATGCGCGCGCGTGGTCCACACGACGATCCTGTCTGCCAGGCTGTCGGGAAGGTGTGCGCCCTCGGCCCGGCCGACGGCAATGCATTCGCGCACCAGCGCGCGCATCACCTCGGCAACGCCCGGGTCGTTCGCGACTTCGGCGGGGCGCAGGGTGATAGCGCTGACGATCCCCGAACAGTTGATCGCCAGCTTGCGCCAGGCCGCCGTCAGCCAGTCGGGCGTGGTCTGCGCGTCGAGGATCGTTCCGGCGAACAACTGCACGAATGCCTCTCCCGCCTCGCTATCGGGCACCAGGATGCTGCCGTCGCGCCGCTGCACGATCCGGCCCGGCGCCGTGCGCTCGACGGGCAAGTCGATGACCACCGGCACCGTCCGCTCCGCTGGGACTTGCGGGAAGCGCGACAGATGCTCGACGCCGTTCTGGATGACCGCAAGCCGCGTCTGCGGGCCAATCAATCCCTGCAGCCAGGCCGCAGCGGCGGCGCAGTCATAGGTCTTGGTCGCCGCCAGCACCCAGTCGACCGGCTCGGCCTGCCGGGGATCGGTCAGGACGCCCGGATCGGCGCGGATCGCCCCCTGCGGCGTGTCGACTTCGAGATGGTCGAGCGGCGAACGGACGCACAGCGTCACCTGATGCTCGCCGCTTTGTGCCAGCCAAGCCGCCAGGGTGCCGCCGATCGCGCCGGCGCCGATCACTGCAATGCGGATCATGGGCGGAGGCTTAAGCGGCGCGCGCCGGCTTGGCTAGCGCGCCAGTGGCGAGGAGTCGTAGTCGGCAAGCAGCGCTGCCACATCCGGGTATATCGCGATTGCGCCGGCGTCCCGCAGGGCTTCCTCGGGAAAGCCGCCGGACAGCAGCCCGATCGTATCGATCCCACAGCGCTTCGCGGCTTCCACGTCGTAGGGCGTGTCGCCGATCACCAGGCAGTTCGAGGCGGCCACTCCAGCCTTTTCAACCGCGGCGGCGAAGATGTCCGGATGGGGTTTGGAGTGCTCGACATCGTCCTTGCCGGTGGTGAGCGCGATGATGTCCTTGGCTTCGAGCAGTTCGACATAATGGTCGATGTCGGGCGTGCCGGCGGACGAGGCCAGCACGACTTGCTTTCCCGCTTCGGCCACGCGCGCCAGCAGGTCGTGCGCGCCGGGGAAGGGGCGTACCCGTTCGATATACTGCCCGCGGAACACCTCGCCCTCCGCCTTGCCGAGGGCTTCAACAGCGTCCTCGTCGAGGTCGGGGAGCAGCGTGGGCACCAGATTGTCGCCACCCTTGCCGATCTGCCCGTGGATCCGGTCGCGCGAGATGTCGTGCCCGGCGTCGCGGAACGTCGCCTCCCACGCCGCGACATGATAGTCGTTGCTGTCCACCAGCGTGCCGTCGAGGTCGAACAGAACAGCATCGAGGGGCATCAGCAATCTCCAGGGCAAGGCGTCCCCAACGATCCGTGCAGCGACTTCGTTGCCGGCGCGCACAGGCTGAGTCGCGGAATCAGCGAAAAAAGCGCTTGGCGTGAAAGAGTTCCAGCCGCCCCTTTGACAGCGCGGTGCCGCGCCCCTATATCCGCTTCACACCACAGCACCGGGAAATGATGCGCCGTCGCGCAGTGCATCGATCGAATTGGCGTTGTGGATCTAGAAGGACGCTGGAGCTGCCGAATTCCGAAAGGAGGTCGAGCGGCTTTTTCGCGTCCCTTCGCACGTCCCGGCCCCGGATACGGGCACGAAATTACGGCTGACGAGGCAAGAAAAACCCATGGCAACCAAAGCGATCGAAGACGGCGCACAGCGCCCGGGCTCGGGCGGCACGCTCAAGCGCCGCATCCGCAAGGTGTTCGGCAACATCCACGAAGTGGTGCAGATGCCGAACCTGATCGAGGTTCAGCGCGAATCCTACGAACAGTTCCTGCGCAGCGATCCTTCGATCGGCTATGTGTCGGGCCTGGAGAAGACGCTTCGCAGCGTGTTCCCGATCCGCGACTTCGCCGGCACCGCCGAGCTCGACTTCGTCAATTACGAGCTCGAGCATCCCAAGTTCGACGTCGAGGAATGCCGCCAGCGCGGGATCACCTATGCCGCGCCGATGCGCGTCACGCTGCGCCTGATCGTGTTCGAGGTCGATCCCGATACGGAAGCCCGGTCGGTGCTCGATATCAAGGAGCAGGACGTGTACATGGGCGACATGCCGCTCATGACCGAGAATGGCACGTTCTTCATCAACGGCACCGAGCGCGTCATCGTCAGCCAGATGCACCGCTCGCCGGGCGTCCTGTTCGACCATGACCGTGGCAAGACCCACGCATCGGGCAAGTATCTGTTCGCGGCGCGCGTGATCCCGTATCGCGGCTCGTGGCTCGACTTCGAGTTCGACGCCAAGGACATCGTCAACGTCCGTATCGACCGCAAGCGCAAGCTGCCGGTCACGACGCTGCTGTACGCGCTGGGCCTGAACAGCGAGGACATCCTCAACCACTTCTACAACCGCGTGACCTTTGTCCGCGGCTCGGGTGGCTGGCAGATTCCGTTCCAGGCGGAAAACTGGCGCGGCGCGAAGCCGATGTTCGACATCATCGACGCCAGCTCGGGCGAGATCGTGTTTCCGTCGGGTCAGAAGATCAGCCCGCGTGCGGCCAACAAGGCTGCCAAGGACGGCCTAGCCACGCTGCTGATCCCGACCGAAGAGATCTTCGGCCGCTACAGCGCGTACGACCTGATCAACGAAGCCACCGGCGAGATCTACATCGAAGCCGGTGACGAAGTGACGGCCGAGAATCTCGAACTGCTCGACAAGGCGGGCATCGAGCGTCTCGAACTGCTCGACATCGATCACATCGCTACGGGTCCGTGGATCCGCAACACGCTCAAGGTCGACAAGGCCGAAGAGCGCCAGCAGGCGCTGTCCGACATCTATCGCGTGATGCGCCCCGGCGAGCCGCCGACGCTCGAGACCGCGGAGTCGCTGTTCGCCGGCCTGTTCTTCGATCCCGAGCGCTACGACCTGTCGGCCGTGGGCCGCGTGAAGCTCAACATGCGCCTGGACCTCGACGCCGAGGACACGGTCACGACGCTGCGCACCGAGGACATCCTCGCGGTGGTGAAGACGCTTGTCGACCTGAAGGACGGCAAGGGCGAAGTCGACGACATCGACAATCTCGGCAACCGCCGCGTGCGTTCGGTGGGCGAATTGCTCGAAAACCAGTACCGCGTCGGCCTGCTCCGCATGGAGCGCGCCGTGAAGGAGCGCATGTCGTCGGTCGACGTGTCGACGGTGATGCCGAACGACCTGATCAACGCCAAGCCCGCGGTCGCCGCGGTGCGCGAGTTCTTCGGTTCGTCGCAGCTTTCGCAGTTCATGGATCA
The DNA here is from genome assembly GCF_021513175.1 of Sphingomonas sp. S2-65. Classification (NCBI taxonomy): domain Bacteria; kingdom Pseudomonadati; phylum Pseudomonadota; class Alphaproteobacteria; order Sphingomonadales; family Sphingomonadaceae; genus Sphingomonas; species Sphingomonas sp. S2-65. The sequence goes on along the minus strand of NZ_CP090953.1, from coordinate 1,237,239 downwards.
GACCAACCCGCTCTCCGAAGTGACGCACAAGCGTCGCGTGTCGGCACTTGGACCGGGTGGTCTGACGCGTGAGCGCGCAGGCTTCGAAGTCCGCGACGTTCACCCGACTCACTATGGCCGCATCTGCCCGATCGAGACGCCGGAAGGCCCGAACATCGGTCTGATCAACTCGCTGGCGTCGTTCAGCCGCGTCAACAAGTATGGCTTCATCGAGACCCCTTATCGTCGCATCATCGACGGCAAGGTGACCAACGACGTCGTCTATCTGTCGGCGATGGAAGAGGCCAAGCACACGATCGCGCAGGCTTCGGCCGAGCTCGACGGCGAAGGCCGCTTCACCGAGGATCTGGTGTCGTCGCGTCAGGCGGGCGAATTCCTGATGGCGCTGCCGGACTCGGTGACGCTGATGGACGTCTCGCCCAAGCAGCTCGTGTCGGTCGCGGCATCGCTGATCCCCTTCCTGGAGAAGGACGACGCGAACCGCGCGCTGATGGGATCGAACATGCAGCGTCAGGCCGTGCCGCTGGTGAAGGCGGAAGCGCCTTTCGTCGGCACCGGCATGGAAGAGACCGTCGCTCGTGACTCTGGCGCCGCCATCTCGGCACGCCGCGGTGGCGTGATCGACCAGGTCGACGCGACCCGCATCGTGATCCGCGCCACCGGCGAAGTGAATGCGAGCGAGAGCGGCGTGGACATCTACACGCTGATGAAGTTCCAGCGCTCGAACCAGTCGACCTGCATCAACCAGCGCCCGCTGGTGAAGGTGGGCGACGTGGTGAAGGCCGGCGACGTGATCGCCGACGGCCCGTCGACCGAGTTCGGCGAGCTGGCGCTGGGCCGCAACGTGCTCGTCGCGTTCATGCCCTGGAACGGCTACAACTATGAGGATTCCATCCTCATCAACGAGCGGATCGTGAAGGACGACGTGTTCACGTCGATCCACATCGACGAGTTCGAAGTGATGGCCCGCGACACCAAGCTCGGGCCGGAAGACATCACCCGCGACATCCCGAACGTCGGCGAGGAAGCCCTGCGCAACCTCGACGAAGCGGGCATCGTCTATGTCGGCGCCGAAGTGGAGCCGGGTGACATCCTGGTCGGCAAGATCACGCCGAAGGGCGAATCGCCGATGACGCCGGAGGAAAAGCTCCTCCGCGCCATCTTCGGCGAGAAGGCTTCGGACGTGCGCGACACCTCGCTGCGCCTGCCCCCGGGCGTTGCCGGCACGATCGTCGACGTTCGCGTCTTCAATCGCCACGGCATCGACAAGGACGAGCGCGCGATGGCGATCGAGCGCGAGGAGATCGAGCGCCTGAAGAAGGACTCGGACGACGAGCGCAACATCCTCAACCGTGCGACCTGGTCGCGGCTTCGCGAGATGCTGCTCGGCCAGACCGCCACGGCGACGCCCAAGGGCCTGAAGAAGGGCGGCGCGATCGATGCCGACCTGCTCGACAGCGTGGACCGTCACGAGTGGTGGAAGTTCGCGGTTGCGGACGACGCTGTGCAGGGCAACCTGGAAGCGGTGAAGGGCCAGTATGACGAGGCCGTGAAGCGCATCAAGGACAAGTTCGAGGATCGCCGCGAGAAGCTGGAGCGTGGCGACGAGCTGCCGCCGGGCGTGCTGAAGATGGTCAAGGTGTTCGTCGCGGTGAAGCGCAAGCTACAGCCGGGCGACAAGATGGCCGGCCGTCACGGCAATAAGGGCATCATCAGCCGCATCCTGCCGCAGGAGGACATGCCGTTCCTCGAGGACGGTACGCCGGTCGACTTCGTGCTCAACCCGCTGGGCGTGCCTTCGCGCATGAACGTCGGGCAGATCTTCGAGACCCATCTGGGCTGGGCCGCACGCGGCCTGGGCCGCAAGATCGGCGACGCGCTCGACGCATGGCGCTCGGCTAACCCGAACCCGGAAGCCGGCGCGCCGCCGGAAGCCGTTCGGGAGCTGCTGAACACCGTGTACGGCGAGAACTATGTCGACGAGATCGCGGAGCGGTCGACCGACCAGCTGCTCGATCTGGCCCAGAACGTCCGTTCGGGTGTTCCGATGGGTACGCCGGTGTTCGACGGTGCCGTCGAAGCCGACGTGTCGGCGATGCTGAAGCTGGCGGGTCTCGACGACTCGGGCCAGGTGACGCTGTTCGACGGCCGCACCGGTGGTGCGTTCGACCGCAAGGTGACGGTCGGCTACAAGTATGTGCTCAAGCTGCACCACTTGGTCGACGACAAGATCCACGCGCGTTCGATCGGACCGTACTCGCTTGTTACCCAGCAGCCGCTGGGTGGTAAGGCGCAGTTCGGTGGCCAGCGCTTCGGTGAAATGGAAGTGTGGGCGCTCCAGGCATATGGCGCGGCGTACACCCTCCAGGAAATGCTGACGGTGAAGTCGGACGACGTGGTCGGCCGCACCAAGGTCTACGAAGCGATCGTCAAGGGCGACGACACCTTCGAGGCCGGCATCCCGGAGAGCTTCAACGTGCTCGTCAAGGAAATGCGCTCGCTGGGCCTGAACGTCGAACTGAAGAATTCCGAACTCGGGTTCGACAGCGACGGCGTGCAGATCGCAGCGGAGTAAGCAATCTCCCTCTCCCGCTTGCGGGAGAGGGCCGGGGTGAGGGTGAGACGGGGCCGGTTGCAGACCGGGCGCCTGAATCACCCGACAGACCCTCACCTTCCCACCCGCTGGCGCGGGCGGGCCCCTCCCTCTCCCGCAAGCGGGAGAGGGGTTGAAGGATGAAAAGAATGAACGAACTGACCAATTTCGCGAACCCGGTGGCCAAGCCGGAGACCTTCGACCAGATCCAGATCGGCATCGCGTCCCCGGACCGTATCCGTTCGTGGTCGTTCGGCGAGATCAAGAAGCCCGAGACCATCAACTATCGCACGTTCAAGCCCGAGCGTGACGGCCTGTTCTGCGCGCGCATCTTCGGTCCGATCAAGGATTACGAGTGCCTGTGCGGCAAGTACAAGCGCATGAAGTACAAGGGCATCGTCTGCGAGAAGTGCGGTGTCGAAGTCACGGTGTCGAAGGTCCGCCGCGAGCGGATGGGCCATATCGAGCTCGCCGCGCCGGTCGCGCACATCTGGTTCCTGAAGTCGCTGCCGTCGCGCATCGGCCTGCTGCTCGACATGCAGCTCAAGCAGCTTGAGCGCGTGCTCTATTTCGAGAGCTACATCGTCACCGAGCCCGGCCTGACGCCGCTGGAGAAGTTCCAGCTGCTGACCGAGGACGAGCTGCTCGACGCGCAGGATGAATATGGCGAGGACGCGTTCTCGGCCGGCATCGGCGCCGAAGCGGTCAAGATCATGCTCATGGACCTCGACCTCGAGGGCGAGCGCAAGGATCTGCTCGAAGAGCTGGCGACGACCAAGTCGGAGCTGAAGCCCAAGAAGATCATCAAGCGGCTGAAGGTCGTCGAGAGCTTCATCGATTCGGGCAACCGTCCCGAGTGGATGATCCTGGACGTCGTCCCGGTCATCCCGCCCGAGCTGCGCCCGCTGGTGCCGCTGGACGGCGGCCGCTTTGCGACGTCGGATCTGAACGATCTGTATCGCCGCGTGATCAACCGTAACAACCGCTTGAAGCGCCTGATGGAGCTGCGCGCGCCGGACATCATCGTCCGCAACGAAAAGCGCATGCTGCAGGAAGCCGTCGACGCATTGTTCGACAACGGTCGCCGCGGTCGCACGATCACGGGCGCCAACAAGCGTCCGCTCAAGTCGCTGTCCGACATGCTCAAGGGCAAGCAGGGCCGCTTCCGCCAGAATCTTCTGGGCAAGCGCGTCGACTATTCGGGCCGTTCGGTCATCGTTACCGGTCCGGAGCTCAAGCTGCACCAGTGCGGCCTGCCCAAGAAGATGGCGCTCGAGCTTTTCAAGCCGTTCATCTACGCCCGCCTCGACGCCAAGGGTCTCTCGATGACCCTCAAGCAGGCGAAGAAGTGGGTCGAGAAGGAGCGCAAGGAAGTCTGGGACATCCTGGATGAGGTCATCCGCGAGCACCCGGTCCTCCTGAATCGCGCGCCGACGCTGCACCGTCTGGGCATCCAGGCGTTCGAGCCGGTGCTGATCGAAGGCAAGGCGATCCAGCTCCACCCGCTGGTCTGCTCGGCCTTCAACGCCGACTTCGACGGTGACCAGATGGCCGTCCACGTTCCGCTGAGCCTCGAGGCCCAGCTGGAAGCGCGCGTGCTGATGATGTCGACCAACAACATCCTTAGCCCCGCGAACGGCAAGCCGATCATCGTGCCGTCGCAGGACATGGTTTTGGGTCTCTATTATCTTTCGATGATGAAGGAGAACGAGCCGGGCCAGGGCATGCTGCTGGGCGACATGGCCGAAGTGCACCAGGCACTGGAAGCCGGCGCGGTTACGCTGCACACCAAGATCATCAGCCGCGTTCCGCAGACTGACGAGCAGGGCAAGCAGTACCTCAAGCGCTATGAGACGACGCCGGGCCGCATGCTGCTGGGTGAGACGCTCCCGCAGTCGCACAAGGTGCCGTTCGAGACCGTCAACCGCCTCCTCACCAAGAAGGACGTGGGTGACGTGATCGACGAGGTCTATCGTCACACCGGCCAGAAGGAGACCGTGCTGTTCGCCGACGCGATCATGGCACTGGGCTTCCGTCACGCGTTCAAGGCCGGCATCTCGTTCGGCAAGGACGACATGATCATCCCGGCGTCGAAGGACGCCACGGTCGACGAGACCAAGGCTCTGGTGAAGGACTTCGAGCAGCAATATCAGGACGGCCTGATCACGCAGCAGGAGAAGTACAACAAGGTGATCGACGCCTGGAGCCGTTGCGGCGACCAGGTGGCGAACGCCATGATGGACGAGATCAAATCGGTTAAGCATTATGAGGACGGCCCCGACAAGGGCCGCGAGAAGCCGATCAACTCTATCTACATGATGGCGCACTCCGGTGCCCGTGGCTCGCAGGCGCAGATCAAGCAGCTTGCCGGCATGCGCGGCCTGATGGCCAAGCCTTCGGGCGAGATCATCGAGACGCCGATCATCTCGAACTTCAAGGAAGGTCTGACCGTCCTCGAATACTTCAACTCCACCCACGGTGCTCGTAAGGGCCTGGCGGATACGGCGCTCAAGACGGCGAACTCGGGATACCTGACCCGCCGTCTGGTCGACGTGTCGCAGGACTGCGTCGTCATGGAAGAGGATTGCGGTACCGAGCGCATGCTCGAGATGAAGGCGATCGTGCAGGGCGGTTCGACCATCGCCTCGCTGGGCGAGCGCATCCTGGGCCGCACCACGGCGCAGGACGTGATCAACAGCAAGACCGGCGAAGTCGTCATCCCGTCGGGCACGCTGCTCGACGAGGCGATGATCACCCAGATCGAGGCGCTGAACGTACCGGGCATGAAGATTCGCAGCCCGCTGGTCTGCGAAGCGAAGCTCGGCGTGTGCGGCAAGTGCTATGGCCGTGACCTTGCGCGCGGTACGCCGGTGAACATCGGCGAAGCGGTCGGCGTCATCGCGGCACAGTCGATCGGCGAGCCGGGCACGCAGCTGACCATGCGTACCTTCCACATCGGTGGTGCGGCGCAGCTGAACGAGCAGTCGAACCTCGAAGCGCCGGTCGACGGCACGATTGAGTATCGCGACCTGCGCCTGATCACCGACCAGCGCGGCCGCCGCGTGGTGCTCAGCCGTTCGGGCGAGATCGCGATCGTCGACATGGATGGCCGCGAGCTGTCCGTGGATCGCATCCCCTACGGTGCGTACGTCACGGTGGATGATGGCCACATCATCAGCGCGGGCGACCGGATGGCCGAATGGGATCCGTTCACCATGCCGGTGATCACCGAAACCGGTGGCGTCGTGAAGTATCAGGACGTGATCGAAGGCAAGACCCTCACCGAGCAGGTCGACGAAGCGACGGGTATCGCCCAGCGCGTCGTCACCGAGAACCGCGGTGGTTCGGCCAAGAAGGAGGACCTTCGTCCGCGCCTGACCCTGACCGGCGAAGCTGCTGCCGAGGCTGCCCGCTACATGCTGGCACCGGGTGCAGTGATCTCGGTCGAGGATGGTGCGACGGTGCAGGGCGGTGACGTTCTGGCCCGTGTGGCGCGCGAGTCTGCCAAAACCCGCGACATCACCGGTGGTCTGCCGCGCGTTGCCGAGCTCTTCGAGGCGCGCAAGCCCAAGGAGAACGCGATCATCGCCAAGGTTTCGGGCCGTGTCGTGTTCGGCAAGGACTATAAGGCCAAGCGCAAGATCGGCATCCAGCCCGAGGACGGTGGCGACATCGTCGAGTATCTGGTGCCGAAGTCGAAGGTGATCGACGTTCAGGAAGGCGACTACGTCAAGCGTGGCGACAACCTGATCGGCGGTTCGCCCGATCCGCACGACATCCTGGAAGTGCTCGGCATCGAGCCGCTGGCCGAGTATCTGGTCAGCGAAATCCAGGAGGTCTATCGTCTGCAGGGCGTGAAGATCAACGACAAGCACATCGAGGTGATCGTTCGCCAGATGCTGCAGAAGGTCGAGATCACCGATGCGGGCGACACCACCCTGCTCGCCGGCGAGCAGGTGGACCGTTCGGAGATGGACGAGACCAACGGCAAGCTGGAGAAGGGCCAGGCTCCCGCACAGGGCAAGCCCATCCTGCTCGGCATCACCAAGGCGTCGCTGCAGACTCGCAGCTTCATCTCGGCGGCGTCGTTCCAGGAGACCACTCGCGTGCTCACCGAGGCAGCGGTCCAGGGCAAGCAGGACACGCTGATCGGCCTGAAGGAGAACGTGATCGTCGGCCGTCTCATCCCCGCCGGTACCGGCGCGGGCATGAACCGGTTGCGGGTCGCCGCATCCTCGCGCGATGCCTCGCTCCGGGTGGCGCAGCGCGCGATGCAGGGTGCTGCGATCATCGCGGCGAACTCGGCCGAGGAACTGCGTGCGGCGGAGAAGGCCCGCAGCGTACGCGAAGAAACCGGCACGGGCGACGACGCACTGGCGAGTGTGGTCCCGAGCGGCCACGGCACCGATGCGGATGCGGGCGAGTATCTGAACGAGGAGTGAGAACCCCTCGTCGGCCGCTTCAAGCGCTGACCTGAAAAACCGCCGTCCGGGAAACCGGGCGGCGGTTTTTGCTTGTCGGGAGCGGTTGGGAGCAAGCGGCGTACGGCGGGTATGAGAAGATCGGCTTGGCGGCTGCTCCGGTTTCGGGCTTAAAGGCGCAAATCCTTCGGAAGGCTCGCCGCATGCACAAGATCCACGTCGCTCTTCTGGCCGCCACGATGCTCGCGGGCGCCGCTCAGGCCCAGCAGGCAAGCTTCAACGACATCCCCCCGGCCTTCACGGCGCCCAACCAGGCGAATGATTATATCCGTCGGGAGGTGATGGTGCCGATGCGCGACGGCACCAAGCTGTTCACCGTCATCATGATCCCCAAGGGCGCGACGAACGCGCCGATCCTGCTTACCCGTACGCCCTACAACGCGGCCGGCCGCACGCGCCGGATGGACAGCACCAAGATGACCTCGATGTTGTCCGAGGGCGATGAGGTCTTCGTGAAGGCGGGTTATATCCGCGTGTTCCAGGACATCCGCGGCAAGTATGGCTCGGAGGGTGACTACGTCGTCACGCGGCCGCCGGTCGGCCCACTCAACCCCACCAAGGTCGACCATACCACCGACGCCTGGGATACGATCGACTGGCTGGTGAAGAACACGCCGGAGAGCAATGGCAAGGTCGGCATGCTCGGCTCTTCGTACGAGGGCTTCACCGTCGTCATGGCGCTGCTCAACCCGCACCCGGCGCTCAAGGTGGCGGCGCCCGAAAGCCCGATGGTCGATGGCTGGATGGGGGACGACTGGTTCCACCACGGCGCCTTCCGCCTCGCGAACATCGGCTGGATCGCCAGCCAGACGGGCTACAAGGGTGCAGGCAAGTCGCCCCCGGGCGGCGGCTATGACGATTACGACACCTTCCGCCGCGTCGGCTCGGCAGGCGATTGGGCCAAGCAGTTCGGCTATGACCAATTGCCCTTCTGGAACCGCATGGCCGCGCATCCGGCCTATGACGCGTTTTGGCAGGGGCAGGCGCTCGACAAGCTGCTCGCCAAGAACCCGTCCAACGTCCCCACTCTCTGGGAGCAGGGGCTGTGGGACCAGGAGGACATGTACGGCGCGATCCATGCCTTCGAGGAGCTCCAGAAGACCGGGCAGGCCAACAACAACTTCCTGATCATGGGCCCGTGGCGGCATTCGGGCTTCAACTATAACGGTTCGTCGCTGGGCGCGCTGAACTTCGAAGGCGACACCGCGCTCCAGGCGCGCCGCGACGTCCTGCTGCCTTTCTTCAACGCCTATCTGAAGGACGGCGCGCCCGCCTTCTCTCCGCCCAAGGCGATGCTCTACAACACCGGCGAGAACCGCTGGGACCGCTACGACCAGTGGCCGCTCACCAGCAAGCTCACCCCGATCTATCTGCAAGCCGGGTCGGCGCTCGGCTTCGATCCTTCAGGCCGGGGGGAGGACAGCTATGTCTCCGATCCCGACAAGCCCGTGCCGCATCTGCCGCGCCCGGTGAACTTCGATGACGGGCGCTGGAAGACCTATCTGTTGTGGGATCAGCGCTTCGTCGACGGCCGCCCCGACGTGCTGACCTATTCGACGCCGGTGCTCGACAGACCCGTCCGCGTGACCGGCGCGCCGATCGCCGACATCTTCGCCAAGACCACCGGCACCGATGGCGACTTCGTGGTCAAGGTGATCGACGTCTATCCCGACGAGATGGCGAACACGCCCGAGATGGGCGGCTATCAGCTGCCGATCAGCATGGACATCTTCCGCGGACGCTACCGCAACAGCTTCTCGAACCCGTCGCCGATCCCCGCGAACAAGGTTCAGGAATACAAGTTCCGCCTGCCCGCGGTGAACCATGTGTTCCAGCCCGGTCACCGGATCATGGTCCAGATCCAGTCCTCGCAATTCCCGGTATACGATCGCAACCCGCAGAAATACGTGCCGAATATCTTCTTCGCGAAGAAATCGGATTACCAGAAGGCGACGGTGTCGATCGTCTATGGCGGCGCGCAGTCGAGCAGCGTCATGCTGCCGGTGGTTCCGATCGGCCCGCGGTAAGGGCGCGACGAAACCCCTCAATCCTGTGTGCAGCGGACGACTAGCCTATCGTCCGCTGATACGCGAAATCAGCGTCCCAGCGACGCCAGCGACTCCGCCGCGCGGACCTTGGACTCCACCACCGCGGCGGTGAACCGCTCGATCGCGCGCCGCGTGCGGCGCAGCGGCGTGTCGGCCTCCGCGCGCTCGTCCAACAGCTGGCTGCCCCAGCCATGCGCCAGCGCGCGAACCTGCGGCGCCAGGTCCAGGCGCGGTATTGCCGCATCAAGGACGACCGAGGGGAAGGGCAGGGCGGTGCGCGGCGAGGCGAACCGCTCGCGCAGCGCCTCCACATGCTCGTGCTCCTCGTCCATCGGCGCCAGCAGCAACGCGCCAGCCACCCGCGACACATAGGCAGCGGGAGACAGGCGCGCCCACCACGCCGCTGCGAAGCAAGCCGCGCCTTCGGCCACCAGCACCACCGCCCGATCCGCCTGCGTCACTGCAGCGTCGATGCGCGCCCCCAGCAGGTTACGCTCCGCTGCGGTATCCGCCCTGAACGGCACATAAGCCTGCCGGCTCGTCTGCAAGCCGATCATGGCCGCCAGATCGATCGGCCCATGGGCGGACAGGGTCACCAGCGAGAAATCCCGGGCTATAAGAGCGGTCACGGCACTTCCTTCCGACACGACGGCGCTCAACCTACTCGGCAAGCCGCATCCCGCGGTACAAACGGTCGCTTGCCCGCGCGAAAGCGGAGCTTCACAATCGGCGCCGCGCTTCGCGGAAGGTGGCACCATGCGTCTCGCTCACTGGTTGTTCTCCTACGGGACCCTGCGACAGACGGAGGTGCAGCGCGAACTCTTCGGGCGTGTCCTGGAGAGCGAAGCCGACGTCCTGCCGGGCTTTCGGAGCGAAATGCTGCAAATCACAGACCCCGACGTGCTCGCGCTGAGCGGCTTGGCGCAGCATCCCGTGCTCCGTCGGGGATCGCCTAGCGACCTCGTCTCAGGCGCGGCACTTCGCGTGACGGATGAGGATCTGGCGCGCGCTGATACATATGAAGTCGCGGACTATGCCCGCATCGCCGTGACCCTTGGCTCTGGCCGCAGGGCGTTCGTCTATGTGCACCGCGACGACGCGCCGTAGAGAGCGCTTGCGCCGCCTTCGCGGCACGCTACTCCGGACAGGAACCACCGGGAGGGACTGACCGAATGAAGACCTGGAGCATCGCGCTGGCGCTGGCTTCCGCCGCGCTACCGGCCGCCGCGCAGGCGCAGGCAGCACCCTCGGCAGCCGCCCGGCTGAACGTGGAGCATCGCTATTTCACTCTGCCCAACGGGTTGAAGGTCGTGCTCACCAGGGACGAAATCGCGCCGACGGTCACCGTCGCAGTCTATTATGGCATCGGCTTCCGGGTGGAGCCGCGCGACCGTACCGGGTTCGCGCATCTGTTCGAGCATCTGATGTTCCAAGGCTCGAAGCACGCGCCCAAGGGCGTGTTCGACACCACGATCACCAATGCGGGCGGGATCAACAACGGCTCCACGCGGTTCGACTTCACCAACTATTATGAAGTGGTGCCGTCGGGCGCGCTCGAGCGGATGCTGTGGCTGGAGGCCGACCGGATGGCCAATCCGGTGATCGACCAGGCGGTCCTCAAGAACCAGCAGGGCGTCGTCGGCAACGAAGTGAAGGTCAACGTCCTCAACCAGCCTTACAGCACCTGGCCGTGGATCGACCTGCCGATGCTGGCCAACACCAACTGGTATAACAGCCACAATTTCTATGGCGACTTGAGCGAGATCGAGTCCGCCACGGTCGCCGACGCGCAGAGCTTCTCCAAGGCGTTTTACCGCCCGGGCAACGCCGTGCTCGTGATCGCGGGCGACATCGACTATGATGCGGCCCGCGCGATGGTGAACAAGTATTTCGGGCCGCTTCCCTCGGCTGCGCCGGTGGCGCTGCCCGACATTGCCGAGCCCCGCCAGACGGCCGAGAAGTTCAAGAGCCGTGTCGACGCGCTCGCCCCGAAGCCTGGCTATGCCGCCGGCTATCATGTGCCGCCGCGCGGTACGCCGGAATGGTATGCGATGGGCTTGATCGACCAGATCCTGCTCCAGGGCGACGACAGCCGGCTGTACACCAAGCTGGTCCAGGAAGAAGGGATCGCCGGGGAGGTCGACGGCGGCATCAATGGCGATCTGGGCAACATGTTCAATTATCGCGGACCGATGCTGTGGAGCTTCAGCTTCGCGCACGATCCCGGCCACTCCACCGCGGCGATCACCCAGGCGGTCGACGCGGTGATCGAACGGATCCGAACCACGCCGGTGTCGGAGGCCGAGCTCCAGCGGGCCAAGACCAAGATGCGCTCGGACCTGTATGGCGAGATCGACTCCGGGGGCCGCATCGGACTGGTCGATCTGCTCGCGGTCCACGCGTTGTTCGACAATGATCCCGGCGCGGTGAACCGGCTGGAGGACGGCTTCGCCAAGGTGACGCCGGCGCTGATCCAGAAGACCGCGCAGGAGTATCTGCGCAAGACCAACCGATCGATCTACGTCGTCGAGCCCGGCGCCGCCGCCGGTACCGCCCAGCGCCAGGGAGCCAAGTGATGAAGCGCTCGATGTCCGCCGTTTTCCTGACGCTTTGCATGGCCGCGCCTGCGCTGGCGCAGGACTTCCCGCCGCCTCCGCCGATCGCGGAGCCCAAGCCGTTCCGGCTGCCGGCCACCGAAACCTATACGCTGCCCAACGGCATGCAGGTGACGCTGATCCCCTATGGGCTCGCGCCCAAGACGGTGGTGTCGCTCCACGTCCGCGCAGGCGAGGTCACCGAAGGTGACTTGACCTGGCTCAGCGAGCTTAGCGCTGCAATGCTAAAGGAAGGGACGGTGGGCCGGAGCGCAGGGCAGCTCTCCACCGCCGCGGCAGACATGGGCGGCAGCCTGAACGTAAGCGCCGGCCAGCAACTCACCATCATAGGCACCGACGTCCTCTCGGAACATGTCACCGACGCGATTACGCTCATTAGCGATGTGGCAATCCGCTCTGACTTTCCTGCAGAGGCTCTCCCGCGGGTCAAGGCGAACCTAGGCCGCCAGCTGTCGGTCGCCCTCTCACAGCCGGGCACGCTTGCTGATATTGCGTTGCAGCGTACGGTCTATGGGCCCAATCATCCCTACGGTCGGGTTGTGCCGACACAAGCGCAGCTCAACGGCTACACGCTGGACCAGGTTCGCGGCTTCCACCGCAGCCAGTTTGGCGCGCGTCGTGCGCATCTCTATATCGCCGGGCGTTTCGACGCGGCTGCGGTCAAGGCTGCTGTGGCGCAGCGCTTCTCCAGCTGGACGCCAGGCCCGGAACCGCTGACAATCGTCGCTCCGCACCAGCCTGGACCAAAGGTCATACTGGTCGACCGGCCGGGTGCGCCGCAGACCACCCTGCGGCTCGCCTTCGATGCGGCACTGGCCGGCACCGAGGCGGACATCCCGCAGCGCGTGACCAACTCGCTGCTGGGCGGTGCATTCAGCTCACGCATCACCACCAACATCCGCGAGACCAAGGGTTACACCTATTCGCCAAGCTCTTCGATCGGCTTCACGCCGGGCGAGGCCTTGTGGAGCTTCGATGCCGACGTGACTACCAACGTTACCGGCGCAGCGCTGAGCGAGGTGTTCAAGGAAGTGCGGCGCATGCAGACCGAGGCCGTGCCCGAAGAAGAGGCGAGGGGCATCCGGACATATATGGCGGGCACCTTCGCGATTGGGAACTCCACTTCGCCCGCGGTAGTGAGCACGCTGGCCCAGCGCGACCTGCTGGGGCTGCCGGTCGACTGGACCGAGCGGTATGTGCCCGCGGTGCTGGCGGTCACGCCGGCGCAGATGATGGCATCCGCCAAGGCGTCCTATCCGCTGAACAAGATGACGCTGATTGTCGTCGGCGATTTGAAAACGGTGGTTCCGCAGCTGAAGTCGGTGCCTGAGCTCAAGGGCATTGCATTCCAGACTGTCACCGTACCCTGACCCTCAACTCCGCCGCCAAGCTGCGGCGAGCGGTTGTGCAAACGAGGCTGCGTGCAGCGCAAGTTCAGCTTGAAACGGGTAGGGCTGCGTGGTGCATGCTGTGAGGAACAAGCGCGCGTTCGCACGCGCATCGTTGCGGGCGATCGCTGCCGGGCTGGTGAGTGCCGCGGGGCCGCTATGGGCTCAGGACGTTCCGGTGCCCGCTACCCCGCCCAGTTCGGAGACGACCCTGCCCGGCGTGGTGCCGGAACGCTTCAGTCTCGCGCCGCCTCGGCCTACTCCGACGCCTACACCCGTCCCCAGCCCGACACCTGCGCCGAGCCCTGCCGCTGCGGCACCTGCGCAGGAACGCCGGGCCCCGCAGCCTGTCCGAACGCCTGAGCCGCGGGCGTCGAGCCCTGCGGCCGTGACCCCGTCGCCAGCTGTCCCGACTGTTGTCCCTACGCCCGAGTCTGTGGCTGCCGCACCGCAGGTGCCCGTTGCAACGCCGGAAGCGGTCGCAACGCCTGCCCCTTCAGCGCCGCCTGCCGGGGGTTGGCCGGCGTGGTTATGGGCATTGGTGGGGGCCGCCGGGGCGGGGCTGGCATTTGGCGTCTATCGTCTGGTTTTGCGGAGGCGGGAGGCGGATGAAGTGCCCGTCGAAGCCGAGCCCGCGCCCATTCTTCCAAGCGCGCCTGTACGCGATCCGGTTCGCGTTCCCCCGGTACGTCCGGTCGCCAGGAAGCCTGTACCAGCGCCCAGCCCTCAGCCAGCGCCCGCAGCCCCGCCGGCGAGCGCCGAACCCTTCGAGATCGTTGCGCGGCCACAGCGACTGGATTTCACGTCTGAGGACCTGGTGCTGGAACTCGAACTGCTGATCGGCAACCGCCAGGTGGAGGCCGCGGAGAACGTCCGCGTCCAGCTAGCACTGATCAGTGCCAGCCCCGATCAGGACCGCCACGCCGCCAGCTTCCATGCCGCCACGATGTTGGGCGACAGCGCAGTGCCGGCGTTCGATCTCGCCGCTGGCGCGGGTGGGCGCCTGCCGGTGCGCCTTGCCCTGCCGCGGGATGCGCTGCACATCGTGCAGGCCGCAGGACGGCCGATGTTCGTGCCGATGGTACTGATCGATCTGCGCTGGCGCGCGGGGATCTCGATCCGGCGGTTTGGTGCCGACTTCATGGTCGGAACGGCGGGGCAGGGGCCCAAGCTCGGGCCGATCTGGCTGGAACGGCCGACGAGCGCGCCGCTCGCAGCCACCCGGTACCTGCCGCGCCAGGTTGCCGCCGCGTAGGTCGCGGATCGATGCTATTATTGGAGGCGCTGCGTGTCCGTCGTTGGCTGACGTGCTTTCCAGGAACATCCGGGCTCTTTTTGAAGCGCTTGAGCCTCATCTTGAGGCGACGCCTGTGCTCGGCCTCGGAAGGTCGCGCCATCTCGGGGGCGCCGAATAGATCTGGCGCCATAAGAAAAGGGCGGCCCGTTGCCGGGCCGCCCTCTCCATTTCGTCTGCCGTGAAGCAGAAGAAGCTTACTTGACCTCGACGGTCGCGCCGGCTTCTTCGAGCTGCTTCTTGATCTTCTCGGCTTCGTCCTTCGACACGCCTTCCTTGACCGGCTTCGGAGCGCCTTCGACGAGCGCCTTGGCTTCGGTCAGGCCGAGCGAGGTGATCGCGCGGACTTCCTTGATGACGTTGATCTTCTTGCCACCGTCGCCGGTGAGGATCACGTCGAACTCGGTCTGCTCTTCAGCAGCCGGAGCAGCGGCGCCGCCGCCAGCGGCCGGAGCAGCTGCAACGGCAGCAGCGGCCGAGACGCCCCACTTCTCTTCGAGCAGCTTCGACAGCTCGGCTGCTTCGAGAACGGTCAGCTCGGACAGCTGGTCGACGATTGCGTTAAGGTCAGCCATGATAAACTCCAATCAAATCAGATAGGTTGTTGAATATTGGTCTCGAAGGAAGGGGCCGCTTAGGCGGCTTCCTTCTCCGCATATGCCGAAAGGACGCGCGCAATCTGCGCGGCCGGCGCCTGGGTGATGGTTGCGATCTTGGTCGCGGGAGCAACGATGAGCCCCACGATCTTGGCACGCAGTTCATCCAGCGACGGCATCGTCGCGAGCGCCTTCACGCCCTCCACATCAAGCAGCGTCGCGCCCATTGCTCCGCCGACGATTTCGAGCTTGTCGTTCGTCTTGGCGAATTCCGCGATGACCTTGGCCGCAGCCACGGGATCGGCGGAAGAGGCGAGCGCCGTCGGACCCGTCAGCAGGTCCGAGATCACCGAATAGTCGGTGCCCTCTGCGGCAATCTTGGCAAGCTTGTTCTTCGAGACCTTATAGCTCGCACCGGCGTCGCGCATCTTGTTGCGGAGGTCCGTCGACTGCTTGACGGTCATCCCGAGGTTGCGGGTGACAACCACCACGCCAACTTCGTTAAAGGTGCGATTCAGCTCGGCAACGGCGTCAGCCTTCTGGGAACGATCCATGCCGGTCTCCTCGTTAATGAAGCCTGTAAGGGCTCCGGTTACACAAGTCCGAGGGGCACGATCGTCAGCCGGAGAGTAAACCCTGGCATGACCCGGAAGCTCCAGTGAAGGAACTCCGTGAAAATCTGTCCCCGTCTTGGCGAGAAATTAAGACCGGCATATTCCGGTCACTCGCTGTCTCGGACGGAACGCCGTGGGCGCAAGCACCCAGGCGAAGCCGCGCACTTACACTCGCGGGATCAGAAGTCAACCGATTCTCCGGCTTTGCGCCGGGTTAACGGGTCTCGCCCCTGTGCCCCGCCGGCACAGCTGGAATCGGGGGGTGGGCAGACGGCGAAACAGCGGCAATATCCCGGGTCATGATGCAGTCACACCCGCTTCTCGCCTCCCTTCGCCGAGCAGCCCGCCTGCTTGTTCTGCTGACCCTGTTGTCGCCGCTGTTCCTGGCGAGACCCGCGCTGGCCGGGCAGGGGCCGATCGTTACCGAGATACTGGCCCCCGATGCCGATCTGGAGCCGGGAGAGTATCTCTGGGAGCCCGCGCGTGCGGCTGCCGGCCGTCTGGAGATCGTCGCGGACGTGGCTCGGGACCGGCTGTACGTTTATCGCGGCGGCGTAGAGATCGGACGCACGATCCTGATCTACGGCAACGACGACAAGCCGACGCCGCTGGGATCGTTCAAGATCCTGGAGAAGGATCGCGATCACGTCTCCAATCTCTACAATGCGCCGATGCCGTACATGCTGAGGCTCACCTGGACGGGGATCGCGCTCCACGGCAGCGGCGACACGGTCGACAACCGCTATGCCACGCATGGCTGTATCGGCCTGCCCGACGAGTTCGCCGCCTTGCTGTTCCGGTCGGCCAAGCTGGGCGACCGGGTGACGGTGACGCGCAACTGGCTGCCGCAATTCTACAGCTAAGCTACTGAGACAAAAGAAAAGGGCCGGGATCGCTCCCGGCCCTTTCTGATTCAGGTCCTGCGAAGGATCAGACCGCGGCGACTTCCGCCGTGTCGACCTTCACGCCCGGGCCCATCGACGACGAGAGCGCGACCTTCTTGAGGTACTTGCCCTTGGCGCCGGTCGGCTTGGCCTTGACCACGGCGTCAACCAGAGCGTCAAAGTTCGCGCGCAGGTCCTCAGCCGGGAACGATGCCTTGCCGATGCCGGAGTGGATGATGCCGGCCTTTTCGACGCGGTACTCGACCTGACCGCCCTTGGCGGCTTCGACGGCGGCAGCGACGTTCATGGTCACGGTGCCGAGCTTCGGGTTCGGCATCAGGCCCTTGGGACCCAGAACCTTACCGAGGCGGCCGACGAGGCCCATCATGTCCGGGGTGGCGATGCAGCGATCGAAGTCGATCTTGCCGCCCTGGATGGCTTCCATCAGGTCCTCGGCACCGACGACGTCCGCGCCGGCAGCCGTGGCTTCCTCGGCCTTCGCGCCGCGGGCAAACACGCCGACGCGAACGGTCTTGCCGGTGCCCTTGGGCAGGGTCACCACGCCGCGGACCATCTGGTCGGCGTGGCGCGGATCGACGCCCAGGTTCAGCGCGACTTCGACGGTCTCGTCGAACTTGCTGGTTGCGTTGGACTTCACCAGCGCGATCGCTTCATCGACGCCGTGCAGCTTCTCGCTGTCGATCGCCCAGGTCTTCTGCTTCTTGGTCAGCTTGCTCATCGGTTCAGCCCTCCACGACCTGAAGACCCATCGCGCGGGCCGAGCCCTCGATGATCTTCGTGGCCGCCTCGATATCGTTGGCGTTCAGGTCCTTCATCTTCGCTTCGGCAACCGCAGCGACGGCCGAACGCTTGATGGTGCCCGCGGAAACCTTGCCCGGCTCCTTCGAGCCCGACTTGAGGTTGGCGGCCTTCTTCAGGAGATACGTCGCCGGGGGCGTCTTGGTCTCGAACGAGAAGGAGCGGTCCGCATAGACGGTGATGACGGTGGGAAGGGGCGTGCCCTTTTCCTGGTCACCGGTCGACGCGTTGAACGCCTTGCAGAATTCCATGATGTTCACGCCGCGCTGACCCAAAGCAGGGCCGATCGGGGGCGAAGGGTTGGCGGCGCCGGCCGGCACCTGCAGCTTGATATAGCCGGTAATCTTTTTTGCCATTTTCACTCACTCTGTAGAGGACGGGCCGAAACCGCGTCCGTTCAAGTTTAGCGGTGCAAGCGACGATCCGAAGACCGCCTCCCGCGGGGTACGCCTGCTACTGGGGGCTTTCGCCCCGACTTTGCCCTCGCTCTCCCACCGAAGTTAGGAAAGTTCAGGCCAAAGACCTGTTTTTACTTCACGCGCTCGACGTCTTCGAAGCCGAGTTCCAACGGAGTCGCGCGGCCGAAGATCGAGATCGACACCTTTGCACGGCTCTTGTCGTAGTCGAGTTCCTCGACGACGCCCGAGAAGGTCGCGAAGTTGCCCGAGATGACGCGGACGGTGTCGCCAATGTCGTAATCGACCTTGAGCTTCGCCTTGGGCGCAGCGGCTGCGGCCTCATCCTTGGTGTTCAGGATGCGCGCGGCTTCGGCCTCGCTGATCGGCTGCGGCTTGCCCGAGGAACCAAGGAAGCCCGTCACCTTGGGTGTGTTCTTCACGAGGTGATAGACGTCGTCGTTCATCTCGAGCTTTGCGAGCACATAGCCCGGGAAGAACTTGCGTTCCGATTGCACCTTCTTGCCGCGGCGAACCTCGGTGACGGTCTCGGTCGGAACCTCGACCGCATCGACCAGCCGGTCCAGGCCGAGGCGCGTGGCGTCGGCCATGATCTGGTCGCGAACCTTGCCTTCGAAACCCGAATAAGCGTGAATGATGTACCAGCGCGACATTTGTTTTTCCTTATTTCGCGAGGCTGAGGAGGAAGCGCACGATCGCGTCGAACATGGCGTCGACGCCGAAGAAGAACGCGCCGAGCATCGTGGTCATAATCATGACCATGACGCCGGTCATCACCGTCTCGCGACGCGATGGCCACACGATCTTCTTGGTCTCGGCCTGGACCTGCTTCACGAATTCGACGGGACTGGTCTTGGCCACCGGTGGCTATCCTCGCTTCAAACTTTGTTCCTAAAGCGAGGCATGGGTCCGCTGCCGGGTCCTTCGAGAGGAGCCGGCGGTTTCCCATCACGCTGTCGGATTGGGTTGCGTACCTAGCGAGGTGATCGGGAAAAAGCAAGACGCCGCGGGAGAAGAGGGCGTGCGGACCGAGCGCGACTTGATCAGAGAAAGGCCAGCGCCGCAAACCCGCCGACGAGGAGGATCAGGAACCCCCATGCAAAATAGTTCAGCCGCTTTTCGATGAACGCCTGGACCGGCTCGCCGAACCGCTTGAGGAGCGCGGCGATGATGAAGAAGCGAGCGCCTCGAGTGATGGCAGCGAGGATCACGAACAGCGGGAAGTTGAACTTGGCGATTCCGCTGGCGATCGTCACCAGCTTGAACGGGATCGGCGTCAGCCCCTTCAGCAGGATGATGGCCGCGCCATATTGGCCATACATCGCCTGAAACTGACCGACTTTGTCCTGCATATGGTAGAGGTTGATGACCCACTGGCCGACGCTTTCCAGCAGGAAATAGCCGATCGCGTAGCCGAACATGCCGCCGATCACCGATGCGATCGTGCACACCGCAGCGATGCGGTACGCCTGGTCGCGGCGCGCGAGCACCATCGGCACCATCATCACGTCTGGCGGGATGGGGAAGAAGCTGCTTTCCGCGAACGACACCGCGGCAAGGCTGCGCATGGCATGGCGATGATGCGCCAAGCGCAGGACCCAGTCGTACAAGGCGCGGAACATCGGAACTCCGGAGCAG
The DNA here is from genome assembly GCF_021513175.1 of Sphingomonas sp. S2-65. NCBI lineage: Bacteria > Pseudomonadati > Pseudomonadota > Alphaproteobacteria > Sphingomonadales > Sphingomonadaceae > Sphingomonas > Sphingomonas sp. S2-65. Next base: position 1,217,853 of record NZ_CP090953.1, on the reverse strand, counting down.
ATCGGCGGGGCCCGCCGCGCCCATCCGCAGGCGCGGAAGGTGGATGCGACGGTGCGGAATGCGTTGCACCGCCTATGGCAGCGAGGCGTGCCCGTGGGAAGAGGCTGGCAGCGTGGGCTCGCCAGCCTCAGAGGTTCGTCGACAATCGCACCCTAGTGGGCGCTGGCCTTCTCCGCGCCTATTCCGGTTTCCGACCGAATGCGCTGCGCGAGGTATCCGCCGCGATCGACCGCCGCGCGTCCGCTCCTGTCCAGCAGCGACACGAGCCAAATCGTCAGGAAAGCGGCCGGCATCGAGAAGAGCGCCGGCGAACCATAAGGGAAAACAGCCTGAGCATTGCCCAGCACGGCAACCCACACCGCCGGCGACAGGATCGTCAGCCCCAGTGCGAGCGTCAGCCCGACGCTTCCGCCTGCCACGACTCCCTTGGTGGTGCAATCTCGCCAAAGCAGCGACATGATCAGCACCGGGAAGTTGGCGGATGCGGCCAGCGCAAAGGCGAGCGACACCATGAAGGCGACGTTCTGCTTTTCGAACACGATCCCCAAGGCAATCGCCACGGCCGCAAGCACGAGCACGGTCGCGCGCGACACTCGAAGCTCCGCCGCCTGATCGGTGCGGCCGCGGCGGAAGACGCTGGCATACAGGTCATGGCTCACCGCCGATGCGCCGGACAGAGTGAGGCCGGCCACAACCGCCAAGATCGTCGCGAACGCGACCGCCGAGACGAAGCCGAGGAAGAGATCACCGCCGACTGCGTGGCTGAGATGGATCGCGGCCATGTTCCCTCCGCCACGGATCGCGCCGCCCACTTCCAGATAGGACGGGTCCGTTGCCACCAGCACGATTGCGCCGAAGCCGATCACGAAGGTGAGGATGTAGAAATAGGCGATCCAGCCCGTCGCCCAGAGCACCGAGGTCCGGGCAGCCTTTGCGTCGGGCACGGTGAAGAAGCGCATGAGGATGTGGGGCAGCCCCGCGGTGCCGAACATCAGTGCGAGGCCGAGCGAGATCGCGGACACCGGATCCTTGATGAAGCCGCCCGGACCCATGATGCTGCGGCCTGCCGCTTGTGCCTCCGCCGGGGATGCGCCGGAGGCTAGCGCCGCCGAGGTCTTCACTTCTACGGCGCGGGCGAACAGTGCCTCGGGCGAGAAGCCGAAGCGCCACAACACGGCGGCGGCGATGAAGCTCGCCGCTCCTAGCAGCAGGACCGCCTTGACGATCTGTACCCAGGTGGTGGCGATCATTCCGCCGAAGAGGACGTAGAGCGTCATCATGACGCCGACGATCGCCACCGCATAGGGATAGGGTAGTCCGAACAGCAGCCGGATGAGCTGCCCGGCGCCGACCATCTGAGCAATGAGGTAGAACAGCACCACGAGCAGGGTCGATGCGGCGGCCAGACAGCGGACCGGAGTTTGCGCGAACCGGAAGGATGCCACATCGGCAAAGGTGTAGCGGCCGAGGTTGCGCAGTCGTTCGGCGATCAGGAACAGCACGATGGGCCAACCCACCAGAAAGCCGATCGAGTATATCAGGCCGTCATAGCCATCGGCATAGATCTGCGCGGAGATCCCCAGGAAGGACGCCGCGGACATGAAGTCTCCGGCAATGGCGAGGCCGTTCTGGAAGCCGGTGATGCCGCCGCCTGCGGCGTAGAAATCGGCGGCCGTCCGCGTGCGGCGGGCGGCCCAACGCGTGATTGCCAAGGTGATCGCCACGAAAGCGGCGAACATGGCGATGGCGGGCCAGTTGGTCGCGCCGCTCATGGTCGAACCTCGCGACCGAGCGCCGCCACTTCGGGGTCGAATTCGGTATTGGCGCGCCGGACATAGAAGCCGGTGAGTGCGAGCGCGACGAGGATCACGCCCAACCCCAATGGTATGCCAAGCGTGGTGGCGCCGCCCGCGATCGGCTGCGCGAGCAACGGCTTGGCAAAGGCGACCAGCAGGATGAAGCCGAAATAGGTGACGAGCATCAGCGCCGTGAGTATCCAGCCGAGCCTTCCGCGCCTACGCACAAGCCGCTGATATCGTGGGTTGTCGGTCAGCTCGGTCAGGCTGGACTCGGTCGGCGCCATCTAGCTGTTCCCCTTCATCAGCGAGCGAAGGCATAACGGCAGGCAGCAGGCTGGAAGGCAAGCGATTGTTGAACTGCGCCCGCCCGCTGGTGGAGCGGCGGCACAGATCCATGCCGCCGGTCAGGCGAAAACTAACGCAAATCCTACGCCGAATAACGGGCCCCGACATCGAATTGCTATGCGGCAGGGCATAAATCCCGCCTGCATGGAAACCCGAACCCACTCGCACGGGGCATGGCCTTAGCCTGCCTGCGCTAACGCGTTCGAGTCAGCCGTGCCTGTGCAACAATATCAGGAGCGTCCCAAGTGGCGTCGATCAACGATCCGGAGCCCGACCAACGCGGCTCGATATTCTTTGTAGGTCAGGATGTCGCCGGCCATTGGCTGGTTCAGGAAAGCAACGGGCAAATGGAGGGGCGGTTCGTCTCCTTCGCAGCGGCCATGGGGTTCGCGCGCGCCGAACGGCACGCCTTCCACGCTGAGGTCGTCGTGTCCGCCAGCCCGCTCGTGCCGCACGTCCCGTTCACGCCGGTAGGTGCGGACGAGCGGGCGATGGCACGCGCCGCCTGAGCCTTAGCCTCCAGGAGTTTCAGATGATCGCGAATATAGCCCCCGTGGCGCGTCGCCGGCGCCCACTTTCCGTCCGGCCGAAGCAGCAAGCAGACCACCTTCGTGGGTTCCCTGCGCAGGACAGTCGCGCAGCGGGGATCAAACAAGCGCTTGAAGATTTGCACGAGGCAGGCCGCCACAGCGTCCGCATCGTGGACTTGGATTGCGGCGCCGGATGCCTGCTGATCCACGCCGCGAGGTACGCGCGCGCGCTGGGTTTCACGGCGGTGGAGGGCCGAGGCATCGATGGCGTGCCGCAACTGATCGGGCGCGCGCGTGCCGCCGCAGCGCGGCTCCACGAGCCGGCGATCGGCCTGAGCTTCGACGTGGAAGACGTGGGAATGGCACTGGAGCACGAAGCGGAATTTCCAGCCGACATCGTGCTCTGGCGCCGCTCCCTGGCTTTTGAAGAGGGCGGGATGCTTCAGGCGCTGCGGCGATGCGGGCGTCATGTCCTGATCGACGATGGCGCGTGCAGCCTCGGGACGGGGCGGCGCGGGTGACCAAGCGGGATCTGCGTTGGCGCTTGGGCGGCGTTGCTCTGTTCGCCGCTGCCGCCGGGCTTGGGCTCGCCTCGAGTGCCGGTGTGTTGGCCGAGCTGCCGGGCCTGAGCATCTCGCTCGGGCTGGTGGCCTTCCTCTTGTACATGGCCGGTGCCGTGCTCGTCATCCAAGGCGAGCGCCTTCCGACCGCCTGGCGGAGCCTGGGCGCTGGCAGGCGGCCACAGCCGCTGCCTAGCCGGCAGGGTGCCGAACGCGCACGGCTTTCGCCGACCCGGCGCCGGGACATGCGCCACGCCCGCCATCACCACTAGGCCGCCATCGCCGCCGCCGCGCGTGCTCCGCGACGGACGAAGATGGCAGGTTCGGAGACCGATATGCGCTTCTTCCACGATCAAAGCGGGATACTGCACGCCGAAAATGTGTCGCTTGCCGAGGTGGCGCAGGATGTCGGGACGCCAGTCTATGTCTATTCGGCTGGGGCGCTGCGGGCCGCTGCCCGCGAGTTCCGCGCGGGGCTGCACGGCATAGCGCGCAAGCACATCGCGTTTGCGGTCAAGGCGAACCCCAACGTCGCCGTGCTGCACCTGCTGGGCAATGAAGGCTTTGGCGCAGACATCGTGTCCGACGGCGAAATGCGTCAGGCGCTTGCCGGGGGGATGCGGGCGGAAGACATGATGTTTTCCGGAGTCGGCAAGACCGATGGCGAGATGATCGCGGCACTGGATGCCGGAGTCGGGCAGTTCAATCTGGAGCTCGAAGCGGAAGGCGTGCTTCTCTCGTCGCTGGCACAGGCGCGGGGAAAGCGCGCTTGTGCCGTGTTGCGGATCAATCCCGACGTAGCGGCAGGCACGCACCCGAAGATATCGGCCGGCCGGAGCGCCAACAAATTCGGGGTACCGGTCGGCGAGGCAGGCGCCGTGTATCGCCGCCTGGCGCAGTTGCCTGGGCTGGATCTTCGAGGGATAGCGCTCCACATCGGCAGCCAGATCGGCGATCTCGCCCTGCTGGAAGATGCCTATCGAGCGGCTGGCGCCTTTGTACGCGCGTTGCGTGCGGAAGGTCATTCCGTCACCCATGTCGACCTTGGCGGCGGGCTGGGCGTGGCGTATCACAGCGCCGAACACTTTCCGGCACCGGCAGCCTATGGCGCGATGGTTCAGCGGGTGACCCGAGATTGGGACGTCACCTTGATGTTCGAGCCGGGCCGGCTGATCGCGGCAGCCGCCGGCGTGCTCCTCACCCGCGTGATTTGGGTGAAGCCGGGCGCCGAGTGCCCGCATGTCATCGTCGATGCCGCGATGAACGATCTCGCCCGGCCGGCCCTCTACGATGCCTATCACCATTTCGCCGCCGTGCGGCCGACCCGTCACCAGTTCGGCGCGAATGTCGCAGGGCCCGTGTGCGAAAGCGGCGACACCTTCGCCAAGGCGCGGTCGATCGATGCCGTGACGCGCGGTGACCTGGCGGTTTTCCATACTGTGGGTGCCTACGGAGCCTCAATGGCTTCGACCTATAACAGCCGCGCACTGGTGCCCGAGGTGCTTGTCGACGGAGACAGGTACAGCGTGGTCGCGGATCGCGTGGAGCAGGGCCAGGCATTGCTGCGTCAGCACTTGCCGAATTGGCTTGTGGAACACGCGCCCGCCTGAAGCCGTCGTGATGCTGCCGGGCCTAAGGCCTATCTTCAGCCCGGGCGGCTGAAAACACGTTCGTCATGTGGAGGACGAGCAGATCCTCGCGGGGCCTGGGAGAAGCCGTGTGGAGGCGAAGAAACAACACGCCTTCGATCGTCCACATTATGGGAACGACATCGAATGGCAGGGGCGCTCGGATTCGAACCGAGGGCCTTCGGTTTTGGAGACCGACGCTCTAACCAGCTGAGCTACGCCCCTGTGCGGGTCGTGGCATTAGCGAGCCGCGGCACGCTGGGCAAGAGCGATCATGCAGCCACGCTGCCGCCGACTTGCCGCATCGCCAGAACGCGGGCCTCCTGGACAGGGAGCGGGCGCCCGAAATAATAGCCTTGCACCTTCGAGCAGCCGAGCTGCTGGACCATGTGGTGCTCCTCCTCCGTCTCGACGCCCTCGGCCGTGGTAGCCATGCCGAGGCTGTCGGCGAGTGCGACCACCGCGCGGATGATGGCGATGGCTTCCTTGGTTCCCCTGGAAGCACCCTGAACGAAGCTGCGGTCGATCTTGATCGAGCTGAACCGAGTGTGCGCGAGATAGCCGAGCGACGAATAGCCGGTTCCGAAATCATCGAGACTGAGGCGGACGCCCAGATCGAGAATGCGTTCGAGCACCTGAAGCGCCTGCGTGCCTTCGCGCATGAATACGCTTTCGGTCACTTCGAGTTCGAGCCGCTCCGGCGGCAGCCCGGATTGGGCGAGTGCCTGCGCCACGACCGATACGAAGGCCGGGTTGTGCAGTTGTTCGGGGCTGACATTGACCGCGACTCGGACGGGCAGGTCCCAGCGCGCCGCCTCGTCGCAGGCGGTGCGCAGCACCCATTCGCCGATCGGCGCGATCAGCCGTGCTTCCTCTGCCAGCGGTACGAACTTGGCCGGAGAGATGTTGCCGAGTTCGGGATGGGTCCAGCGCAGCAGCGCCTCGAAGCCGGTGAGTTGGCCGCTCGCGGCGTTCACCACCGGCTGATAATTGAGATGCATCTCGCCATTCTCGAGCGCGGCGCGAAGCGCGATCTCCAGCACGCGCCGTTCCTCGGCGACGACGTGCAGCTGCGGCTCATAGGCATGATATACGCCGCCGCCCGCGTCCTTGGAGCGGTAGAGTGCAAGATCGGCCGACCGGATCAGCATCTCGGCGCTGCGGCCGTCGCGCGGTCCGATCGCGACGCCCACCGATGCTCCGATGTAAAGCGTGTGCTGATCGACTTCATATGGGCGCGAAAGGACGTCGATGATGGTGTGGGCGAGCCGCTCGGTACGGGCGGTGTCCGTGGCGTCGCGAACGACCACCGCGAACTCGTCGCCGCCGAGGCGACCGATCATCTCGTTCTCATTCACCAGCGTCTGTAGCCGTTCGGAAACGCGCCCGAGCAGCCGGTCGCCGACAGGGTGGCCCAGCGTGTCGTTGACGGCCTTGAAGCGATCCAGATCGATCATCATGAACGCGCAGCGCGAGCCCCATTTCTCCGCTTCCTGCATCGCGCGCTGCAGCGTTTCATTGATCAGCAGGCGGTTGGGCAGGCCGGTGAGCGTGTCGAACCGCGCCATCTTGTTGATCTTGTCGGTCGATTGGCGCTGCTCGGTGACATCCGAGCCGACTCCGCGAAATCCGCAGAACGCGCCGCGTTCATCGAAACGCGGCGAGGCCGACATCTGCCACCAGCGCTCTTCGCCGTCGACGAAGACGGGTAGCAGGAGATCGCGGAACGCTTCGCGGCTCTTGAGCTTCTCTGCGAGCGCGCGCAGGCCGGCGGAGAAGTTGCCGGCTTCCCAGGTCGGGCCGGCCAGGAGCTGGAGGAAGGGCATGCCGTTCATGGTGATCGGATCGACCCCGAGCGACACCGCGAAACGCGGATTGGCCCGGGCGATCCGGCGCTGGGCGTCGATTTCCCAGAGCCAGTCCGATCCGCTTTCCTCGAATTCGCGCAGCAGCAGGCTGACGGTCTCGTCGCGCTCTGCCAAGGCGATCTCGTTCGCCCGGATCACGACCAGCGATTTCCCGCGGACCAGTGTGGCCATGACGAGCAGCACCGTGAACAACGCAGCAGCAGCAGCCAGCACGGGCGAAGCGATCCGCAGCAGCGTGACGCTGATCGCCACCCCGATGCTCGACACGAAGGTGATGGTGGCCAGAGGAAGCGCCGCCATGGCCACCGCCGACGCGGTCATGATCAGGGACAGGATGATCCACAGGCCCAGTGCGGCCTGCGCATCGGCCCGGTAGCCATAGGCGATGGGGAGGACGGCCCAGATCAGCCCGAGCGCCGCGCCTTCGTAGAAGGTGTCGCGAACTTCCTTGAGCTCAGCGGTGACGGCGTCGCGGTTCCGTTTGGACAGACGGCGAAACGTCACGGTGCAACTGACCGCTGCAACCAGCGCGGACCAAGTGGCGAGCTGCCACAGCGGGACGAGCGGCGCGAGCAGCAGGGTAATCAGCGCGGCACCGACCAGATTGGCAGCGAGCATAAACAGTGCAAGCTGGCTGCCGGCATGCAGCTGGGCGGCCCGGATCGGCCCCCAATTGGTCGTGTCGGCCGGGTCGCGGAGGCCGAGCAAGGCGCGCGCGTCGATATGCGGCCGGGCGAACTGGGAGGAGATCTGGCTAGTCACCCGTCGACCCTAGCCGCGGGTGGTTAGCGATAAGTTGAATTCGCCGTCAAAGCGGGCTTTTTTTGCATCACTTTGATTGCAGGATAGCGCCGGGTGGCGCCCGTCAGGCGGCGATGTCGTAGGGCTTGATCTCACCGTTCAGATACAGGTTGCGCGCCTTCGCCCGGCTGAGCTTGCCGGAGCTGGTGCGGGGCAACGTACGCGGCGGGACGAGCTCGATGACGCAGTTCATGCCGGTGACCGAGCGGACGCGCTCGCGGATCTCGTCACGAAGCCGGACGCGCTCCTTTTCATCGGAGGTGCGGCACTGGACGAGCACCGCCGGCGTCTCTTCGCCGCCGGGCGTGGTGATCGCAAAGGCAGCGATGTCCCCCTGCTTGAACCCGGGCAGCTGCTCCACGGCCCATTCGATATCCTGGGGCCAATGATTCCGGCCGTTGACGATGATCATGTCCTTCGCCCGGCCGACGATGTAGACATACCCTTCCGAGATATAGCCCATATCGCCAGTATCGAGCCAACCATCCTTCATGCAGGCGTCCGTCGACTCAGGGTCACGGAAATAGCCGACCATGACCGAGGGGCCGCGGCACCAGACCTTGCCGATCGCCTTTTCCGGAAGGGGGGTGCCATCCTCTTCGCGGACTTCGACTTCCATGTCCTTCACGGGCCTGCCGCAATTGACGATGGCGCGGAAACGCTGCGGCCGCCCGGCACGCTCGCTGCCGCCGGAAAGCTGCGTTTCCTCGACCAGCTCAACGATGATGCCTTCGCCCGGGGGCATGATCGACACGGCCAAGGTGGCTTCGGCCAGGCCGTAGCTGGGCAGGAAGGCGCTCGCCTTGAACCCGGCATCGGCAAACGCATCCACGAAGGACTGCATCACGTCGGGACGGATCATGTCCGCACCGTTGCCGGCCACGCGCCAGCGCGACAAGTCAAACCGTTCGGACACACGCGTCTGGCTCGACATCCGGCGGGCGCAGATATCGTAGCCGAAGGTAGGCGAGTAGGAGAGCGTGGTGCCGGTGTTGCGGCTGATGAGGTCGAGCCAGGCGAGCGGGCGCCGGGCGAAGTCCTCGGTCTTCAGGTAATCGGTCGAGACCTGGTTGGCGACGACCGAGAGGAAACAGCCGACCAGCCCCATGTCGTGGTACCATGGCAGCCACGAGACGCAGCGGTCGGTTTCCTCCAGCTGCATGCCGTGGCTGTGCGCCGACAGGTTGTTGAGCAGCGCGTGATGCGTGATCGCCACACCATGCGGGAAGCGCGTCGAACCGCTGGAATACTGCAGATAGGCAATGTCGCCGCTGTTCGCCTGGGGCAGCGCGGTCTCCAAAGCGGTACGGGTGCTGAACTCCGACCAGTCGATGCCGGCGACATCCGACAGGTGCGCAGCCTCTGCGCACATCGCGCCGATCTCGGGCGGATAGATCAGCATGCTGGGATCGCAGCTGTCGAGCTGGACGCGCAGCTGGTCGATATAGGACTGCGCGCCCCCAAAGCTGGTCGGCAGCGGAAGCGGCACGGGCCATGCGCCGGCATAGATGACGCCGAAGAACAGCGAGGCGAACTCCGCACCCGTTTCTGCCACCAGAGCAATGCGATCCTGTGGCTTCACGCCGGCTGCGATCAGGCGATAGGCCTGGAGCAGCGCGTCCTGGCGAAGCTCGGAAAACGGGTAGGGACGCACGAGATTGCCGCGCGCATCGTGAAAGTTCAGGCCGCGCCGACCTGAGGCCGCATAGTCCAGCGCCGCACCGAGCGTGTCGAAGTCCGCAAAACGACGCGGCAGAGCATCCTCAGTAGCAGTGGGGGCGAGCATTGCGGCCGCGGCCTGGCTCTCAAGCGATACCTTAACGTCCAAATCCATTCTTTATCTCATGCCCCTGCATGCTGCAGACCTTGTCGCCCCGCCACGCATTAAATGCGTCGGCTCTGCTATGCACTATCGTTCAAAATCGGATGCTAGTGTGGCACAATCATGACGCATGCCCCGTATCAGAGCCAAGCCCCCTCCACTAGACCATCCGAGCCTGGAACGGCTCGCGCTTCGTTATGTCGAGCGATTTGCGACGACACGGGCGCGGCTTGCGGACTATCTGCGCCGGAAGCTGCGCGAGCGCGGCTGGGGCGAGGACGGGCCGCCGCGGCCCGACGAGATCGCCGACCGCATGGCTGAACTAGGCTATGTCAACGACCGCCTGTTCGCCGAAGCCAAGGCGGGCGCGATGGCGCGTCGCGGCCTGGGCAGCCGGCGCGTGGGCGAGGCGCTGCGCCATTCCGGCATCGTGGGGGAGGACGCTGAGCATGTCGCCCCGATCGTCGAAGCGGATGCAGTACCCAGCGCGCTCGCATTTGCCCGCCGCAAGCGGATCGGGCCTTTCGCCACGACGCAAGCCGAACGCCCGCTTCGGGAAAAACAGCTCGGCGCCATGCTACGCGCGGGGCACCGGCTGGACCTGTCGCGCACGATCGTCGGCATGGCACCGGGAGAAGATGTCGAATGGATGCTTGTCTCCGATCGGGACTGATAAACACAAAGCAGTTCCATTCCAGGAAACTGCTGTGTTATCGTTGGCCCTGGGGGGATAAGAATAATGCGTGCTGATCCACAGCTTGCGCCACGTGACGAGCGCGTCTTTCGTTCGGCGGCTGTCGATTCTGGCGTTTCCTTGACGGCCCACAGCGCCGATTCGGAAGGCGTCGCGTACTGGGCCGTGGTTAAATGGTTCGACGTAACGCGCGGCTTCGGTTTCCTGGTCGCCGATGACCCGAGTGTTGGGGACATCCTGATCCACTTCAGCGTGTTGCAGGACCATGGCAGGCGTAGTCTGCCTGAGGGCGCGCGCGTCGATTGCATCGCAGTGCAGCGCCAGCGCGGATGGCAGGCCAAGGAAATCCGTTCGATCGACCTGAGCAACGCGATCGAGCCGGTTAAGCGTCAGGGCGACCGCGTCGACCGTGTCAAGCTGATCGACACAGCAAGCCCCTTCGTCGACGTCACCGTGAAGTGGTTCAACCGCCTGAAAGGCTATGGCTTCGTAGTGCGGGACAGCGACATGGCCGATGTGTTCGTGCACATGGAGACACTGCGGTACGGGCAACTGGATGAGGTCGAGCCGGGGCAGCCGCTGCGTGCGAGGATCGTCGAGAGCGACAAAGGGCCGCTCGCCGTGGCCATCGAAAGGATCGGTTGAATTGCCGGCACGCATCGGACGATGGGCAGTAACGATTGCGACGGGGGCAGCGCTCGCGTGCGGAGCAGCCGGCGCCAGCGCGTTCATGCCGCAACATACGCAGACGGCGGCCGCTCAAACGCTTGTGACGATTGAGACGCGCGGCGGGCAGAGGCAGTTCCGCGTCGAGATCGCCCGCACCCGCGCCCAGCAGGATCGCGGGCTGATGTTCCGTACCGAGATACCGGCCAATGGCGGCATGCTGTTCACTCCCTATCCGGCGGAAGGGCCGCCACGCGAAGCGAGCTTCTGGATGAAGAACACGCCCAGTCCGCTCGACATCCTGTTCATCCGGCGCGACGGCACCGTAGCGGCGATTGCAGCCAGCGTGGCGCCGTTTTCGGAAACGCCGGTGAAGTCGGGCGAAGTCGTCGCCTCGGTGCTCGAGATCAACGGCGGCAAGGCGGCCGAGCTTGGTATCGCGGTGGGCGACAAGGTTCGTTGGACGCCAGCGCGGAAATAAGTCCCGCCCTCACTGCGCGGCGGGGTCGAACCGCGTATCGGCGGTTGCCCGCCACGACATCCCGGAGTATCGGCGGCGCATGGGTCTATTGAAGTCGATCTTCACTTGGTGGGAAGGCGCCACCATCGGTACCTCGCTTGGTCTGCGTGGCAAGTCCAAGATCGGCGAGGATTCGCTTGGCAACATCTATTACAGCGGCGGCAAGGACCCGAATGGGTTGATCCGGCGCTGGGTGATCTACAACGGTCCCAATGATGCAAGCCGCATCCCACCCGAATGGTTCAGCTGGCTGCATCATCAGATCGATGAAGCGCCCGACCAGGCGCTGCCGCCGAAGCGCGAATGGGAAAAGCCTTGGGAGCCGAACCGGACGGGCACCCAACTTGCGTATCGCCCTCCTGGCGCGCTTGAAGCGGGCGGGCATCGGGCACGTTCCACCGGCGATTACGAGGCTTGGACCCCCGACGCATGAGGCTCGGATCCGCAGGCGCAGCGGCGCTGCTGCTGCTGCTGGGGCTCGGTGCATGCAGCGGCAAAGGCGATGACGTCGCCAACAATGCTGCCGACGATCTCGTCATCACCAGTGGCGAGGGCGATGCCGCGACGAGCGCGGCCGAAATCGTGTCGGTCGAGGCGGGCACCAGCACATTGAACGCCTCGGCCACGCCGATGAACGAGCGCGTGGCGGTGCTGGGCATCCTCAACAAGCGCAATGGCGAGGCGCGCGAATTCAAGCTGAAGCCGGGGCAGGCGGGCCGGATCGGCGACGTGATCGTGCGGCTGCGCGCTTGCGAGCGAACGGCACCTTGGGAGGCCGACCAGCTAACCGGCGCGTTCATCCAAGTCGATGTGCTGCAGCTCGACAGAAGCTGGCGGCGCGTATTTTCGGGCTGGCTGTACAAGGAACGGCCGTCTCTGAACGTCGTGCAGCACCCGATCTACGATGTCTGGCCCAAAAGCTGCGCGATGACGTTCCGCGATAGCGGTCCCAATACCGTACCGGCTCCCACCGCCGGTTCGGGAGCGGGCAATCGGTCGAGTGCGAAGAAGTCGCCCTCGACCAGGGGCGCGCCAGAAGCGAGCCCCGCCGAGCCGTCGCCGAGTGCGCCGCTCAGCAACGCGGCATAGTCGTCGCGGCTGATCTCCACCGCGCCGAGCGAGGAGAGGTGCTCGGTCTGGAACTGACAGTCGAGCAGATCGAACCCGCCAGCTTTCAGTCGGGCGACCAGATGCGCGAACGCGACTTTCGACGCGTCTCGAACCCGGGTGACCATCGACTCGCCGAAAAACGCGCGGCCCAGCGCCAGACCGTACAGGCCGCCGGCAAGCCGCTCCCCATCCCAGCACTCGATCGAGTGGGCGAAGCCGCGGCGGTGCAGATCCAAGAAGACGCGCTCGATCGGACCATTGATCCAGGTCTCAGGGCGATCCTGCGCGGCTTCGGCGCAGAGCTGAAGGATGCGCTCGAACTCGGTGTCGACGGTGACGCGGAACCGTTCCGAGAGGATCGTCTTGCGCAGCGAGCGCGAGAGGTGGAAGCGGTCGAGCGGCATCACCCCGCGCAGCTTCGGTTCGACCCAATAGACACTGGAGGCCAACCGATGATCCGCCATCGGGAACACGCCCATCGCATAGGCGCGCAGCACCAATTCTGGGTCCAGGTCGGCCGGCGGGGCTTGGCGGTGGCTCATGATAGCGTCAGGCTCTGCTGCTGAGACGCATCGTCGCACGAAAAAGGGCCCGCGGGATAGCCCGCGAGCCCTGTGTTTTCCGATCCGCCAGCGTGATCAGGCGTGGCAGTTCTTGGAACCGGCGCCGGGGAGCGACACATCGACGTTCTTCGGGGAGCCGGTGAGCTTGTAGCCGCCTTCGGCGACATAAGGCTGACCTGGTTCGGGAGCCTTGAGCATGGTGGCCTTGCCAGCCTTCTCAGTCTTCACCTGAACCTGCTTGTCGCCCTGGAAGAACTCGACAAACAGGAGGCTGTTGTCGTTGCAGCGCAGCGTGACGCTGGACGCGATCGCCGGCGGAAGCTCTACGGGAGCCGCGTTGGCGAGCTGCGACGCCATCGGATCGGGCGCGGTGCTGCTCACTTCCTCTGGCTTGTTATTACATGCCGCAAGCGAAAGGAGCGTTGCGGCGGCGGCTGCAAAGAGGGAGGCGTTCTTCATGACGAGAGCTGCTTTCCTTAGGGAGCGGTGAAAGGTCAAGCGATTCCAAGCGGGGCGCAGACCGAATCTTGTGCGACGCAGCGTGATAGGATCAGATTTTTACAGCAGGATGTCTGGCCGGGCCGGCGACTTTAAAGTCGCTGGCGCATCAGCGATATAGTTGGCCGGGAAGCGGATCAGCCGGCGATTGCCTGCGAGCGGGACGCGGCCGTAGCGGGAACGGTGAAGGCGAAGGTCATTCCTCCCTCCGGCATGTGCTCCACGCGCAGAGTGCCGCCATGCCCCTCGACCAAGGTACGGGAAAGCGAGAATCCCAGCTCCACACCGTCACGCGATATGGTGGAGCCGGATAATACCAGCGCCGCGAGAAACGCTTCGGGCCCATCGCCGCGGTCGTGGCCTACGCGGAATTCGATCTCCTCGGGGCTGATGCGGCAGGTCTCCACCGAAATCACTGCGTTCCGTGCAGTGCGAGTCACGTCGACCAGGTTTCGCAGGAGGTTCGACAGGACCTGAACGATCTGGATGTGGTCGACTAGCGCTTCCGTCGCGTTCTCGCCGATGCGTACACGGATTTCCGGAAGAGGGCCTGCCACGGCGGCGTTCACCAGCGCCGTCGCTTCGTGAACTATCGGTTCAAGGCGGTCGATCTCGAGGTCGAGCCCTTCACGTGACATCATCTTGCGGATCCGGCGGATGATCTCGCCCGCGCGCAACAGCTGCCCCTCCGCTTCGCGGGCATGATGGGCAATTTGGTCGGGCGTCGGCGATCGCGCCAGGCGCAGCGCCGATACGTAATTGGCAGCCGCTGCGAGTGGCTGGTTGAGCTCATGCGCGATCGTCGTCGCCACCGCGCCCATCGCGCTGGAGCGCGTGAGTTCGATGATGTGGCGCTCCATCTCCTGCTGCTGCGCGATCAGCCGGTCGCGCTCCGCCAGACCGACGCGGAGCGCGGTCTCGGTCGCGGAGCGATGTCGGGCAAGGCTGATATAGCTGGCGATCGCCTGAAGAAACTGGATCTCGCTGGCGTCGAAGCTGGTGGTGGTCCGCCGCCCGAAGCCGAGCGTGCCCAGTAGCTGGTTCTGGTGCAGCAGCGGAACGCCCAGATAGGCGTCGATGCCCATGTCGCGGATGAACTCGACCGCAGGGTCTTTCGATTGCTGTACCGCGTGCAGCACCTTGGGCACGCGGTCGCGCGCGACGCCGCCGCATACCGACTGGCCGACTTTGATATGACGAGCCTGCGCCGCGCGGTCCGCAGAGAGGCCGCCATGCGCTTCGAGAAGCAGACCCGAGCGTTCGTCGAACGTGTAGTAGAAGAACACGTCGAGCCGAAGTTCGGCCCTGATGGACGCGAACAGCCGATCGAGCGCGGGGGCAAGGTCAGTGGCCTGAAGCAGATCCGCCGCGAGTGCCGCGAGCAACTCCAAAAGCCGCAGGCGCGACGTTTCCTGCGTATCCTCCGGAAGTGCGCGGAGGGCCGGGAGCAGGGTATCGGCCAACAGCATCGTGCATTCCTTCCTTGGCATGAGCATATGCCTGCCAGGCCGATGCAGGTAGTCCGTAATCGTCCCGAGGTGGCGCCCTGATCTATGTGAGGGCACTAAGGCGAGAGATGCGTCCGCAGCGCTCTCCACTCCGGAAGCTTCGCCTCGATGCCGACGGTATGCAGCGGGCTGCTGGAGGGAAGCGGGACGATCGTGAACCGGTCCGCAGCCGGGCCCAACTGCTTCAACCCATGCTTGAACGCGGTGCCGCCGTTGAACGCGATCGCGCGGAGCAGGGGTAGGCTGTCGGCAAGCGCCGCGATGTCGTGGCGCTCGACATCGCGCATCGCGGCATCCGTGCTCCCGGTGCGGTGCGCGCTCGCGACGACGTCCCACAGGCCGACATGAGACTGCAGCAGAACCGCCAGCCGATCCGCGTAGGGAAGCGTAGCCAGATCGCAGTCCAAGGCTGCCGATATCAGGCGCCAGAACTGATTCTGCGGATGCGCGTAGTAGCGCCGCTCGGCCAGCGAGCGTTCCCCCGGCAGCGAACCGAGGATCAGCAACTGGACTCTGGCATCGATCACCGGAGGGAAGGAGTGCTTGCGCGCGTCCATGGCGCCCGATAGCCTGTCCCCATGGCCCGCACCATCACCCACTACCGGGATTTCTGGCCCTATTACCTTCAGGAACATGCCAAGCCGGCGACGCGCCGTCTGCATTATGCGGGGACGGCGCTGACCTTCCTGTTCCTGGCGCTGGCGATCCATTCGGGCGGATGGTGGTGGCTGGCACTGCCGCTGGCCGGGTACGGCTTTGCCTGGGGTGCGCATTTCGGAGTCGAGAAGAACCGGCCCGCCACGTTCACCTACCCGCTGTGGTCGCTGGCGTCCGACTATCGCATGTTCTTCCTGTGGCTGACCGGTCGGCTGGGGCCGCATCTCAAGCGCGCTGGCGTGGCGGCATAGTTTCGCTTGCTTGCGGTAGCGGGTCAGCGCTTCCTATGTAGCGGCAATGCATGTGACATCCGATACGCTCGCGCTCATTGGCAACACTCCGCTGGTGCGGCTGAAGGGGCCTAGCGAAGAAACCGGCTGCGACATCTATGCCAAATGCGAGTTCGCGAACCCTGGAGCCTCGGTCAAGGATCGTGCCGCGCTGTTCATCGTGCGCGATGCCGAAGAGCGCGGGCTGATCCAGCCAGGGGGCACGATCGTCGAGGGTACCGCGGGGAACACCGGCATCGGCATGGCGCTCGTAGCGAACGCCAAGGGCTACAAGACGATCATCGTCATGCCCGAGACGCAGAGCCGCGAGAAAATGGACACGCTCCGCGCGCTCGGTGCCGAGCTCGTCCTGGTGCCGGCGGCGGCATACTCCAATCCCGCGCACTTCGTGCACACCTCGCGCCGGATAGCCGAGGAGACGCCGAACGCGATCTGGGCAAACCAGTTCGACAACACTGCCAACCGCAAGGCGCATATCGTCGGCACCGCCGAAGAGATATGGAGCCAGATGGATGGCCGCATCGACGGTTTCACTTGCGCGGTGGGTACGGGTGGCACGCTGGCGGGAGTCGGCATGGGCCTGAAGGCGCGGGACGAGCGGGTATGCATCGCGCTCAGCGACCCGCACGGCGCGGCGCTGTATGATTACTATGCGTGCGGCGAGCTGAGGTCCGAAGGATCGTCGGTCGCCGAGGGCATCGGCCAGGGCAGGATCACCGGCAATCTGGAAGGCGCCCCCGTCGACACCCAGTTCCGCATATCGGACGAGGAGGGGCTCGCCTGGGTGCGGCGGCTGCTGACCGAAGAAGGACTGTGTCTCGGCCTTTCCTCGGGGATAAACGTGGCCGGGGCGGTACGGCTGGCGCGGCAGCTCGGCCCCGGCAAGCGGATCGTGACGATCCTGTGCGACACGGGTTTTCGCTATCTCTCGACGCTCTACAATCCGGAATGGCTGGCCGCCAAGGGACTGCCCGTGCCCGTGTCGCTGACGACGGACTGAGCGGTTCCGTAGACAAGGGGGTGGGGAGGTGTTACTTTTCCGCCACAGCTTATGAAGTCGGGATCGCACCAGGACTCTGCCCAAGCAATGCAGCGCCTCCGTGTCGGGTTGACCGGACTGGCGATCGTTCTGGTGCTTATTGGCCTGGCGAGCATTATCTTTTCCTCTGCCAATCGTGACGAGCCGGTCACCGCGGTGGGTGCGCCCAATGCCGAGGTCGTCGCCAACATGACCGACGATCTGTCGAACGGGGCTGCCGACAAGGGCAGGGACGAGCCCCTGGCCGAGCTGGGCGTGACGCCGAGCACTTCCTCCACTGCGGCGCCTAAGTCCGCGGAGTCGCCAAAGCGTTAGGCTTGGCTGTTGGTTTAGGCCGGCGCTTTATCTTCTTGTTGACGCGCGGGATCGCGGGCCGTGGCTCAAGCCGCGGCGGCATATGCGTGTGCGATCAGGAACTTAGCGCGAACATAGCGTGATTCAAGTGAAAACACGTGCCCAGAGTGGCGGAAAGTGGGGGTATTTCCCCTGAAATCCCCGGATTCTCCGTTGTCGCCCGCGAGCATCTAGGTTAGGAATGCGTGCAGGAAGACGATCCCTTCCGGTGAAAAGCCGGAGCCAGTCCGCGCCGGGATCGCGCGGACCGGAACGTCGGGGGCGATTCCAAAGGGGTGCGGCGTGGCGGACAGGGAGCTTTTCGAAGGATTTGCGCTCCAGGCGGTCGACCAGAAGGGTCGCGTCGCCATTCCCGCCGACCTGCGCGCCGCCGCCGAGCGCAACTCGGACATCCGCCAGATCGTCGTAGGGCTGCATCCCGACGATGCGTGCCTGTCCGCGCACGACCTGAGCTGGTCCAAGGAAAAATACGACCGCATCGACCGCCGCGAACAGCAGGCGTCGGACCGCGGCGAGACCACCGACGCCAGCGCCAAGCGCCGTGCCTTCGGCCAGGTCGAGAAGGCGCCGTTCGACGATAGCGGCCGCTTCGTGCTCCCGCCCTTCTTCAAGATGAAGGCCAAGATCGGCAAATGGGCGTTCTTCAACGGATCGGGCGAGACGTTCGACATCTGGGCACCCGAAGTGCTGATGGCCGACGAGAATGCCGACGCCGGCCTGCGCGAAATCTGCGCCTTCCTGTGCGAGAGCAAGGGAGTGAAGCTGTGAGCGCGCCCGGCCAGCCGCACATCCCGGTTTTGCTCGACGAAGTGCTCGACGGGCTCGCCATCCAGACCGGTGAGCGCCACGTCGACGCGACCTTCGGCGCGGGCGGATACACCAGAGCGATCCTCGCGCAGGGTGCCGAGGTGGCCGCTTTCGATCGTGACCCCTCCGCGATCGAAGGCGGCCAATCCATCGTCGCCGAGCATGACGGCAGGCTGGTGCTGATCGAGGCGCCGTTCAGCCAGCTGGCCGACGAGCTGGAGCGGCGCGGGCTGGCGCCGGTCGACGGGGTGACGTTGGACATCGGCGTGTCGTCGATGCAGCTCGACCAGGCCGAGCGTGGTTTTTCGATCCAGCAGGACGGGCCGCTCGACATGCGCATGAGCCAGGCCGGCGAGAGCGCCGAAGAATGGCTGAACACCGCCGACGAGGCGGCGATCGCCGACGTGCTGTTTCAATATGGCGAGGAACCGCGGTCGCGGCGCGTGGCGCGGGCGATCGTATCCGCAAGGCCCCTTAAGCGGACTTCCGAACTGGCGAACGTGGTTAGGAAAGCCTTAAACCACAAGCCGCATGACAAGAAGGACCCGGCAACCCGGGTGTTTCAGGCAATCCGCATCCACCTGAACCGCGAGCTGGACGAACTCACGGAAGGGCTGGCCGCGGCCGAGCGCGTGCTGAAGCCTGGCGGCCGGCTGGCGGTGGTGACGTTCCACAGCCTGGAGGACCGGCTGGTGAAGCGGTTCCTGCGCGAGCGCAGCGGCAGCGAGCCCGCGGGTTCGCGGCACCGCCCGGCGGTCGGCCCGCGGGCGGAACCGAGTTTCGAGACGCCCGCAAAGGCCGTTCGGCCGAGCGAGGCGGAGTTGGCGCGTAATCCGCGCGCACGGTCGGCGACGTTGCGCGTGGCGCGTCGCACGGCCGCGGCGCCGTGGTCCAGTGAGGGAGTGGCGTAATGGCGATGAATCGCTTCAGGGGTGTGGGATGGTTCCTGTGCGGCGTCGTGGTGGCGCCCGCCTGCTATCTGGTGAATTCGCACGGCGCCGCCGAGCAGGCGAAGCTCAACGCGACCAAGGCCGCGATCGTCGCCGCGCAGAAGGACATCCGCCAGCTCGAGACCGAGTTCAACACGCGCGCCAACCTGGCCCAGCTGGAGCGCTGGAACGGCGAAGTGCTGGCACTGGCCGCGCCCGACGCCCAGCAGTTCCTTCCCGGCGAGACAGCGCTGGCAAGCCTGGACCAGATGCCGGGTGAGGCGACGTTGCAGACCGCCGCATTGGTCGTGCCGACCGGCGTGACCCCAGCCCCGATCGCCGCGGCGCCGGCCGTCACGCCGCAGCCGGTGCAGGGTGCTCAGCCCGGCGCGGTGCCCGTGAAGGCAGTCGCGCAAGCGAGCGGGGACATCAAGAAGCTGATGAAGAAGGCGAGTGGCCAGGCGGTAGCCATGGCCGAGACGGGCGTGCTGAGTGCATCGACTCTAGACGACCTCGCCAAGCTGGCGAAGCGCGAGAAGCTGGCACTGCGTTGATCGTCGTCGTCGCCCCGCCGGCCCGGCAGGGCCGCACGGGCGGTGCCCGGCAGGCGCTCGTCGCCGTTGCCCAGCTGCGCCTGATGGTGCTGTCGCTGCTGTTCGGCGCGGGCATGCTGGTGGTGATCGCCAAGCTGGCGCTGCTGGCGCTGTGGGCCCAGCCGGCGACGGCGCGCGACATCAATGCCGGGCTGATCCCGCCGCGCGGCGACATCGTCGACCGGAACGGCGCGCCGCTGGCGCGCACCATCGACGCATGGACGATCGCGATCCACCCGAACCAGGTGATCGGCGACAAGGCGGCATTGGCCCAGAAGCTGGCCGAGCTGATCCCGGATCAGACCGCCGCGCGCTATCAGGCGATCCTAAATTCCGGCAGCGGCTTTGCCTTTCTGAAGCGCCGGGCGCTGCCCGAGCTGGTCAGCGCAGTGAACGCGCTGGGCGAGCCGGCGATCGAGTTCCAGCGCGAGCCCGACCGGCTGTACCCCCAATCGACGATGGCCGCGCATGTGCTGGGCTTCATCGATTCCAACGGTCATGGCGTGGCGGGCATGGAAAAGGTGCTGGAGAAGCGCCTGTCCGATCCGGCGCTGCGCAGCCAGCCGGTCGCCCTGTCGATCGACGCGCGCGTGCAGGCGGCGATGGAGAGCGAGCTGGGCGGGGCGATGAACACGTTCCAGGCGCGCGGCGCGGCCGGGATCGTGCTGGACGTACGCACCGGCGAAGTGATGGCGATGGTGTCGCTGCCGACGTTCAATCCGAATGCGATTCGGGGCATTCCGCCGCGCAACAACGTGACCCAGAGCGTGTACGAGCTTGGATCGACCTTCAAGCCGCTGGCAGTCGCGGGTTCGATCGATGCGGGGCTGATGCCGTCGATGGCGCGCCGGTTCGACGCGACGCATCCGCTTCAGGTCGGGCGCTTCCGGATCAGCGACGATCCGGGCGACGAGACCTTTCGCTGGCTTACCGTGCCCGAAGTGCTGATCTATTCGTCCAACATCGCCACCGCGCGGATCGCCGACGAGATGGGGGCCGCGCGGATGCAGAGCCTGTTCCAGCGGCTGGGGTTCGACCAGCGCGCGCAAATCGAGCTGGGGGACGGCGCCAAGCCGCTCTGGCCGACCTATTGGGCGCGGACCACGGTGATGACGACTGCCTATGGCCATGGCATCGCAGTGACGCCGCTGCACCTGGCCAATGCCTATGCCGCGATGGTCAATGGCGGCACGCTGCGCCCGGCGACGCTGCTGAAGGTTGCGCCCGGCAAGGAAGTCGCCGGCACGCGGGTAATGAACGAGGCCACCAGCCGCCGCATGCGCCAGATGCTGCGGCTGATCGTGCTGAAGGGCACCGGCCGGATGGGCGAGGCCAAGGGCTATCGGCTGGGCGGGAAGACCGGCACCGCCGAGGCTGCGTCGGCCGGCGGATATGACAAGGGCCGCAACGTTTCCACCTTCGCCGCGGCTTTCCCGATCGACGCGCCGCGCTATGTGGTGGTGGCCATGCTCGACTCGCCGCAACGCACCGCCACCGTTTCCCGCACCACCGCCGCCTGGACCGCGTCGCCGGTGGTCAGCCGGGTGGTGAGCCGGACCGGATCGATCCTGGGCGTGACGCCCGACAACAGCCGCGACATCGAACTGGGCGACCTGATGCCGCTGCTCTGGGCGGGGCCGGCCGGCACGAAGGCGGCGCGATGAAGCTGGGTAGCCTGACCGGCGAGGGCCAGGACGCCCTCGTCACCGGGTTCGCGATCGACCACCGCAAGGTCGCGCCGGGAACGATCTTCGGTGCGTTCTTGGGCGCGCGGGTGAACGGCGAAGACTATATCGCCGATGCGGTGCGATCGGGCGCGGTCGCGGTGGTGGCGCGGCGCGAGGCGGTGGTCGAGGGCGCAGTGCATATCGCCAGCGACAATCCGCGCGAGGCGTTCGCACGGCTGGCGGCGGCGTTCTTCGCGCCGTTCCCGCAAATGTCGGTCGCGGTGACCGGGACCAACGGCAAGACCTCCACCGTGGAGATGACTCGCCAGCTGTGGCGGATGGCCGGGCATCACGCCGCGTCGATCGGGACGCTGGGCGTCACCACCGCCGACGAGCGGGTGAGCACCGGGCTGACCACGCCGGACATCGTCACTTTCCTGTCCAACGTCGCCGGGCTGGCACGCGAGGGCGTCAGCCATGTCGCGTTCGAAGCCTCGTCGCACGGGCTGTCGCAATATCGCACCGAGGGGCTGGCGGTGCGCGCGGCGGCGTTCACCAATCTGAGCCGCGACCATCTCGACTATCACGGCGACATGGCCGCCTATTTCTGCGCGAAGCTGCGGCTGTTCGCCGATGTGCTCGACTCCGACGGCACGGCGGTGGTGTGGGCCGACGATCCGCATGCGCCGCGCGTCGAGGAACTGGCGCGGATGCGCGGCAACCGGCTGATCACGGTGGGCGAGCATGGCACGACGCTGAAGCTGGTGTCGCGCACGCCGACGTTGCTGGGCCAGGGGCTGGTGATCGAGGCGGAGGGCGCTACGCACAAGGTAAACCTGCCGCTGATCGGCGCGTATCAGGCGGCGAACGCGCTGGTCGCCGCAGGATTGGTGATCGCGAGCGGCGGCAATGTCGCGGCGACGCTCGCCAATCTGGCGCGGTTGCAGCCGGTGCGCGGGCGGCTGGAGCGGGCGGTGATCACCGCCGCGGGCGCGCCGGTCTATGTCGATTATGCCCATACCCCCGATGCGGTGGAGGCGGCGATCGCGGCGCTCAAGCCGCATGCCGAGGGTCGGCTGATCCTGGTGCTGGGCGCCGGTGGCGACCGCGACCCCGGCAAGCGCGAGCCGATGGGGCGCGCCGCGGCTGCCGGCGCGGACGTGGTGATCGTCACCGACGACAACCCGCGCGGCGAAGACCCGGCGGCGATCCGGCGCGAGATGCTCAAGGGCGCCCCCGAGGCGCAGGAGATCGGCGACCGGCGCGCGGCGATCGCCGCGGCGATCGGCACGGCCGGGGCGGGCGACATCGTGCTGCTGGCCGGCAAGGGACATGAGCAGGGGCAGGTCGTCGGCGACCTGGTGCTGCCGTTCGATGATGTCGCCGTCGCGCGCGAGTGCGCGGCGTGAGGGTTTTTGCCGATGATGCCCTCCCCCTTTGCGGGGGAGGGAGGGGCCCGCTGCCGCAGGCACTGGGAGGGAGAGGGGTGCGATTTGCGACGCAAATCGCGCGGCGCATGCGCGCCGCTCACCCTCTCCAAGCTGCGCTAGCGAGCGAGCTCGCAAGCTACGCTATCCTCCCCCGTCTAGGGGGAGGAGGGGCATGACGCCGCTTTGGACCTCCGAGGAAATTGCTGCCGCGACGGGTGGAAGTCCTTCCGCGGACTTCGCCGCCACCGGCGTAACCTTCGACTCGCGCGAAGTCGGTCCCGGCGACCTGTTCCTGGCGCTCAAGGGCGAGGCGACCGACGGGCATCGCTTCGTCGCGCAGGCCTTTGCCAGCGGCGCGGCGGGGGCGATCGTGTCCGATGCGGTCGAGGGGCCGCAGGTGCGGGTTGCCGATACGACCGCCGCGCTCGACGCGCTGGGGCGGGCGGCGCGGGCGCGGATGGCCGGCACGGTGATCGGCGTCACCGGATCGGTGGGCAAGACCGGGACCAAGGAGGCGCTGTTCGCGGCGCTCGACCGGGTGGAGCCGGGCTGTGCGCATCGTTCGGTCAAGAGCTACAACAACCATACCGGCGTGCCGCTGAGCCTGGCGCGGATGCCGGCGGCGACGCGCTTCGGCGTGTTCGAGATGGGGATGAACCACGCCGGCGAGCTGGCGCAGCTCACCCGGCTGGTGCGGCCGCACGTGGCGATCGTCACCACCATCGCGCCGGCGCATATGGGTTTCTTCGCGTCCGAAGAAGCGATCGCCGATGCAAAGGGCGAGATCTTCCAGGGGCTGGAGCCTGGCGGCACCGCAGTGGTGCCGTTCGACAGCCCACACCGCGACCGGCTGATCGACGCGGCGCGGCCGCATGCGGGGCGCATCGTGACCTTTGGCCTGGGCAAGGGCGCGGACTATCGCGCGGTCGAGACGATGCGGCTGCCGAGCGGCGGCACGTTCGTGTCGGCGCGTTTCGGCGAGCGCGAGCTGAGCTTCACCGTGTCGCAGCCAGGCGCGCACTGGGTGTCGAACGCGATGGCGATCCTGGTGGCGGTGGACGCGGCGGGCGGCGACCTGGAGATGGCGGGGCTGGCGCTGGCCGAGATGGGCGGGCTGGCCGGGCGCGGTGCGCGGATGACGGTGCGGGTGGGTGACGGCGAGGCGCTGGTCGTCGACGAGAGCTACAACGCCAATCCGGCGTCGATGCGCGCGACGCTGGCGGTGCTGGCGCAGGAGGCCGGGCGCAAGCTGGTGGTGCTGGGCGAGATGCGCGAGCTGGGCGCGCATTCGGCGGCGTTCCATGCCGAACTGGCCGCACCGATCGCGGCCGCCGGGGTGGCGCAGGCGATCCTGGTCGGCGACGAGATGGGGCCGCTTGCGAAGGCGCTTGAGGGCCGGATCGATTTCGTCCATGTGCCCGACGCCGCGCAGGCGCGCGAACGGCTGGAAGCCGTGCTGGCGCCGGGAGACGCGGTTCTCGTCAAGGGTTCGAATGGCGTGCGGCTGTCCACATTGGTGGCGGCGCTGGCGGAAAGGGCTGTTGCCTAATGCTGTACCTGATCGCGGAGCATCTGGGCTTCCCCGGTATCCTCAACCTGATCCGGTATCTGACCTTTCGCACCGGCGCGGCCGTGGCGACGGCGCTGCTGCTGGGGCTGATCATCGGGCCGCGCTTCATCGGCTGGCTGCGGGTGCGGCAGGGCAAGGGGCAGCCGATCCGCGCCGATGGGCCGCAGAGCCACCTGGCCAAGCGCGGCACGCCGACGATGGGCGGGCTGATGATCCTGACCGCGCTGACCGTGTCGCTGCTGCTGTGGATGGACCTGAGCAACCCTTATGTCTGGGCGTGCATGTTCGTGACCTGCGGGTTCGGGATGATCGGGTTCCTCGACGACTATGACAAGGTGCGCAAGGCGAGCACCGCGGGGGTTTCGGGGCGGACGCGGCTGCTGGGCGAGTTCATCATCGCGGGGATCGCGAGCTGGATCATCATCTCGCAGGGCTCGACCGAATTATACGTGCCGTTCCTGAGCGGGGTGCATCCGGACCTGGGCTATTTCTACATCGTCTTTGCCGCCTTCACGATCGTGGCGTTCGGCAATGCGGTCAACCTGACCGACGGGCTCGACGGGCTCGCGTCGATGCCGGTGATCATCGCCAGCCTGGCGTTCATGGTGATCGTCTACCTGACCGGCAACGTGAAGTTCGCGACCTATCTGGGCATCCCGCACGTTCCGGGATCGGGCGAGCTGGCGATCTTCTGCGGCGCGATCATCGGTGCGGGGCTGGCGTTCCTGTGGTTCAATGCGCCGCCCGCGGCGGTGTTCATGGGCGACACCGGCAGCCTGGCGCTGGGCGGGGCGCTGGGCACGATCGCCGTGACTTCGCACCACGAGCTGGTGCTCGGCATCATCGGCGGGCTGTTCGTGGTCGAGGCGATGAGCGTCATCATCCAGGTGTTCTTCTTCAAGCGCACCGGCAAGCGGGTGTTCAAGATGGCGCCGATCCACCACCATTTCGAACAGCTCGGCTGGTCGGAGCCGACGGTGGTGATCCGCTTCTGGATCATCGCCTTCGTGCTGGCGCTGGCGGGGCTCTCCACGCTGAAGCTGCGGTGATCACGAGCACCGCCTGGCGCGGCAAACGCTATGCAGTGCTCGGGCTTGCCCGCTCCGGGCTTGCGACTGTGCATGCCCTGGTGGCTAGCGGGGCCGAGGTTGTTGTCTGGGATTCTAGCGAGGCGGCTCGGGCCGCACTGCCCCTCTCCCCGACCCTCTCCCCTGAAGGGGAGAGGGAGATTGTTGTTGCCGATCCGTTGACGTTGGACCTTACGGGTTTTGCCGGGGTGGTCGTGTCACCGGGGGTGCCGCTCAACACCCATCCGATCGCGGCGCATGCGGCGGCGTTCGGGGTGCCGGTGATTGGCGACATCGAGCTGTTCGCGCAGGCGCGCGGTGGGCTGCCGGGGCACCAGGTGGTGGGGATCACTGGGACCAACGGGAAGTCGACCACGACCGCGCTGATCGATCATATCTGCCGCACCGCCGGGCGGCCCAGCCTTGCCGGGGGCAATATCGGGCTGCCGATCCTTGGGCGCGATCCGCTGCCGGAAGGGGGCGTGTATGTGCTCGAGCTGTCGAGTTACCAGATCGACCTGACGCGGACCCTGGATTGCGACGTGGCGGTGCTGCTCAACATCACGCCGGATCACCTCGACCGCTATGACGGGTTCGAAGGCTATGCCGCGTCCAAGGCGCGGCTGTTCGCGATGCAGTCGGTGGGGCATGGCGCGGTGATCGGGATCGGCGATGCGGCCTCGGCGGCAATCGCGCGCGGGCTGGCGACCTCGGGTCGTTCGGCGGACCTGACCAAGATCGCTCCGGGCGTGTGCATGGACCAGTCGCGCTGGCCGGCATTGCAGGGGCCCCACAACGCCCAGAACGCACTGGCGGCGATCGCCGTGTGCCAGGCATTGGGGATCGAGCAGGCGGCGATCGACCGCGGGCTGGAGAGCTTCGGCGGACTGCCGCACCGCATGGAACGCGTCGCCACGCGCGAGGGCGTGCTGTTCGTCAACGACAGCAAGGCGACCAACCCGACCTCGACCGCGCCGGCACTCGCCGCGTTCGACCGCATCCACTGGATCGTCGGCGGGCTGGCGAAGACCGATGATCTCGACGCCTGCCGTCCCGGCTTCGGGCATGTGGCGAAGGCTTACACCATCGGCGAGGCGAGCGACCGGTTTGCCGAGCTGCTGGCCGGCGACATGCCGGTGGAGCGCGCGGGCACGCTGGAGGCAGCCGTCCGCAGCGCCGCCGCGCAGGCGCGGCCAGGCGAAACCGTGCTGTTATCGCCGGCCTGCGCGTCGTTCGACCAGTTCAAGGATTATGAGGCGCGCGGCCAGGCGTTCCGGGATGCCGTGGAAGCGCTCGGATGAACAAGCCAGCCGAGACACAGGCCGTCAGCACCGAGGTAAAACGTCGCGTTTCCAACCAACTGAGCCGTGCCAACACCTCGCGCGCGGGCATGTGGTTCTGGGAAGTCGACCGCATGCTGCTGTTGCTGGCGATGCTGCTGATCGCGATCGGCCTGGTCGCGGTGGCGGCGGCTTCGCCGGCGACGGCGCGGCGCTATTCGGGTGCGGGGCATGTCGTGCCCGCAATGTATTATTTCTGGCGCCAGCTGATGTGGGTCGGCGTGTCGATGCCGGTGCTGATCGGCGTGTCGATGCTGCCGGTCACGCTGGCGCGGCGGCTGTCGCTGCTGGGCGCCGCGTTCTTCCTGTTCCTGCTGCTGCTGGTGCCGTTCATCGGCCACGAGACCAATGGCGCGCGGCGCTGGATCAGCCTGGGCTTTTCGGACCTGCAACCGTCCGAATTCCTGAAGCCGCTGTTCATCGTGTCAACCGCGTGGATGCTATCGTTCCGCGCCAAGGACCCCGAATTGCCGGTGTTGTTCATCACCGGCGGGGTGACGGCGCTGGTCGGCGTGCTGCTGATGATGCAGCCCGATTTCGGGCAGACGATCGTGTTCGGGCTGGTGTGGGTGATCCTGCTGGTGGTGTCGGGCATCTCGCCCGCGGCGATCGGCGGGCTGGCGGGAACCGCGGTCGCGGGCGTCGTGGCGGCATATCTGTTCTACGACACCGCGCGCACCCGCATCGACAATTTCCTGTTCCCGACCAAGGAAGCGGCGCTCGCCGACCGATACCAGGTCGAGATGGCGCACGACACGCTGACCGCCGGCGGGTTCACCGGCACCGGGCCGGGCAGCGGCCAGATGAAGTTCCGCCTGCCCGAGGCGCATACCGACTATATCTTCTCGGTCATCGGCGAGGAGTTCGGGCTGCTCGCCTGCGCGGTGATCGTCGTGCTGTATGCCGCGATCGTCATCCGGGTGCTGATGAAGCAGCTCGACGAGGAAGACGCGTTCAAGCTGCTCGCGGCCTCCGGCCTTGCCGCGCAGTTCGGCGTGCAGGCGCTGATCAACATGGCGGTGAACACCGGCATCGCCCCGTCCAAGGGCATGACGCTGCCGTTCATCAGCTATGGAGGATCGTCGATGATCGCGCTGTCGATCGGCTTTGGCCTGCTGCTCGCTTTCACGCGGCGAAACCCGTATCTGAAGCGATCATCCTATCGGGGGCGTTGGAGCAACACATGACGAACGCGCGCAGCTATGTCCTGGCAGCGGGGGGAACCGGCGGGCATATGGTGCCGGCCGCGGCGCTGGCGGCGGAGCTTGCCAGCCGCGGCCACCATGTCGCGCTGGTGAGCGATGACCGGGGCGTGCGCTTTCCCGGACTGTTCGAGGATGTCGAGACGCATGTCCTGCCGGCCGGGCGCCTGGGTGGCGGGCCGCTGGGCTATGTTCGTGCGATGCGCAACGTCGTGGCGGGACGGTCGATGGCGTTGCGGCTGTACCGTGAGCTGAAGCCGGCCGCCGTGATCGGCTTTGGCGGCTATCCGGCGCTGCCGTCGCTGCTGGCGGCGTTCCGTGCGGACATTCCCACCGTGATCCATGAGCAGAACGCGGTGCTTGGCCGCGTGAACCGGTTCGTTGCCGGGCGCGTGAAGGCGATCGCCACGTCCTATGACCAGGTCGAGCGGATGAAGCCGGGCTGGGCCGCCAAGACCCATCTGGTCGGCAATCCGGTGCGCGAGGCGGTGCTGGCGCTGCGCGAGCGGCCCTATCCCGCGCTGGACGAGGAAGGCATTTTCCGCGTGCTGGTCACCGGCGGAAGCCAGGGCGCGACCGTGCTGAGCCAGGTGGTGCCCGATGGCCTGGCGCTGCTGCCGGTGCATTTCCGCCGCCGGCTGCAAGTGACGCATCAAGCGCGGATCGAGGATATCGACGCGGTGCGCGCCAAATATCAGGCGCATGAGATCCCCGCCGACCTGTCGACCTATATCGCCGACATGCCCGAGGCACTGGCCTGGGCGCATGTGGTGATCGCGCGGGCAGGGGCGTCGACCATCGCCGAGCTTACCGCCGCCGGCCGTCCGGCGATCCTGGTGCCGCTGCCCACCGCGACCGACGATCACCAGACCGCCAATGCGCGCGAGATCACCAAGGCGGGTGGTGCGCGCACCATCACGCAAAAGGCGTTCACCGCGGCCGAACTGGCCAAGCAGATCCAGAAGCTGGGCCTCGACACCCAGGGGCTGGAGAATGCGGCGTCGCGCGCGCGCAGCTGCGGCCGCCCGCATGCCGCGAGCGACTTGGCCGACCTGGTGGAATCGATTCACGCGCCGACCGCGCCGATCGCGATCCGCCGCAAGGCATTTCAGGGAAGGCTTGCGCACGCATGAGGGTTTTCGGCGCATGAAGGGTGTCGCAACCGACATCGGCACGATCCACTTCGTCGGGATCGGCGGCATTGGCATGTCGGGCATCGCCGAGGTGATGCACAATCTTGGATATCAGGTGCAGGGTTCGGACGTGGCCGAGGGCTATGTCGTCCAGGGGCTGCGCGACCGCGGCATACCGGTGACGATCGGGCACAAGGCCGACAATCTGGGCGACGCGGCGGTGGTCGTCACCTCGACGGCGATCGTGCGGACCAACCCCGAGGTCGAGGCCGCTTATGAGCGCCGCATTCCGGTGGTGCGTCGCGCGGAGATGCTCGCCGAGCTGATGCGGCTCAAGTCCACCGTCGCGGTGGCGGGGACGCACGGCAAGACGACGACGACTTCGATGGTCGCGGCGCTGCTCGACGCCGGCCATGTCGACCCCACCGTGATCAACGGCGGGATCATCAACCAATATGGCTCCAACGCCCGGCTTGGCGACAGCGACTGGATGGTGGTCGAGGCCGACGAGAGCGACGGCAGCTTCCTGCGGCTGGATGGCACGATCGCAGTCGTCACCAACATCGATCCCGAGCATCTCGACCATTATGGCTCGTTCGACCGCGCCAAGGACGCCTATGTCGAGTTCGTCGAGAACGTGCCCTTTTATGGCGCGGCCTTGCTGTGCCTCGACCATCCCGAAGTGCAGGCGATCATCCCGCGCGTGCGCGACCGGCGGATCGTGACCTATGGCTTCGCCGCCAGCGCCGACGTGCGCGGCGTGAACGTCACCCCCTATCTGGGCGGCAACCGCTTCGAGGTCATCATTCGCCAGCGCGACGGCAGCACGCGGTCGATCGAGAATATCGACTTGCCGATGCCCGGCCGCCACAATGTCCAGAACGCGCTGGCCGCAATCGGCGTGGCGCTGGAGCTGGGCATTCCCGATGCCACGATCCAGCAGGGCTTCGCCCAGTTCGGCGGCGTGAAGCGGCGCTTCACCAAGGTCGGCGAAGTCGACGGGATCACCGTGATCGACGATTATGGCCACCATCCGGTGGAGATCCGCGCGGTGCTGTCGGCGGCGCGGGAAAGCGCGCAGGGCCGCGTGATCGCAGTCATGCAGCCGCATCGCTATTCGCGCCTCGAGGGGCTGATGGACGACTTCGCCCAGGCGTTCAACGACGCCGACATGGTGCTGGTGACGCCGGTCTATGCCGCGGGCGAGCATCCGCGCGAAGGCGTGTCGGCCGAGGCGCTGGTCGAGGGCGTGAAGCGGCGCGGGCACCGATCGGCGGCTGTGGTCGACGACGCCGACGCGCTGGCGCGGGTGCTGGCCGAGGCGGCGGTGCCCGGCGACCTGGTGGTGTGCCTGGGCGCCGGCGACATCACCAAATGGGCCGCGGGCCTGGCCGAGGGCATCGCCCAGGCGCGTGCAGGCGTCACGGCGTGAGCGTCTGCTACGCGCTTCCCCCGGTGCGCGGGCGATTGACGCAGGGGGCGCCGCTTGCCCCTCTGGTCTGGTTCAAGGCGGGCGGCGCGGCGGAATGGCTGTTCGAGCCGGCGGATGTAGAGGACCTTAGCAGCTTCCTGTTCGCCCTAGATCCTTCGGTGCCGGTGATGGGGCTGGGGCTGGGTTCGAACATGATCGTGCGCGACGGCGGCGTGCCCGGCGTGGTGATCCGGCTGGGCAAGCCGTTCGCCAAGGTCGAGCGCGTGGACGCGGTGACGCTGCGCTGCGGCGGGGGGGCGAGCGGGATCCTGGTGTCGTCGAGCGCGCGCGATGCGGGCATCGGCGGCGTCGAGTTCCTGCGTTCGATCCCCGGCACGGTCGGCGGCTTCGTGCGGATGAATGGCGGCGCGTACGGGCGCGAGACCAAGGACGTGCTGGTCGAGTGCGACGTGGTGCTGCGATCGGGTGAGCGGCGGACGCTGGCGCTGGCCGAGCTTGGCTATACCTATCGCCACAGCGACCTTCCCGAAGGCGCGATCGTCGTCTCGGCGACGTTCCGCGGGCATAATGAGGAACCGGCGGTCGTGCAGGCGGAGATGGACCGCATCGCCGCCGCCCGCGAGGAATCGCAGCCGCTGCGGTCCAAGACCGGCGGATCGACCTTCAAGAACCCGGACGGGCACAAGGCCTGGGCGCTGGTCGATGCGGCCGGGTGCCGGGGCTTGCGGCGGGGGGACGCGCAGGTCAGCGAGAAGCACTGCAATTTCCTGCTCAACCTGGGCAATGCCAGTTCGGCGGACATCGAGGCGCTGGGCGAAGAGGTGCGGGACAAGGTGAAGGCGCAGTCGGGCGTTACGCTCGAATGGGAAATCCAGCGAGTTGGGGTAGAGAAGTGACGCAGTTGCACATCGCCGTGCTGATGGGCGGGTGGTCCGCCGAACGCGAGGTTTCGCTGATGTCGGGCAATGGCGTCGCCGATGCGCTGGAAGCGCGCGGGCACAAGGTGACCCGGGTCGACATGGACCGCGACGTGGCGGTGACCCTGGCAGGGTTGAAGCCCGACCTGGTGTTCAACGCGCTGCATGGGACCCCTGGCGAGGACGGGACCATTCAGGGCATGCTCGACCTGATGGGCATTGCTTATACGCATTCCGGGCTGGTCACGTCGGTGATCGCGATCGACAAGCAGCTGACCAAGCAGGCGCTGGTGCCCCACGGCGTGCCGATGCCGGGCGGGCGGATGGTGCGCAGCGCCGAGCTGTTCGAGCGCGATCCGCTGCCGCGGCCTTATGTGCTCAAGCCGGTGAACGAGGGATCGTCGGTCGGCGTGGCGATCGTCACCGCCGAGGGCAATTACGGCTCGCCGATCGCGCCGGGCGCCAAGGGGCCGTGGCAGGAGTTCGACGAGCTGCTCGCCGAGCCGTTCATCCGCGGGCGCGAGCTGACCACCGCAGTGCTGGGCGACCAGGCGCTGGGGGTCACCGAGCTGAAGCCCAAGAGCGGCTTCTATGATTATGACTCGAAGTACACCGACGGGCTGACCGAGCATGTGTTTCCCGCGCAGATCCCCGACGAGGTCACCGAGGCGTGCAAGCGCATCGCGCTGGAATCGCACCGGCTGCTGGGGTGCAAGGGCGCGTCGCGGTCCGACTTCCGCTGGGACGACAGCCAGGGCGTCGAGGGGCTGTTCCTGCTGGAAGTGAATACCCAGCCGGGGATGACTCCGCTCAGTCTGGTTCCGGAGCAGGCGAAGCATCTGGGCATCAGCTATGGCGAGCTGGTGCAGCGGATCGTCGACGAAGCTCTGGGAGCGGCCGCTTGAGCCGCAGGCCCGTCCAGCGGACCGCGACCCGTCGCGGGGCGACGCCCAAGGCGCGCAAGGCGCCGGCGCGCCGGCCCAAGCGTCCGGGCATGCTAGAACAGGCGGTCGCCGCGCTGCCGTTCAGCGAGAAGACGCTGCAGGGAATCGCGACCTGGAGCATCGTCGGCGCGGTGGGTGCGGCGGTGCTGGCGCTTGGCGTGTGGGCCGGCATTCCCGGGATGGTCGGCGTCGCGGCGGCCAATACGCTGGGCGACCTGGGGCTGAAGGTCGATCAGATCCAGGTCGACGGCAACAAGCGCATGGATAAGACGACGATCATCGCCGAAGCGCTCGACGGTGAGCACAGCCGTGCGATGCCCCTGGTGGATCTGAAGGCGATCCGGGAGCGGTTGCTCCAATATCCCTGGGTGCAGGATGCGCGGGTGTCGCGGCGGCTGCCGGACACGCTGCGGGTGTTCATCGTCGAGCGGGAGCCCGCGGCGGTGTGGCAGAACCACGGGCAGCTGATGCTGGTGGACACCGCGGGCGTGCCGCTGGAGCCGGTGTCGCGCGAGGCGATGCCCGAGCTGCCGCTGCTGGTCGGCGACGGCGCCAATTCGCAGGAGCCTGCGCGGCGGACGCTGCTCGACGCGGCGCCGGCGCTCAAGCCGCTGGTGCGCGCGGCGACGTGGATCGGGAACCGGCGCTGGGACTTGACCTTCAGCACCGGCGAGAAGCTGCAGCTGCCCGAAGGCGACGATGAGTCGCGTGCGGCGCTGCGCAAGTTCGCCGAACTGGACGGCGAGCAGCGGCTGCTCGGCAAGGGCAGCATCCGCTTCGACATGCGGGTGCCGGGCAACATGGTGGTGCAGCGGCGCATGGCGCCAGCCGTGGCGGCAACGGCCGCCGATGCGACGAAATCAGGGGAGTAGGGCAATGGCGAAGGTTCCGACCGAAGGGTTGATCACCGCACTGGACGTGGGCTCGTCCAAGGTTTCGGCGCTGATCGCGCAGCGCACCGACAGCGGCTCGCTGGTGGTGCTGGGCACCGGGCAGCGCGAGAGCCGGGGCGTCAAGCGCGGCTATGTCGCCGACATGCGCGCGACCGAGATCGCGATCCGCGAGGCGGTGGAGCAGGCGGAGCGCATCGCCGGGATCAACATCGAGGATGTGTGGGTCAGCTTCTCGGCGGGCGGCCTGGTGTCCGACGTGGTCAAGCTCGAGGCCGATCTGGGCGGCCACCGAGTCGAACAGGCGGACATCGACGAACTGCTCAAGGCGGGACGCGACGCCATCGACCCGCAGGGCAAGATGGTGCTGCATGCGCAACCCACCCGCTACACCGTCGACGGCCTCGCTGGCGTGAAGCGCCC
Organism: Sphingomonas sp. S2-65; assembly: GCF_021513175.1. Taxonomy (NCBI): domain Bacteria; kingdom Pseudomonadati; phylum Pseudomonadota; class Alphaproteobacteria; order Sphingomonadales; family Sphingomonadaceae; genus Sphingomonas; species Sphingomonas sp. S2-65. The sequence goes on along the minus strand of NZ_CP090953.1, from coordinate 1,184,257 downwards.
GCTGGGTCTGCACGCCGACCGGCTAGGCGTCGACATCCATGTCGTCTCGACCGACGGCTCGCCGGTCCGCAACCTGGACCTGTGCGTCCGCTCGGCGCATCTCGAAGTGCGGTCGATCATCGCCGCGCCGGTGGCGACCGGGCTTGCCTGCCTGACCGAGGAAGAGCGCGAGCTGGGCGTGGCGCTGGTCGAGATCGGCGCGGGCGTGACCAACGTATCGGTGTTCGCCGGCGGCGTGCTGGCGGGGTTGGCGTCGATCCCGATGGGATCGGCGGACGTCACCGACGACATCGCTTCGGCGTTCGGCACGGCGCGGCAATGGGCGGAGCGCACCAAGTGCTTCCACGGATCGGCCAACCTGTCCCCACGCGACAACCGCGAGACGATCGACGTCCAGCCCGCGACGCAGGAGGAAAGCGTCGAGGGGATGCGCATCACCAAGGCGCAGCTGAACGGGATCATCCGCCAGCGGCTGGAGCGGCTGATGGGCGAGATCCAGAAGGAGCTCAAGAAGCTGGGCTTCCAGGACCCGGTCGGTCGGCAGATCGTGCTGACCGGCGGTGGCGCCGAGCTGAAGGGCATCGCCGACTATGCGCAGCAGGCGCTGGGCAGCGCCGTGCGTGTCGGCCGACCGCGCGGACTGGCGGCACTGCCCGAGGCGCATTCGGGGCCCGCTTTCGCAACGCTGGCGGGGCTGGCGCGGTTCGCCGCGTCCGATCCGATCGACCTGCGCAGCCTGGAACCCGCGCATCAGATGGTCACCCGGGCCAGTCCCGGCGCGGTGCTGCAGCGGCTGATGGCGGCGTTTAGGGCAAATTATTAAAGAAATGCGGCACGAGGCGCGGGTTTAGGCTAGAGTCGCTCCGAGCCTTGGTGCAGAAAAGGTTTCAAACGCGCCGTCACCGTGCAGCCGGCGCAGGGAGATCGTAGATGAGTATTGAGTTTCTTCCCGCAGAAGTCGACGAACTGACGCCCAAGATCACGGTGATCGGCGTCGGTGGCGCGGGTGGCAATGCGATCGCGAACATGATCCGCGCGGACGTTCAGGGCGTCGAGTTCCTGGTCGCCAACACTGACGCGCAGGCGCTGAAGCAGTCGGCGGCGCCCCAGCGAATCCAGCTGGGTGCCAAGATAACGCAAGGTCTGGGCGCCGGGTCGCGGCCAGAGATCGGCCGCGCGGCGGCCGAAGAGACCATCGATGACGTGCAGAAGTCGCTGGAAGGCGCGCATATGTGCTTCATCGCCGCGGGAATGGGCGGCGGCACCGGCACGGGTGCGGCGCCGGTGATCGCCAAGGCGGCGCGCGACATGGGCATCCTGACGGTGGGTGTCGTGACCAAGCCGTTCGCCTTCGAAGGTAAGCGCCGCCAGGCGAGCGCGGATGCCGGCATCGAAGAGCTGCAGAAATATGTCGATACGCTTATCGTCATCCCGAACCAGAACCTGTTCCTGATCGCCAACGCCAACACCACCTTCAAGCAGGCCTTCGAAATGGCCGATGAAGTGCTGCAGCAGGGCGTGCGCGGAATCACCGACCTGATGGTCATGCCGGGCCTCATCAACCTCGACTTCGCCGACGTCCGTTCGGTGATGCAGGAGATGGGCAAGGCGATGATGGGCACCGGCGAGGCGGACGGCGACGACCGCGCGCTGATCGCGGCGCAGAAGGCGATCGCCAACCCGCTGCTGGACGGTGTGAGCATGAACGGCGCCAAGGGCGTGATCGTGTCGATCACCGGCGGCGAGGACATGCGCCTGCTCGAAGTCGACGAGGCCGCGAACCACATCCGCGAGCTCGTGGATCCCGACGCGAACATCATCTGGGGTTCGGCATTCAACCCCGAGCTGGAAGGCCGCATCCGCGTGTCGGTGGTCGCGACCGGCATCGACGCCGATGCGCAGGCGAAGCCCGCACCGGCCGCCGTCGAACAGCCGCGCGTGTTTTCCTTCTCAAGCCCGCGCCGCAACGCGCCGGCGGTAGCCCCGGAACCGGAGCCCGCACCCGCAGCGCCCGAACCCGGCTTCTCGGACCAGGTATTCGCCAGCGCGCCGGAACCCGCCCCGCAGGCACCCGAAGCGCCGCGCGTTCCCGAAGCCTATGACCCGGCACCCGCGCCGGCGCCGCAGCCGGCGACCAGGGCCGACGACGTGGACGATTCGGACGAGCTGCTGCTCGGTTCGGACAATGCCGTGCCGCCGCCGCTGGCGCCCCAGGCACCGGCTCCCACCGCGACTCCGCCCGAGTTCGGCAATCGCCGTCGCTGGCTGACCGGCGCGGAGGAGGAAGAGGCGCCTCAGGCCAAGCCTGGCCGCCGCTCCGGTGGCACCTTGTTCGAGCGCATGGCATCGGCTTCGCGCGGCGCCAAGCCGACCGGCGAGGACGACGACAAGGACCCGCTCGACATCCCCCGCTTCCTGCGCAGCCAGAACAATCAGTAAGCAGGCGTTGGTCGCTGGCCGGGCTCGCTTGAGCGCGCGGCCGGCGACCTGTCAGTGGCCGTTAAGCCACCGCCGTGCTTATGCTGCCGCAACATGATCCGGATTTCCCTGTTGCACTCGGCGGCGCTGGCGATGGCCTTGACCGTCGCGGCCGCGCCCGCCGGCGCGCAGACCATGATGGTCGCGGCGCCGAATCCCGACGCGGATCGTCTGACCCAGACGATGCGTACACTTGCCGCGGACCCGCGTGACCTGTCCGCGCTCGTGGAGGCGGGCAGGCTCAGCACCCGGTTGAACGACACGCCGGCCGCGCTGGCGTTTTTCCAGCGCGCCGAATCGGTGTCGCCGGGCGATCCGCGGATTGCCGCCGGACGGGCCGCGGTGCTTGTGCGGTTGAAGCGCCCCGGCGAAGCGTTGCGGCTGTTCCAGTCCGCGGAAGCGCGCGGAGCCTCGATCCGCGACTATGCCGCCGATCGCGGCTTCGCTTATGATCTGCTCGGCCAGCCGGGCCTGGCCCAGGCCGATTACAAGCTGGCGATGCAACGCGAGCGCGACGACGAACTGGTCCGCCGCTACGCGCTCTCCCTCGGCATCAGCGGGCAGGTCGATCAGGCGAATGCGCTGCTCGACCCGCTGCTACGCCGCAGCGACCGCGCGGCCTGGCGGGCGCGCGCGTTCATTCTGGCGATGAACGGAGACATGGCCGGCGCCGAGCGGATCGCCACCAGCATGATGCCGGGAAACATGGCGCCTTCGCTGGTGCCGTTCTTCCGCCGACTGGGGGGCCTGACGCCCGCAGACCGCGCCTTTGCAGTGCATTTCGGCGAGCTCTCGCCGACTCAGGCGCGGTTGGCGGACGCCCGGCTCGCACCGAATTTGCCGCATTATGTTCCAGAGCAGCGCCCGGTGCAGGTCGCCGCACGGCAGGCGCCGGCGCCCGCCGCGAGGACCCGCGATCGCCGCTCGGCGCGTGATCGGCGCCGCCAGGAACCGGTGGTAGTGGCCGCCGCGACTCCGGTGAACGCCCGGCTACTCGCTGCGCCGGCTCCCCAGCCGATGCCGCCGCCCGCGCCGGCCCAGCCGGTCTTTGCCCAGCAGCGTACGCCGATCGTGCAGCCCTTGCCGGCTCCGGCGCCTACACCGTCGCCGGTAACGGCCCCGGTGGTGGTCGCGATGCGAGAGCCTGCGGCATCGTCCGCGATTGCGCCGGCGCGCACGCCAGTGCCTACCCGCGAGGTAGTGCCTGCGCCGGCGACGAGCGCTGCCACCTTGCCCGCTGCAAATCCCACTCCCACTCCGACCCCGTCGGCGCCGGTCCAACTCGCCAGCACGACGCCGCCGATCGTCCGTTCCGCGATCGTCGCGCCGTCGCCCAGCACGCCGGCAGCGTCGGCGCCTGCGCCCGTCGTCACCCAGCCAAGCGCCGCGACGCCGTCGCTAGAGTCTGCCGCGGCTCGACGGCCTGAGCCTGCGGTGACGCCGCCGCCGGTGGCGGTGGTGCAGCCCTCGACATCCCCGGCACCCGCCATTGTCGAGACCCGAGTTGCCGCTGCAGCCCCCGAGCCGGCACCGCCTGGGCCGGTAGCCGTGGGCCAGGAGGATTCGGTTCTCGCCTCGATCGTTGCCAATCTGACGATCCCGGCCGCGGAACTGGAAGCCGCGAACTCGATGGCGCTGCCGGTGCCCACGGTAGCGACCGTGCCACCCCCGGCGCCGCCGCCGGTGGAAGCGCCCGAGCCTGTCAAGCCGAGGGCCAAGGCCGAGCCGGCCAAGCTCGCGTCCGCGCGGGCGGACGACGCCTCCAAGCCCGCGGCGATCAAGGGCACAAAGACGGGCAAGACCGCCGACACCAAGATCAAGCCCGACGCGAAGGCTGATGCCAAGGCCAAGCTGGATGCAAAGGCCAAAGCCGACGCGAAGGCGAAACCCGCGGCCAAGCCGGACCCTGAGCGGGTATGGGTCCAGGTCGCAGGCGGCGCGAATGCCGGCGATCTCGCCAAGGCCTGGAAGTCCGTCGCCGCCAAGGCGCCGGCGCAGCTGCGCGGCAAGTCCGGCTGGTGGACGCCGGTGCGGGCGAGCAATCGTTTGCTGACCGGCCCCTTCAAGACCGAGGCCGAAGGTCAGGCCTTTGTGAACAGCCTCGCCAAGGCCGGCGTATCCGGCTTCGTCTTCACCTCCGAGGCGGGGCAGAAGGTCAACAAGATCGGCGACAAGTGATCGGCCATGCAGCGTGGGCGTGCATGCCCGATCAAAGCCGGGGCCGGAAGCATGCGGAGTTGGGTGGCGAGGTTCGCGGACCGCGCGACGCCTTTCAGCGCGACCGCGACCGCATCATCCATTCGATCAGCTTCCGCCGGCTGCGCCACAAGACCCAGGTCTTCATGGCGCCCGACGGCGATCATTTCCGCGTCCGGCTGACGCACAGCCTGGAAGTCGCGCAGATAGGCCGCACGGTCGCACGCACGCTAGGGCTCAACGAGGATCTGACCGAAGCGCTGTGCCTGGCGCACGATATCGGTCATCCCCCGTTCGGGCATGCCGGCGAGGACGCGCTGGAACGGGCGCTGGAGGGGCAGGGCGGCTTCGATCATAACGGCCATACCCTGCGCACGCTGACGTCGCTGGAGCGGCCTTATCCCGGGTGGGACGGGCTCAACCTGACCTGGGACACGCTGGAAGGGCTGGCCAAGCACAATGGCCCGATCGCGCGGCCCGAATGGGCACTGGCGACGGTCGACGCGGAAATCGGGCTGGAGCTGGACCAATGGCCCTCGCTGGAGGCGCAGGTGGCGGCGATCGCCGACGACATCGCCTATGACAATCACGACATCGATGACGGATTGCGCGCGGGGCTGCTGACGCTGGACCAGCTGATGATCCTGCCGATCGTCGCCGATGGGTGGCGCCGGGTGCAGGCGAAGTTCCCGCGGGTGCCGGCCGAGAGGCTGGTCGGCGAGCTGATCCGCTCGCAGATCGGCGAAATGGTCAACGACCTGATCGAGGCGACGCGGAGCCGGCTGGAGGCGCTGGAGATCGGTTCGGTCGAGGATGTGCGCGGGGCAGGGCAGGTGCTGGCGATGTTCTCCGAACCGATGCGCGACGCCGAGCGCGACTTGAAGCGCTTCATGTACGCCAATCTGTACCACCATCCGAGCCAGCTTGCCGCAGCCGAGGCCGCGAACGCAGTGGTGGCGGGACTGTTCGCTGCCTATGCTGCTGATCCGGGGCTGATGCCGGACGCGTGGCGCAGCGGGTTGCCGGAGGCCGAGCCGTGGCGCAGCCGGCACATTGCCGATTTCATCGCCGGGATGACCGACCGCTATGCCATTGCCCGCTACCGCGAGGTGGTCGGCCCGGTCGACTTGCCCGAGGGGTTCTGACGGGACCTTCGCGGCGAAACGAAGGTCCCGTCCGCCATCAGCGCTGGGCGACCTGGACCGTGTTCAGGCCCTTGGGTGCGCGGAACGATACCGGGTTGGCGGCGACATGGCCCTTCACCCAGCCATTCTTCACCGTCAGCCGGAACTTGCCGCCTTGCGATGCATGCCCCTCGAGGACGCGCGCATCGCCTTGGATGGTCGTGGTGTAGCTGTAGGTCACCCCGTCGCGAGTGAAGCTGCGTTCCTGCGCGAGCGCCGGAGAGGCGAATGCGAGAGTGGCGGCAGCTGCTGCGAAAATGAACTTCGTCACGATCTTTCTCCTTCAGTGTCCGAAAGAGCCAGACCGGCATCCCTGTTATGTTCTGGGAGCAATTATGTTGCGCCGCACCATGTGGAGCAATCGCAAAGCGCGGTGGCTGCGATTGCGCCTGACGCAATCCTCCGTGTGGTCGAGGTCCGGCTGAGGCTTGGATGGGCAAGAGGTGACGGCGGGCGGCCACTACGCTAAGAGCCCGCGCTTCCTCCGCAGTTGGAATCGTGAATGACGCTCTACACTCGTTTCGCCGCGCATCTGAACCTCGCGCTGGATGCGCTCGTCCTCGCCGGGGACTTGCCCGCGGGGCTGGAGCGACGCGCGGTTACGGTAGAGCCGCCGCGCGACGTGACTCATGGCGACCTGGCGACCAACGCGGCGATGGTGCTCGCCAAGCCGGCCAAGACCAACCCGCGCGCGCTGGCCGAGAAGATCGCCGCCGAGCTGGAGAAGCTGGACGAGGTTTCGGCGGTGTCGGTGGCCGGGCCGGGCTTCATCAACCTGACATTGAGCGACGACACCTGGCGCGGCGAACTGACCGAGATCCTCGACACCGCGGACGCCTATGGCCGGTCCACGGTCGGCGAAGGCGCCACCGTCAATGTCGAATATGTCTCGGCCAATCCGACCGGGCCGATGCACATGGGGCATTGCCGCGGCGCGGTGGTGGGCGATGCGCTTGCCAGCCTGCTCGAGTTCGTCGGGCACAAGGTGATCCGCGAATATTATGTCAACGACGCGGGCGGCCAGGTCGACGTGCTCGCCCGCTCGGCGCAGCTGCGCTACCGCGAGGCGCTGGGCGAGACGATCGAGATCCCCGAGGGCCTGTATCCGGGCGAGTATCTGAAGCCGATCGGTGCCAAGCTGGCGGCGGAACATGGCGACAGGTTCGTCGGCGCGCCGGAGAGCGAATGGCTGGCGCTGTTCCGCAAGGAAGCGGTCGCCGCCATGCTGGTGATGATCAAGGACGATCTGGCCTTGCTCGGCATCCATCACGACCTGTTCTCGTCCGAGGCCGAGCTGCAGGCGGCGGGCAAGCCGGAACAGGCCGAGGCGTGGCTGCGCGAGCGCGGCTATGTCTATGACGGGGTGCTGGAAGCGCCCAAGGGCGAGACGCCCGAGGATTGGGAGCCGGTCGAGCTGCCGCTGTTCCGCTCGACGCAGTTCGGCGACGACCAGGACCGCCCGATCAAGAAGTCGAACGGCAGCTGGACCTATTTCGGCGCGGATCTCGCTTATCATTTCCAGAAGGCGCAGTCGGCGGACCAGCTGATCGACATCTGGGGCGCGGACCATGCCGGCACGGTCAAGCGCATCGTCGCGGCAGTGCAGGCGCTGACCGGCGGCGAGACCAAGTTCGACGTCAAGCTGGTGCAGATGGTGCGCCTGCTGCGCGCGGGCGAGCCGGTGAAGATGTCCAAGCGCGCGGGCAATTTCGTCACGCTCGCCGATGTCGTCAACGAAGTCGGCAAGGACGTGGTCCGCTTCACCATGCTGACGCGCAAGGCCGACGCGCAGATGGACTTCGACTTCGCCAAGGTGGTGGAGGCGTCGAAGGACAACCCGGTATTCTATGTGCAATATGCGCATGCCCGGGTGCACTCGCTCCATCGCAAGGCGGCGGAGGCCGGAATCACGTGCGGCGCGGTCGACCTGTCCCTGCTTGATACAGAGGACCTGGCGCTGGTGAAGCTCGCCGCGCAGTTCCCGCGGGTGGTGGAGGGTGCCGCTTCGGCACGCGAACCGCACCGGATCGCGTTCTATCTCTATGACTTGGCGGGCCTTTTCCACGCGCAGTGGAACGCCGGCAATGATCGGCCCGAGCGCCGCTACCTGCTGGTCGATCAGCCGGAGCTCACTTGCGCACGGCTTTTCTTGGCGCGCGGGATCGGGCAGATCATCCGCAACGGCCTGGCGCTGATGGGCGTCGAGGCCGTGCAGGAGATGCACTGAGATGAGCGTGCGGTCAGGGGATAGCGTCGCCGAGGAAGATCGGCTGCCGTGGCTGGAGACGGTGGAGGAGGAATATGTCGAGCGACGTTCCTTTGGCCGGATCCTGCTGGTTCTCCTGATCCTGGTCGTACTGCTGGTGATCGGTGCGCTCGCCTATCGCTGGTACGACCAGCAGCGCGGGGGCACCGGCAATGGTCAGCTGATCGAGGCGCCGCAGGGCGACTACAAGACCAAGCCGCAGGAGCCGGGCGGCATGAAGGTGGAGGGGCAGGGCGACACCGTCTTCACCACCAGCCAGGGTGCCGAAAGCAATTCCAGCATCAATGTCGGCGCGCTTCCCGAGGATCCGGTGCAGGGCACGCCGGCCCCGCAGCAACGCCCCGGGCAGCCGGGCAGCCGCACCGCCAAGATCGAAGTACCCGCCGCCGCAACCGTGACGCCGGTGCGCCCCGCCGCACAGGCAGCAGAGCGCCCGGGGGCGGGTTCCGGCTCATTGATCCAGCTGGGCGCGTTCCCGAACGAGGGCGGCGCCAATACCGCCTGGGCTCGGCTGTCGAAGCGGTTCGGCTATCTCGCGACCTTCGGCAAGTCGGTGGAGCGCGCGGAAAAGGACGGCAAGGCGATCTTCCGGCTGCGGGTGAACGCCGGCAGCAACGGCCAGGCGCGCGAGATTTGCGGACGGCTCAAGGTTGCGGGTGAAAGCTGCTTCGTGACGAGCTAAAGGCTCGGCCATGAAACCGGTCATCTTCGCCATCGCCGGCGCCGAACTCAGCGCGGACGAGCGTGCCTTTTTCCGCGACGCCGATCCGCTCGGCTATATCCTGTTCAAGCGCAACTGTGTCGACCGTGCGCAGATGAAGGCGCTGACGGACGATCTTCGCATGCTGTCCGGCCGCGACGACCTGCCGATCCTGATCGATCAGGAGGGCGGGCGGGTGAGCCGCATGGTGCCTCCCGAGTGGCCGGCGTTTCCGCCGGGACTGGCATTCGACCGGCTTTACGATCTGGCGCCGATTTCCGCGATCGAAGCGGTACTCGCCAATGCCGAGGCGCTTGGCACCATGCTCGCCGAGGTGGGCGTGAACGTGAATTGCGCGCCGCTGCTCGACGTGCGCCAGCCCGACGTGACCCCTGCGATCGGGGACCGCGCCTTTGGCGGCGACCCGATGCGCGTCTCTGCCCTGGGTCAGGCGATGCTGGCAGGCATGCAGCGGGCCGGGGTGGTCGGGATCATCAAGCATATGCCGGGGCACGGCCGGGCACTGGTCGACAGCCATTACGAGCTGCCACGCGTGCGGGCGGATGCCGCGGCGCTGGAACTCGATCTGGAGCCGTTCCAGCGGCTGCGTGAGGCACCGATGGCGATGACCTGCCATGTTGTGTTCGACGCGTGGGACGCGGAGCGGCCGGCGACGATCTCGCCAACCGTCATCAAGGACATTGTGCGCGGGCAGATCGGGTTCGACGGCCTGCTGATGACCGATGATATCGACATGAAGGCGCTATCCGGCACCGCGGGCGAGAAGGGTGCGGCGGCGCTGGCGGCGGGTTGCGATGTGGTGCTCGACTGTTGGGCACGGATGCCCGAGATGGTCGAGATCGCAGGGCGGATCGGCGACGCGCCGCCAGCGTGCGTGGCGCGGCTGGCGCGGGCGATGGCGAGCGTTGCCGAGGCGGCGCCGAGCGACGCGTTCGAGGCGCTGATCGCGAAGCGGGACGAGTTGCTCGGGCTGGCATAGCCCCCACCGACAACCCGAACTCGCCAACTTCCCTTCGTCACCCCGGCCTTGAGCCGGGGTCCCGCTACCTTCGACTTGCGGAAGAAGAAGCGGGATCCCGGCTCAAGGCCGGGATGACGAAGGTATAGGGGCATATCGAAGTCAGCGGCCTGTCGCTGGGCGGAGGGTTGAGGCTGCCCCTCTTGCGACAGGCGCGTTTTGGCTGCTTAACCTGGCGCAATGAGCGACGACGCCGCCGATACCCTCAAGATCGAGATCGAAGGCTGGGAAGGCCCGCTCGACCTGTTGCTGGCGCTTGCCCGCAACCAGAAGGTCGATCTGCGCCAGATCTCGATCCTGGAACTGGTGGAGCAGTATCTCGGCTTCGTGAACCAGGCGCGCGCGCTGCGCCTGGAACTTGCCGCGGACTATCTGGTGATGGCGGCGTGGCTGGCTTATCTGAAATCGGCGCTGCTGCTGCCGCGCAACCCGGAGGAAACGCCCAGTCCCGAGGACCTGGCGCTGCGGCTGCAGATACGGCTGGAGCGGCTGAACGCGATGCGCGAGGCGGGCGCCCGGCTGGTCGCCCGCGACCGCATGGGCCGCGACGTGTTTCTCCGCGCGGCACCCGAGGGGCTTCGCGTGGTTCGCCAGGCACGCTGGGAAGCCGAGATCTACGACCTGATCGCCGCTTATGGCCGGATCAGCGCGCGCACCCGGCCGGTGATGCATGTCGTTGCCCAGCGCGACGTGATGACGCTGGAGGAAGCGATCGAGCGGGTGTCCGCGCTTGTCGGCACGCGGATCGACTGGAGCATTATCGACAGCTTCCTGCCTGACGAAGCGCGCGGGAGCTATCGCAAGTCGGCGCTCGCCTCGTCCTTCGTCGCGGTGCTCGAGCTCGCGCGGCAGGGCAAAGTCGAGCTTCGGCAGAAGTCGGCCTTTGCGCCGCTCTATGTCCGATCGCTGATGTGACATCGTTCGACGACCTGTCGCGCGCGGTCGAGGCCGTGCTGTTCGCGGCCGAGCACCCGCTCGGCATCGACGAACTGCGCGCGCATGTTGGTGCCGATGCGGACGTGCGTGCAGCCCTGGCCGGGCTCGAGCAGGTCTATTCCGGCCGCGGCATCGAACTGGTCCGGCGCGGCGAGCGCTGGCACTTCCAGACGGCAGCCGACCTGGCGCACCTGTTGCGGCGCGACCGCGAGGACAGCCGCAAGCTGAGCCGCGCCGGCATCGAGACGCTGGCGATCATTGCCTATCATGAGCCGGTCACCCGCGCCGAGATCGAGGCGATCCGCGGCGTGCAGATCTCCAAGGGAACGATCGACGTCCTGATGGAAGCGGGGTGGGTGCGGCCGGCGGGGCGGCGCGAAGTACCTGGACGGCCGCTAATGTATGCGACCACCCAAGGCTTTCTCAGCCATTTCGGGCTGGCGAGTCGCCGCGACCTGCCTGGCATCGACGATCTCAAGGCCGCCGGGCTGCTGGATCCGGTCGATCTGGCGTTCGAACAAGAGACAAGCGAAACTGTAACCGAAGGCGAATAGGGCACCCGCACCACATCGCCGGCCCGGCATTCGCCCGTGCGGGCCCAACAGCCGTTGCCGGACACGCATACGAGGCCTAGATAGGCGTCGACAAAGGAGATTTTCCATGGGTAGCATGAGCCTGATGCACTGGCTGATCGTCGGCATCCTGGTCATTTTATTGTTCGGAGGCAGCCGCTTCTCGAACATGATGGGTGACGTTGCCAAGGGCATCAAGCAGTTCAAGAAGGGCATGGCCGAGGACGACGACGCACCCAAGCCCGTCGAGCCGACTCGCATCGAGGGGCGCCCGGTAGCCGACCCGCCGCTGCAGACCGAGGCCGAGCGCGTTCGCGAAGAGCGCTGAGTCGTCCATCTTGTTCGTTGATACGCGCGCCGATCGCGGCGCGCGCGTGAGGCAGTGCTGAATGTTCGACGTCGCGCCGACCGAGTTGCTGCTAGTTGCCGTGGTGGCATTGCTCGTGATCGGGCCCAAAGACCTGCCCCGCGCGATGCATTTCGTCGGCAAGTGGGTGGGCAAGGCGCGCGGCGTCGCTCGCCAGTTCCGATCGGGCATGGACACCATGATCCGCGAGGCCGAACTGGCCGAGATGGAAAAGCAATGGGCAGCCGAGAACGAACGGATCATGCGCGAGCATCCGCCGGCGCCGTCGCTGTCGGCACCCGAGGCCGAATCCGCCGACGGCGCGGATATGCACGATCTTCCCCCCTTGATGGTGGCGCAGCCCGACATCAGGCCTGAGCCAGTGGCGGCGGAAGCGCCGGTGTCCGAGGTCGAGGAACCGAAAACCCGCGGTCAAGGCGAGCATCCGCTGTGAGGGACATCGACGACACCCAAGCGCCGTTGCTTGAGCATCTGGTCGAGTTGCGCCGCCGCCTCTTGTGGTCGCTGGCCGCACTGGTGATCGCGTTCGGCGGCTGCCTCTATTTCGCCCGCAAGATCTTTGCCGTGTTGGTGGCACCACTCAAGGCAGCCGGGCAGGTGACGGTCATCAATACTCAGGTGTTCGGCGGCTTTCTGGTGGAGATCAAGATCGCATTCTTCGCCGCGCTGATGATCGCATTTCCGGTGATCGCCAATCAACTTTGGCAGTTCATTGCGCCGGGCCTGTACAAGAAGGAAAAGCAGGCGCTGTTCCCGTTCCTGCTCGCGACTCCGGTACTGTTCATCGCCGGGGCGTGCATGGCCTATTTCGTCGCGATCCCGGTCGCGCTGAAGTTCCTGCTGAGCTTCCAGGGCGAGCTGGGAGGCGTGACGCAACAGGCACTCCCCGACGTGAACGACTATCTGAAATTCGTGATGCAGTTCATCTTCGGGTTCGGGCTGTCGTTCCTGCTGCCGATCCTGCTGATGCTGCTCGAGCATGCCGGCATCGTCACGTATGAACAGCTTAAGGGCGCCTGGCGCTATGCCGTGGTCGGCGCGTTCGCGCTGTCGGCGGTGCTTACTCCGCCCGATGTCGGATCGCAGCTGCTGCTCGCGGTGCCGCTGGTGCTGCTGTATTTCCTGGCGCTGGTGGCAATTCGCTTCACGCGATCGCGGCGCGATCGTGCAGCCGCTTCCGAGGCCGCCTCTTCCTGACGGGGAACGCCCCTCTCCGTGAGGAGAGGGGCGGACGGCTTACTTGTTGTTGTCGGCTGCGCCGGCAACCGCATCGCCGGCCGACGAGACGTCGCGGCCCGCGCCTTCGATGGTGTTGCACGCCGAGATGAGCATCGCGCTTGCGAGCGCGGCACATGCAAAGATCTTACGCATTCGAATTCTCCAAACTCGCCTAAAAGGACGGGGGAGAAATGCGCGGGAGCACAAGATCGTTCCGCCTCAGGCACGAGTTGGCGCAGCGCGACCACTGGCGAGCGCGCTCTTTCCGAACTGGCGATTTTAGAGAGGGGAAAGTGTTAGGCCCGGAAGCGTCACCGGGGGGGGAGGGTTGACGCTTCCGGGCCCATGTCTTGGATAGCGAGAGCGGGGGGGCAAAAGGTCGCTATCCGAATATGAGAACGAGGCTCGCGCTTACCGGTTCCGGCCCCCGACCTCTTTTTTCGCGATTTTTTAGGTGCCGTTCGTCAGGGCCGGCCGGTGATCGCGATTTCAGCTTCGTAGACGCCGATCAGCGGGTCGTGGTGCAGCTTCGTGCGCAGCTGGCGCGCCAGCCCGGCGATCACGCGGCCGTAGCGCGCCTCCAGCAGGGCCTCCATCGCCGTGCTCTCGACAAGCGCCGGCGAGCCCACGCGCATCGTCGCGCGGTCGCCTGCCTCATTGCCCTTCATCGCGATCCGGATCTGGGCGGCGGGATTGCAGCTCATCGCCAGCTCGACCAGCTCGGTAATCAGGAAGGCGATCGCGATGGCGACGTCCTGGTTGACCAGCAGCGGCTCGATCTCGAGCGTGATGCCGAGGCCGGAGGCGCGGTCGGGCGCGGTCGCGCGGATATTGGCGGCAAGTTCGCCCACCACCGCGCGCACGTCGAGCCCGCGATTTTCCTCCATCTCGGCATAATGATGCCGGTGCACCACCGCCAGGGCGTCGACGCGCCGCTGGATCGAGGCATAGGCTTCGCTCGCCTCGACGCTCTTGGCGCCGCGCGCGTGGAAATTGATGAGGCTGGCGATCACCTGGAGGTTGTTCTTGACGCGGTGATGCACTTCGCGGGTAAGCCGCGTCTGCCGCACAAGGCCTTCGGCGAGGTCGGTCTCGTGCACCTGCACGGTCTGGGTTATCTGGCGGAACGTCTCGCCCAGGTCGCGGATCTCCTGCGCCGGCAGGTTGCCGAGCCGCTTCATGTCCAGCAATTCGCCCGGCTTGTAGCTGCCGACGCCCGCCCGGAGCCGGCGGAGCGGCCGGATCAGCAGGCGGTCGACGACGAACCAGCCGATCATCGCCGCGGCGATCCACATCAGCACCAGCAGCACCGTGGTCACGATCAGCGGCGACGTGATCGGTGCACCGGGCGTCCGCATCTCCAGCGTCAGCTCGCCCACCGACAGCGAAGTGTCGACCTTGTCCACCCGGCTCAAGGGGCCATGGCGATCCAGGCCGCGCAGCTCGAGCTGGTTGCCGTCGTGGAGCAGCCACGCGCCATATTCGGGCACGAAACCGCTCGGGCGGATCAGCGCGCTGAGGCTGGCGACCGGGTAGGAGACGGCGGCCGAGGCGCCGGCGGTGCCGCCGATTTGCAACAGCAGCCCGGTCGCGGTGAAGGAGGCGCGCACTTCGAAGGGCTTGAGCGGCTCGGCCTTGGCGATCGTCAGCCGCTGGCCGCACAATATCTGTCCGCGCGCATCGAGCACACTGAAACGGGTGCCTGCCTGCGAGGCGAAGGTGCCGACCAGCCGGGTGCAGCTCGGCGCGTCCTGAGGATTCTGCTCCAGCGCGGCCACTGCCTGGCTCATCTGGCTGGCATGGTTGGCGAGCACGTTTTCGAGGACCGCGGAGCTCTCCTGGGCCAGGGCCTCGAGCCGGCGCCGCGCCTCGCTGTCGGCGTCGCGGGTGGTCTGGAGGGTGGTGAGCGCCGCGATGAGGGCGAGGGGGAACAGCGCGCCGAGCAGGATCAGGAATACTTTGGCGCCGGTTGGCACGCGCGTCAGCGTTGCCGCGACGCCCCTGGGTCGCGACTCCTGATCCGGAATGGTCATGCGGTTAACTAATCGAGCTTTTTGAGCAGGTCGAGCAGATCGTCCGGCACCGTCTCGCTCAGCGTTTCGTCATACGCCTGGCGCAGTGCGCCGCCGACGTCTCGGCTCGGCTTGCCGGCGTCCGCGCCATCTTTACCCCTGGGCGGATTTTTCGTTTCGTCTTTCGCGGAACGCACCAACTTCCCCCTGCGGGCCCGAATTCGAGCTCGGACTATGAACGACTGACCATAAACGCAAGCGCCCCGTTGACGCCACTGAGGCGGAGCACAAGCGACCGCGGGGTGCATGCGCACCACTCGGCTCGGGCGATGAAACCAAATAGCGGATCGATTGTTCCACACCCGATGCGAAATCCGGGGAGGGGCTCCTTCGGACGGCAGTATCTGTTGCAATAGCTGCGTTGGAGGACGACTAAGACGCCCCCTGCGCACCCGAAGGAGAATTCGTCGCTTATGTCGCTTGGACAGCAACTCGCGCCCCACCTTCCCCTGTTGCGGCGCTATGCGCGCGCACTGACCGGAAGTCAGGCGGAAGGCGACCGGTACGTCCGCGCCGCTTTGGAGGCGATCGTGGCCGCCCCCGACCAGTTTCCGCGGGACGTGCACCCGCGCCTGGGTCTCTACCGTACGTTTCAGGCGATCTGGCAGTCGACTCATCTCGAAGACGAGGATCTTCTCGACGATCAGTCGAACGAGGCCGAGGCGATCGCCCGCAAGCGGCTGTCGCGGCTGACGCCGCTGTCGCGTCAGGCGCTGCTGCTCACCACGGTCGAAGGCTTCAGCATCGAGGATGCGGGCTATCTGATCGAGGAAGATCCCGAAGCCGTGTCGACGCTGGTCACCGAGGCGGTCGCCGAGATCGAGCGCCAGACGCGCACCCGCGTGATGATCATCGAGGACGAGCCGCTGATCGCGATGGATCTGGAACAGATCGTCCGCGACCTGGGCCATGACGTCACCGGCGTCGCCGTGACCCGCGACGAGGCGGTAGCGCTGGCGATGGAGGATCGCCCAGGCCTGGTGCTGGCCGACATCCAGCTGGCCGACGACAGCTCGGGCATCGATGCGGTCAAGGACATCTTGGCCGAATTCAACGTGCCGGTGATCTTCATCACTGCCTTCCCCGAGCGTCTGCTCACCGGCGAGCGTCCCGAGCCGACCTTCCTCATCACCAAGCCGTTCCAGCGCGAAACGGTGAAGACGACGATCAGCCAGGCGCTGTTCTTCGACGAGGCGACGGTTCCAGCCTGAGCCACCCGCCTGAAGGAACCCGGCCCGAAAAAATCGGGCCGGGTTCCATATGATACGGACCCAAAACGGTAGTGAGGGGTTTACGCGGCATGGCTGAGAACGAAGAACCCATCCATGTGACCACCGACCAGGCCCGCGCCGGCGCCACGCCGCACATGACGCGGTACGTGCTGGGCATCGGGCTGGTGCTGGTAATCATTGCATTCGCAATCATTATTTGGTCCTGACCGGCCAGAGCAGCGTCAAAAACGCTGGCAATCGCCGACGCGCAGCCTATCTCCAACGAAGGCCGATCCCCGGCCCGCGTACCTGAACGGGACCGAATGACTCAGACCGAACTTCCCGGTGATCACGCGGAGGAACCGCGCGAGCACGTCTCGCTGTCTGATCCCGAATTCAAGAAGCAACTCGCCACGGTCATTCCGCATCTGCGCGCGTTCGGTCGTTCGCTTTCGGGGAGCCGTGACCTCGCGGACGATCTTGTCCAGGAAACGCTGCTGAAGGCTTGGGCCGCGCGCAAGCGCTTCCAGGCCGGCACCAACATGCGCGCCTGGACTTTCATCATCCTGCGCAACCTTTATCTGTCGCAGATGCGCCGCGCCCGCTTCAAGGGCGAGTGGGACGACCTCGTCGCCGACCGGCTGCTTGCGGCGCCCGCGAGCCAGGATCGCCATGTCGAGCTGTCGGACATGCAGCGTGCACTGCTCCACCTGCCGCAGCCGCAGCGTGAAGCGCTGATCCTCGTCGGCGCTGGCGGTTTCGCCTATGAGGAAGCCGCCGAGATCTGCAACGTCGCCGTCGGCACGATCAAGAGCCGCGTGGCCCGCGGGCGTGTCGCGCTCGAATCGCTGCTGACCGAAGGTCAGTTGCCGTCGCGCCGCGAGGCGCTTGCCAACCCGGGCGGCAAGAGCGCGCTTGATACGATCATGGGCGAAGTCGACGATCTCAGCCGGGATCGTTGATCGACCCGGGCTTCTTCCTGTCACGCGGGGAGACCCTGCTTGAGGGTAGGGGCTGTACTCGGCGGCCTCTGATCAGTGCGCGCGTTGCCCGCGGCTACTGAGCCGACGGAGAAGATCGATCATCTCCTGCGGGAGGTTCAGATCGCCAGCATAGGCTTTCTCCAGTGCCGCGCCGACCGCGTCGCTTACGCGGGGGCGCTCCACTCGATAGGCGGACGCTTTCGCATCGATTGCGGAGGAAGGCGGCAGATGAACCATGTCGACCAAACGAACTTGATCTGCATTTGTTGCTTGACAATGATCGATTCTTCTTGCGCCCTCGCGTGAACATGCCCGCTGCTTCCTATCCCGACCTGGCGAGCGTCGTGCTTCGTGCGCGGCGGCATTCGCCTTTTCTCGCGACGCTGCTCGACCGGGAGCCGTTTTCGACCGACGATCTGGCCCGGAGCCTGGCCGACCCGCTCGCCGCGGCGCGCAGCGTCGAAGGGAATGCGGGGGAGGGGCGCCGGCTGCGGTTGGAGCGGCGGCGGGTCGCTTTGCTGGTGGCGCTCGGCGATCTCAGCGGCATCTATGGTTTCGAGCAGGTCACCAGCCACCTCACCACCTTCGCAGACGACGCGTTAAACCGCGCCATCCGCGCCGCGCTGCTGGAGCGTACCCCCGACCAGGAACCCCGCGGCTTCGCCGCGATCGCATTGGGCAAGCAGGGGAGCCACGAACTCAATTACTCGTCAGACATCGACCCGCTGCTGATCTTCGACCCCGATCTGCTGCCGCGGCGCGCGCGCGAGGAGCCCGGCGAGGCCGCGGTGCGGATCGGTCGGCGAGTGGTGGAACTGCTCCAGTCGCGCGATGCCGATGGCTATGTACTACGCGTCGACCTGCGGCTGCGACCGTCGCCCGAGGCGACGCCGATCGCGTTGCCGGTGGATGCTGCGATCTCCTATTATGAATCACAAGCCCTCCCCTGGGAGCGGGCGGCGTTCATCCGCGCGCGCGCCTGCGCCGGCGACCTGATGCTCGGCAACCGCTTCATGGAGGCGATCCGTCCGTTCGTGTGGCGCCGCGCACTCGATTACGGCACGATCCGCGAAATCCGCGACATTTCCCGCCGCATCCGCGATCATTACTCGCGGGCGCAGAAGTTCGGGCCTGGCTATGACCTCAAGCGCGGGCGGGGCGGGATCCGCGAAGTCGAGTTCTTCGCCCAGATCCACCAGCTCATCTATGGCGGTCGGGAGCCCGAGCTGCGGGCGCCCGCCACGCGCGACGCGCTTGCTGCGCTGGCCACCGCCGGCCGCATCGATCCGGACGAGGCGCAGGCCCTGGACCAGGCCTATGTGACGCTCCGCACGATCGAACACCGTCTGCAGATGGTGAACGACCTTCAGACTCATTCGCTTCCCGCCGAGACCGCGGCGTTGGACAATGTCGCCGCGTTGCACGGGCTGGGGGGCGGCGGCGACCTGCTCGACCTGCTGCGCCCGCATGTCGTTCGGGTCGGCGGTATCTACGACGCGCTGGCGGGCGAGGAGAGTGCCGATCTTCCCACCATGTCGGACCGGCTCACCGACCGGCTTGCCGCTGCGGGCTTCAAGCAAACCGAAGGCCCTGCGCGCATCATCGAGAGCTGGCGCGCGGGCACCTATCCTGCACTTCGCAGTGGCCAGGCACGCGAAGCACTCGAAGCGTTGCTGCCCGGGCTGGTAGAGGCATTCGGCCAGGCGCCCGACAGCATCCACGCGATCACCCGGTTCGATGCGATGCTCTCTGGACTGCCGAGCGCGATCAACTTCTTTCGCCTGCTCGAAGCGCAGCCGGCGCTCACCCGGCTGCTGAGCAGCATCCTCTGCCACGCGCCGACGCTTGCCGAGCAGCTTGGCCGGCGCGCCGAACTGCTGGACGGGCTGATCGACGCGAGCGCGTTGGAGCCGATGCCGGGCGTCGACATCCTGGTGCGCCAGATGTCGGCACGCGAACGCGGCGCCGACTATCAATGGCAGCTCGAGCATGTCCGCCGGCTGGTCAACGAGAAGCGCTTCGCTCTGGGAGCGCAGATCATCGCCGGGGCAAGCGATCCGCTTGAAGTATCCGCCGGCTATGCCAGGGTCGCCGAAGCCGCGATCGAAGTGCTTGCCTCCGCGACCGTCGAGGAATTTGCGCGTGCCCATGGCCGTGTCGCGGGCAGCGAGCTGGTGATCCTGGCGCTCGGCCGGATGGGTGGGCAGGCGCTGACCCACGCCTCAGACCTCGACCTCATCTACCTCTTCACCGGAGATTATGCCGCCGAGTCCGATGGCGCCAAGCCGCTCGGCGCGGTGACCTATTACAACCGGCTTGCCCAGCGCGTCACCGCCGCGCTGTCGGTGCCGACCGCCGCCGGGCCATTGTATGAAGTCGATACGCGGTTGCGCCCTTCGGGTGCCCAGGGGCCGCTATCGGTGTCGCTCGACGGCTTCTCCCGCTACCAGCGCGAGGACGCGTGGACCTGGGAGCATATGGCGCTCACGCGGGCGCGGCCGGTCTTCGGCTCGGCCACGGCGCGCACGTCGGTGCAGGCGAGCGTCGATGCCGTATTGCAAGGCGCGCGGCCCGAGCGGCCGATCCTCGCGGAGGCGGTGAAGATGCGCGCCGAGATGGCCGCGCACAAGCCGCCGGCAGGGCCGCTCGATGCCAAGCTGCTCGACGGCGGGCTGGTCGATCTGGAATTCGCCACGCATGTCCTCCAGCTCGAACATCGCACGGCCTTCGCTCCTCAGCTCCGGCCGGCGATCGCGCAGTTGGTCGCCCAGAACCTGATGCCGCCGACGATGGTTCCCGCCTACGATCTGCTCGCCCGGTTGCTGGTGACTCTCCGCCTCGTGGCACCCGATGCCCAGCCACCGGGTACGGAGACCCAGGCGCTGATCGCCCGCGCGCTGGGCCTGACCGACTGGCACGAAGTGATTGAATCGTTCGAGCGCACGCGTCAGGAGGTCGCCGCCTGCTGGGCGGACGTCCGTGCTAGCGCCTAAGGGAGGAACATCATGGCCATCGAGGAAGGCGACGCGCTGCCTGCGCTGACGCTGGAGGGCGCGGACGGCCAACCCCTTCCGCTCGCCGATTTCAAGGGCGCCCCCTTCATCCTGTACTTCTACCCCAAGGACGACACCGCCGGCTGCACCCGCGAGGCGCAGGACTTTTCCGCGTTGCTGCCGGAGTTTACCGCGGCCGGGGCCCGGCTGCTCGGCGTTTCGAAGGACAGCGCCGAGCGTCACCGCAAGTTCACGGCCAAATATGCGCTGAGCGTGCCGCTCGCCACCGATGCCGATGGCGCCGTGATGGAAGCGTTCGGCGTCTGGGGCGAGAAGCAGCTTTATGGCCGCCGATACATGGGGGTCGACCGATCCACCTTCCTGTTCGCCGCCGATGGCACGCTGCATCGCGCCTGGCGCAAGGTGAAGGTGCCGAACCATGCCGAGCAGGTGCTGGCTGCGGTGAAGGCGCTGGTAGCGGCGTGACCAGCGTCGCCCAGGCAGCCTGTCGCGTGCTGACGGCCGTCGATCCACGCGACAAGATCATGGCTGCGCGCCGGGCCGCGCGTGATTGGCGGCTGGGCAGGCTGGCGTTCGCGTTCGACGTGCCGATGCCTGACCGCCCGGCCCGGCCCGACCGCCCGGAGCTCCTGCCGCCCAACCGCATGCCCAAGCGTGGCAAGGGAGGGTCCGAGCGGGGCCGCATCGCGCTGATCCACGCGCTCGCCCATATCGAGTTTTCCGCGATCGATTTGGCGTTCGACGCGGTTGGCCGCTTCGGGAGTCGGTTCCCGCGCGGCTTCACCGACGACTGGATGGCCGTGGGCGCAGACGAGGCGATGCACTTTGCATTGCTCGACCGGCGGCTGCGCCAGCTCGGCAGTCATTATGGCGCGATGCCGGCGCATGCCGGCCTGTGGGACGCCGCCGCGGCTACCGCGCAGGATCGCAAGGCGCGGCTGGCGGTCGTGCCGATGGTGCTGGAAGCGCGCGGGCTCGACGTTACGCCGGCGACGATCGACCGCTTCTCCGACGCGGGCGATCTGCCGACGCGCCGCATCCTTCAGCGCATCCTAGACGACGAGGTCCGTCATGTTCGTGCGGGCACCGTGTGGTTCGAATCAGCCTGTGGCGAGGAGGGGCTCGCCCCCGAAACGACCTGGCAAGATCTTGTACGCACGCACTTTCGCGGGCTGATCAAAGGTCCGTTCAACGCTTCGGCGCGCAACGCAGCCGGTCTGACGCGGGAATATTACGCGCCTCTTGCCGATCAGTGACTCCTCTGGGCAAACAGACTGCACACGTCCGAGCGGAGGGGTTTGCGAGGACATCGGGTTTATTCGAAGCGTACACCGGGTCGCATCGGTGCGTGCTTCCATGACTTCCGGGGATTCATGGCTATCGCGTCCTACAGCATCAATGCGGACCTCGCCGAGCGGTTCCGTGCTTTCGTAATCAAGGGCAATAAGGCGGCGCTGGCGGGTCTCACCGCGGCCACGCTCCTGATCTGCGCCACCGATGTCGCACAGGCCGCCGATGTTCCCGCGGCAGGTGCTGCCGGGGCGAGCGACGCGGCTGCCGCCGTCGAGAATTCCGACGCGCAGTTCCGCACGCTGTTCGACACCTGGAAGAAGCTCGACGGTCCGGAGCCGACGGTAATCTCGGTCCCGTCGATGGAGCCGGTCGACAAGGTGGTGTTCACCTCGCACTTCGGCGTGCGCTCCGACCCGTTCCGCGGCACCGCCGCGATGCATGCCGGCGTCGACATTCCCGGTGCGATCGGCACGCCGATCTACGCCACCGCGGACGGCGTCATTTCGCATGCCGGCCGCCAGGGCGGATACGGGAACCTCGTGCAGATCAACCATGGCCGGGGCCTCGAAACCCGCTATGGCCACCTGTCGAAGATCCTGGTGGCCGACAACACCAAGGTCCATCGCGGCCAGCTGATCGGCCTGATGGGCTCCACCGGCCGCTCGACCGGCAGCCACCTTCATTATGAAGTCCGCATGGACGGGCGCGCGGTGAACCCGGTGCCGTTCCTCCAGAGCGGCGAATATGTCGCTACGGTCCAGCCGCTCGGCGGCGTCGGCGGCCCCACCAACTGATACCGGCTGACGAGGGATGCCGCGGTCCATTGCCTGAGGCCGCGCGCTTCCCTATCTCGACGTTATGGCCACGCTTCTTCAACCCGACGTCTCGCTGTCCGCCGCCGCTGCGATCCGCGTAGCGGCGATCGCCGGCAAGCAGGCCAAGCCCGCCATTCTGCGCCTCTCGGTCGAAGGGGGAGGGTGTTCCGGCTTCCAGTACCGCTTCGGCATGGCCGACACGGTCGAACCCGACGACATCGTCGCGGAAACCGATGGCGTAAAGCTGGTGGTGGACCCGATCAGCCTTGATCTCGTCCGTGGAGCGCAAGTCGACTTCATCGACAATCTGGGCGGCGCGCATTTCGCCGTCACCAATCCCAACGCGGCCTCGGGCTGCGGCTGCGGCACCAGCTTCTCGGTCTGAGCGTGCCCAAGATCGTCACGTACAACGTCAACGGGATCAAGGCGCGGCTCGAGCGGCTCGTCGAATATCTCGATGAACAAAAGCCCGACATCGTCTGTCTGCAGGAACTGAAGAGCAGCGACGAGACGCTGCCGGTGAAGGACATCGAGGCGGCGGGATATGGCGCGGTGTGGCACGGGCAGAAGGGGTTCAACGGCGTCGCCGTGCTTGCCCGCGATGCCCAGCCGGTTGAGCGCCAGCGCGGGCTCGCCGGCGAGGCCGACGACGCGCACAGCCGCTATATCGAAGTCGAAGTCGGCGACCTGATCGTCGCGTCGATCTATTTGCCTAATGGCAACCCGCAGCCCGGACCCAAGTTCGACTATAAGCTGCGCTGGATGGATCGTCTCGCCGGGCGTGCCCGCGCGCTGCTGGCGGAGGAGCGGCCGGTGGTGCTCGCCGGCGACTATAACGTCATTCCACAGGACGATGACAGCTTCTCGGTGCCGGCGATGGCGAGCGATGCGCTGATGCAGCCCGAGTCGCGGCAGCGCTATCGCATGCTGCTGGCGCAGGGCTGGACCGACGCGCTGCGCACCCGCTATCCGCGTGGCGGCGTCTGGACCTTTTGGGACTATCAGGCGGGCTGCTGGCAGCGCGACGCGGGCTTCCGCATCGACCATCTGCTGCTAAGCCCGCAAGCTGCGGACCGGCTGACCGGAGCCGGAGTTGACAAGGCGTATCGCGGGCGCGAACGTGCCAGCGACCATGCGCCGACCTGGGTCAGCTTGCGCTAGCAATATCGCGCCGTCCGATTTCGGACAGGCAGGTGTCCGCTTATCGATCGATATCCTGCAGGCGCCGCCAACTATTGGCGTGTATTACCTGGATGTGGCGGCGCGCCAAGCGCCGCGTTTGGCTAACCCATTGTGTTTGCTCAACTCACGTGTTTGGCACGGCTAATGCACTACACCTTGGGACAGGCAAATGTGCCTGTCGGTTCTGCAAGGTTAGGAAATCGGCATGTTCAGCAATCGCATCCTCGGCCGGGTCGGCGTGACCCTCCTCGCGGCTGTCGCTACCATCGGCACCACCGGCGCATATGCAGCGGCTGGCGACCCCAGCAAGGCCGCGAAGCCGGTTGTGGTCGCGACGGCCCAGGCGCCCAGCACCACCAAATATTGCGTCGTCGACACGCTGACCGGCTCGCGTGTCCCGCGCAAGCAGTGCCGCACGCGCACAGACTGGATCGCGAACCACGGGTTCGATCCGCTCGCCGCGAAGAAGTAACCTGGACACGGCCGGCGGCGCCCGCACCGCTTGACCTGCGGGCGCCGCGTCGGTCCTTTGGCAGTGGTTCCCGAAGGCTCGCCTGGCGGGCAATGCGGCCTACCCCTTAAACTGCCAACATATAGCCACTATCTCCGTGCAATGGGCACGGCTATGAACTCTTCTTTCGCTTTGAATCTGCGCGAGACCGCGGCTGCTGCCGGGGCGTCCCGCACCGGTACGCCGCGGGCGGCGGACGACAAGGCGCTGATGCGCGCTGCGGCTGAGGTCGCGCGCGATCTGCACAAGCCGCGTCCGGCGATCTTCTGGGGCGACATGATAGGCTCCGCCTTGCTCGGCTATGGTGGGTTGGCGATTGCCGCCACCGCCTCGTCGACTGGCCTGGCGATTGCCGCGGCCATCGTGTCGATGCTGGCGCTGTATCGCGCGGCGATGTTCATCCACGAGATCAGCCACATGAAGCATAGTTCGGTGCCGGGCTTCCGCCTGGGCTGGAACCTGCTCGTCGGCGTGCCGCTGATGGTGCCGTCCTTCATGTATGAAGGCGTGCACAACCTTCATCATGCGCGGACGCGCTATGGCACGGTCGACGATCCCGAATACCTGCCGCTCGCGCTGATGAAGCCGCATACTCTTCCGCTGTTCGTTCTGGTCGCGCTGCTCGCGCCAATCGGCCTGCTGCTGCGCTACGCTGTCCTCACGCCGCTGTCGCTGATCGTGCCGGGGCTGCGCAAGGTGCTGATCGAGCGCTATTCGGGCCTCGTCATCAATCCCGCTTTCCGCCGTCGCGCGCCCGAGGGTGCGGCACGCACGCAGATGCTCATCCAGGAAGCAGCGACCAGCATCTGGGCGATCGCCTTGCTGGCGATGGTCGCCACCCGGATCATCCCGCTTCACGCATTCGCGGTGTATCTTGGCATCGTCGCGGGGATCACGCTGATCAACCAAATCCGCACGCTGGTAGCGCATCTGTGGGAGAATGAGGGCGAGGCCATGAGCGTCACCGCGCAGTATCTCGACAGCGTCAACGTGCCGCCGCCGGCGCTGCTGCCCGCGCTGTGGGCCCCGGTCGGGCTGCGCTACCATGCGCTGCACCACTTGCTGCCCAGCGTGCCCTATCACAACCTGGGCGCGGCGCACCGCCGCTTGAGCGCGATACTCGAAGCCAATTCGCCGTATCACAAGGCGAGCTATGCCGGCCTGCCCGGCCTGGTGGGCAGGCTTGCAGCCAGCACCATGGGCACACGCCGCTAAGGCGGTGGCTTAAAGGAATGTCGAAGGGCCGGCCCGGTGGGTCGGCCCTTTCGTTTTGGCGCTTCGCCGCCCTATCTTCATAAAATCGCAGCAGATCCCTGTATCTGGCCGCGCGCCCTCTATGATGAAACAGGCATAAGGGGGAGTACGTAGGCCATGTCGATCGCCAACCTGGTGCGTGCCGGCAGTGCGGCACTGCTCGCTCTCCTGCTGTTGGCAGGCGTGCTCGCCGCGACGCGGATCGATGCGATCCGCATGGGCGGCACCGTCCAGCTCAGGTCGCGCCAGACCGCCGATCTGATCGCCGACATCCTGCCTCCGCCCGAATATGTCATCGAACCCTATCTCGAGGCGACGCTTCTGCTTGATCAGCCGCAGCGGCTCGCCGAGACGCGTGCCCGCCTCAAGAAGCTGCGCGCCGATTACGACACGCGGCATGCCTATTGGGCAGCCTCCGACGCAGACCCTGAGCTGAAGCAGGGCATCGTCGAGGCGACCCACACGCCGGCCGCGGCCTTTTGGGCGGAACTCGAAGACCGCTTCCTTCCAGCCATGGCACGGGGCGACCGCGATGCCGCCAGCCAGAGCTATGCGGCGCTCACGGCGCGCTACACGGAGCACCGCACAGAGGTCGACAAGCTCGTGACGCAGGCGACTGCATATCAAGGCGATCTGGAGAGCGGCGCCGCCAGCCTGCTCAAGACGACGATTATCCTGCTGAGCGTGTTGGGTGTCGCCTTGCTGGCGCTGGTTGCCGGTTCGGCGTTCATCCTGCTGCGACGCGTAGCCCGGCCGCTGCTCGACGTGTCGGACGCGACCGCTCGGCTGGCGGCTGGTGCGGAAGCAGTGGTGCCGCACCGAGACCGGCAGGACGAACTCGGCCGCATCGCCAACGCCGTCGAACAGTTCCGCCTCGCCTCCACCCTGCGCGCGGAGTCCGACGCCGAAACGGCACGCCAACAGGCGCACGTCACCGGAGCGCTGAGCCAAAGCCTAACCGCGCTGCGCGGCGGCAACCTGACCCAGACAATCGATAGCGGCTTCCCCGCCGACTATGAGGCGCTTCGCACCGACTTCAACGAAGCCGTCGATGCGCTGCGCGAGATGATGTCCGCGGTGCGCCAGAGCGCGGGGGGCATCGACACGGGCTCGCGCGAGATCGCCGCGGCGTCCGAGGATCTTGCGCGGCGTA
This sequence comes from Sphingomonas sp. S2-65, assembly GCF_021513175.1. NCBI lineage: Bacteria > Pseudomonadati > Pseudomonadota > Alphaproteobacteria > Sphingomonadales > Sphingomonadaceae > Sphingomonas > Sphingomonas sp. S2-65. The sequence goes on along the minus strand of NZ_CP090953.1, from coordinate 1,157,813 downwards.
CCGAGGCAAGCGCCTCCAGCCTGGCCGAAACGCGCTCCGCGATCGAGCAGATCGAAGCACGCCTCAAGGCGGGGATCGAAACCGCCCGCGGCACCGCCTCGCGAGCGGACGTGGCCTATTCGGCAGTCGCAAAGGGCCGCAACGCCGCCGATCAGGCAGTCTCGGCAATGGATCGGGTAAGCGCCAGCGCCGACGATATCGGCAGCGTGATCGAGGGCCTCGACAAGATCGCGTTCCAGACCCGCGTCCTGTCGATGAATGCGACAGTAGAAGCGGGAAGGGCGGGAGAGGCCGGGCGGGGCTTCGCCGTCGTCGCCGACCTGGTGAGTGCGCTTGCCCAGCGCGCCGAGGGCGAGGCCAAGCGCGTGCGCGATCTCATCACCATCACCAGCGACGAGATCCGCGGCGCGGTGGTGAGCGTCCGCCAGACCGACGCCGCGCTCGGCACGATTTCCGAAGAGGTCTCCGGCGTCCGCGATCTGCTAGGCGTGATGAGCGTCGACAACGCGGCGCAATCGGCGGCGGTCACTCAGATCGCGACTTCGGTCGTTGCCATGGACGAGACCACGCAGCAGAACGCCGCGATGGTCGAGCAGACCTCGGCGGCAGCACGCAACCTTTCGGCCGAAGTGGCGGCGCTCGCCGACCGCGCGGCCGCGTTCAAGGTGGACTTCACCGCCGCTGAGCCGTCGGCGCGGCGAGCACCGTTCGCTTCAATCCGCCTGAGCGGATGACGCATTATTCCTCGGTGCGGAGGAGCACCAGTTCGCCGATCAGCGCGAACAGCAGGAACGGTGCCCAGGCGGCGAGGAAGGGAGGGTAGGCGCCAAGGCTTCCCATCGACAGCGCGAAGTTGTCGGAGACGAAGTACAGGAAGCCCAGCGCCATGCCGATCACGGCGCGCACGAACAACTTGCCCGATCGCGCGATGCCGAACGCGGCCACCGCGCCGAGCAGCGGCATCAGGATGGCCGAGAGCGGCCCCGAAAGCTTGTGCCACAGCGCGCCTTCGAGTGCCTTGGTCGGGCGCCCGGCGAGCTGGAGGTCGTCGATCGCTTCCTTGAGCTGAGTGAAGGGCAGGCTTTCCGCGTCGACCGAGGCGAGAGTGAACTGGTCCGGACGAATGTTGTCCGCGATATGGAGGCTGCCGACTGCCGTGGTCTCCCCCGTGTCGACGTTGAACCGCTGGCCGACGCCAATCCGCCAGCCATTGCCGTCACGCACGCCGCGATCTGCGGTCAGGATCGAGCGCAGCCTTCGGCCGGTCCGCTCATAGATCTTGATGCCGTGCAGCTGAACGGCGTCGCCTCTGCCCTTGACCTGCGTCACCTGCATCAGATTGTCGCCGTCGCGGACCCAGACGTTGGCGCGGTCGCCGCGGTCGATCGGCAGCGGGCCATATTCGACCTTTTTCCATTGCTCCAGCGTGCCGGTGGCGCGCGCGACGATCCGCTCGTTGAACCCGAAGGAGACGATCGCCACGCCCAGTGCGGTGACCATCAACGGCGCCAGCACCTGGTGCGCCGAAAGCCCTGAGGCCTTGAGCGCCACGACTTCGCTGTTCGCATTCATCGTGATCAGCGTCAGGATGGTGCCGAGCAGCACCGAAAACGGCAAAAAGGTCGATACGATCTGCGGCACCCGCAATCCGACATAGCGCCACACCTGGTCGCTGCCATTGCCCTGCACCGCCAGGATCTTGCCCGACTCGCTCAGCAGATCGAGGGCCTGAAGGATGATCACCAGCGCCGCCAGGATGGCGAAGGTGCGCGTCAGGAACATCCGGCCCATGTAGATCGACATGGTGCGCGACGGGAAAAAGCTGCTCATGCCGGGATCTCCAGCGTCTTGCGCCGCTTGCCCGGTAGCCGCCGCTTGAGCATGCCCCACACTTTCGACAGCCCCTTCTCCAATGCGCCGAGCGGCTGGCCGCCAGGCACATAGGCGACCGTATAGTACATCCAGAAGGTCAGCCCGGCGAAGACGGAGAACGGCACCCACAGCGCGATGACCGGATCGATCCGTCCCAGGCTGCCGATCGCCTGCCCATATTCGTTGATCTTGTGATAGGTGACGATCGCGACGATCGACAGGAACACGCCCAGCGCCGACGTCGACCGCTTGGGCGGTATGCCCAGCGCCGCCGCCAGCATCGGCAGCAGGAACATCGAAACCACCTCCGCCAGCCGGAAGTGGAAAGCGGCGCGGCTAGTATCGCGCTCCTGCTCGGACCGGCCATGATCCTTGCCGACCCGCACCAGCTCGGGCAGCGTCTGTTCCAAATTCTTGCCGCCCCGCGCGCGGAACGCTTCGTATTTGGGGAGAGGGATCGGCAGGCTGTGCGAACTGAACGTCAGCACGCGCGGCGTCGGCGAGTTCTTGTCGCGGTGCACCAGCGTGCCGTTGGTCAGCGCGAAGATGATCGTGTCGGGATCGTCCGAGCGGAAGAACTGCCCCTTCTCGGCGGTCACCGCCAGCGGGCCTTCGGGCGTGGTCATCTGGACGAAGATGCCCGACAGGTCGCGTCCGCCCTCCTGGCTGCTCTCGATGCGGAGCGTCATCTTGTCGCCGAAATTGGTGAACTCGCCGACCTTGATCGACGCGCCCAGAGCGCCCGAGCGGAGTTCGAAGCGCAGCTGCTCGTAATTATAGCGTGCCCAGGGCTGGATATAGCCGACGATCGCCAGGTTCAGCAGCGCCAGCGCCACTGCGTACATGTACGGCACGCGCAGCAGCCGGGTGTAGCTGACGCCGACCGCGCGGAGCACGTCGAGCTCGGACGAAGTGGCCAGCCGGCGAAAGGCGAGCAGCACGCCCAGCATCAGCCCGATCGGGATGCCGAGCCCCAGATATTCGGGCAGCAAATTGGCGAGCATCCGCCACACCACGCTGACCGGTCCACCCTCGGTGGCGACGAAATCGAACAGCCTGCGGATACGGTCGAGCACCAGCAGCATCGCCGAGATCAGCAGGGTGCCGATCAGCGGAACCGCGATCAGCCGCGCCATGTAGCGATCGATCGAGTTCATGCGGTTCGCGGCTGCCTTGCTCTTGCTCTCGGCGCCGGCGCGCCGCCTGCTCGTGTAAAGCAAGAGCCTATAGCCCTGGTTCCGTAGCGTGCCACCCCCAAAGTAACGATGTGCCGCTACGGGGTGACGGATCGCCGCCAATCTCTATATGACGCTCCATGCATTTTCTCGACCAGGCCAAGATCTTCGTCCGTTCCGGCTCGGGCGGCCCCGGCGCCGTCAGTTTCCGGCGCGAAAAGTTCATCGAATATGGCGGCCCCGATGGCGGCAATGGCGGCAAGGGCGGCGACATCATCTTCGAAGCGGTCGCCGGCCTGAACACGCTGATCGACTTCCGCTACACGCAGCACTTCCGCGCGCAGCGCGGCCATGGCGGCTCGGGGTCGAACCGCACCGGCGCCGGAGGCGACGATCTGGTGATCAAGGTGCCGGTCGGGACCCAGGTGCTCGCCGACGATGATGAGCGCACCCTGCTCGCGGATCTGACCAAGGCGGGCGAGCGTATCGTCTTCCTGCGCGGCGGCGACGGCGGCCGCGGCAATGCCAGCTACAAGACCTCGACCAACCGCGCGCCGCGCCAGCATGGCACCGGCTGGCCGAACGAAGAGGCCTGGGTCTGGCTGCGCCTCAAGCTGCTGGCCGATGCCGGGCTCGTCGGGCTGCCCAATGCGGGCAAGTCGACCTTCATCAACCAGGTGACGAATGCTCAGGCCAAGGTGGGCGAATACGCCTTCACCACCACCCGGCCACAGCTCGGGGTGGTACGCCACAAGCAGCGCGAGTTCGTCGTCGCCGACATCCCGGGCCTGATCGCGGGCGCGGCGGAAGGTGCCGGGATCGGCGATCGGTTCCTCGGGCATATCGAGCGCTGCCAGGTCCTGCTGCACCTCGTCGACGCGAACGATGCCGATGTCGCGGAGAGCTTCCGGGTGGTCCGCGACGAGTTGGAGAATTACGGCGCCGGACTGTTGGACAAGAAAGTCATCGTCGCCCTCAACAAGATCGACACGCTCGACGACGAACTGATCGCCGCGCTGTCGGCCGAACTGGAGGAGGCGAGCGGCTCGCCGGTCATCCCGATCTCCGGGGCGAGCGGCGTGGGTGTGGACTGGGTGCTAGACCAGCTTCTCGAGGCGATCGGGCCGGAAGCGACCAGGGTAAGCGCCGACGACGAGGGCGAAGACACGATCGAGTGGTCTCCGCTTTAAGCGGCGATCTTCGCCCGCGACCGAGTTGGCGTGCGCGTCGGCGCGCGCTAAGCCCGCGGCATGCCGGTCTTTCCGCCCGCCTCCTGCCCGCGCCTGATCGTGAAGATCGGCTCGGCGTTGCTCGTCGATGCTGACGGCCAGGTACGCCGCGCCTGGCTGGAGGAGATCGCCGCCGCCATCGCCGACCGGGCCGCGCAGGGGCAGCAGGTCGCGATCGTGTCGTCGGGCGCAATCGCGCTGGGCGCGCGCCGGCTCAATCTGCCCAAGGGCGGCCGGGCCAGCCTGGAGGACGCCCAGGCCGCCGCCGCGACGGGCCAGATTGCGCTCAGCCAGACCTGGGCCGAGGTGTTGGGCGCGCAGCACCTTACCGCCGCGCAGATCCTGGTGACGCTTGGGGATTTGGAGGATCGCCGCCGCTATCTGAACGCGGCCGCCACGCTCGACCGGCTGCTCAACCTCGGCGTGGTGCCGATCCTCAACGAGAATGACAGCGTCGCGACCGAGGAGATCCGCTTCGGCGACAATGACCGGCTCGCCGCCCGCGTCGCGCAGGCAGCCGGGGCGCAGGGTGTCGTGCTGTTGTCCGACGTCGACGGTCTGTACGACCGCAACCCTGCCCAGCCCGGCGCGCAGCATATACCCAGGGTTGAACGGATCGACGCGGGGATCGAGGCAATGGCCGATGCCGGTTCGGCCTCGGGCATGGGTTCGGGCGGGATGGTGTCGAAGATCGCCGCCGCCCGCATCGCCAACGCCGCCGGCGCACACCTCGCCATCGCGTCGGGACGTGCGCCGCGCGCCCTGTCTGGCGAGGCACGGCATACGCTGTTCGTCGCCGAACGCGCAGCGCCGGCGCGCAAGGCCTGGCTTGCCGGCGGGCTCACCACGCGCGGCACGCTCCACGTCGACGCTGGCGCGGCCCAGGCGCTGGGGCAGGGGCGCAGCCTGCTCGCTGCCGGCGTAACCCGGGTCGAAGGCAGCTTCGCACGCGGCGACCTGATCGTCGTGGCGGCTGACGGACGGCCAATCGCGCGCGGCTTGTCCGAATATGCCAGCGACGAGGCGGACCGCATCCGCGGCCGCCGCAATGAGGAGCAGGCCGAATTGCTTGGATACGCGCCCCGCTCCGCGCTGGTCCACCGCAACCACATGGCGCTGCTGTGATCCAGAGGACAAAACCTTGAGCACCATTGCTGTCACGGGAGGCACTGGCTTTGTCGGCTCGCACCTGATCGAACTTGCGCTGGCCGCCGGGCATCAGGTCCGTGCGCTCGCGCGCCGCGACCAGGCGGAGAGGCAGGGCGTCACGTGGATCCGCGGCGATCTTGCCGCGCGCGAGGCGATGATCACTCTCTGCGCGGGCGCCGAGGCGGTGATCCACGTGGCGGGCGTGGTGAACGCGCCCGATCGCGCTGGCTTCGCAGCGGGCAACATCGACGGCACCCGCAACATGCTTCGCGCGGCAGCGGATGCCGGCGTGCGGCGCTTCGTCCATGTATCGTCGCTGGCCGCGCGCGAGCCAAGGCTCTCCGCCTATGGCTGGTCTAAGGCGGAAGGAGACGCGCTGGTCCAGGCTTCCGGCCTCGACTGGACCATCGTCCGCCCGCCGGCGATTTACGGCCCTGGCGACCTGGAGATGCTGGAATTGTTCAAGCTGGCGAAGCACGGTTTGGCGTTGCTGCCCCCTGGGGGCCGGCTGTCGGTGATCGAAGTGGGCGACCTTGGCCGCTTGCTGCTTGCGCTCGCGGCCACATCCAATTGTCCGCACATCCTCGACCCCGATGACGGGCGCGAACACGGATGGAGCCACCGTGAGTTCGCGCTCGCGATCGGCGCCGCCACCGGCAGGCGCATCGCTGCCTTTGCCCTGCCGCGGCTGGTGCTGAAAGCAGGCGCGCATGTCGATCGGCTGGTGCGGGGCAAGAACGCCAAGCTCACGCCCGACCGAGTCGATTATTTCTGCCACGCGGACTGGGTAAGCGACCCGGCCCGGCGCCCACCCGCCAATCTCTGGCTTCCCGGCATCGACACGCCGGCCGGGCTGGCCGCCACTGCCGCGTGGTATCGCGGGCAGGGGCTGCTCTAGGGCTTGCAATAGAAGATTTCAGCGGCTTCACTGGCGCGGCGGTAGCAGTGCCGGAGGTTCTCACCGGACACCAAGACTGGGAAAAACGCGTTTGGCCTGAACGTTTCTAAACTTTCGCGGCCGTCCTCGGCGTCCGCCTCTTCAACGCCGCGCGCCCGCCGCATTCGCTTGGCACGCGCCGGTCATAGCTTTAAGGACCCGCCGCATGACCGACCGTGCAGAAATCTTCGAAACCGTCACCGCCCAAATCGAGCCGTTCAACAAGAAGGGCGTGGCGCTGAGCGATGGCACCAGTTTCGCCGGCGACCTCGAATGGGACAGCCTCACCGTCATGGATTTCGTGGCGGCCATCGAGGACGAATTCGACATCATCATCACGATGAACATGCAGGCTGAGATCGAGAATGTCGGCCAATTGGTCGACGCAGTCCAGAAGCTGAAGGGCTGACCACGCCGTGACCGACGCGATCGATACGCCCGAGAAGCTGCCCGAGAACCCGGCCCAGGTCGCTCCCGAGCGCGACCTGATGAGCAAGTTCGACGGGCTCATCGCCGAGCGCGAGGCGCTGCTGGACAGCGGCGTGACCGATCCCTTCGCAATCGTGATGGAGCAGGTGACGTCGCCGACGCAGGCGGTGATCAAGGGCAGGGACACGATCCTGCTCGGTACCTACAATTACATGGGCATGACGTTTGATCCGGACGTGATCGCCGCCGGGCACAGCGCGCTCGACGCGTTCGGCTCGGGCACCAACGGCAGCCGCATGCTCAACGGCACCTTCCAGGATCATATGGAAGTCGAGCAGGCGTTGCGCGACTTCTACGGCGTTTCGGGCGCGATCGTGTTCTCGACCGGCTACATGGCCAATCTCGGCATGATCTCGACGCTGGCCGGCAAGGGCGAGTACGTCATCCTCGACGCCGACAGCCACGCCTCGATCTATGACGGCTGCAAGCAGGGCAATGCCGAGATCGTCCGGTTTCGCCATAACGACGTGAACGACCTCGACAAACGCCTCGGCCGTCTGCCCGCGGAAGCCGGTAAGCTGGTGGTGCTGGAAGGCGTCTATTCGATGCTGGGCGACATCGCGCCGCTCAAGGAGATGGTCGCCGTCGCCAAGAAGCATGGCTGCATGGTGCTAGTCGACGAGGCGCATTCAATGGGCTTCTTCGGTCCCAATGGCCGCGGCGTGTATGAGGATCAGGGCCTCGATGATCAGGTCGACTTCGTGGTCGGCACCTTTTCCAAATCCGTAGGTACTGTCGGCGGCTTCTGCATTTCGAGCCACCCGAAGTTCGAGGCGATCCGCCTGGCCTGCCGCCCGTATATCTTCACTGCCTCCCTCCCGCCGTCAGTGGTCGCGACCGCGGCGGCCTCGATCCGCAAGCTGATGACCGCGCATGACAAGCGCGCCCGGCTCTGGGACAATGCGCGGCGAGTGCATGGCGGGCTCAAGGAAATGGGCTTTCGCCTCGGCACCGAGGCACCGGAAAGCGCCATCGTTGCAGTGATCCTGGAAGATCAGGAGCAGGCGGTGGTGATGTGGCAGGCACTGCTCGACAACGGCTTGTACGTGAACATGGCTCGCCCCCCGGCGACGCCTGCCGGTACGTTCCTGCTGCGCTGTTCGCTATGCGCGGAGCACACCCCCGAGCAGATCGAGCGCGTGCTTGGCATGTTCCGAGCCGCAGGGCAGTCGGTCGGTGTGATCGGCTAAGGGGCGCGCCTAAGCTTTTCACATACGCCGGGCTCGCCTAAGCTGATGCCATGACGGATGCCGTGATGGCCACCGATACCGAGCAGAGGCTCCGGGACACCAACTGGCGGCTCAAGCTGCTGGGTGCCCTTGCGCTGTTGGGGATTGTCGTGCTCGGCGCGCTGATCTTTCTGCAGTACCGGACGGAGGCGCAGCGCGACGAGGCCATCCGCCTGCAGCAGCACACCTTCGAAGTGATCGTCCGGACCAACCAGCTGTCCGGCGGCATATCCGCAGCCGAGGCTGCGCTGGGCCGTTATGTGGTGAGCGCGGATAAGGCGCTTGGGCAGCAATATGTCGATCAATGGGGGCGTGCCGGCGAGCAATTGCTGCGTCTCCGCCAGCTCACCGGCGACAATCCCGATCAGCAGGCGCGGATCCGCGCGTTGCAGCAAGCCTTCGCCGCGCGCGGCCAGGAACTGAACGACACCGCCCTCTACTCGACCTTCAAGCGCCACAACGACGCTTGGGGCAGTTATTACCGCGTGCGGCAGAGCCCGGCGCGTACCCGGCTGGAATCGCTGCTGGCGCAAGTGGTCGATTCTGAACGCATCCTTTTGCGCGACCGTACCGCGGCAGCGGATGATCTGCTGCAGAGCGCGACCTATGCCTCGCGTATCCTGACGGCCTTTGGCGTTTTGATCGTGCTGGGCGCCATCCTGCTGGGCTGGCTCGCGATCGAGGCGCAAGGCGACAAGGTGGCTGCCGACGCGGAAGCGCATGCCGAGCGCGAGCGTGCCGTCGAGTTGGAGGACGCCGTCGCGGCAGCAACCGAACAGTTGCGTCAGGAAGCACGTGAGCGTGAGCAGGCCGAAGCCCAGCTTCGCCAGATCCAGAAGATGGAAGCGGTCGGACAATTGACCGGCGGCATCGCGCACGACTTCAACAACATGCTGGCCGTCGTCCTGGGCGGGCTGGAGATGGCGAAGCGCCAGTTGCACGGGTCCGCGCCCGAAGCGCGGCGGCACATCGAAAACGCCATGGACGGCGCGAGCCGAGCCGCAGCGCTGACGCGTCGTTTGCTGGCGTTTTCTCGCTCGGAGCCGCTGCTGCCCGAGGCAGTGGAAGCCGGCGCGCTGATCGCCGGCATGTCCGACCTGCTGGACCGCACGCTTGGCGATACGATCGCAGTGGAGACGCGGGACCTGAGCGACGGCTGGCGGGTGTTCGTCGACAAGCACCAGCTTGAAAATGCCGTCCTCAACCTAGCGGTGAATGCCCGCGACGCGATGAACGGCCGCGGGCGGCTGACCATCATCACCGGCAAGGCGGATCACGCGGTCGGGACGAGCGGCGAGCGGGTGGCGGGAGAGTTCGTCACGCTGACGGTGCAGGACAGCGGCTGCGGCATGGCGGCGGACGTGATGGAGCGGGTGTTCGAGCCATTCTTCACCACCAAGCCGGTCGGCAAGGGCACTGGCCTGGGCCTGAGCCAGATCTTCGGCTTCGTGCGGCAGTCCGGGGGTGAGATCACGCTCGTCTCGCAGGAAGGGCAGGGCACGACGGTCACGCTCTCCCTGCCGCGGCACTTCGGGGCGGTGGCGGCAGCGGTCGAGGTAGCGGTGGCGCAGGTGGCGAATGCCGAGCGGGCTTATGACATCCTGGTGGTGGAAGACGATCCGCGTGTGTTGAACGCCACCGTGGGCGCGCTGGAGGAGCTGGGGCACCGCGTGACCGCGTGTCAGGATCCGCTGCAGGCGCCGGGGGCGGTGGACGGAATGGCGGGGCTGGACCTGATTTTGTCCGACGTGCTGATGCCGACGCAGACCGGGCCGGAGATGGTGGCGGCGCTGGGCGAGCGGATCAGGGGGGTGGCGGTGCTGTTCGTCACCGGGTTTGCCGGAGAGGTGGATGCAGAGATATTCGCAGGGCGTTCGGTGCTGAGAAAACCGTTCACGATGGCGGGTTTAGCACGCGCCGTGGACGAGGCGGTGGAGCTGGAGGCGGGGCGGGGGGACCGGGTGGCGGCGGAGTAGGGTGAGCTTCTGGTTGACGGTGGAGAGGTCCCCGGCCGAAATCAGATTTTCCTTTGCATCGAATAGGTTAGGCGTCGCGTTGCCATTTGACGCGCGGTGTCGCGGCTCAAGCCAAGGGCGCGCGCCATCGCAGAACCGAGCAAAGCGTCGCCCAATGCCATCAAAACGAGCTGCAAAGTCTCTTCATGCAGCGAAATCGCGGCCAAATCCTGCCCTTCGGCGATGTGATCGACCAGATTGTGGATCGCCTCGAGGATCGGATCGAGCGCGTCCTGGTTGCCGTTCAAGATCATCCAGCTGGCCAGCGCCCCGGCCCCCTCGGTATCGAAGGCGTCGAAGGTGAGGTCGACCACCTCGCGCGGATCATGCGTTTCCGCCCGCGCGCGCACCACCGCCGCGCCGATCTTGGCCGTCACCCGCTCCGCAATGCACGCCGCCAGCGCCTTTTGCAGCCCCGCCGCCGACCCGAAATGGTGGAGCAGATTGGCATGCGTCCGCCCGATCGCGGCGGACACCGCCTTGAGCGTCACCGCCTGCGGGCCGGACGCCAGCAACAGCGCGCGGGCAGCCTCAAGCGCGGCGTCGCGCGATTCTTCGGGAGAAAGCCGCCGGCGCGGTGTTATTGACATCGATGTAAGTAGGGCTATCTTTGTGTTTCCCGATTGTCTCTGGAGGAAAGCCATGGCGAAAGCAAAGACTCCCGCCGACCTGGCGATCACGCCACGCGACCGGCGCTTCGGCCGCGGCGTGGAGCGTGCGCGCTGGTGGCTGAACGGCGACCCCGTCGCCACCGCGTTCTACAACGCGCTGTCGGTCACCTTCCCCAAGGGCGAGGGCTTCTTCATCGACAGCGTGCGGAAGTTCCGCGCGGGCACCCCGCCGCGGCTGGAGGCCGAGATCAACGCCTTCATCAAGCAGGAAGTGATCCACACCCGCGAGCATGTGGCGTTCAACCGCCATGTCACCGACCAGGGCTATGACATCCGCCCGCTGGAGGCCGATGTCGACGCGCAGCTGGCGCTGACCAAGGACCGCCCGCCGATCGGCAGCCTGGCCGCGACCCTGTGCCTGGAGCATTTCACGGCGATCCTGGCGCACGCGCTGCTCGCCGACCCGCGCCACCTGGAAGGCGCCGAGCCCGAGGCGGCGGCGATGTGGCGCTGGCACGCGATCGAGGAGATCGAGCATAAGGGCGTGGCGTTCGACACCTGGATGCACGCCACCAAGGACTGGAGCCGATGGCAGCGCTGGCGGATCAAGTCGTTCGTGATGCTGATCACCACCTGGCGCTTCTTCGACGGCCGCCGCCGTGGCATCCTGGAGCTGTTGCGCCAGGACGGGCTCACCGGCCCGCGGATATGGGCGAAGCTGGCCTGGTACGCGTTCGGCAATCCGGGGCTGGCGCGCAAGGTTGCGGGCCAATGGTTCGCCTTCTTCCTGCCGGGCTTCCACCCGTGGAATCATGACGACCGGGCACTGATCAACAAGGCCGATAGCGACTATGCGGCTGCCGTGATGGCGTGAGGGACGGGTGCCGCCGCTCCGGTCGGGCGGCGGCACACGGGCCGGTCAGGCGCCGGACGGCCGCTCCGTGGCGCTGACGATCTGGTTGCGGCCGTATTGCTTGGCGGCATAGAGCGCCCGGTCGGCGCGCGACAGTGCCTCTTCCAGCGTTTCCGCGCCGAGCTGGGCAGTGCCCGCCGAAAAGGTCACCGGGCCGGTGTCCAGCATCGCCAGCGGCGAACTCACCATTGCGCGCGACACGCGCTCCAGCACGGCCGTCGCCTGCGCCTCGACCGTGCCGGGGAAGAAGATGGCGAATTCCTCGCCGCCCCAGCGGGCGAGAAGGTCCTGCTTGCGGGTCTCGGCGGAAATGCGGGCGGCGAAATCGCGCAGCACCCGGTCCCCGGCAGCGTGGCCGAGCGCATCGTTGACCTGCTTGAAATAGTCGAGGTCGAGCAGCGCGAGCGTCCCTTCGCTCCCGACGTGATCCTCCATGCGGGCCAGCAGGCCGCGCCGGTTATAGGTGCCGGTGAGCACGTCGCGATGCGCCGCGGCGTCCAGCGTGATGGTGCGCCGTTCGGTGGCATAAGCGGCGCGGTTGATGCCGGCGAGCAGTTCGGCGCCGATGTCCCGGTTGCGGACGCTGGGGAGCGTGGGCATTCGGCCCTGTTCGAGATCCGCCAGCGCCTGCGCCGCGCTGCGCACCGGCGCCAGCAAGGCCCAGATGCCGCCGATCGCGAGCACCGCCCCGACCACCGTCGCGCCGGTGAGCAGCAGGGTTTCCCAGAGCTGGAACCGGCCGGCGAGCGCGTGGAGGAGGATGAAGGACAGCAACGGGATGTGCGTGGCGAGGAAGCACAAGGCGAACAGGCGCAGATGCAGGCTCTTGGGAAAAATGACTGCGCTTGCTTCGTAAATCCGCATCGACATGGCGGAACGCCTCTCCCTTGCTCGGCCGATGTCCTGCACATCGCGCGCGTGGAGAGCGGCTGTAAGCGGGAGGTGGTGGGAGGGCTAGATGGTATGGCGGTTGGTTGGGGCTTGGGGATTGGTCGGCAGTGGTGGGCATATTGGCGGTGCTGCGCCAGGACCGGCTGACGGCTGGCGGGTATGGGCGAAGCTGGCCTGGTACGCGTTCGGCAACCCGGGGCTGGCGTCGGAAGGTTGGGGGGATTGGTTCGCGTTCTTCCTGCAGGGCTTTTACCCGTGGAGCCATGACGATCGGGCGTTGATCAACAAGGCCGATAGTGAGTATGCGGCTGCTGTTGCGTGAGGCTAGATATCTTCAACTAATCTCGGAAGCTCTATCAACAGGATGTCAGGTCGTCCTGAGCTTTTTACATCTGCTCGAGGATTTTCGTAGGAGCGCGCCACAAGTTCTTTTACACGGTCCCATAATCGGGCGCATTGTTGCTGATCAACAGCATCGAGGCGCTGAAGAGCCTTATCGAGATGCGCAATTGCGGATGATAGCAGCTTCGGATCAGGTCTAGCAAATCTCGCTTCTCCCAGTATGTAGAATGTTGCGGCAGTGAATGTAAGATCATGTCTTTTTGAGACGCGGGAAAATCTAATTGCATCCATGTAGTGTCTTCCCGCCTCATCTACATGACCGGTTGTAAATGATAGCAAGCCAGCGCCTGCGCTGGCGAAAGCTTTCTCGGCGGTGCTGGTTGTAAGCTTAGAGAGTGCGTCTACGGCCGCTTGTGCCTTTCCGATTTCCTTGGTCTCGTTGTAGACCAAAAGCGCAGCGTTGACTGCGCCCCAGTCCGTGGCATGGCGAGCCATAATCACGTCTGCGTATCGCAACGCGCGAGCTGGCGCGTCTGTATAGATCGAGGCGCAGTTGCAGATGAACGCTAAAGGGTGAGCTTGGAACGGCTGGTCCGATGCCCACTGATAAGCCGAACGCAAGGCCGCCTCGTACTGACGAGCATCGCGTAGAAGATTTGCCCTTGCCTCGAACGCGTCGTCTTGTATTTCTAGATTAGGGAACCGGTAAGTGAGTGTTCGGTTGCTTTTATCACTTACCCAGACGGCTTGAGCGACCGCATTTTCTGTTGGGCTTGCTAGACCAGCCTTCACAAGCTTAAACACAGCGCGCTCAGTGACGCCATTTCTCTGTTCAAGTGTGGCGAGCGCGAGCGCAGCCTCGCTCTGTGTTTTTGGAACAGAGGCCAAGCCTTTCAGTCGCTTCTTAAGCGGCATTGCTGCCCGACTGCCTCTCCCGCTCAACTCAGCAGCAGCCACCTCTGCCGATTGAATGAGTGGATCAAACTTCAGAGCATCAGATCTCCAGAGGTAGGGTAGTGATGATCGCAAATCGCCGACGATATCATGGAACTGGACCAACGCACGAAGGACCAATCTATTTTGGGGAGATAGGAAGTACGCTCGCATCAACCAGTGGTGCGCCTGTTCATACTGTCCTAAAATTGAATAAAGTCGAGAAAGGTCCAGAGTGAGTATGGCGTTCCTAGGGTATTGTAGCAGACGACTCTTATATAACCGTATGCTGTGGCGGATGTATGACTCATCCTGCTCCAAAGCGGCCAAGTTGCGGCGAACATCCGTGAGGTCCGGGGTTGGAGCGATTTCCCTTTTAACAATGTCTATAACTCGTTCTTCTACGAGGCTTTCGTCGGCTAAGAGGCGAAGCCCACCCTCCCAGACGAGAGATTTATCGCCTAAAGCCAATCCTGTTGAGAAAATGTCCGCTGCGGCGGAAGCGGTAGCTTCTGACCGCCATCTTTCAAGGTCGACGACATATACATCTGGGTCAGCAGCGGCTGCAGTCGGGAGAACCCGCGCGGGAGAAAGTTCCCACGGCGCCATTGCACGAAGAGGGCGCCAACGTGGGATTACATTTCGGGATTCGCTAGACGGCTTAACCTGCATTTTTGCTCTTGCTGATGATGACCTTAGTGCGAGCAAGGTCCAAACGCGTGATATATCGAGCTAAGTCGTACTGATTAGGCTTTCCGATAAAGCGCCTGTCACCTCGCTCGCGCCATTTTGGTTCGCAGAGTTCCGCAATCAACGACACGACGAAATTGAATTCCTCGATCGCCATCTCGTCCCATGACTCGTCAGCGATAGCACGCGCCTCTTGCAAAAGATCGGCGAAGGCACTTTGCCAATACGGAAGTACAAGGGAAACGGTATCGCTCCAGCCGCCGCTTGAAGATAGCGGCCGATGTTCAGGTTTCAGCCTAGTAATAATCTCATCGGTCACGCTCGTGCCGGTAAGAAGGTAATGCGCTAGGCTGCCTAAATTGTAGAGGTCCCCTGCTCGGTAGAAGCCAAACCTGGCGTCAGCCCTTATCGCGCTGTCGAGAGCATATATTTGCTCAGGAGGCGCGAACCGTCGATCGCCAACGCATTGGCCGCCATCATGTGCTACACTCATCAGGGGAGTTGTGGCCCGACCTAGGTCAGCGATCTTCTGAGTTTCACCCGCGAAGACAAGCGCATTTGCGGGCTTGATATCGTTGTGGAAAACTTCCCCACGGTGCAGCTGTGATACTCCTACACAATACTCATGAAGCGCTGAAATAATCCATAGAAGATCAAATTCTGCTCGCTTAGAAACTCGCCTTCTAAGATCTCCTTCCGCAAGTTCGAAAACCAAAAAAAACAGAAAATCGGTTATACCTTCGTGGATTACGCTCTCATTTCCAAAATCTAGTGCTGTTACTACTCTATCCATTCTGTTTCCGAAGCAGTGTTCTAGAATGTCCCGCTCGAACTGATGTGCTTGTGTAGCTTTCAGAAGGTTTCCAACCATGTCACTTGGATCAGCGCCCAAGACTTTGCTGAGATCGGAAGCCTTCAAAAATGCCTCAGTCCCGCGAGCGTCACGACACCGGTAAGCGACGGAAAAGGCGCCCGGAGATTGTCCTTTGATAGACTCTACTTTTTCGTAGACGTGCCACTCACGTGGATTGCGACCTCGACCAGTGAGTGACCTTCCGACGAGTGAATCTGCAACCCCCAACTAAGCCCCCTCCAATTTAGCGCTTCGGTTCAAGTATCGCTCAGCTATTGCTGGTCGGATACCGCTCCTCTCCTCGTCTGGATCTCGAAGACTGAAGCGTTCGCACATCACTTCCAGAGAAGCTGTTGAATGTCGAGCTTTTCCCTCATTCTGTTATAGCGGCGCAACAAGCTCGGGCAGAAGGTTCGGGCGCTCATGCAGCACCTCCGCTTAACGCTGGAGTTTGGGCTGTGCCAATTGGAACAGCACGATCAGCGACGGAACAAGCGGTACTTCCGCCCCGCTCTACGAACTCCGGGCACCTCACCAGCGCCGCCGAGCTGGTCACGACCAGGGCGCAGCTGCGGTAGAGCGCCATGGTGGCGCTGCGCTGGGAGTTTGACCGCGGCGATGCGGCCGCTGAGATCGAGTACGGCCAGGCTGCTGTCTGACGCGAGAACGGTGTTGATCGCCGCGCCTGTGCTAGTGCCGGGACGGAAGGTCACCAGGTGCTGCCGGTTTCGAGGGGAACGCTGGCGGCGCAAAGGGCTCACCCGTCTGGCCCCGCGCCCCAAGGTTTCGTCAACGTCTCCCCGCATTTGCGCGGCCTTGCACAAGCCGGTATGGAATGCTCTATCTCCCCGAAACTCAAAGGACAGGGCATGCCGTCTGAAATGCCCCAGGCGCATGTCTGGGCGCCTGAACACCTCCAACTTGCAGTCACGGCGGCGGGCGTCGCTTTGTGGGCGTGGAACGTCGACGACGATGGGTTCACGATGGACGAACGCGGCTTCGCGCTGTGGGGGCTGCCGTGGCGCGACAAGGTGACGTTCGAGGAACTGTCCGCGAACATCCACCCGGCCGACCGCGACCGGGTGCGCGCGGCGTTCGCGGCGACGCGGGCGGTGCTGGGCAGCTATGAAACCGACTTCCGCATCCTGGTCGGCGAGGAAGTGCGCTGGGTCGCGGCGCGCGGGAAGGGCGAGGATGTCGGCATGGTCGGGCGGACGATGTTCGGGATCTTCCTGGACGTGACTGCGCGCAAGCATGCCGAGGAAGGCAATGAGCTGCTGGCCGGCGAGATGAGCCACCGGGTGAAGAACCTGTTGTCGATCGCGTCGGGGCTGACCGCGATCACCTCGCGATCGTCGGACAGCACGCAGGAGATGGCGCGCGAGCTGATCGAGCGGCTGAGCGCGCTCGGCAGGGCGCACGACCTGGTGCGGCCGCTGCCCAACGGGCAGGGCGGCGACGCGCTGCTGGGCGACCTGTTGTCGGTGCTGCTGGCGCCTTATGACGATCTGGGCGCGTTCAGCGGGCGGGTGCGGGTGGCGGTGGAGCGGCTGGGGGTCGGCGCGGGTGCCGCGACCAGCCTGGCGATGGTGATCCACGAGCTGGCGACCAACTCGATGAAATATGGCGCGCTGTCGGTGCCCACCGGCACGCTCGACGTGTCCAGCGTGGCCGATCCGGAGCAGGTGGTGCTGAGCTGGGTCGAGCGGGGTGGCCCGTCGGTGGAGGCGCCGGAGAAGCTGGCCGGTTTCGGCAGCGACCTGGTCCAGCGCAGCGTGCGCGGGCAGCTGGGCGGGCAGATCGAGCATGACTGGTCGTGCGACGGGCTGATCGTCACGCTGCGGCTGAGCCGGGCGCGGATCGCCATGTAGCGGGGTGGTGGGGCGGCGGTGGCGCCGGCCCCACGCCCGTCAGGCAGCCATGCGCGCTTCCGGGTCCGCGTCGCAGTCTCCGCCGGAGTCGCCGTCCAGGTCCAGCGCATAGCGGGCGCAGGGCGCCTCGCCGCCGCGCGCGGGCGCGTAGAGCTGGATGGTCTGGCCGAGGGGCTTGAAGCCGAGCTTGCGCAGCACCCTGCCCGAGGCGGGATTGTCGACGAAATGGCCCGACAGGACGCGGCGGATGCCGCGGGCGCGGGCGGCGCGCAGGGCGGCGCCGGCGGCTTCGGTGGCATAGCCGCGGCCCCAGGCGCTGGGGGTGAGCCAATAGCCGAGCTCGTGCGAATCGCCGATCCGCTGGACCGCGGCGGCCCCGATCAGGCGGACCTGCGCGCCGGCATGCTCGAAGACGAGGAATTTGGGGTCGAGGGGGTCGCGGAACTCGGCGACGAACTGCGCGGCGGCATCCTCGCCATAGGGCCAGGGCACGCGGCGCAGGTTGCGGCACACGGCTTCGTGGCCGATCGCGCGGGCGAGATCGGGGGCATCCTCCGGCCAGCCGGGCCGCAGCGTCAGTCTTTGCGTACGCACGAACATGACCAAACTCCTCGGTCCTGCGGAGCTCCAAAGCGCATCACTGTGACACGCCGTTTGCAGCCGCTTGTCGAGGGAGCATGAAAAAAGGGAGCCGGGGCGACCCGTCTCCCTTTATCAGCTGGTCCGTCTTGCTCGGACCCGGGTCACCCTGGTGGGCAACCCGGCTGGTTACCCGATGTTATTCGGCGGCTTCCGCAATCATATCCACCGAGCAGAATTTGCGGCCGAGACGGCCCTGCTTGAAGGATACGCGGCCGTCGGTAAGCGCGTACAAGGTGTGATCCTTGCCCATGCCGACATTGACGCCTGGATAGATCTTGGTGCCGCGCTGGCGCACGATGATGTTGCCCGCGACGACGGCTTCGCTGCCGAACTTCTTCACGCCGAGACGGCGGCCTGCAGAGTCGCGACCGTTGCGGGACGAGCCGCCTGCCTTTTTATGTGCCATTTGCTAAACTCCTCGTGCCTGCGCTCAGCCGATGGCCGTGATCTTCAGAATCGTGTGATTCTGACGATGGCCATTCTTGCGGCGATAATTGTGGCGACGACGCTTCTTGAAGACGATGACCTTCTCGGCCTTCGCCTGTGCGACGATCTCTGCGGAGACGGTCAGGCCGTCGACCGACTTGAAGTCGCCACCTTCGCCCGCGAGGAGGATATCCCCGAGCGTGATGGTCGAGCCGGCTTCGCCATCGAGCTTCTCGACGACGATCTTGTCTCCTGCGGCAACGCGATACTGCTTGCCGCCCGTGCGCACGATAGCGAACATCGGGTCTCTTCTCTAAATCAAATGCATGTGCCCGCCATGGCAAAGCCCGGCAGGAGGAACGGCGCAGCTAAGGGATCGCCCTTGCGAAGTCAACCGGGCAGGGGCAGTTTTTGGCCCCGGCGTGCCGTTAATGGCGGTGTTCGGGCTTCAGCGTGTAGCGCCCGCCGGCGCGGCCGTCGAACAGCCCGGCGATGGCGGGATGATCGACCGGCTCGTCGCTGTCGTCGACCACCAGGTTCTGCTGGCTGACATACGCGATGTAGCTCGAGTCGGCATTCTCGGCGAGCAGATGGTAGAAAGGCTGGTCCTTGGCCGGGCGGACATCCTCGGGGATCGAATCGTACCACTCGTCGGAATTGGCGAAGACCGGATCGACGTCGAAGATCACGCCGCGGAAATCGAACAGGCGGTGCCGCACCACGTCGCCGATCGCGAACCGCGCCGAGGAGACGGGAGGCATGGGCACCAGAGCTTCAAGGGGGGACGACAGAACGGGGGTACGCGGCATATCGTCCAATCTAATGCGCGGCGATCTTTGTACAAGGACCCGCTTGCGGACCCCGAAGCCTTGCGCTAGAGGCCGCCGCTCAATTCGACCGGTGCCGCGGTCCCCCCGAGGGATCAACGCACCGCGCCTTGCGGAGAGGTGCCGGAGTGGTCGATCGGGGCGGTCTCGAAAACCGTTGAGCCCGCAAGGGTTCCGAGGGTTCGAATCCCTCCCTCTCCGCCACTTCCTTTAGGGATTTTAGACTTAGCGATTTTGTAGCGGCACCGCGGTGCGTGATACACAGTCTGCCCGTAGGCGGGTATGCGGGTCTCGCTTGTTCCTCAGTTCGAAGGTGGAA
This sequence comes from Sphingomonas sp. S2-65, assembly GCF_021513175.1. Classification (NCBI taxonomy): domain Bacteria; kingdom Pseudomonadati; phylum Pseudomonadota; class Alphaproteobacteria; order Sphingomonadales; family Sphingomonadaceae; genus Sphingomonas; species Sphingomonas sp. S2-65. The sequence goes on along the minus strand of NZ_CP090953.1, from coordinate 1,138,400 downwards.
CTCCAACGGTCGCAGTTCGATGTTGCTGTGTTCCGTTCTCGCTCAATTCCCGGCGTCCTATAACTGGCTCCGTCCCGCTGCTGGTAGCTGTAGGTGTTTCTATGCGCCCTGAGTCGGCGCGACCGACGGACTGACACTAATCTGGATCCCCAAGTGGGATTTCAGACGCAGGCGGCTAAAAAGTCCCAACCTTGACATCCTGTTCTCCTTCTCGATGAGTTCCATCTTCGGAGTAAAGAGCAAAAAGCTGCACATATAAATGGCGACGCGCCGAGTCACGGCTCGAAGAGAAGCTCCACTCGGACGGAAGCGTTTGAGTAGAGAGGAAAATAAAGCAAAGTTGACTGTTAAGAACAAACTCAGCATCTTCGATCGGGACAAGATGGGAGGGGGCTATGAAATATTCAATTTGCGCTTCGGCCATTGCGGCGAGTCTGTTGGCCGGATGCGCGACCGTCACTGTTCCGGTGAACCGAAAAGTTCCTGTGAAGCAGGCTTGCGGGCCGTTGGCTGCACGTAAATGTGCACCCAGCATGGGCACCGCTCTCCCACTCACTCGACAATACAAGACAATCGAAACTGACGCCGCCGGCGAGCCTCGCCTCATGACCTATCTCGGTACAATGGTCGGTCACGACAATCGACGTGGTGAGCCGGGGGCAATTTGCGGCGGAGGTACAACATCGCCTTTCAAAGCCGAGGATAGGACGACTTCCACGTTCACGAACACAATCGAACTTGTTTACACACTAGAACAGACTATCGATGTGGGAATCAAAGCCGATTTAACGCAGGCTATGGTTGCGGCGGGAGTGCCGGTTCAAATCACGGATCGGCTTCAAACCGATCTTGACGCATCAATTTCACAGCTCAAGAAACAAGTGGTCAATGCTAAAGCGACTCTGGCAGAGTATCAGCTAAAGTCAGAGATCCTAACAGAGCTTGACGGCTCAGAGAATGATGGGCGGTTCGCAAAATGCCTTGCGGCTCTCCTGACCGGAAATTGGCGTCTATACCAAGCGGTGTCAGGATTTTATGTGTCCGATGGTCGGTTAGATTCTACCACGACGGATAATATAATCGTTAATTTGGTTGCCCGTGTGAAGTTGGCTGACCCGACCGTTGATGTCGCGAAGTCTCGGCGAATTTGAATTCTGTGGCCACTCAGCGAATTAAAACAGCTGTGAAGCCTTATTTTGTCGTAGTTGGAGTGTCGTTCTACAACAGTCCCCTTCATCCATCGATAAGCTGAATGTGCAGCCAGTTTCGAGCCCCATAACAAAGAGGCGGGATCGTCGTTTCGGCTGTTCTTGCGGGCCGCATACTAGCCAGGTTCATGCTTAGGCCAGCAAGCAACGCATCTGTGAGTGGAGCATGACGAAACAAATGCGCATTCTGTGGTAGGGCGTTACACGTGTCGGTTGCCCGCGCGGATAGATGCAACGCGGCCCTTCGGCTAACGGCCGAGTTCAAGCAAACGGCAGCACCTGAACCAGCCTGTTAGCTGCCGGTCCGCTTCTGCATCCCGGTTCGCCGCGGCAAACGGCGAGAAGTGGAGCGTGAACTGCCACTCCCGCCGCAGCGCAGCCGGCAACCGATTTCGTTCCAAGACGATCGACGGTGACGGTTCGGCAACGCCTGCTGCAGTGTTTCCGGTTGGCGCGCGCCGCGCCCCGCACCTGGCGTTCCGTTCGCCTGGCAGCGCCACTACACGTGGTTTTCGCGCACTCGGCTGTCGCGCTGATCGAAGATCTTCTGCATGTCCGCCATGTTCTCGGTCCCCCAGGAGCATAAGGGCTCGAGCGCCTGGGCAAGGCTTTGGCCGAGCTGGGTCAGCGTATAGTCGACCCGAGGCGGCACCTCCTTATAGTCGTTCCTGCGTAACACGCCGTCGGCTTCGAGTTCCTTCAACTGCTGGATCAGCACCTTGTCGCTGACGTCGCGCACGGCGCGCTTGAGCTCGCCATAGCGGGTCGGCCCACGCAGCAGGAAATACAGGATCAGCGGCTTCCACTTGCCCGAGATGATCTTGAGCGTCGCGTCGAGACCGCAAGTGAAACGAGGTGCGATGGAAGCGGGATCGGTGCCAGCGGTTTGGAGCGTTTCGGACATCAGGGGTACTTACCTAAAGGTGCATACTTGTCCGTTGGTAGGTAAAGGGCCAGCTGCATGCAACCAAGAATTGGAGGCATGTAATGAACCGACTGGAAGGCAAGACCGCGATCATCACCGGCGGCGGAACGGGTATCGGGCTGGCTTCGGCGAAGCGCTTCATCGAGGAAGGCGCGTTCGTCTACCTCTTTGGCCGCAGGCAGGAGAAACTGGCCGCCGCAGTGGCCACACTGGGTGGGAATGCCCGCGCGGTGGCGGGATCCGTCACCGATGCGGCCGACCTCGACCGGTTGTTCGACACGGTGAAGCAAGAGCGCGGGACGCTGGATATCCTGTTCGCCAATGCCGGAACCGGCGCGCTGGTGCCGCTCACCGAGATCACCCCCGAGCATTATGACGAAACCTTCGACATCAATGTGAAGGGCACGATCTTCACCGTGCAGAAGGGCCTGAAGCTGATGGGCGAGGGTGGTTCGGTCATCCTCACTGGATCGACCACCGGTGTGATGGGAACGCCCGCGTTCAGCATCTACAGCGCGTCGAAGGCCGCGGTTCGCAACCTGGCGCGCAGCTGGGCGCAGGACCTGCGCGGAACGGGTATTCGCGTCAACGTTTTGTCGCCTGGACCAACGCTGACCGAGCTGGCGGCCGAAGTGGTGGGTCGCGACGCGATGATCGAGATGGGAGCCACGACGCCGATCGGGCATGTCGGCGATCCGTCGGAAGTGGCGGCCGCCGCCGCGTTCCTCGCATCGTCGGACAGCAGCTTCATGACCGGCAGCGAGCTGTTCACCGACGGGGGTCTCGCCCAGATCTGATCAACTCCGCCAGCGGGCAGTGCTGCCCGCTGGCTCGAGACGTGGTGCTCGGGTCGGGCTGTCGGAATACGCTTCCTGTCGCGCTCGGCCGTCCTGCGATGCGCCCGTTGGACTACCTTGCTTCAAAGTTTCAGCTTGGACGAGACGAAGAAGTATCTTCCAACCTGATCGTAGATCGCCGTGTCCTTGTAGACGGGGTAGATTCGCGGCGGCCTTTGGTTCGTCGCGTTGCGCACGCCTGCCGAAAGCATCATCCCGCCGGGGAAGTCGTGGCTCGCCGTCAGATCGGCGTAGAGATAGGGCGGCAGCCTGTTGCGATCATAGACTTCGTCGGACGCGGCGCTGATGTCGTAGCGGCTCGCGCCGATGAACCGCAGGCTCAGTCCGACGCCGACCCGGCGCCCGCGCCACGAGGCCTGGCCGCTCGCCTGCAGCTTGGGATGTTGCCAGTCTCCGTCGTAGCGGACGTCGCCGACGACGAGGCCGGGCGCGCTCTGAACGATGTGGCGGAGCAGATAGGTGCCGTTGAGTTCGAGCGACAACTGCCCGCCGCTCCGTTCGTTTTCATATGCCAGGCCGAAGTCCAGCCCGCGCGCCACCATGCGCGAGGCATTGACCTGGCTGGTCGCGATGCTGGTGGCGCTGCCGGTTGCGGGATCGCGCGTCACGGCGGCGCAGAACGGGTTGGCGATGCTGGGCAGATCGACGCAGAGGTTGAGCACCGTAGTATAGTCGAACTGCGTCACGGCATCGCGAATGTCGATGTTCCAATAGTCGAGCGTGAACTCGGCACCGGGCAGGAAGCCCGGGCGCAGCACGCCGCCAAGGGTGAGACTGTTCGAAGTTTCCGGGCGGAGGTCCGGATTGCCCCGGGTGGTGACGACCGGGCCGACCTTGAAGTCGCCCAGCGGCACGACGATGCCGAGCGCCCGGCAATTGGCCGAGCGGGTGGGGTTCTGATAATAATCGGCGGCTTCGCACGGATCGGTGATCGAGCCTGTCTGCCGCAGGATCGGGACTTCATAGAGCTCGCCGAAGTTCGGCACCCGCACGCTGCGCGAGCCCATCGCCCGGAACATCATGCCGCGCGACGGCGACCAGGTGCCGCCCAGCTTCCAGGTGCCGGTACTCCCTATCGAATTGTAGCGTGAGGCGCGGTAGGCGCCCTCCAGATCGAGGCTCCTGGCGAACGGCAGGTCGCGCAGCAGCGGCACCTTGGCCTCGCCATAGGCCTCCCACACGCGTTGCTCGGCCGCGAGGTCGGGATGCACGGTGTAGCCCGACCCGCCATAGGCGTATTCGCTCGCGGCCAGCGGATCGTCGCGCGTCCGCAGCGCCTCGCGCCGGTGCTCGACCCCGAGCACTGCCTGCACGTCGCCATGCGGCAGCGACACCGCACGTCCCAACAGGCTCAGGCCCCAGATCGCCTGGGTGTTGAGCCGCCGTTCCTTGCGGGTGCCGAGCACATAGCCGGCGAGTGCGCGTGAGGGTGGTGCCTGGCTGAAGATGTCGAGCGGGACGCAGCCCGCGGCGCGCGCGGCCGGATCGCGGCAGACCGGGCGCCCGGTGGCCGGGTCGGCGATCGCATCTCGCGCGGCAAGCCAGTGCGAGGCCACGGGGTTGTTGGTGGTGCGGACGTCGTCGGTCATCCGGCCATATTGGTGGAATGCGCTCCAGCGGAACGCCTGCCCGAGATCACCGTCCAGCTGCTGTCCCACCGTCAGCGTTCGGCGGCGATGCGTTTCGCGCATCACCGGGAAATTGCCATAGGTCCGGTCGATCCCGATCGCGGCGAGCCCGTTGTCGGCCATGAAGCGGCGCACCCCGTCGGGCAGGAAGGGGTTGTCGAGCCTGGCGACCGCTCCGCCCGCGCCGGTGAACCAGGTCGTGCGGCTGTCATCGCGGTGGAGGGGAAAGCTGGCGGTGCCGCGATAGTCCGATCCGCCGAGATCGGCATAGCCGCGATAGGTGAGCGTGTCGCTTAGTGCGTAGTCGAGCCGGCCCAGCGCGGCGATCGCATCCAGTCCGCCGCGAAGCTGGTCGGCATCGCGCAGGTTGCGGCCGTCGCCGCCATTCCCATAGCTGAACTGGCCGGGATAATAGCTGCGGTCATATGCGGCCGGCCGCGGCACGCCGCCCTCGACGATGTAGGACTGACCCGCGACGTAGAAGCTGGGCAAATAGGAAAAGTAGATTTGCCGGAAGTCGGCGATGGTGACCTGATCGGGGATGCCGTCGTTCGCGCCCTTATTGTCGGGATTGGCGACGCTGCGCAGATAGGAGTTGTAGCGCTGGGCATAGGCTAGCGGCGCCACGCGGGAATAGGTGCCGCCGAGCACCAGCGATCCGCGGCCATCGGCGAAGCCGGCGCCGGCCGACAGCGAGATCGCGCGCTCGCCGGCGTCGCCGCGCTCGGACACACCCTGCGTCGCCGACAGCGTCACGCCTTCGACGCGCTTCTTCGTCACGATGTTGACTGCGCCGGTCACCGCGTCGGCACCGTAGATCGCGGTGGCTCCGCCGGTGATCACTTCGATGCGGTCGATCATCACCGCCGGGATCATCGTGATGTCCACCGCGGAAGAGCGCGCCGAGCCGGAGACGCGGCGCATGCCGTCTATAAGGGTAAGGCTGCGATTGGGGCCCAGTCCACGTAGCGACACCGACGAGACGCCTGCGTCCCAGGGCTGGCCGAACGCGTTGTTGAGCCCGATACCCGCCGCGACCGATGCTTCGCGGGTGAGCACGTCATAGGCCGAGTTCCGCCCGAACCGCGCTTCCGCTTCGAACTTGACGACGCGGACGGGCATGGCCGAACCGGTCCTGGCCTGGGGTATGCGGGATCCGGTGATGACGATCGGCTCGGGATCGGCGACGACGGGTGGTCGGGTGTCGATCGCCAGTACCGCGAGGCTGCCGTCGAAGGAAAGGACGCGCAGGCCCGAGCCGGCAAGCAGGTGATCGAGCGCGGTGCGGACGGGCATTCGGCCACGCACTCTTGCCGTCTGGCGACCGCGCGCGGCATCGCCGGAAACGAGGACCTGGATGCCGGCTTGGCGCGAAAAGCGGCGCAGGCCCGCGGCTGCCGGCTGGGCGGGTACGTCGAAGGCGCGCCAATCCTGCGCCTGGGCGGCGGGCGCGCCGCTGAAGGTGCTCAGCGCGGCGCCTATCGCCAGCAGAGTTGCACGATTGGGCATCGACGCAGCGCCTTAGTTCGCGCTCAAGGCTTCCCGATGACCAGCGTTCCGTGCTGCTCGCGAACGCGGGTGCCGCTCAGCGTGGCGGCGGCCTTGGCGAACTGGTCCGGGCGATCGGATCGGAAGCGCCCCACGATCGGGACGCGGCCGGTGGCTGGATCGGCGATCACGATACGCACCGCGTTGACCTGGTTGAACCGCTTCGCCGCGTCGGCGATCGAGATGTCCTCGAACCAGAAGCTGGCAGGCGCCGCAACGGACTGGATCGCCGGGTCGATCGTCAGCGCATTGCCCGCGTGGAGCATCACCGCGCGATCGCGTGCGCCCTCGCGCCACACCCGCACGCTGCCTTCGCGCACGCGGACCGCGCCGCCCTGTGCACCGACGCGGCGTACCGAATACACCGTGCCGGTCGCCTCGGCATAGACGAGCCCCGAGCGGACGACGAAGGGGCGCTGGCGATCCTTGGCGACATGGAAGGTGGCCGCGCCGCGCTCCAGGGTGATCTGGCGGAGGCCCGCGCTCATCCGGGCTGTGACCGCGCCATCGGCGGCAAGCGCGACCGACGAGCCGTCGGCCAGCGCCAGTTCGCGCGCCGATGGCGGCGCGGGGGCACGCAGCGCCGGTACGCCGAGGAACAGCCCGGCAACCGCGCACGCCGCAATCGCCAGCCCTGCGCCCACCGCGCGCCGCGGGATCGCCCAGCAGCGGCGCGTGGCGGAGAGGGGCAGATCGTCGTTGCCGGCTATTGGCAGAGTGCGGGCGGCCACGGCTCCCTCGAGCACATGATAGGACGCCTGCGCGCGCAGATATGCGCCCGCATGACGGCGATCCGCCGCGAGCCATGCCGCGAGTTCGGCCTCTCCGGCAGCATCCATGCTGGAAAGCGCGTCGCGGGCGACCCAGTCGGCAGCCTGCGCGTCAATGCGTTCCCGTGTCTCGAGCTCCGTCAAACGACGCCGCCTCCTGGCTGTTGATACCCTCGTCCTGATCCGCGGCCATTTTCATCACGCGTCGGATACCGCGGGCTACATGATTTTCGACGCTGTGTTCGCTGATCCCCAGCCGCTCCGCCGTCTCGCGCTGCGACAGCCCCTGCAGGCGGCGCAATTCGATGACGCGCCGACAGGTGAGCGAAACCGCGGACAGAAGTTTGTCGATTCGTACGAGCTCCTGCCTGGCCTCGACCGCGCGATCGGCACGGGGATATTCATCCTCGACGCTGCAGAAGTCGAAATCCGTCACCGCTTTCTGCCCGGCGACCTTTTCGCGCCGGAAAAGGTCCATCGCGATCGAGCGCGCGGTGGTGAAGAAATAGGCGCGGCCGCTTGCGATATGGTCGATCGTGTCGAGCGCGGCGAGGCGGCAAAAGGCTTCCTGGATCACGTCGTCGGGGTCGAGCTGGCTGCCCCAGCGCCGCACAAGCCAGCCGCGCACGTCGGCCTCGTGCGGCAGGATCTCCCGCGCCACCCATCGAACGATATGATCGCGTTGCGCCGTCATGACCTGCGCGGCCGACTCCGAAGCTGCAGCACCCAACCCATGTTGGGCCTGGGCACGCCCTAGCCTCGCTTCGATGACGTCCCGGTGACAGTCCTCGTGCTGCCGATGTCTGCCAGAACGTCGCGCACTCGCAACAAACCTGTCGTCAAACTGTAATTTAATTTCACGTGACGGAAACTTTCTAATCCCGCGTCGGAGAGCTGTTCGCTTTGACCACCGGGGGGTTTTCGTGTCGTTTCAGGATCGAATGGGTTTCGCGTCGCTTGGCGCATTGGCGCTCGCCATGGCTTTCCCGGCTGCGGCGCAGGTCGCTTCCCCACCGGACTCGACCGATGATGGCGAAGTCGTCGTCACGGGCAGCGCGCTGCGCAACCAGGAGACCATTTCGCAGCGTCGCAAGGCGCTGGGGATCGTCGACTCGATCGGGCAGGACGATACCGGCGACCTCGCCGATGAGACGCTGGCCGAGGCGTTGATCCGCCTGCCCGGCGTCAACGACATGCAGACGCTGTATGGCGAGCAGACCGCCAAATACATGTCGATCCGCGGCATCTCGCCCGACCTGAACTTCGTCTCGTTCGACGGCATCGGCATGTTCTCCGCCTCGAATGACGGCGCCGGCAGCCGCCGCGTCGACCTGGCGCTGATCCCCACCCAGGTCGCGCAGACCACGCAGGTCTACAAGACCTTCACCGCCGACCTCGACGGTGGCGTGATCGGCGGCGCTACCAATATCGTTCCCTACAGCGCGCTCGACGGGCGCAATCAGTGGAACCTCGACGCGCGCGTGGAATACCGGCCGAGCTCGACCGACGTGGATACGCGCAATGCGCTGGGCGACTATGCCGACACCAAGTTCGGCGGCAGCATCAAGGGGCTGATCGTCCAGCGTTTCGGTGCGCAGGATCAGTTCGGCGTGGTGGCGAGCGCAAGCTACACCCAAGAATCCTGGACCGCGTCGAAGCCCAACATCAACGCGCGCACCTATCTGACCGCAGCGGGCCGGCCCGCGAAGGAAGATCTGTCCGACTGGGACGGCAACGCCGCGATGCCGAACCGCGTGCGTACGCTGAACTATACCAAGTTCCGCAAGCTCTATGGCGGCTATCTGGGCCTCGAATATCGCGCGGCGCCCAACGTGACGCTCTCGGCTTCGGCGTTCGATTATCGCCAGGACGAGGATCAGACCCTCAACGACTACCGCGTCGACAGCATCGCCAGCCCGGTTTATTCGAGCCCCAACGTTGCGCGGATGAAGATCGGCGTGATCCGCCCCTTCGTGAACTATGACCGGTTCGCGACCGAATCCCGCGGTGCCATCCTCAAGACCCGGTGGGAAATCGATCCCGCCACCGTGCTCGAACTACGCGGCGCTTATGGCCTGAGCACGTTCGACAACACCGATCTTGGCGCCGCCTACACCTACAGCCCCGCCGCCGACTTCGTGACCTTCGACATGAGCAAGCCGCGGCCGACGTTCGAATTCTCGAACCCGGCCGACATGGTCAACCTGGCCAATTACCGCGCCTATTCCGCAGCCGACAGCACCAACGCCGCCGACTTCGAATCCTGGGAAGGCCGCGGCGACCTTCGCCACAATTACTCGAGCGACAGCCTGGGCCTCGGCTTCGCCGCCGGCGTGGATTTCCGCACAGTGGACGCAGCGCGCGACATGACCACCACCAACTATGTCGTTCCGGCGAGCGCGATCGGCGCGATCGGCTTCGTGCCCGGGAACGCCTCGTTCGGCTTCCCCTATCAGACGGTCTATGTCGACCTCGCCAAGTTCAACGCGCAGGTGAAGCCGTCGCTGGCGGTCAACCCCGCGTCGAGCGCCAGCGCCTCCTTCGCCAGCGACTATGGTTATCGCGAGTCGATCCTCGCCGGCTACGCCAATGCGATGTTCGCGGCCGACCGCACCCGGATCATCGCCGGGGTCCGGATCGAGGATGTCGATTATCGGGCGAAGGTCCCGCAACGGGTGGGCACCGTCTTCAACGGCACCGAGCAGCGCTATGACGGCGGCTATCGCTATGCGCTGCCGTCGGTCAGCGTCACGCAGGACTTCTCGGATACGCTGCGCCTGCGCGCGGCCTATTCGAAGTCGCTCGGCCGTCCCGCGTTCAGCGACATCGCCCAGGCCGAACTCGTCAACAACGAGAGCCTGACGATCACCAAGGGCAATCCGGACCTTCGTCCGCGCAAGGCCGACAATTTCGACCTGGCGCTCGAGCAATATTTCAACGGCGGAGACGGGCTGGTCGCGCTCAGCGGCTTCTACAAGAAGATCGACGACGAGATCTTCGAGCTGCGCACCACGCAGGATCGCGGCGGCATACTCTATGACGTGACCACCCCGCTCAACGCGACCAGCGCGTCGCTCAAGGGCATCGAGCTCCAGTTCATCGACAATGACATCGCCTGGCTGCCGGGCCCGCTGCGCAACAAGATGGGCGTGTCGTTCAACGTCGCGCGGATGTGGGCGCACATGTCCTATGTCTCGGGCGGCAACACCATCGAACGCGACAACCTGCTGTTCCAGCCCGACTGGGTGATCAACGCCAGCACCTATTTCAAGCTTCCCGGCGATGGCGAGCTGCGCGTCGCCTATCGCTGGGCCGACAAGAACCTCAACACCGTCAATGCCCAGCCTTATGCCGATTACGTGCTCAAGGCGCGCGGGCAGATGGACGCGTCGCTGCGGCTGCCGATCACCGAGCGCGTGATCGTCAAGCTCGAAGCGAACAACCTGCTCGGCAACGATTACAGCATGATGCACGGCTATTTCTCCGAGCGGTATACACTGACCCAGGACCGCAAGTTCTTCGCCGGCATCGTGTTCAAGAACTGAGGGTGGCGTGATGACCAGCTTCACTCGCCGCCGCCTGTTGCAGCGCACCGCACAGGGCCTCGCTTTCTCGGCTGGGGCCACGCTGATGCCGCCCAATGTCCGCAAGGCACTCGCGCACGCGCCGCGGCGCAGCGGATCGATCCGCGACATCAAGCATGTCGTGATGCTGATGCTCGAGAACCGTTCGTTCGATCATTATTTCGGCACGCTGCCGGGGGTCCGCGGCTTCGGCGACCCCAAGGCGATGACGCTGGCGAGTGGGCGGAGCGTCTTCCACCAGCCCGACGCGCAGCATCCCGACGGCTATATGCTGCCCTTCCACCTCGACACCCGCGACAGCGCCGAGCTGATCCCGTCGACCAGCCATGCCTGGGCGACGCAGCACGCGGCGTGGAACGGCGGCAGGATGGACAATTGGCTGCCCGCGCACCGCGCAGCCGATGGCGAGCATGGGCCCTATACGATGGGCTATTTCAAGCGGCAGGACATCCCGTTCCACCACGCGCTCGCCGACGCCTTCACCATCTGCGACGGCTATCATTGCTCGGTGCTGAGCTCGACCCGGCCCAACCGGCTTTATTATCTCACCGGCACCATCGACCCGGAGGGGCTGGCCGGCGGTCCGCACACCACGCAGAAGACGCCCAAGGAAGGTCTGCGCTGGACGACCTATGCGGAGCGGCTGGAAGCCGCCGGCGTCAGCTGGAAGGTTTACCAGCACGCCGATGATGGCACCGGCTTCAACGTGCTGCGGCTGTTCAGCCAGTTCATGGACGCAGGGCCACAGTCGCCGCTGCGGCTCAAGGGCATGCCCGCCGCGTCGGACGGCGAGTTCGAATGGGATGTGATGCACGATCGGCTGCCCGCCGTGACTTGGCTGTGCCCGAGCAACGAGGCGTCGGAGCATCCGCACAACTCGATTCCGTCCGCCGGCGCCGAGTTCATCGCCGCCAAGCTCGACGCGCTCGCCGCGAATCCCGATGTGTGGGCGAAGACTGCGTTCATCCTCAATTATGACGAGAATGACGGGCTGTTCGACCATGTCGCGCCGCCCGTGGCACCCGAGGGCACCCCGCACGAATTCGTGAACGGCGTGCCGATCGGCGCCGGCTTCCGCGTGCCGGCGATCATCATCTCGCCCTGGACCGCGGGCGGGTGGGTGTGCAGCCAGAATTTCGACCACACGTCGGTGCTGCAGTTCCTCGAACAGGTCACCGGCGTGCGCGAGCCCAACATCTCGCCCTGGCGCCGCCGTAGCTTCGGCGACCTGACCGCGGCGTTCCGCTTCGGCGCGCCGCCCGCGCGATTGCCGCAGCTGCCGAGCACCGCCGGACTGTTGCATCGCGGCCGCCACGCCAAAGGGCATCTCGAGCCGCCGCCGCTGCTCGAGGAGCAGCTGCCGCCGGTGCAGGAACGCGGCGCACGCCACCGCATCGGCTGACCGGCCACCTTTTCACGCAAGTTCAAATCCGGCCCGCGCCCAGGCGCGGCTTCTCAGGGGGTATCCATGACGTATCGGCAGTTCCTTCTTTGCAGCGGCGCGGCGGCAATCGCCTTCGCCCATGCCGTACCCGTACACGCGCAGGCCCAGGCCGAGGGGCCGTCGGCCGGCGCAGCCGCTGAGCAGGCGCGTGGCGAAGGCAGCGTCCGTGGCACGGTGTTCAACACCGTCACCGGCGACTATGTCCGCAATGCCGAAGTGCGCGTGGCGGGGGCCAGTGCCGTGACCTATTCGGAGGAGGGCGGTGTCTTCCGCCTGGGCAACCTGCCCGCGGGCGAGGTGCGCATCGTCGTGCGCTACACCGGACTGGCCGAGCAGGTGATGACCGCGACGGTGGTTCCGGGTGAGACCGCCACGCTCGACTTCCGCCTCTCCGCCCAGTCGCTCGACGGCGTCGGGACCGAGGGTGAGAATTCGGTCACCATCACTGCGATCCGCAACGGTCAGGCCGCGGCGATCATGGAACGCCGCGCCGCGACCAACGCCAAGACGGTCGTCGCCGCCGACAATTACGGCCTGCTGACGATGGGCGATGTCGGCGAGTTCATGAAGCAGATGCCGGGCATCTCGCTCGATTATACCGAAGTCGACGCCACCAGGGTGCGCATCGGCGGCCTCGATCCGAAATATTCGACCTTCACCACCGATGGCGAGCGCATGGCGACCGCCACGTCGAACAACAACAATGGCCGCGAGAACTCGTTCGAGCAGATGTCGATCACCGGCATCGAATCGATCGAGCTCAACAACACGCTGACCGCACGGATGGATGCCGATGCTCCGGGCGGGTCGATCAACCTGCGTTCAAAATACGCGTTCCAGCGCAAGGGGCGGACGCTGCGCCTGCAGGTCGGCGGCATCGGCACTTCGGATTCGAGCCTTTCGCCGATCTATCTGCCCGACGATCGCAAGCACGCCACGATCAAGCCCTCGGTCTCGTTCGGCTATGGTGACGTCTTTCTCGACGGCACGCTCGGCATCGCCTTCAACGCCAGCTACAACGCCAATTTCGTCCAGCAGGACCGCATCCAGACCGACTGGTCATACCTCGCCGACGGGCGCGTCCTGCCGTATCAGGTCATGTGGCGCCCGGGCCCCAAGGAAACCAGCCGCACCGCCGCCAATCTGAATCTGGACTATAAGGCCAGCGACGCGCTGACGCTGTCGCTGCACGGCACCTATTCGTTCTACGAAGTCGAATATTTCAACCAATACACCTATCTGATCTTCGGCACGACGACGCGCTCCTACGCCTCGGCTGATTCGACTCCGACGCACATCGTCGTCGCGCCGAACCTGACCAATACGCGCCTGCACACCCAATATTCGCACCGTTATGCCGGCACCCCGGCGATGCTGATCGCGCCCAAGCTGGAATATAAGGACGACAGCTTCGAAGCCCTCGCCCGCGCCAGCTATTCGAGCTCGGAGTTCAACTTCCGCGACAACGACAAGGGTTTCTTTTCGCGGACCGACAGCCGGCTGACGCGGATCGGCTTCACGCTCGACCGTGCCTCGGAAAGCTCGAACGAATGGACGCTGGCGCAGACCGCCGGCCGGCCCTGGGGCGATCCGACCAGCTACAATCGCGACGACGATATCGGCAACAACATCCGCACCTCGCAATCCGACGCGCGCAACGAGATGTATGGCGGCAATCTCGACCTGACGAAGAAGGCCTATCTCGGCACCGTGCCGGTCTCGTTCATGGCCGGCGCAGGCGCTCGCATCAACGAGTGGACCACCGACGAGGGCGCCTACGACCAGTTCCAATATGTCGGCCCGACCGGCGACCTCACCCAGCGCGCGCTGGAAGCGGTGATCCCCGCCACCCAGCGATACAAGTTCGAGATCATCGGCTTCGACGCGGGCAACCTTAACGCGCAGAACTGGCGCGCCGACAGCAACTATGCCGTCTACGACATCTACAAGGCGCACCCCGAATATTTCGTACCGGACACGATCGGAAACCTCCAGCGCGACCTCGACAACAGCAAGCGCGTCAAGGAAACCATCGCGTCGGCTTATGCCGAGGTGCAGGGCCAGGCGGGCCGCGCCAAGTTCGACCTCGGCCTGCGCTATGAGAATACGCGTACCGAGGCGCAGATCGCCGACATCCGTTCGGAAGCCGAGGTTCGCGCCGCCGGATTCAACTCGGCCACCGTGGCGGGGCTGCTGTACAAGTACAACAATGGCGCCTTCGGCACCCGCAAGGGCAAGTACGAAAACTGGTTCCTGAGCGGCGGACTGAAGTACGACTTCACCGACCGCCTGGTCGGGCAGGTCTCGTTCAGCCAGTCGATCCTTCGCCCCGATTATGGCAATCTCGGCGGCGTCGTTTCGATCAACGACGACGCGCAGACCGTGACCGTCCCGAACCCGCTGCTCAAGCCCGAGCAGTCGGTAAAATACTTCGCCAGCCTGCAATACTTCCTGGAGCCCTCGGGCATCCTCGGCATTTCCTATTACAAGCTCGACATCAAGGACATGCAGGTCACGGGCATCGAAGTCGATCCCGCGGCGGTCGGCTTCGACCCCAACGAATATGCCGGCTACATCTTCCGCAGCGCGCAGAACCTGCCCGGCACCAGCACCAACAACGGCGTGGTCGTTGAATATGACCAGCAGCTGACCTTCCTGCCGGGCGTGCTCAAGGGGCTCGGCCTGCGCGGCTCGGCGACGTTCGTCGATCCCGATGGCGAGCGCGTGAACCTGCCCAAGCAGTCGGCGAACTGGGGTGTCCGCTACAGCCTTGCCGGCTTCGACGCGCAGCTGACCGGCAACTGGCAGTCCAAGTACCGCGTCAGCGCGCTGAGCAACACGCCGACGACCGCCAATAACGGCATTCTCTATCACACCGATCGCGCGCTCTGGAACCTGAGCCTGGCCTACAAGATCGACAAGAACTTCGAGCTGCTGATCGCCGGACGCAACATCTTCAACTCACCCGACATCATCTACTCGAACGAGCGCAGCCGGGTGCGCTCGTACACGGTGTACGGATCGATGTGGAATGTCGGCCTGAAGGCCGCCTTCTGACCTGCCCTTTTTCGAAAGACGATGTCATGGCTCTTATGATCAATCGCCGCGGGCTGGTGCTCGGCGCGGGGCTTGGGCTCGGCGCGCTGCTGGTCCCCGGAGGGCAGGCGCTCGCCGCGCAAATGCTCGGCGCGCAGGGTTTCACCCATAGCGTGGCGAGCGGCGAACCCGCGGCGGACTCGATGCTGCTGTGGACGCGCTATGTGCCCCGCGGCGGCGTAGACAGCGTGCGGCTCGAGGCCGAGGTGTCGCTTGATGCAGAGTTCAGCCGGCCGATCCCCGCCGGCACGATCCGCACCGGCGGGTATCGCGACTGGACTGCCAAGATCACCGTCGACGGCCTGCGACCGGGCACCGTCTATTATTATCGCTTCATCGCTCCCGACGGCAGCAAGTCGCCCGTCGGCCGGACGAAGACGCTGCCGGTAGGCCACGTGCGCAGCTTCGGCCTTGCGGTCTTTTCCTGCTCCAACCTGCCTTATGGCCGGTTCAACGCGTATGGCCATGCCGCGGCGCGCGACGATCTCGACCTGTGGCTGCATGTCGGCGACTATATCTACGAGAACGGCACCGCGACGGTGAACCCGGACAAGTCGATCGCCGGGCGCGGGCTCGCCCCCGATCACGAGATCCTCGCGCTCGCCGATTATCGGATGCGCTATGCCTGCTATCGCGCCGATCCCGACCTGCAGCGGCTGCATCAGGTCGCGCCGATGGTGGCGCTGTGGGACGATCATGAGTCCGCGAACGACAGCTGGGAGGGTGGCGCCGCCAACCATCAGCCCGCGACCGAAGGCGACTGGAACATCCGCCGCGCTGCCGCGGTGCAGGTCTATCGCGAATGGATGCCGGTGTCGGACGAGCCCTGGAAGGCCTATCCGATCGGCACCCTGGCGACGCTGTACCGCACCGAATCGCGCCTGCTCGCCCGCACCCAACCGCTCGACATCAACGCCGCCTTCAAGTCGGGCGACGCCAATGCGCTGTCCGCGTTCCGTGACGGGCCGTGGCGCGATCCTTCGCTGACGATGCTCGGCACCACCCAGGAAAGCTGGCTTGCGCATGCGTTGCGGGCGAACGCGCGCACCACGGCGTGGCAGCTGGTCGGCATGGGGACGATCATCGGCCGCACGGTGATGCCGCGCGAGATCGTCGATTGGCTCAAGCCGGGTACCAAGAAGAGCACTGTCGATCGCTATCGCGACGGCATCCGCGCCGCCGCGCAGGGCCTGCCGATGTGGATGGACCGCTGGGACGGCTATCCTGCCGCCCGCGCGCGGCTGCTCCAGGCAGCGCAGCGTGCCGATGCCGACCTCGTCATGCTGGCGGGCGACAGCCACAATGCCTGGGCCTATTCGCTCGTCGAGGGTGGCAAGCCTGCGGGCGTCGAGTTCGCCGGACAGGCAGTGACGTCGGGAGGCATCGAAGGCGATCTGGGCGTCGATCCGGCGGTCTCGGCCGCGGGCTTCGTCGCCGCCAATCCCGAGCTCGACTGGGCCGATACCAGCCGGCGCGGCTATATGATGGTCGACGTCACGCCGCGGCGCGTGACGGGCAACTGGCTGTTCCTGCGAACGACCCAGGAGCGTGACCTCGCGCTTTCGGGAACCCACCGCATGCATGTCGAGCGCGGCCGCCGCGTGCTGGCTGCCTGATCCCCTCATCTAGCGAGTTCATGCCGATGCCCCGCACTTCCTGGCTGCTTCCGTTGTTGCTGACCCTAGCGGCACCGCTGGCTGCGGATCCCACACCCGCTACGCCATTCCCGGCCGAGCAGCATGCCGGCCCGTTCAAGTCCGGCCACGTCCAGGGCATCGCAGTCGATCGCAAGCGCGGGTACATCTATTACAGCTTCACCGACATGCTCGCCAAATACGACTTCCAGGGGCGCCTGGTCGGGACGCTGAGCGGCTGGACCGGGCACCTCGGCGACCTCGACTTCAACGATGCCGACGGCCGGGTCTATGGCTCGCTCGAATATGGCAAGCAGGACGCGTTCTACATCGCCGTCATCGATGCCCGCCGGATCGACCGCGTCGGCATGAGCGTGCGCGATCACGCGCTGCTGCGCGCGGTCTATCTGCCCGAGGTGACACGCGACTATGCCGCGCCCGGGCACCGTTATGGCTGTTCGGGCATCGACGGCGTCGCCTTCGGGCCCGCCTTCGGCCGAGCGGATGGCCGTCACTATCTGACGGTCGCGTACGGCATCTACGGCGACACCGCACGCAGCGACAACGATCATCAGGTGCTGCTGCAGTACGACGCGTCGGACTGGTCGCGCTTCGCGCGGCCGCTGGATGAGGCCCAGTTGCACAAGAGCGGTCCGGGCAGGCCGCGCGCGAAGGTGTTCGTGCGCACCGGCAACACGCGCTACGGCGTGCAGAACCTGGCCTATGACGAGAGCCTGCAGCGTTGGTTCATGGGCGTGTACCCCGGCGCGAAGCCGGCGTTTCCCAATTTCGGCCTGTTCGCGGTCGACGCGCGTTCGCAACCTGTGTCCGGCGACCTGATCGGGGTGCCGGCCAGCCAGGGCACCGGATGGGAGCAGGGCCGCCGCCTGCCGCTTGTGGAAGACGGGATTGGCGATCGCGGCGGTGTGCGAGGCTGGCACCAAAAGGCCGATGTCGGCATCCAGCCTCTAGGACAGGGACGGTATTTCCTCGTGACCAACGCGAAGACGCGCGAGGGACAAAGCGCGCACCTGGCGCTCATGCGCTCGACGGGGAACCCGCAGGCCCCCTTCGGTGTCGGCGGCCGTGACACGCAAAAGGGGCAGGGCGCAGAGCCACGCATCGTGAAGCGCTGACCTGCCGCACGCGCCCTTTACGTCGCTGTTTCAGGTCGGCTGCAAAGCCGAGCGTCAACGACGCCCGGCGAGAAGATCACGTTGCTGCTGTCCCTGCCGCTCCTGCATCCAGCCGGGATATTCGCTCGCGAGCTTGCTGACCGCGTCGAGCGAGGTGAGCTCTTCGGTGGTCAGGTCCACGGTTGTCGCCGCAAGATTGTCCGCGAGTTGTTCGGGCCGCTTCGCACCCACGATCACGCTGGTCACGACGCGCTGATGCAATAGCCAGGCGAGTGCGATGCGGGCTACCGATACCCCGCGTGCCTCGGCTATCGGGCGCATCGCCGCGACTACCGCGTCGCCACGCTCCGGATCTACCGGCGGAAAGTCGAAGGCGGCACGGCGGCCGTCCGTGGATCCGCCGTCGCTATACTTGCCCGACAGAAAACCCCCAGCCAGCGGGCTCCAGACCATCAGGCCGACTTCCTCGGACAGCAGCATGGGCGCGATCTCCCGCTCCAGGTCGCGCCCGACCAGCGTGTAATAGGCCTGAAGCGAGGCGAAGCGGTGCAGCCCCAACCGCTCGGCAATGCCGAGAGCCTTGGCGATTTGCCACGCGGCCCAGTTCGACACTCCGACATAGCGGACGTGGCCATGCTGGACGAGCGTGTCGAGTGCGCGCAACGTCTCCTCGATCGGCGTCGCGGGATCGAAGCCGTGGATCTGATAAAGATCGACATGGTCGAGCTGGAGGCGCTTCAAGCTGGCCTTGCAGGCATCGATCAGGTGGTAACGCGACGCGCCACGGCCATTCGGACCCTCGCCGGTCGCGCCGAAGCCTTTGGTCGCCACCACGATCTCGTCACGCTTGACGCCGAGATTGCGGATCGCCTGGCCGGTGATCTCCTCCGATCGTCCTCCGGCATAAACGTCGGCAGTGTCGATGAAATTGACGCCCCCCTCGATCGCGGCGGCCAGGAGCGCGTCGGACTCCGCTTGGCCGAGCTGCCCGATCTTGCCCCACATGTCCTCGCCGCTGCCGCCGAACGTCATGGTGCCGAGGCAAATCTCCGACACGAACAGGCCGGTTCGGCCTAGCGTATTGTAGCGCATGATCTGGAAGCTTTCTGTGGGCGTGCGGTTCGGCGACATAACGCGCCTGAAAGGGTTGTGGCGCAACGCGTGCGGATAATTGCAGTGCGCGCCGTCATGTATCTGCCAGAATCCTGACACGCGCGTGCAACGGGAAAGCCGCCAAAGTTTAAAAACCCGCTCTTAGTCGCGGCGTCCAACGGGCCAGGGAGGCTCGGGGGAGAAAACAACATGTCGCATCGTTCGCGCCTGCTTTGGGCGACGCTTCCGTTCACCACCTTCGCTTTGGCGGCCGCGTTTCCCGCAAGCGCGCAGACGGCGGACCCTGCTCCCGCGCCACAAGCCGAAGAGCAGACCGACGAAGTGGTGGTGACCGGCACCTATGCCCGCAGCCTTGCCGCCGCGACGGAGACCAAGCGCCAGGCCGCGTACGGCGTCGATTCGATCAATTCGACCGACATCGGCAAGTTCCCTACCCAGAATGTCGCCGAGGCGCTGCAGCTGGTGACGGGCGTCGCGATCACCCGCCCGCGCGGCGAGGGCCTGTATGTCAGCGTCCGCGGCCTTGGGCCGCAGTTCCAGAGCACGCTGCTCAACGGCCGCTCGGTCGCGCTCAACGACCTGATCGAGAATGGCGGCGCCAATGGCCGGCAGTTCCGATTCGAGATGCTGCCCGCCGAGTTCGTGTCGCAGATCGACGTGGTGAAGACCCCGACCGCCGACATGACCGAGGGCGCGCTCGGCGGCAACATCGACGTCAAGACCTTCCGCCCGCTGGACGTCGGTACCAAGACCACGCTCAACCTGCGCGGCACCTACACGACGATGACCGACAAGGTGAAGCCGAACGCCACGGCGCTCACCAGCTACAAGAGCGCCGACGGCACTTTCGGCCTGCTCGCCGGCGCGCAATATTGGGCCAAGGAAGTGCGCAACGACCGCTGGTACCAGGCCGGCTGGAACCTCGACAAGTTCGTCCCGGCGCTCGGCCGCGGTTTCTATACGCCGACCCGCACCCGGCCGACGGTCGAGACCGAGAACCGCGAGCGGCTGTCAGGCCTGGTGTCGGCGCAGTGGCAGCCCACGCCCGAGCTCCAGACCACGCTGGACGTGCTCGCGACGCGGCTGGACGTCGCCTATGACGAATATGGCCTCGACATCTATCCCGACGATCCCGGGACCACGATCGTCCCCGGATCGGTCAAGCTGGACGGCGACACCGTGGTCGGCGCGACGATCAACAATGTCCGCTTCATGGGCACGCGCGAATACAGCCTCAACCGGCACGACTTGCTGACCGTCGGTCTCAAGCAGAGCTGGAAGCCCGAGGGCTGGGATATCTCGGCGAACGTCAACTGGTCCTACGCGCACAGCTTCCACCCGAGCTACGACGTCGGCACGGTGCGCAGCCGCATCCAGTTCTTCGCGCCGCTGACCTATGACGCGTCGGGCGGGTACAAGGTGATCCCGACCTTCACCACCCCGACCGATCCGAACAAGCCGGCGAACTTCGTCCTGTATCCGTTCAACATCGCGCCCAAGAACAGCAAGGACTGGGACAGCTATGCCCGCCTTGATGTCGGGCGCGAAATGGGCGGTTTCCTGAGCAAGATCGCGGCCGGTGGCGAATATCATTGGCGCAAGCGCGACTATGCGCGCCGCGACTTCACGGTCGACCCGGGCAAGGTGCCGCTGAACACCTTCGCCCCGAATGGCTATGAAGCGATGCCGTTCGACGACTTCCTAGACGGCGTATCGGGCAACGCGCCGCGCAACTGGCTGGTGCCGATCACCGACGTCTTCTACGACAAGCTGTTCACCAGCGCGGTGGCCAACGCGCCGCTGAGCGCGGGCGATCGGCGTGCGTCGTACATCGTCACCGAGAAGACGGCGAGCGGGTATGTCCGCGCCGATTATGCGCTTCCGCTCGGCAGCGTCGACGTGACCGGCAATGTCGGCGTGCGCTATGTCCACACCGATCAGGTAGCGAGCGGCACGCTGACCATCGGCACCGCGCCGACGCCGGCCAGCTTTCCGCAGACGTTCAGCAACTGGTTGCCCAGCTTTAACCTGCGCGCTGAATTGAGCCCGACGCTGGTCGCCCGCCTGGCCGCCAGCCGCGTGCTGACCCGGCCGAACGTGACACAGAGCGCGCCGCAGATCAGCGTGTCCACCGACGCGCCGACTGCCAGCGGCGGCAATCCCGAGCTCAAGCCGTTCCTCGCCACGCAGTTCGACGGGTCGCTGGAATGGTATTTCAGCCGAAAGGGGTCGGTGACCGGCGCGCTGTTCTACAAGGCGATGGACGATTACATCACCGCGCAGAACATCAACGTGGAGATCCCGGGGCGCGGCACGATCCTGCTGAGCACCCAGGTCAATGGTGGCGATGCCAAGGTCTATGGCGCAGAGGCCGCGTACAATCAGGTGTTCGACTTCCTGCCCGCGCCGTTCGACGGGCTGGGCTTCCAGGCGTCGTACACCCACACTTCGGTGAAGGCGAACTACACCGCCGGCGCGCGGCCGATCAAGGACGAGCTGATCGGCCTGTCGAAGAACAGCTTCAACATGGTCGGCTTCTACGATTACGGTCCGTTCTCGGCGCGGCTGTCCTATGTGTGGCGCGACAAGTATCTGGCCGGCACCGGCAGCACGACCCAGGCGCCCAATTACATCGACGCCTTCGGCTCGCTGGACGGCAACGTGTCGTTCCGCCTGACCGACAAGACGATGCTAAGCTTGGAGGCGATCAACATCGCCGGCGCGCGCCAGTATAGCTACAATGACCGCGAAGTGCGGTTCGGCGAAATCCATTATTGGGGCCGCACGGTTTTGTTCGGGATCCGCACCGAGTTCTGAGCGGCGCCTCGGCATGGGCGGCCGAGTTGGGCCGCCCATGTTTCTACAGCCCTGAAGGCGCGAGGGGGAACGGGACCGGCGGGTCGCCGGGCGACCATGGCGGGACGCGCGCCATGATCGCAGTGAAAAGATCCGATGCCATGTGTCCGCTCAGCCAGGCGCGGAGATGCGGAAGCGGCTGGGCGTCGAACCACAAGCGGTCGACCGCGGCGAATTGGCGCACGAATGGCATGACCGCAGCGTCGGCGAACCCGCGGGTGGCGCCGCATAGCTGGGCACTGGTGGTCAGCCGATCTTCGAGTTCGCGCAGGAACTTCAGTCCCTGGCTGCGGTGTGCCAGGGCATCCACGCCGTAGCGCTCGGGATATTTGTATCGGTCGAGGGCGTGCTTGAAGGCGCCGTCGTTGGTGGCGATCAGCGCGGAGTCGTTGCGCGCCAGCCATGCTTCGGGATCGCGGTTCGCGAGCGCCCAGCGCATGATGTCGATGCTCTCGTCCAGCACCGTGCCGTCGGGCAGGACCAGGACCGGCACGGTGCCCTTGGGAGAAGCGGTGAGCATCTCCGCGGGTTTGGCGCGCAGGGTCACCTCGCGCAGCTCGCACCGCGTGCCGCCTACCGCCAGGGCGAGCCGTGCCCGCATCGCATAGGGGCAGCGCCGGAAGCTGTAGAGGATGGGGGCGAGCGGCGCGGTCAGGGCTGCGCCGCGCCGATGTGCGCCTGGCCTTGCGCGGCGGCGAGGGCCTCCTGCCGATGACGCTCGCGGTAAGAGTCGCGTTGCGCCTCGGTCCGCTCGCCATGGCAGGCCGCACAGCTCACCCCGGCTTCGTAGAGCGGGGAGGCGAGGTCCTGCTGGCTGACCGGGCGGCGGCAGGCATGGCAGAGTTCGTGGCTACCCTGGGCGAGGCCGTGGCCGATGGCGACGCGCTGGTCGAACACGAAGCACTCGCCTTTCCACAGGCTCTCCGCTTCGGGCACGGTTTCCAGATATTTCAGGATGCCGCCCTGGAGGTGGTACACGCTTTCCACGCCTTCCTGCTTGAGGAAGGCGGTCGACTTCTCACAGCGTATGCCGCCGGTGCAGAACATCGCCACCTTCGGCTGCTTGCCGGCGCCGAGCAGCCGTTCGCGCTCGCGGCGAAACCATTTGGGAAAGTCGCGAAAGGTGGCGGTCTTGGGATCGACCGCACCCTGGAAGGTGCCGATCGCGACTTCATAGTCATTGCGGGTGTCGATCAGGATGGTGTCGGGATCGGAGATCAGCGCGTTCCACTGCGCGGGCTCGACATAGGTCCCGGCGCTCGCGCGAGGATCGATGCCGGGCTCGCCCATCGTTACGATCTCCCGCTTCAGCCGCACCTTCATCCGGTGGAAGGGCATGGTAGGCGCGCTCGACAGCTTGACGTCGAGATCGGCGCAGTCGGGCAGCCCGCGAATGTGGTCGAGGACGGTGGCGATGCCCTCTTCAGAGCCTGCGATCGTACCGTTGATGCCCTCTGGCGCGAGCAGGAGGGTGCCGCGAACGCCCTGTGCACGGCACAGGTGCTCCAGTGGCTCGCGCATGCTGGCGCAGTCGGGAAAGCGCGTGAAGCGGTACAAGGCGGCGACGCGCAACGGCGAAGGGGAGGCGGAAACGGGACGGTCCATGGCACGCTCCATAGCGTCGAGTTGCAGGCGCGTCAGCAAACGGCTTGGCACGCGAGCGCGCGCGATGCACGGTCGGGCAAACCGGCTGGGGAGATATGTGGTGGGAATGGCGAAGCGAACAGGTTTGATACTCGCCGCGGCGATGCTTGCCGCAGCAGCCCACGCGAGGGAGCCCGATATCGCCAGTCGGATCCTGCCGCCTCGCGCCGCGCCGGGCGAAGCGGTGCGCCCCTATGTACGAGTGGACGCGCCGGTCATCGTGCTGCGCCATGTGCGCGTCATCGATGGCACCGGGGCGACGGCGCAGGCGAACCGGACATTGGTGATCGAGAACGGCAGGATCGCCGCGATCGGCGGGCCTGAACTGGCGGCGCCGGCGGGTGCGACCGTGCTCGACCTGACGGGACGCAGCGTCATGCCGGGCATCGTCGGCATGCACGATCACCTCTATTACATCGCCCGGCCAGGGCTGGACTCGGATGGCCACGCACATGGCCCGAGCCCGCTCGTGCCGCAGATGACCTTTTCGTCGCCGCGCATGTACCTGGCGGCAGGCGTCACGACGATCCGCACCACCGGCAGCGTCGAACCCTATGCCGATCTCAACCTGAAGGCGCAGATCGACGCCGGCGCGGTACCGGGCCCGCACATGGACGTGACCGCGCCGTATCTGGAAGGGCCGGGCAGCCCGTTCGTCCAGATGCACCTGCTGCGCGACGCGGCAGATGCGCGCCGGTTCGTGGCGTTCTGGGCGGACCAGGGTGCGACCTCGTTCAAGGCGTATATGAACATCACCCGCGCCCAGCTCCGGGCGGCGATCGACGAAGCGCATCGCCACGGCATGAAGCTTACCGGGCATCTCTGCTCGGTGACCTACCCGGAAGCCGCGGCGCTGGGCATCGACAATCTGGAGCATGGCTTTTGGGCGAATACCCAGGGCGATCCGGGGAAAGCTCCCGACACGTGCCCGGCAACCGTCGGCGCGCCGACCCTGGCGGCCATGGACCCGGACGGTGCGGACGCGAAGGCGCTGATCGCCAGGCTGGTTGCCGCCAAGGTCGCGGTCACGTCGACGCTGCCCGTCTTCGAGCCGAGCGCGCCAAGCTATCGTCCGCTGTCGCCCAAGATGCTCGCGACGCTGACCCCGCAAGCGCGGAACGATTACCTCTACCTTCGTACCCAGGCGCTGAGCGCCGCGCCCGAGCGCAAGGCGGCAAGGGCGAAGCTCTGGGCCAACGAGCTGCGCATGGAGCGCGCATTCGCGGCGGCCGGCGGGCTGCTGATCGCCGGTCCGGACCCGACCGGCGCGGGCAATGTGCTGCCGGGCTTCGGCGACCAGCGCGCAGTGGAGCTTCTGGTTGACGCCGGATTCACACCGCTGGAGGCGATCCGCATCGGTACGCTCAACGGCGCGACCTATCTGGGACTGGCCGACCGCATCGGCTCGATCGCAGTGGGCAAGAATGCCGACCTGGTCGTGGTGGAGGGCGATCCCTCCACGCGGATCGACGACATCGAGAAGGTGGAGATCGTGTTCAAGGACGGGGTGGGGTTCGACAGCGGCAGACTGCTCGACGCGGTTCGCGGAAGATATGGGCAGTATTGAGAAGTTGTTCGCCTAATCCGCTATGATCGCTGGCACTTTCGACTTGGTGCGGTTAGCCTTGGCATCATGCGCATTCTTCCTTTCGCCACGCTCCTCGCCTGTGCGGCACCGCTCGCAGCCCAGAACAGCCCGTCGCCGATCCAGGCCGACGCGATCAAGGAGGATGTGCGGGTCCTCTCTTCGGACGCGTTTCAGGGGCGGGGACCGGGCGAACGCGGCGAAACGGTCACGCTGGCATATCTGAAGCAGCAGTTCGAAGCGGCGGGGCTTCAGCCCGGCGGGCCGAACGGCTCCTGGTTTCAGGAGGTGCCGCTGATCCGCATGGACAAGGACGCCGTCGCGTTCGACGTCACCGTCGGCGGCGAGCGGGTGCCGACCGCCCGCGCGCGCGACTGGTCCCTTGGCGCCTCGCACGAGGGCAGCGCCCGAGTGCAGGATGCGCCGATCGTATTCGCCGGCTTCGGCATCAGCGCGCCCGAACTCGGCTGGGACGATTATGCGGGCGCGGACCTTCGGGGCAAGGTGGTGCTGATCCTGCCCAACGACCCGGATTATGACCAGCCCAGCGGTCCGTTCGGCGGGCGGCAGCGGAGCCGCTATGCCGGCGGCAAGGCAGCCGCAGCATTTGCACGGGGTGCCGCGGCCGTACTGACGATCCACCGCGAGGCGCTGACGAGCTGGCCGTGGCAGCAGGTATGGAATTCGGACCCGAATGCCACCTTCCGCCTCGCCTCGGCGTCGGCCCCGAGCGGTCCGGCACGGCTGACCGGATATGTCACGAGCGACCTTGCCGCCCAGCTGATATCGCGGGCCGGGCTGGACCTGGAGGCGCTGATCCGGGCGGCGAAACAGCCCGGCTTCAAGCCGGTCGCGATCCCCGGCGCGGCGCTGAGCGCGTCCGCCACGGTGAGGGCGACGCCGATGACCACCCGCAACATCATCGCGCGGCTCGACGGGACGAGCCGCGCCAAGGAGACCGTGGTGTTCGGGGCGCATTGGGATGCCTATGGCGCCGGCCCGGCGGACGCCGGCGGGGACCGCATCCGCAACGGCGCGATCGACAATGCGGTCGGCACGGCGACGCTGCTCGACGTGGCACGTGCCTTCGCGCGTGGACCCAGGACGCAGCGCACGCTGCTGTTCATCGGCTATACCTCCGAAGAGGACGGGCTGCTTGGCGCCTATCACTATGTCGCCAATCCAGTGCGCCCGCTCGAGACCACCGCGGCGGTGTTCAACCTCGACCCGCATCTCGCGCTGCCGGCGACGAAGTCGGTGGAGCTGATCGGCGCTGGCCGCGTCGACCTGGAAGACGATCTGGCCCGGCTGGCAGGCGCGCAGGGGCGCCGCATCGAGCCCGAGATCGCACCCGAGGCCGGCTGGTATCAGCGATCGGATCATTATGCGTTCGCGCAGGCTGGCGTACCGAGCCTGTACTTCCGTGCCGGCCGCGACCTGATGAGCGGTGCGCGTGCCGACGATGTCGTCCAGCAGTATAACGCGCAATGCTATCATCAGCGCTGCGACGAGTTCCAGGAAGGCTGGGACATGGCCGCAGCCGAGCAGGACGGCGCGCTGGTCTATGCGCTCGCGCTGGAGGTGGCGAATAGCGGGCGCTGGCCGCAATGGCGGTCGGGCAGTGATTTCACCGCGGCGCGGGAAAAGAGCCGCGCCGCGCGGCGCTGAGGCGGAGGAGGTTGGGTCCAGATGCTGTGGACCTCACACCTCAGGCTGATCCGCAACTGGGCCCCGGCCTTCGCCGGGGAGCTGCTTTCTCGGGTTGATGGCCGGTTCCTGGCGCCGCCGGGAGGGACGTTTTTTACCGAGCAGCCGGGCGCAGCGTACTTCCGGGCTTCCAGCTTGGGGCAGGGGCCTGATCGGCCACCCGCTCGACCAGCGAGAAGAAGAAGCAATTGAAGTCGCGCGCCGCCTTCCAGTCGATGAACTGCCGCGGGTCGTCCTGCGGCCGATGGTAGCCGGTGCGGTACCATTGGCGGTAGGTGCGCTCGCTCGGCGTGCCCGGACGATATCCGAAGACGAAGGCGGTCGCGGGGATGCCGGCCTGGAGGAACGGCCATTGGTCGGCGCGGCGCAGCAGATTGCGCGCCGGCTCCGGATCGTGCTGGACGGCGATGCCCATCGATGCCGCCACGGCCCGGGCATCGTCGCCGAGGCTGGTGTCGTCGAGCGCGTGGACGGTCAGCAGTTCGAGCGGGAAGATCGGCCGCAATTGGTCGAGGTTGATGTTGGCGGCGATGCCCGACTTCGCCACTGTCGGGTTTTGGACGAACCAGCGCGAACCGAGCAGGCCCTTCTCCTCGCCGGTGAACGCCGCGAAGAGGATCGGCCGGCGAAAGCCGCGCCCCTGCCGGGCCTTGGCGAGTTGGATCAGCAGCGCGACATAAGCGGCGTCGTCGAGCGTGCCGTTGTACATCCCGTCGCCGCGAACCGCCTCACCCGGGCCGTAGCCGTCGAGATGCGCCGAAAGCACGATCGCCTGGTTGGCCAGGGCGGGATCGGTGCCCGGAAGCATCCCGAGCACGTTGGGGGAGCGCAGGTCTCGCTCGCGCAGGGTGAAATCGGCGGAAAGGGCGCCCCGGACATCGAAGCGGGGAAGCGGTTTTCCGGCGCTGCCCGCGGCGACGAGTGCCTGCGCATCCTGACCGCTGCCGGCGATCAGCGTGGCCAGCGCATCGGCGTTCAGTGTCATCCGCAGCATCGTGTCGGACGGCGGCGGCGATCCGGCGAGCCACGTGGCACGGGCATAAGCGAAAGGCCAGCGCGGTGGCTCGACGGTGAAGCCGGGATCCGAAATGGTGATGATGCCGGCGGCACCGGCGGCCTTCGCCGCGGCAGTGCGGTCGGCGCCCGACGGCAGGCCGTCGCGGTTCACGCCGTGGCAGATGACGATCTTGCCGGTCGCCGCGCCGAGAGTGGTCGCCGCGCAATAACCGGCATAGACGAGCGGGGCCGACAGCCGGGTAGGCATCGACGGCCCGGGCTGGACGGTGAAGTCGTGGAGGAACCGCAGGGGCTTGCCCGCGACGGTGATCCGCGCGGACGCGATCGCCATTTCGTGCATGGGCACCGACTGGAGCCACGACCCGTCGGTCCCGGCCGGTCGTAGTCCGGCCGCCGCGAAGTGCTTCGCGACCAGTTCCGCGGCGCGATCATAGCCGGCGGAGCCGGTGTCGCGGCCTGCCATGGCATCGCTCGACAGTTCCGACGCGAGTGCCCACCAGGCGCGCGTTTCGGGATCCGGCGCTTTGGATAGCGGTGCCGCGCCTGCGCTTGCGGCCGCCAATGCCAGACCCGTCACTACCCGGCCGATCATCCACTTGCTCCCCGTCGTGGCGCCGCTGCCGTAGCGCGGTCGCGATGCGGGTTGTGCCCGACGGCTCGCGTGAAGTCGACGGGCGGATGCGAGAGATTCCCAGTGCCACCGCTCGATCTTCGGCACTGCATTGCAATATCCTACTTAGCTGATAGGAATTCGCTTCGCCAGCGCGGCAGCCGTCTCCGGCGGGGTCGCTCCGGCTCGCCGTGACAGCGATTTTCTGGAGGTAAGATGCGATTTGCCGTGCAATCTGGGCTGTTGATGACTGCTGCCATCGTGATGCCGTCTGCGTCGTTCGCGCAGACCGCGGGCGGCGACGACGCGGCGAACACGAGCACCGCGGCGGACCCGGACCAGCCTGCCGACATCGTCGTCACGGCGCTGCGGCGGCAATCCACGGTGCAGACGACGCCGATCGCAATCTCCGCCCTGGGGGAGGAGCAGTTGAGCAAGCTTGGCGCCACGACGATCGCCGACATCGTCCGCCAGGTACCGGGCCTGCAGCTGACCGAGAGCGATTCGGGGCGCACCCGCGTGTCGATCCGGGGCGTGCAGGCATCGGGCGAGAGCACGGTGGGGCTCTATTATGGCGAAACGCCGCTTACCGGCCCGTCCGGAACCAACTCGGACCCCGCCGGCAATACGCCCAATTTGAACCTGTTCGACGTCGAGCGCGTCGAAGTGCTGCGCGGGCCGCAGGGCACGCTGTACGGCTCGGGCTCGATGGGCGGAACGCTGCGCGTGCTGTTCAATCAGCCGGACGCCACCAAATATGAAGGCGCGGTCGAGCTTCAGGCGAGCGACACCCGCAATGGCGGCTTCGGCTATTTCGCCAAGGGCGCGCTGAACGTTCCGGTGGTCGCCGACAAGCTCGCGCTTCGAGTGGTCGGCTATCGCGAGCGGCAGAGCGGCTATGTCGATTACACGCGGCTCGACCGGGACAACGCCAACCGTGCGACGCTGGAGGGTGGCCGCGCGATCCTGGCCTGGACGCCCAGCGACGATGTGTCCCTTACCGCCACCGCGCTGTTCCAGACGCAGGATATCGACGGCACCGCGCAGTACAGCTCGGTGCTGGGGCCGTTCCGCACCGATTTCCAGATCTTCCAGCCCTGGCACGACGAGCTGCAGCTCTACAACGGCGTCGGTCGGTTCGACCTGGGCTTCGCAACGCTGACCACCAGTGCGTCCTGGTACCGTTGGGATGTCGAGAGCACCAACGACAACAACGCGGCGTTCGCCAGCGTGATCTCGAGTGCGCGGTGGTGCCCGCTCTATACGCGCGTGGCGCTGGGCATCCCGACCACGACCTGCAACGCCAACCAGCGCGCGGCGTATCAGGCCTATGCCCGGTCCAAGGCGCCGTTCGGGGCGTATCAGCCGCGCTACGTGACCAACTCGATCCAGGAGACGCGGCTGAGCTCGAACGGCGAGGGCGCGCTCAACTATACCGTCGGGCTGTTTCACGAGAACCGCTTCGACCGCGTCGACACGCTCCCGTTCGCGGGCGATCCGGTGACCGGCGGGCAGCGCGACCCGGTCGACAATCTTGGCGGACGCAACATCCTGACCAGCGTCGAGCAGACCGCGTTCTTCGGCGAAGTAAACTATCGCCCTGTGACCCCGCTGACGCTGACGGTGGGCCTGCGCCACTTCGACTATACCAAGACCGTAGGCGGCGAATATCAGGGGTATAACTTCACCAACGGCCAGGAGCCGCGGCCGTATGAGGAGACCACCGCGGACGCCAAGGGCTGGGTGAAGAAGTTCAACGTCGAGCTGCAGGCCGCACGCGACATCCTGGTCTACGCCAACGCAGCGCAGGGCTTCCGCCCGGGTGGCGCCAACAACATCCCGAACCTGCCCGCGCAATATCTGGTGTATCGCCCGGATTCGCTTTGGAACTACGAACTGGGTGCCAAGACCTCGTGGTTCGGGCGCAAGGCGACGCTGAACCTGGCGGTGTATCGCACCGACTGGGACGAGGTGCAGACGTCGGTCTCGACGCTTCAGCAGGGCGGCGGCAATTTCAACTTCATCTACAATTTGGCCGGCGTGCGCGTGGAGGGCGTCGAGGTGGAAGCGGGCCTTCGCCCCGTGCGGCACCTGAACCTCAACGCCAGCTTCAACTACAACAATGCGCGGCTGACGTCGGACCAGGTCGATTCGACCGGGTTCATCACCGCGCCCGGGCGGATGGGCGACGTGCTGACCTATATCCCGCGGACGACGGCAGCGGCTGGCGTCGAATACACGCCGCCGGTCACCGATACGCTGAACGGGCTGGTGCGGCTCGACTGGACGTACACGGGGCGGATGAACACCGAACTGCGCGAAACCAACGCCTTTTACCGCGAGATCGGCAATTTCAGCATCTTCAACGCGCGGGTAGGCATCGAGGCGGACAGCTTCAACATCTCGCTGTTCGCGAACAACCTGTTCAACAAATACGGGCTCAACCGCGTGGCCTCCGCCACCGGAAGCCCGGACTATTTCGTCGCCTCCCGCCCGCGCACCATCGGCGTGAACCTGCGCAGGGGCTTCTGACGGCGCGCGGGCCGGTGGCCAGGACCGGCACCGAATGGCATCCTTTCATTTCGATCGAGCAGGAAAGACAGCGATGAAGCGCATTGCACTGACTTTGGCGACGGCCGCCGCGATGACCACCCAGCCTGCAGGGGCGCAGGACACGCCGCAGCGGCCGGACCGGACGGCGTTCCATGATCTCTACAAGGAGCTGGTAGAGACCAACACCACTTCGTCGGTCGGCGACTGCACCCTGGCCGCGCGCCAGGTGGCGGCGCGGCTGCGCCAGGCCGGCTTCACCGATCGCGAGCTGACGCTCTACGTGCCGCCGGACCGCCCGCGTGACGGCGGGCTGATCGTCAACTGGGCCGGATCTAACGCGAAGCAACCGGCGATGCTGCTGCTGGCGCATATCGACGTGGTCGAGGCCAGGCGCGAGGACTGGGTCCGCGAGCCGTTCAAGCTGATCGAGGAAGGCGGCTATTTTTACGGACGCGGCACCAGCGACGACAAGGCGCAGGCGGCGATCTTTTCCGACACGCTGATCCGCTGGAAGCAGAGCGGCTTCAAGCCACGGCGGACGGTGAAGCTGGCGCTGACCTGCGGCGAGGAAGGCACCAACGAGCGGGTGCTGAACGGAGCGGGCTGGGCGGTGGACAATCTGCCCGAGCAGATGAAGGCGGGCTTCGCCTTCAACGAAGGCGGGGGCGGCAGCGAAGCGCCGGGAGGCGGGCCCGAGACGCTGGGCGTGCAGGTCTCGCAAAAGTCGCCGCGCAATTTCATCCTGGAAGTGACCAACCCCGGCGGGCACAGCTCGGTGCCCAAGCCCGACAACGCCATTTACCGGCTGGCCGAAGCGCTGCTCAAGGTACGGGGGCTGCAGTTCCCGGTGCGGCTGAATCCGGTGTCGACTGCGTATCTCGCCCAGGCCGGTGCGCTTCGCAAGGACGCGGTGGGTGCGGCGATGGTCCGTCTCTCGCAGCAGCCGGGCGACATCCAGGCGACGCAGACGGTGTCGGGCGACCCCAGTCTGAATGCGATCCTGCGCACCACTTGCGTCGCGACGCTGCTCGATGCCGGGCATGCCGCCAACGCGCTGCCGCAGCGGGCCACCGCCTCGATCAACTGCCGGATCGCGCCTGGAGAAACCGCCGAGCAGACCAAGGCCGCGATCGAGGCTGCGATCGCCGATCCAGAGGTGAAGGTGCTGCGCAGCAAGATCCAGGAACGCCCGGTCGCCGTCACGCCGCCGCTAGATCCGGCGATCCTGAAGCCGATCGCCGCGATCGGCGCCAAGCACTTTCCTGGCGTGCCGGTGATACCCACCCAGTCGACGGGCGCGACCGACGCGACGTATCTGAGCAAGCTGGGTATTCCGACCTATGGCATTCCCGGCCTGTGGAACGATCCAGCGACATCGGGGACGCACGGGCTGAACGAGCGTATCTCCGCAGACGCGCTGTATCGCGGCCGCGACTACATCCACGAGGTGGTTACGTACTTCGCGTCGCATTGACGGACTCATCGGGCTCCTAGGGATCTTCATGGCGCAGGCTGCCGAACGGTGGACCTGCGGCATGAAGTCGCTAGAGGGGCGGCATGCGTTCCACCCCGATCCGCCTCGCACTTTCCGCCAGCCTGATGGCTCCGGCGCTTCTCGCACCGGCGTTCATTGCGCAGGCCCGCGCGGATGCCGCAGCGCCTCCCGTCGCCGCGCTGGAGGCCTGGCTCAAACAGCCCGAGGCGGAGCGGCGGCTCGACGATCCGGCGCTTGCGCGTCCGCTGACCCGCGAGCAGGCGGAGCGCGCGCGCGCGCTGTTAGGCGCGGCCCGCAT
Organism: Sphingomonas sp. S2-65; assembly: GCF_021513175.1. Taxonomy (NCBI): domain Bacteria; kingdom Pseudomonadati; phylum Pseudomonadota; class Alphaproteobacteria; order Sphingomonadales; family Sphingomonadaceae; genus Sphingomonas; species Sphingomonas sp. S2-65. The sequence continues at coordinate 1,105,692 of NZ_CP090953.1, read as the reverse complement.
GCGCTCGGTGGCCGGAAACGCGGCGGCCGCGATCGCCGCCAAGCAGATCACGATCGGCGACAAGACGCTCAAATGGGAGAGCAAGCGCTTCGGGGACGCCGCACCCGGCAAGCGCAGCCTCTGGATCTCGATGCATGGCGGCGGCAACGCGTCGGCGGCGGTGAACGACCGCCAGTGGCAGAACCAGATCCGCCTCTATGAACCCGCCGAGGGCATTTATCTGGCGCCGCGCGCGCCGACCGACACCTGGAACCTGTGGCATGAGGGGCATATCGACGCGCTGTTCCAGCAGCTGATCGACGCGCAGATCGCAGTGAACGGCGTCGATCCCAACCGCGTCTATCTGATGGGCTATTCGGCGGGTGGCGACGGCGTGTGGCAGCTGGCGCCGCGGATGGCCGACCGCTTCGCTGCCGCGGCGATGATGGCGGGCCACCCCAATGATGCGTCGCTCGCGGGCCTGCGTAACCTGCCTTTCGCGATCTTCATGGGTGGAGCCGACGACGCCTATGACCGCAATCGGATCGCGGCGGAGAAGGCGGCCGCGCTCGACCGGCTGAGAGCCGCGGATCCCGGCGGCTATTCCCATATGGCGCGGATCTATCCGGGCCTGCCGCACTGGATGAACCGCAAGGATGCCGAGGCGCTGCCGTGGATGGCAGGCTTCACCCGCGATCCATGGCCCAAGCGCATCGTGTGGGAGCAGGACGACGTGCTCCACGATCGCTTCTATTGGCTGGAGGTGCCTGCGGGGGCGGCAAAGGCGGGGGACACGATAACCGCCGTGGCCGAGGGCCAGACGATCACGCTGACCGGAGCGGTTCCCGAAGGCATGATGCTGCGCCTGTCCGACCGCCTGATCGACCTCGATCGCCCAATCCGTGTGACCGTGAACGGGAAGGCGGCGTATTCGGGCAAGGTCGCCCGGACGGCACGCGCGGTGCAGCAGTCGTTGCTGGAACGAGCCGACCCTGCGTCTGCGGCGACCGCGCTGCTGAAGCTTCGCTAAGGCTGGGTGCCGCGTGCCGCGAGGCGCGCTAGCTTTTTGAAGAGCCAGGCTTTTCGCGTTAAGCGCGAGTGCTCATTCGGGAAATCGCATGCTCCGCCGCGTCCTCGCCGTCTTCGAACCTTTCATCGGCGCGTTGCTCGGCACCGTGCTGCTGGCATCGTTCCTGCCGGCGCGGGGCGTCGCCGCGTCGGTGTTCGATGTCCTGACGACAGCGGGCATTGTGCTGCTGTTCTTCCTGCACGGCGCCAAGCTCTCTCGCCAGGCGCTGATCGACGGGGCGCGCAACTGGCGGCTGCACCTCGCGGTGCTCGCCACCACTTTCGTGCTGTTTCCGCTGCTCGGCCTGGGCCTGGTGTCGTTGCCGCTGCTCGACGGACCGATGGCGGCGGGCCTGCTGTTCCTGACGCTGCTGCCCTCCACGGTGCAGTCGTCGATCGCGTTTACGGCAATCGCGCGGGGCAACGTGGCGGCGGCGGTGTGCAGCGCCTCCTTCTCCAACCTGATCGGCATCTTCGTCACCCCCGCTTTGGTGGCGCTGTTGATGACGGCACCCGGCGCATCGGCCGGCATCTCCATCGAGTCAGTCGAGACGATCGCGCTGCAATTGCTGCTGCCGTTCCTGCTCGGGCATGCGCTGCGACCGTGGCTTGGCGGGTTCGTGTCGCGGCAGAAGAGGCTGGTTACGATGGTGGACCGCGGCTCGATCCTGCTCGTCGTCTACACCGCCTTCAGCGCGGCGGTGGTGGAGGGATTGTGGCAGCGCGTGTCGGGCGAGACGCTGGCGGTGTTGCTGCTTGTCTGCTGCGTGCTGCTCGGCGCGGTGTTGTTGCTCACCTATTTGGCGGGCCGGTTGCTCCGGTTCGACAGAGGCGACGCGATCGTGCTGCTGTTCTGCGGCTCGAAGAAGAGCCTGGCGTCGGGCGTTCCGATGGCGGGCGTGTTGTTTCCCGCCGCGCAGGTGGGCGCGGTGATCCTGCCGGTGATGATCTTCCACCAGATCCAGTTGATCGCTTGCGCCGTCATCGCGCGGCGGTATGCGGGACCAGCGGCCGGGGAGCGCGACTCCTAGACCTCAGCTGCCACTGCCCAATATGTTGATGGTGAAGGCGACTACGCCGAGGTTGAACACGAACGCCGCGAAGGCGTGGATGATCGAGACGATCCGCATCTGGGTGGTCGTGATTTCGACATCGGAGGTCTGGAAGGTCATCCCCAGCGTGAAGCTGAAATAGATGAACTCCCAGTATCCGGGCTCCTCGATGTCGGGGAAGCGGAGCCCGCCGCGATCGCCCCGGTCACCGTCGCGCTTCAAGTAGAAGATATGCGCATAGTGCAGCGCGTAGACCATGTTCGCGAACAGCCAGGCGAGCAGCAGCGTGCCGACGATCAGCGCCACCGACAGCGGCCTGGACCCACCCTTGTCAGCCAGTTCGGTTCCCACAGCGACCAGCACGACCAGGTTGACCGCCACGCTGATGATGAGCAGCGCGGCTCGGTTCGCGTCGTTTTCCGTCGCCTTTTGCCGCATGTCGTTGGCGTTGAGGCGGATCAGCGCCGGCAGCGTGGCGAGGAAGGTGAGGGCGGCAAGGTCGAACGCCGCCATGATCCCGTGCCGCCATCCGGCAAGCGGCACCAGGCCCGCACAGGCGGCGATCAGTATCGCCCCGAACAGGATGAAGCGCCAGGGCGCGATCGTCTTTCCGAGTGTTCTGCCGAGCGCCATGCACCAGCCTTAGCGCGTTCACGCCAGGCGATCCATGGCCCGCCGGGCCGTGCTTCCGGCAGGGTAAAGGGGGCGGTGCCTTCCGGGCTCTACGTGTCCGCGGCACCACGCGTAGCGCCGGCGGCAAGGCCAAGGCGCTGCGCTATTGCAGGACCAGCTGGCTCACACGTCCGGCGCCAGCAGGGTTCCGCCGGCGGTGTCCTCTTCCGTTACTTCGTCTCTTGGGACGCAGTGCGTCACCCACTTCGGATATCCCTCTGGCGCCAATTCGATGGCGGGCAGGCTGATCGGATCGCTGCCGGTCTCCACCCAGCCGGCGCCCAGGCACCGTGGGCAGACCGCCCGTTTGCACCGGAAGCTGACCAGATCGATCTCGGTGTTCCACTCGCCATAACCGTGGCAGACGGGGCACCGGGCATCCAGCGTGCCGTTGCGGGGCTTCAGCGGGATGATATCGAACGCGTGCGGTGCGTCGGGACCTGAAGGGTAAACGATATTGCTGCCATGCGACATGGGGGCATCAACGTGCAGGTACCTCAGTGGGTCCGATAGCGTCCCGCTGTTGACCTTCGGGATGATGTCGATAGCGTTCGGCCCGAAGGTGAGGTGTTCATGAGCTTGTCCCGACGGGATAGTTTCGCGGTGGGGCTGGCGACGGCGGCGGCGGTGGTTCCCGGCCGGGCGATCGCGGCGGGCAAGGATGTTCCGCCCGACTGGCGCCGCGGCTTTGACGGGCAGCGGATCTGCGATCTCGGGGACGGGCGCTTCCTCAATCCCCTGGTGGCGGGCGATCATCCCGATCCGGCGATCCTGAAGGATGGCGCGGATTACTACATGACCTTTTCCAGCTTCGATTCCTATCCCGGGCTGACCATCTGGCACAGCCGCGACCTGGTGAACTGGCAGCCGCGCAAGGCGGCGCTCAACCGCAACATCGGGTCGGTCTGGGCAGTGAGCCTGGAGAAGCATGCCGGGCGGTACTTCCTGTACGTACCCGTCAAGGCGAAGCCGAATTCCATCTTCGTGATCTGGGCCGACCATATCGAGGGGCCGTGGAGCGACCCGGTCGACCTGCGCCTGCCGAACCATATCGATCCGTGTCACGCCGTGGGCGAGGATGGATCGCGCTGGCTGTTCCTGTCGGGTGGCGACCGCATTCGCCTGTCCGAAGACGGACTGTCGACCGTCGGGTCGGTGGAGCATGTGTACGATCCCTGGCGCTACCCCGACGATTGGGACGTGGAGGGATTTTCGCCCGAAGGGCCGAAGATCCACCGGCGCGGCGAATGGTTCTACATGATCACCGCCGTCGGCGGCACGGCGGGGCCCCCCACCGGACACATGGTGATCGCCGCCCGCTCACGCTCGATCCACGGACCTTGGGAGAATTGCCCGCACAATCCGCTGGTCCGTACCACGCGGCTGGAGGAGAAATGGTGGTCGCGGGGGCACGCCTCGCTGATCGAGGCGCCCGATGGCAGCTGGTGGTCGGTCTATCACGGGTTCGAGAATGGCTATTGGACGCTGGGCCGCCAGGCGCTGCTCGACCCGATCGAGTGGACGAAGGACGGCTGGTTCCGGATGAAGGGCGGCGACTTGTCGCAGCCGATCCGCAAGCCGCGCGGAGGGACCGCGGTTCCGCACGGCCAGCCGCTGTCGGACGATTTTGCCAAGCCACTCCAGCTCGGCCAGAAGTGGAACTTCTTCAAGCCGTCGCCCGGCGAAAGCAAGCGCGCGCGTACCGACGGGTCTGGGCTGTTGCTGACGGCTGCGGGATCGGCGCCGAGCGATTCCTCTCCGCTGCTGCTGATCGCGGGCGATCAGGCGTATCAATTCGAATGCGACATCGAGATCGAGCCGGGCGGGACCGCGGGTCTGGTACTCTTCTATGACGAGAAGCTGTATTGCGGGCTGGGGTTCGACGAGAAGCGGTTCGTCACGCACCAATACGGCATCGAGCGCGGGCGGCCCGCCAATCCACATGGCCGCCGGATGCGGATGCGGGTCACCAACAACCGGCACATCGTGTCCTTCCACAGCTCGGGCGATGGCGGGCATAGCTGGACCCGCTTCGACCGCGGCATGGAAGTATCCGGCTACCACCATAATGTCCGCGGCGGTTTCCTGATGCTCCGGCCCGGGCTCTATTCGGCGGGAGCGGGGACAGCCCGTTTCCGCGACTTCCGCTTCCGCGCGCTTTGAGAGTGCAGGCGGAGGCAGGCATGCGTCGGCGGTGGACGGACTTGCCGCTGTCGATGGAGGTCCGTACCCTTCCGGCATGAACCGGAACCAACTGCTGCTGAGCGCCGCCGCCCTTCTCTCCCTCGCTTCCACGCCCGTGCTAGCGCAGGCGAAGGATGCAGCGGCGCGGGTGACCGAAACGGTCAGAACGCTGGCTTCGGACGCGTTCGAGGGACGGGCGCCGGGAACGGCCGGAGAGAAAAGGACCATCGACTATCTGGTCGCGCGATTCCAGGCGCTGGGGCTGGAGCCGGCGGGGCCGAACGGACGATGGGTCCAGGAGGTCCCGTTGCTGCACACCCGACTGGGCGCGGCGACGCGGCTCGCCTTCAAGGGGCCGGAGGGGGCCGCACCGCTCGTCGCCGGCAAGGACCTGTACCTGTCGACCATCCGCCCAGACGATGTGGCGAGGGTCGACGCGCCGGTGGTGTTCGTCGGCTATGGCGCGAAGGCGCCGGAGCGCGGATGGGACGACTTCAAGAATGTCGACGTGCGCGGCAAGGTCGTGGTCTTCCTGGTCAACGACCCGGACTTCCACGCCGAACCCGGCGAGCCCGTGGCGGGCAAGTTCGGCGGCCGGACGATGACCTATTATGGGCGCTGGACCTACAAGTTCGAGGAAGCGGCGCGGCAGGGCGCGGTAGGCGCGCTGATCGTCCACGAGACCGCCGGTGCCGGCTATGGCTGGAACGTCGTGGTGAGCCCGGGCGGCGAGAATTACGATATCGACCGCCGCCCGGAGGACCTCACCAGCGTGCGCCTGCAGGGTTGGCTGGCGGATGCGGCGGCGCGCCGGCTGTTCGCCTTCGCCTCGCTGGATTTGGACAAACTGAAGGCCGCGGCGCGTTCGCCCGATTTCAGGCCGGTGGAACTGAAGGGCGTCACCTTCCAGGCCGAGATGCCGGCGTCGCACGAAGTGGTGACGAGCCACAATGTGCTCGCGCGCATCCCAGGTGCGCGCCGGCCCGACGAAGTCGTCATGTTCGGGGCGCATTGGGACGCCTATGGCAAGGGCGCGCCGGATGCGCTGGGCCGGATCTATCGCCCCGGCGCCAATGACGACGCGCTCGGCGTTGCCGGCATGATCGAGATCGCGCGGAGAATGAAGGCTGGTCCGCCACCTGCGCGCAGCGTGGTGTTCGCCGCATGGACCGCGGAGGAGCGCGGGCTGCTCGGTTCGGAGTATTACGCCGCCAACCCCGTCTATCCGATGGACAAGACGGTCGCCAACCTGACGCTCGACGTCCTTCAGACCGCGGGACCTGCCAACGATGTCGTGCTGGTGGGCAAGGGGCAGAATACGCTGGAGGACGACATGGCGCGGGTCGCGGCAACGCAGGGGCGCCGGGTGACGCCGGAAGGGCTGCCCGAGCGCGGGCTGTTCTACCGCGCCGACCATTTCTCGTTCGCCAAGCGCGGCGTGCCGGTGCTGCTGATCATGGGCATCGCCGGGGCATCGGACCTGAAGCAAGGCGGCACGGCCGCCGGGCAGGCCTGGATCGATGCCTATACCGGGTCCTGCTATCATCAGGCATGCGACGCGTGGAGCAAGGACTGGAACCTGGCCGGCGCGTTGCAGGACATCGCGCTGGTCGGCACGATCGGCAAAGAACTGGCACACGGGAGCGCCTGGCCGGCGTGGAAGCCGGGATCCGAGTTCGGGAAGCTCCGGACGCGCTCCGCCGTGCCGGCTGCGGCTGCGCACGGAGTGTCGCGATAGCCCCGAGGATAGGCTGCGCCGTTATTTAACCTCTAAAAATATTTATGCCGCCTATCTGCAAGTTCTGGCAAATTTTTAGGAAAAGGATAGCTACGGCAGCGGACGGGTGGGTTCGCAAGGGCGGGGGCGTGCGGGGTACGATACTAGCGATACTGGGGCTCGTGCTTTGCCTATGTGCGTGGCCGACGGCCGCCGCTGCGACGGGGATCGACCTTCATCGAAGCGCATGCAGCGCCGCGCTACCCGACGATGCGACGGATCGCGCGGTCTTGACGGCGCGCTATCGCTGCGGCGCCGACGCGTTGACCGATACCGATACGTGGCTCTGGCTGCGGCTCGACGCCGCCAGTGTGCGCGACCTCCCGGCGGGTTGGCATCTACTGGTCGACCAGACCCGGTTCGAGCGGATCGCGATCCTCACGGTGGCGGCGGATGGTGTTCACCGCCTGGTCCGGACGCCCGCGGAGCTGACGGGGCGTGGCGCGCCGGGCGGGATGCTCAAGTTCGACATGCATCCAGCGGGGCGTGAAATCCGCGGCCTGTATTTGGGGTTCCAGCACATCGACGACCTTTCGCTGATGCGGAAGATCAGGGCGGTCGGCGCTTCCGAGCAGGCGAAGGAGGATGCCCGCTGGCTGGTGCTGATGGGCGTGTTCGTCGGGACGCTCTTGTCGGCCTTGCTCTACAACATCGTGATCCATGCCGGGCAACGCTACGCGTTCCAGGGCTGGTACCTGCTGTGGGTAAGCCTGGCGTTCGCATATGGCATGGTGTGGACGAACGTCGCCAGCTTCGCAGTTCCGGGGCTGGTAGGTCCGGTGGCGGTACGGCTCGATTATGTTCTGGTCGGGCTGATGATCGCCGCCGGAAACATGTTCTTCTTCGCCGTCCTCGAAGAACGGTTGCTTCCCCGCTGGCTGGTGCGGGGTGGACATCTGCTCGCTGCGGCCGGCGCCGTGCTGGGCTTCGTCGCGGCGACCGACGCGCTGTTCCCCGCCGTGTTGACCGACCGGTGGCTGAACTATGCGGTCGCTTCCACCGCAATATGGGTAGGGCTGTCCAGCGCAGTCGCGGCGCGGCGGGGCAGCCGGGTGATCTGGTTCTATCTGATCGGCTGGGGCCCGGTGATCTGCGTGTTCCTGGCACGCCTGGCCCGCAACCTGGGGTTGATGCCCCAGCACGACGCCGTCGACATGGCGACGTTTGCGGCGCTGGCCTTCGAAGCGTTGGTGCTTTCGCTCGCGATCGCCGACCGCTTCCGGATGGTGCGGCGCGAGCTGGATCAAGCGCGGCAACGTCGTGAGATCGACCGGATCGAAGCCAAGGCGCTGCGCCGGGCGGCACATACGGACTTCCTGACGGGGCTGGGCAACCGCACTGCGTTTCAGGAGGCGATACGCGGCATGATCGAGCGGGACATGCCGTTCAGTCTGTTCCTGATCGATGTCGACTTCCTGAAGGACGCCAATGACCGGCTAGGCCATGCGGGAGGCGACGCGCTGCTGCAGCGCATTGCCACCGCATTGAGCGAAGTGGCGCAGGCCGGACGCGACACACAGGTCGCGCGCATAGGCGGCGACGAGTTCGCGATGCTGTTTCCCGGGGACCTCGAGCAGGAGAACGCCGTGGCCGAGCGGATCGCCGACCTGCAAGGCGAGCCTTGGCAGCATATGAGTCAGGGCCGAGTGATTTCCCTCAGCATCGGATCCGCGCGATTTCCGGAAGACGGCGAGGCGTCGGAGCCGCTGTACCAGAATGCGGATCTGGCGCTGTACAATGCGAAACGGCTCGGCCGAAGCCGCCACTGCCGGTACGATCCGCTGTTGCGGATATTGCGCGACATGCAAGTCGAATTCACCGCCGATGCCGACAAGGCGCTCCAGCGCGGGGAGTTCCGCCTGCACCTTCAGCCGATCATGAATCTGGGTTCCGAGAGTTGCTGCGGCTATGAGGCCTTGTTGCGCTGGGATCATCCCGAGCACGGCCTGATGCTGCCCGACCGCTTCGCCCATGTGCTGGTCGCGGAAAAGATCGGGACGCGCATCCAGGAGCACGTGCTCGAACTCGCGCTGACGCGGCTACGCGACCATGGCGACCAGATCGCCATGCTCAGCGTCAACTTCACCTCGGCGCAACTGGCCGGACCACGCGCCGCCCGCCGGGTGCTCGACCGGCTAGCACATTACGGTCTCTCGCCTTCGTCGCTGTGCATCGAAGTGACGGAGGGCGTGATGCTGGACCGCGCCGCCGACACGATCCTCGTCACGTTGAAGACCCTGCACAAGGCGGGTGTATGCATCGCTCTGGACGACTTCGGCACCGGCTTCGCGTCGTTGGTGCATCTGCGCCAGATGCCGGTCGACCGGATCAAGATCGACCGCTCGTTCGTGGCCGGGCTGGCGCAGGGGAATGGCGGCACACTGACGATCGTCCGGGCGATCATCGGTATGGGTCGCGGCCTTGGCAAGGTAGTCGTTGCCGAAGGGATCGAGACCGAAGCGCAAGCCGAACTGTTGCGCGAACTTGGCTGCCATCTGGGGCAGGGATTCCTGTACGGACGCGCCGCGCCCGAGTTGCTGCGTCGCGAGGCCGCGGTCGAGCAGCCTGTGGCCGCGAGCACCGAGATTGTCCCAGGCGCGGCCCCGGCTCAAGCAGCCTGATCTCCATACCCTGGCTGGTGTAAAGCGCGGCAGCTGTCGCTGCCCGTAAAGGCGCGCCGATTTACCCTCCATTGCAGCGCAAGTTCTGCTCGACATATCCGAAATGAAGATTCTGCGTGGAGTCGCGACATTGGCTTGTAATTCCCAGCACTGTTGTCGTCATCATATACAAGCGAAGTAAATATTGATGTGAGTCGCTGCATTGACTCCGATTATCAGAAGCGTAGTTTTGGATAAGAACGCGCTGGCAGTCTTTAAAGGGACTGCCTGGTAGCGGGCGTGTTCGCTTCGTAGAACTGATATGAAGTCAGATTTGCGAAGTGTGTCGTTGCCGACCTAAACCGAACAAAGGAGTATTCTGATGAAGAAGATCTCGGTTCTAAAGGTGCAGACGCTCAAGACCACCGCAGTGGCGTTCTACCCGATCTGGACCTGCTGGCCCTTCTGATCGCCTGAAGGCGGACCGGCGGCGCAGCCGGTCCGCCTCTTGGCCAGCGGAAATGGCTGCCTGTCTGCGCACGCGCACCGGTACCCGGGAGGGGCTGATGAGATTGTCTAGCTTTGCCGCCGCGGTGACGATCATGGCTGCTGTCGCAATGGGGGCGCTGATCCCCGTAGCTGGCGTCGCATGGGCCCAGCAGTCGGCTGGGCAGCCGGCGCAAGCGGCGCCGTCGGACCAGGCGCTGCTCCGGCTGGTCACTGATTTCCTGCAGGCGCAACGTGCCTTCGACGTAGCTGCGCTGACCGAGCTTACGACCCCCGATTATCTCGAGGTGTCCCCCGTCGGCGAGGTGGATGCGCGCGGCAGGATGTTGAGCTTCTACGCACCGGACAAGAAGGCGAGTGCACCCACGGTGGAGGTGAAGGACCCAGTGGTGCGCATGTTCGGCGACGTTGCGGTCGTGGTCGCCAAGCTCGCTTATGCCGTACCATCGCCTGGACAGCCGGCGCGGATGATGGAGCTTCGTGCGAGCTTCGTTGCCCATCGTTCGGGCGGACGCTGGAAGCTCGCATCGGCGCAGTACACCGGGATCCGAGCGCCGGATGAAAGGCATTCGGGCAATCATGGATGACGAACCCTATCGCGTGGTGCCGCTGTCAATCCAGCCGGAGGGAGAGGACTTCCTCATCGGTAACGCGGAAATGGACGCGTTCTATCAAGTGCCGGCGCAGGGCCGCGCCGTCGTCGAGATGCTCCAGCAAGGCCGTACGCCTTCCGAGATCAGCGCCCTGCTCAACGCGCAAGGCGAGGAAGCGGTCGATGTCGACGACTTCGTGGCGATGCTTCGCGAGATCGGCTTCATCTACCTGGCCAGCGAGGCCGATGGGCATCAGCAGCGAGTGGCGCCGAAGGGGGAAGACAACAGGATCCTCTTCCAGGCCGATCCGCGTCTTGCCAGAGCGGTTTTTTCCGTGCCCGCGTTCCTCTGCTACGCTGCGATAGTCGGCTATGCCGCATATCTGGCGGTTACCGATCCGGCATTGCGGATCGACCGCCACGCCTTCTTCATCGAGCGGGATTTCGCTCTGACGCTGGTGCTTTTGCTCCTGCTGTCTTCCTTGGCAGTGGCCCTGCACGAACTGGGGCACATGCTCGCCGCCGCGCGGTACGGAGTGCGTTCGAGGTTGGGGATCGGCCACCGCTTGTGGAACATCGTCGCCGAGGCCGACTTGTCGGGCATTTGGGCGTTGCCGAAGCGGCAGCGCTACCTGCCGCTGGTAGCGGGCATGATGGTCGACGTGCTGGTGATAGCAGTGGTGACGCTGGTGATCGCGGCGTTGCGCAGGAACGGCGAAACCGGCTTCCCGGTGTTCCTACTGCGCGCGCTGATCCTGCAGATCTTCGTGACGATGGTCTGGCAGTTCAACCTGTTTCTCAGGACCGACATATATTACGTGCTCAGCAACTATCTGAGCTATCCGAATCTCGATGCCGATGCTCGTGTCTATCTGCGCGATCGGCTTTACTGGATCAGTGGTGGTCGTCTGGGCACCAGCGCGGGCGGTGCCGGATACAAGAACGTCCGGGTTCTTCGCTTTTTCTCGATAGCGTGGGTGGTCGGACGAGTCTGTGCGCTGGCGGTTCTGCTGCTGGTCTTCCTGCCGACCTTGGCGCGCTACGCCGCCAAGAGCTACCAAGCATACCGCGACCCGGCTGCATCGATGTACACGGTGTACGATCTGGGCATCTTCGTCCTGCTGTCGGCGATCATCCTGGTCGCCGGAATGTACCTGTGGCTGCGCCGCCGCTGGCCGGCGCGGGGCGCATGAGGGAGCAACCGATGAACGCCGACGTGATGCATGCTTCGGTCCGCCACGCGGCACAGCCCGCAGTTGCAGACCCCATCGATCGGACATTCGAGCTCGACGCTTGCTTTGCGCGCAGCGGCGCCTGGGCAGGGGTGCATACGGTCGTCGCGCAGGCTTATGCCGAGCTGGTGGCGATGGGCAGGCGCGACATCCTGGATCGTCACAATTACGAGTTGCACATGGTGTTGCTCGAGCGGCGCGCGGAAATCCCGCTGGCCTATGCGTCGCTGACGGACTCCGCCGTCGGGGCGGAGAAGACCCGAAACTTCCCGCTCGACCGGGCATATCGCATCGTCCACGGACTGGTCGGCCTGATCCTCGAGTGGCGTGCCGCCGAGGGCGGGCCCGGCACATGGAGAATCCGCGTATCGCGGCTGGGCGAGGCGCAGCATCTCGCCCAGCGCTTCTTCACCGAGCTGGAACGGCGTGCCGCCCGGCGGGGTGACCTAGTGCTGGAGCAGGTGGAAATCGGGCCGGATTCGTCGGGCTTGGTATCGCGGCTGGACGCGGAAGCGGCGGCAGCGCTCGAGCGGGTAATTGCGATCAACGGCTTCGAAGCGGCGGAGGAGCATTACCCGGTGCTGCTGGCGCATTACCGCGAGATCGGCGACACGCTCGCGGCGGCAGGCATCGCGCTGAAGGCGCTCTGCCTCTACAACCATTATGGCTATTATCATGAGTCCGGCAGCTTCGCCGATACCGTACTCCCGCATCTTGCCGCTCTGGCGCGGGACGAGGACACCCGCTGGAACTATGTCGGCAACATATTCCAGGGCTTGGTGGTGATCGGCCGGCACGAAGACGCACTTCGAGTCGTGGAAACGCTGGCCGAGCCCTACCTGACCCGGCCCGACCTGCGCGCCAAGATGAGCTACCTGCTGTCGATGATCCACCTGCGCTATGCGGCCAAACCCGATCTGCCGTTGGCCGAAAGGTACATACTTGCAGCGGTGAACTATATCGACGCGGCCGAAGGCACGATTGCGCCGGACGACTTCCATTTCCTCAAGGTGTTCATCGACAATGGGCTGGCATTTCTGCGGGTACGGCAGAACCGGAAAGCCGAAGCATTGGCGTTGTGCCAGGCCGGCTTCGAACTCCTGACTGCGGCACTGGGCGATGCGCGCCACCGGCTGCACCGCTCGGTGCTGCAATATAATGCGGCGCAGGTCTATGTCGCGCTGGACCAGCCGAATGCGGCGCTGGACCATTATGCCAAGTCGATGGCGATGGACCCGCATTACTCCGAATATTACAATGAAAGCGCCAACCTGCTCCAGCGGCTGGAGCGTTATGACGAAGCGCTTGCGAACTATGATCTCGCGATCCGCTACAGCGCGCCCTATCCGGAAGTCTTCTTCAACCAGGCGGTGTGTCACAGTCAGTTGGGGCAATGGGACGCGGCGCTGCGAAGCTTCGAGAACAGCCTGGAACTGAACCCGGAGCAGCCGGAGGCGTATCTGCTTCGCGCCGAAGTGCTGGGCATGCTCGGCCGCAACGACGAAGCCATGGCCGATCTCGACTGGGTCATCACAAACGACGCGCAGGCGATCAGCGCGCGCGTCAATCGCGCGGTGATGCGGTTCGACGCCGGGGCCTACGACCTCGCATTGGCCGACATGGATCACGTGGTGGCGCTGCAGCCCGGCACCGCGGAGCATTATCGGAACCGGGCCGAGATATTCCGTGCGCTTGGCCGTGCCGACTCATGTGCTCGCGACCTGCAGCGCGCGGACGAGTTGAGCGTCGCCACGTGAGGCGCGGCGACGCTCGGCAGCGGCGGCCAGCCGACCTCAGAGCGGCTTTCGGTAGATCAAATATTCGCGGTTGATGCGGCTTACGATCGCGTCGGCGATGGCGAGCATCCCCTGATTGTCATCGAGGATCCAGCCGATTTCGCCGCGGGTCGCGCCATAGTTGGCGACCGAGGCGCGGCGGATATATTCGATCATCATGAAGGCCAGCTGGCTTGCCATGCGCGAGGATTGAAGCCGCTTCACGACGCCCATCAAGGGCACGCGCACGGTCCGAACCTTTGGCTTGCGCAGCCACAGCAACAGCTTTGCCCAGCCCAGCGGCAACAGCGATCCGCCCAGCGGCTTCACGGCTTCGTTGAGGTCGGGCAGGGTGACCATGAAGGCGACCGGCTCGCCGTCGAGTTCGGCGATCATGATCAGATCCTCGAACACCAGCGGCTTGAGCTTCTTGCCGACGTCGGCGACTTCGGGCGGAGTCAGCGGCACGAAGCCCCAATTGTCCGACCACGCATCGTTGAGGATCGCCAGGATGATCGCCGCTTCCTCGTCGAAACGCGACTTGTCGACGCCGCGAATGCGGATACGTCCGTTCTTTTCGCCATTGGCGACGATGCGCTGGACCAGGGGGGGGAAGTCCTGGGTGATGTCGACCTCGTAAGTCACGAGCTTCTTCGCCCGCGCATAACCAAGCGCCTCGATCCACGCCTGATATGCGGGCGAGTTGTGGCCCATGAGCACGGTTGGGGAGTGATCATGACCCATCACCAGCAGGCCGGGGTCCTCCCAGATCGACAGGCTCACCGGGCCGATCGCCTGGGTCATTCCCTGGTCGCGGAGCCACTGCTCGGCGCGGGCGATCAGGGCTTGGGCAGTCGCCGCATCCTCGGCCTCGAACAGGCCCCAGAAGCCGGTGCCGGGGCCGAAGCCCTGCTCGGGCGGCTGTTCGAGTGCGAGGCGGTCGATATGCGCGGAGATGCGGCCAACGACCTGGCCGCTCCGCTCAGCGAGGAACAACTGCGCCTCGGCATGGCTGAACCAGCCGTTCTTCTTGGGGTCGATCGTGCCGGCGACTTCCTGCTTGAGCGGCGGCACCCAGTGCGGGTCGTTGCGATTGAGGCAATAGGCGAGGTCAATGAACGCCTTGGTGTCGCGCTTGGTAGTGACGGGGCGAACCGTGAGAGCGGCGGTGGCCAAGGGGGACGATCCTTATGCAATGGGGCTGGCGCCCGAGGCGCGCCGTTGTGTGCAGATACAGGCGAGGGGGTGCGCGACGCAATGGGCGTCCGGGTGAGACAGCGTTGACAATCGCTGCGCCCACTCGGATGACCGAGTGACGATGCTTTCCGAAGAGGAAGCCAGGAAGATAGGGAGAGGGACATGAAGGTTTCCACGCGATCGCGCCAGATGTACTTGGCTACATCTGTCGCCGTGCTGGCCCTGGCGACGCCGGCCGCCGCGCAGCAAGCGCAGGCGCCGCAGGATGCGGCCGCCACCGCAGCCGAGCAGCGGGCCGAGACGCTGTCGGGCCAGATGACGCGCGAGGAGCAGCTTCGCTACGTCCACGGCTATTTCCCGCCAATGAGTAAGGACCAGCCCGCCGACATGATCCCGTCGGCCGGCTATGTGCCGGGCATCCCGCGGCTCGGCATTCCGACGCTCCGAGAGAGCGATGCTAGCTTGGGCGTCGCCAACCAGATCGAACAGCGCAAGGGGGACGTCGCAACCGCACTGCCTGCCAGCCTGGCGCTGGCGGCAAGCTTCGATCCCGACCTGGCCTATCGCGGCGGCGTGATGATCGGAAGCGAGGCGCGGGCAAAGACCTTCAACGTGCTGCTGGCGGGCGGGGTCAACTTGACTCGCGACCCGTGGGGTGGGCGAACGTTCGAATATCTGGGCGAGGACCCGCTGCTGGCGGGGATCATGGCAGGCGAGTCGATCCGCGGCGTGCAGGCGAACCATATCGTCTCCACGGTGAAGCATTTCGCCATCAACCCGCAGGAGACGCTGCGCACCACCATGGACGCCAAGATCGACGAGGCGAGCTTGCGCGAAAGCGACCTGCTTGCGTTCGAGATCGCGATAGAGCGCGGGCGGCCGGGATCGGTGATGTGCGCGTACAACAAGATCAACACCGACTGGGCGTGCGAGAACGACTGGCTGCTCAACCAGGTTTTGAAGCGCGACTGGGGCTATAAGGGCTGGGTCATGAGCGATTGGGGTGCGGTGCACTCCACGGTGAAGGCGGCCAATGCCGGGCTGGATCAGCAGTCCGGGCGAGAGCTCGACAAGGCGATGTATCTCGGCAAGCCGCTGGCGGATGCGGTGGCGAACGGGAGCGTCAGTCCAGAGCGGCTGCGCGACATGAACCGGCGCATCCTGTGGGGAGTGACTACGACCGGGCTGATCGACCATCCGGTCCCGCTTGCCGCCCAGCCGATCGACTATGCCGCGAATGCGCGGGTCGCGCAGGAGGTGGCGGAGAAGGGAAGCGTGCTCCTCAAGAACCAGGGCAATTTGCTGCCGCTGGCGCGTACCGCGAAGAAGATCGTGCTGATCGGCGCGCATGCCGATGTCGGGGTGCTTTCGGGCGGCGGATCGAGCCAGGTGCGTTCGGTGGGTGGCGCGCCGGTGGAGATCCCGCTGACCGAGGGGGCGGCCTCGTCCTTCGCGCGGGTGACCTGGCATGCTTCGTCCCCATTGACGGCGATCCGGGCGATGGCCCCGGGCGCGGAGGTTTCGTACATCGATGGGCGCGATCCGGCTGCCGCAGCGGCTGCGGCGCGGGGGGCAGACCTGGCGATCGTCTTCGCCTGGCAGTGGCGGACCGAGGCGCAGGACATCGAGACACTATCGCTGCCCGACAATCAGGATGCCCTGATCGAGGCGGTCGCGGGGGCGAACAAGCGCACCGCCGTGGTACTGGAAACCGGCGGACCGGTGCTGATGCCGTGGCTGGGCAAGGTCCCGGCGGTGCTTCAGGCCTGGTATCCCGGACAGAAGGGCGGGGAGGCGATCGCCAACCTGCTGTTCGGCGCGGCCAATCCATCGGGAAAGCTGCCGATGACCTTCGTTGCTAGCGAAGCGCAGGCGCCGCGGCATCCGGTGCCCGGGCTAGCCGACATGAAAGCCGCCGATGCCGCGAAGAAGGCCGGCGGCACCTATGGCATGGTCGAGCGCAAGCTGGCGCCGGTGGTGCCTTATGCCGAGGGTGCCGCAGTCGGGTATCGCTCGTTCCTCAAGACCGGACAGAAGCCGCTGTTTCCGTTCGGCTACGGGCTGTCCTACACGCAGTTCCGCTATGCCGGGCTGAAGGTCGAGGGCGGGCGCGAGCTGCGCGTCAGCTTCGACGTGACCAACACTGGCCGCGTGGCGGGCGCGGACACACCGCAAGTCTATGCGACCGCTGGACGGCGCGATGGCGCTACGGCGCGGTTGGTCGGGTTCGAGCGTGTGATGCTGCAGCCCGGCGAGACCCGGCGTGTACAGGTTGCCGTCGATCCGCGGCTGATTGCCGACTATGATGTGGCGGGCAAGCGCTGGCACGTGGCCGCCGGAACATATCCCGTGACGGTGGGGCATCATGCCGGCGACGCGGCACTGAGCGGCAGGGCGACCCTGATCGAGGCACAGGTGAAGCCATGACGCGGCCAGCCATGGCCGCAGCCATCGCGCTGCTCTGGTCGCCGGCCGTGTCGGCGCAGATCCGCGCGGATGCGCCGGAAATTCGCGAGTACACGCTGCGCAACGCTCACGGGATGACTGTGCGGTTCCTCGACCGGGGCGGAGTGATAACCGCTATCGAAACACCGGATCGTCAGGGGCGGCTCGCCAACGTCGTGCTCGGCTATGGCTCGACTGCGGAATATCGCGACAAGAACGGCAAGAACGGCTTCGGCGCGCTGATCGGCCGCTATGCGGGGCGGATCAGAGGCGCACGCTTTATGGTCGGCGGGCGTGAGGTCCGGTTGAAGGCGAATGACGGCGACAACGCGCTACATGGCGGACCTGGCGGGTTCGACGTGCAGCGCTGGGCCGTGGCGCCATTCCGAGGCAAGGGGTTCGATGGCGCGCGACTGACGCGGGACAGCCCGGACGGGTCGCAGGGGTTTCCCGGGCGGCTACGGGTGACGGTCACCTACCGGCTGTTCACCGACGATCGCTTCCAGATCGACTATGACGCGACGACCACACGCGCCACGCACGTCAACTTCACCAACCACAGCTACTTCAACCTGGCCGGGCCCGGCAGCGGGACTGTTGCGAACCAGCGCATGCGGATCGCCGCAAACCGATGGGTCGAGGCGGACCAGGCGGGTATCCCGACCGGGCGGCTGGCGTCCGTCGCCGGGACGCCACTCGACTTCCGCGAGGCACATGCGATCGGCGAGCGCTGGTATGCCGGCGGGCCGGTGATGTCGGCCCGCGGCGGCTATAATCATGGCTGGGCATTCGAGCATGGGGTGACCCGCTCGCCGCGGCCGGTGCTGTGGCTCAGCGATCCGGCATCGGGGCGGACACTAACGGTGGAGACAACCGAGCCTGGGGTGGTGATCTACACCGGCGACTATATCGATGGGAAGGATGTCGACGCGGCGGGTAACGTCATCCACCCGCGCGACGGTATCGCGCTGGAGACCCAGCACTTTGCCGACTCGCCGCATCACGCAAGCTTCCCGTCTACGCTGCTGACCCCGGACAAGCGCCTGCAGTCGACCACCATCTGGCGGTTCGGCGTTGCCGCCAAATGAAGGCTGCGAACGTTGCGGGGCGCGCCCGCGCACCCTAGGTGCGGGCCATGACTGCTAGCGACCTTCAGGACCTGCTGACTGCAACCTTGCTACGGCACTATGGCGGCAGCCGGAGGCGCTGGAAGACAGTGCTCGGTCCCGTTCGCGTCTATGATCCCGCGACTCACGCCCACTGCAACTGGTCGGCGGCGCCATCGGGCAGTGTCGCCGAAGTAGCCGCGATCGAAGCCTTGCTCGACCGGGTACGCGGCGAACATCCGATCGTGAGCGAAGGCTGAATCCGGTTCAGACCTCGAACACGGCGTAGGGACGGCCAAGCACCTCCGACACTACGAATTGCGCGACGTTGTACACCGGGATGCCGCGGCGGGTGCGTCCTTCATAGGTGCCGCGATGCGCGTGGCCATGGACGACGAGCTTCACATTGTCGAACCGGTCGACCGCATCGGCCAGGCGTGAAGAGCCGAGAAAAGGGTGGATCTCGGGCGGCTCGCCTTGAACGGTGTCGACGATCGGGGCGTAATGCAGCACGGCGACGGTGCGGTCGGTCCGCAGCGAGCGCAAGCCGTTCTCGAGCTTGCGGGCTTCGTTGAGCGACTCTTCGACGAAGGTTTTGACGGCGGTTTCACCGAACGCGCCGAGTTCGCCCCGGCCGAAGCCGCCGAGAAAGCCTTTCACGCCGGCGAAGCCGACACCCTTGATCACCACCGCCTGCTCGTCGAGCATCGTGACGCCGGCCTGGGTGAGGATGCGGTTCACTTCTTCGGGCTGACCGCATTCATAGTCGTGGTTGCCGAGCACCGCGACGGAAGGAATGGTGCAGGCGCGAAGATCCTCGGCAAGGCTTTCGACCTCCGCTGTCTTGCCGAAATTGGTGAGGTCGCCGCACAGCGCCACGACATCTGCCTTCTCAGAAATTTCTGCGAATAGTTCGCGATAGCGCTGTTCAGACTGTTCCGTCACGTGCAGGTCGCCGATTGCGGCGAGACGGATCGGCGCCTCAGAAGTGTCGCTCATGCTTCTCCTCCAGTCCCTTGCCGACAACGTCGGCGAAGCCCCAGCTGCTGATGTCGACGACATAGTCGCGCGGCGACAAAAGCCTGCCGCGACAAACCTTTACGTTTGCCGGGGGCAGTTCGGCCTGGGCCTGGACTCGCTCGATCAGGAGGTCGAACAGCCAGCGCGGAACGCAGTCGCGTTCGGTTGGATAGATGAAGCGGAAGTTGAGAATGTGCATCAATAGCACTTCCCAGTAGAGCTCCATCGCCGACAACAGCCGGTGCCAATCGATCTCGTCATGCTTCTTTAGGATCACGTGCGCGACGTCGGCACCGTCGTAGCGATAGCGGTCCTGAATGAACATTTTGGACAGGATGAACTCGGTGGGCGGCGTGATGCGGACGCAGCTGCCATAGACCTCAGCTTCGTAGGTTTCGGCGAACCACGCGTCGGTCACCGGAATCGAAGCCGACGAGATGTTGTAGATCACGTCGAAGAAGTTCTCGCCCTGCCAGACCTTGCCGATCCAGCGGTCGTCCTCGATCGTGATGGTGTAGCCCGCTTCCTTGAAGTGGGCGAGCAGGCGCGGCGCGTCTCCGGCCTTGCAGAACACGTCGATGTCCTTGGTGGGACGGATCACGCCGGTGTGGCAAGTCAGCGCGTAGGTGCCCGACAGGAGGTAGGGAATGTCCCACTGGTTCAGCAGCTTGAGGCTGTCGGAGTAAAATTCGACCGCGTCTTCAGGCGGTTCGAAGACCGAGGGATCGAGGGTGTCTGGCAGGTCCGACATGAGGCTCGCTATCTGGCGCGGCAGAGTGCCGCGTGGGACCAGATAACGGTATGAGCCGGATAGGGGTTCCCGGCCGGCGGCTTCCGAAGAGGCAGTCGGCCGGGGAGGCCGGTTACTCTGCGGGCTGGTTCTCGTTGCCACCCTCGTCGCGCGAGACGCGCGCGGTCATGCCGGTCGCGTCGGCGTCGTCGCGGGTCTGCTGGTCGTCGGACAGCACGGGTGCGGCGTCCGGCTGCGCCTCGGTATTGGCATTGTCGATGCGCGGCGCTGCGGGCGCCTCGGCCGGGATTTCGGAGAGATTCTCCGGCTCCGGCACCGTCAGGTTGTCGGTCGTCATCTCGGTGTTGGTGGTGGTCTCGTCCGAGGTCCGCTCGCCGCCGCCACAGGCGGCGAGCAAAAGGCCGGTGGCGAGGGCGGCGATAAGCGCGATGCGGTTGGTTTTCATCCGGTTTCCCCTGTTAGCGTGAAGCGACGGCGGTGACCGCCGAGCGATTCTCGATCTTCGATGCCAGCGTCTTGTCCCAGCTATACGGATCGGCGCGGAAGTTCATCTGGCCGTTGCCGCTGGCGAATGCAGTCCAATAGAGCAGGTACACCGAGACCTGATCCTGCGGCTGCAACTGGACGCGCTGGGTCTTGGCGGTCGCCAACGCGGCGTTGATCTGCTCGGGCTGCCAATTCTGATCGTTGCGGAACAGGAGCTCGGCCAACTCGCCCGGCTTTTCCAGGCGAACGCAGCCATGGCTTTCCAAACGGCTGAAGCCTGAGAAGGCCGCCTGCGCCGGCGTGTCGTGCAGGTACACGGCATAGGGGTTCTGGAAGTCGAACTTATAGCGGCCCAGCGCACTTTGCGGGCCGGGCTGCTGCTGGAGGCGGCGGCCGGCGCCGGTGCCGATCACCTTGTAATTGTGGGCGGCGAGATAGCCTGCTCCCTTGGGGAACAATTCCTTCGCGGCGATGCCGGCGGGCACGTTCCAGGGCGGATTGAGCACGACCGAGTGGATGCGCGACTGAAGCATCGGCGTTTCGTTGCCGGGGCGGCCGGTGACTGCCTTCATCGAGGCGATCGCCTGATCGCCCTCGAACACCGTCAGCACGGCGGCGGCGATGTTCACCTGGATGCGCTTGGCGGGCATTTCGGCAGGCAGCCAGCGCCAGCGTTCCATGTTCGCCATGATCTGGCGCACGCGGTCGCCAGCGGGCACGTTGAGCGCGCCCAGGGTACCGGTCGATACGGTGCCGGTGGGGCGCAGGCCGTAGCGGCGCTGGGCGCGGATCACGGCATCCTTCAGCGCGGCGTCGAAGGTCGCGCCGGTGGCCGCGACCTGGCTATCCTCGACGGCGAGGCGCTGGCGTAGCGCGGCGACGCGGGCACCTGTCGAACCGACCGAAAGGTCTGGGCCGGCGGGCAGCGTAGCCCAGCCGCCATTTGCTTCGATCGCGCGGTATTTCGCCAAGCCCTTTTGCAGGCCATCATACCCGGCATAAGGCGGCGGAAGCGTGCGGATCCAGGCGCTGATGCGATCCCGCTTCACTGCGTCGGCGAAGCCCGGCAGCGGGTCATAGGCGGCGGGACGCAGCCCCCAATCCTGCTGGAAGTCGCTTTCATCCAGGCGCCCCGAATGAACGGCGCGGGCATAGTCCAGCGCGGCGCGGACCAGCGCGTCGCTGCTCTGCGGGCGGGGTGTGGCGGCACCGTCGTGACGTAGCCCCTGTTCGTAACCGGCATCGGCCAGAAGCTGCGCGAGTTCGCTGCTCTGCTTTGCCGACAGCGTGGGAAGCGGCGTGGGCGCGGGTAGCTGCTGCACCAGCGGCGCCTGCACGCCTGGCGCGGGCGCAGGTGCCTGCTGCGCGAGCAGCGGCCCGGCCGCCAGGCCCAAGAGCCCGGCAGCTGCGGCGCCGCGGTAAAGAACGGAAATGAAGTGGTTACGCTTGCTTACTGGGTACATTCCCGCGCGGTTCCTGTTGCTAACCCGGCCGAAGTCACGCCCACATAGGCGACCATGCCCGCAGTTGCGAGCGGTGAATGCACCCAAGCGGCGCTTGACAAGGCATGTGGCACTGAAGGACGTGTCGAACCGCCGACGATGCTGGCTCGGACCAGCACGCGCGCACGGCAGAACCGGCGTGAATCTTCGGTTGGGAGAGACATTCTTGGCAACGGCACCTTCCACGCGGGCGGGCCCCGGCACGCAGACCACCCTGGCATTCGCCGCGGTAACCACCTTGTTTTTCGCCTGGGGGTTCATCACGTCGCTGGTCGATCCCCTCGTCGCGTCGGTGAAGGGGGTCTTCACCCTGACCAACCTTCAGGCGCAGGCGAGCGCGTCCGCGTTCTTTTTCGCCTATTTCGTGATGTCCTTCCCGGCGGCCGCACTCGTGGGCCGGCTGAAGGCAGTGCCGTCGATCCTGGTGGCGCTGTGCACGATGGTCGTCGGGTGTCTGGTCATGCTGGTGGCGGCCAACAGCGCCAATTACTGGCTGGTGCTGCTCGGCTTGTTCGTGCTGGCCAGCGGGATCACGGTATTGCAGGTCGCGGCGAACCCGCTCGCCGCCGCACTGGGGGACCCGCGCTACAGCCATTTGCGGCTGACGCTGAGCCAGACCTTCAATTCGTTCGGCACGTTCCTGGGGCCGTTGCTGGGTGCGCACCTGTTCCTGGAAGGGCTGGAGGTGAAGGGGGGCACCGTCGTCACCGAGGCGGTGCGCGACCAGGCGCTTGCCGGGATCGACAGCGCCTATTTCTGGATCTGCGGTCTGATCGCCGCGCTGGCGGTGTTCTTCTTCCTGAGCAGGCGCGTGGTGTCCGAGGCGGCGCCAGCGCCCGCGGCTACCGCCGGGCTGTTCTCGGCCTTCTCTTCGAAATGGGCGCTGTTCGGCGGGCTGGCGATCTTTCTCTACGTCGGCGCCGAGGTCGCGATCGGCACGCAGATGGCGCTGTTCCTCAACGACAACGGAGTCTGGGGTCAGTCCGACGCGCCGTTCGGGGTGCCGCTGCTCGGCTATCTGATGGGCAGTGACGGCGTGCCGGGCGTGTCGCTTCAGGAGGCAGGCAAGGCCGTCGCGCTATATTGGGGTGGGGCGATGATCGGGCGGGCGATCGGATCGGTTCTGCTGGCGCGGGCCCGTGCTTCGGTTCTGCTGGCGGTCTTCACTGCGATCGCCGCGGCGATGTGCTTCTATGTCTTCGCGGTGGGAGGAGTGTCGGCAGGGTTCGTCGCGCTCGCGATCGGGCTGTTCAACTCGATCATGTTCCCTGTGATCTTCACGTTGACGCTCGAGCGCTCAACCGCGAGCCAGGAATCGACGTCGGGCCTGCTGTGCACGGCGATCGTCGGAGGCGCGGTGCTGCCGCTGCTGGTCGGCAAGGTCGCGGATCTGCATGGCTATGCTTTCGCGCTGATCGTCCCGGCACTTTGCTACGTCGTGCTCTGTGGATTCGCGGTCGCGGCGGGGCGGGCGCAGGCATCGCGCAGCGAAGGTGTGGCGTCGATCCATTGAGCATTGCCGCGCTGCTCGCACTTGCGCTCCAGGCTGGTTCGCCGCAGCCGGCAGTGGTGCCGGTGACCGGCGGCCGCGTGGAAGGATCGCCGGCGGCGGGGGCCGGGGCATTGCTGTTCCGCGGCATCCCGTACGCCGCGCCGCCGCTGGCGGACCTTCGCTGGCGACCGCCGCAGCCGGTAAGGCCGTGGCCGGGCATCCGACCGGATCAGGCCGATGCTCCAGCGTGCCTGCAGAACGACAGCGGCTGGAACCGCGCGGACTATCTGCGATCGGCGGAAGATTGCCTGACGCTGGACGTGCGAACGCCCGGGCTGGCCGGCAAACGGCCGGTGATGGTGTGGATCCATGGCGGATCAAACCGGGCGGGATCGGCGCGCGGCACCGTGCAATCGCGGATCACCGACCGCGGCGTGGTGCTGGTGGCCGTGCAGTATCGGCTCGGCATCTTCGGCTTCCTGCCGCATCGCGGGGCGGCAGCCGAAGCAAAGGGGCATGCCGGCAATTACGGGCTGATGGATCAGGCCGCCGCGCTGCGCTGGGTACAGCAGAACATCGCGAAGTTCGGCGGCGATCCGGCGAATGTCACGATCTTCGGCGAATCCGCAGGTTCGCAGGATGTGTCACTGCAACTGGCTGCCCCGGGATCACGAGCGCTGTTCGCGAAGGCGATCCTTCAGAGCGGCACGCCCGGGTTCGGCATGCCGCCGAGGCCGCTGGCGGAGGGGTTGGCGATCGGGGATCAGGCGGACGCGCTGCTGCATACCGGTGGTTCGATCGCCGCGTTACGGCGGCGGTCGGTGTCGGCGCTGCTGGACGCCGACCTGAAGCTGAGCGACCCGAAGATCGTCACCAATGGCTTTGTGTGGTTGCGCACCACGATTGATGGCGCGTTCCTGCCGCGCTCGCCGCGCGAGCTGTTGGAAACCGCCCCGGCCCGGCCGGTCATCGTCGGCAGCAACCGGGCTGAGTTCGGCACCGGGGCGGTGGCGTGGGACACGGCGCTCCCCGCGCGTTTCGGGCGCGGTGCGGCCAAGGCGCGCGCTTTTTACCGTATCGGCGATGCGGGCAGGGAAGACGATCCGCGCCTCGGCCCGGTCGAACTTGAATATGGCACCGATTGGATCTTCCGGTGCCCCGCCGGGCGGGTTGCCGAACTGCTGGCGGGGCGCGGCGCGACGGTGTGGCGGTATGAGTTCGATCTGGCGCAGGACGGCGGGCGAACCTCGCATGCCGCGGAAATCCCGTACGTCATGAACGACCTCGGCTTCGGAACTGGCGCATCGCTGCAGCCATACTGGGTGAACTTCGCCAACACCGGCGATCCCAACGGAGCCGGGCTGCCGGCCTGGCCGCGGTTCACTCCCGCCGAACAGCGCCACGTGCTGTTCGATGCGCGGGGCGTCACGCCGGGCGCGAAGCTGCGGGCGCCGATCTGCTCGATGCTCGAGGAACTATGACCGATCGATCTGCCGGGAATTGCTCAGCACCGGGCTCCTGTTGCCGTTCGCGGCCCGTGCCCAGGAGGCGGAGATCCGGGACCAGAAGTGGACCGGATGCTTCGTGAGGACTGGCTCGGCCTGGGCCGCTATGCGGAGGAGAACCGCAGGCTGCTCGCCTCGGATGCCAGACCTTCATGACTATTGGTCCTTCCTTCTGACGCAGTGGGGCATCTGAATACACGCGCATCTCTCCCGTTCAGCCGGTCCCGGCCTCAGCGAGACCCTGACCTGACATATGAGGAGCGCACGCCTATAGGTGTGCGCTGACTGATGGAGGGAAAGGGATGATCCGCGCGGGGCTTATCGGGTTCGGCCTAGGGGGCACTGCCTTTCACGCGCCGCTGATCGACGCGGTGGAGGGACTTACGCTCGCCGCAATCGCGTCGTCGCGGACCGAGGCAGTGCGCGCGTCCTATCCCGAAGCGAAAGTCATGCACCCCGAAGCGCTGTTGAGCGATCCGGACATCGACCTGGTCGTGATTTCTACGCCTAATGCTACGCATTATCAGCTCGCGCGTGCTGCGTTGGAAAACGGAAAGCATGTGGTGATCGACAAGCCTTTCGCGACGAGCGTCGCGGAAGCGCAATCGATCGCTGACCTTGCCAGCGCGAAGGGCCGGCTCGCCATCGCGTTCCACAATCGACGGTGGGACAGCGACTTCCTGACCGTGCGCAAGCTGCTGGATGGCGGACGGCTGGGCGAAGTGCTGTTGTACGAGGCGCATTGGGATCGCCTTCGGCCCGGCCTGTCGCAGCGGTGGAAGGAGGTGCCGGAGGCGGGCGGGGGGCAATTGCTCGACCTCGGACCGCATCTGGTCGACCAGGCGCTGCTGCTGTTCGGCACGCCTGATGCAGTGACCGGGGACCTGGCGGCACAACGCCCACACGGCGCGGTCGACGACTATTTCTCCATCACCCTGCACTATGGCGAACGGCGCGTCGTGCTTGCATCCTCGCGGATGGTCGCGGCACCGCGCCCGCGGTTCGGGCTGCATGGGTCTCTGGGCAGTTTCGTGAAATTCGGCCTCGATCCACAAGAAGCCGCGATGCGTGCCGGGCGCCGCATCGACGATCCGAGGCACGGCATCGAAGAGCCGGCGGATCACGGCGTGCTGACGCTTGCCGACGGTTGCCGAGAGACGATCGTGTCCGAGCGAGGGGACTATCGGCGCTTCTATGAAGGCGTGGTGGCGGCGATTACGAACGGGGCGGCGCCGCCGGTGGCGCCGTCAGACGCTATTCTGGGGCTACGCATCATCGAACTCGCGCGCAGAAGCGCTGCGGAGGGCCGCCGCCTGGCGCTCGGTTGAAGAGTCAGGCGGCTTCCAACTGCGCGCCGCCGTCCAACGCCGTGTACCATTCGGTGAACGCCGCCGGGGCCATCGGACGGGCGAACAGGAACCCCTGGCCCTCGTCGCAGCCCATCTGCGTCAGCGCGTCGCGAATGTCGGCGCCCTCGACGCCTTCGGCCACGACTCTGTAACCGAGACCTTGCGCGAGCGAGATCATGGCGGCGACGAGCGAGCGCTCGCGTGGGCTGCTGATCATGTCCTGCACGAACGACCGGTCGATCTTCAGCACGTGCGCGGGAAGGCGTTGGAGATATGCAAGGCTGCTATAGCCGGTGCCGAAGTCGTCGATGGCGATCCGGACGCCGGCGTCGCTGAGCAGGGTGATCTGCGTCAGCGCCTTCCCGACATTCTCCATCATCGCGCTTTCGGTGACTTCCAGTTCAAGCGCCGCCGGCGGAATCCGGTACTTCATCAAGTGCAGTTGCACCCGCGCGGCAAAGTCCGCTTGCTGAAGATTGTTGGCCGATATGTTGATCGCGAGCTGGATCTCCAACCCGGCCGCACGCCAGGTGCGAAGCTGATTCAGGCCGGTGTTGAGCACCCAGGCGGTGGTGGCACCCGACAAGGAGGTCTGCTCGATGATCGGCATGAACTCGGCGGGCGAGATCGGACCCAGGACCGGGTGGTTCCAGCGGAGCAGCGCTTCAACGCCGACACAGGCGCCCGAGCGAAGATCCAGGCGTGGCTGATACTCGAGCGCGAGTTCAGAGGGTGAATCCAGCGCTGCGCCAAAATCGTTGAGCAGCCTGAACCGGCGCCGATGCGTTTCGTCCATGTTGGGCGAGTAGACGCAGATCGACGCTGCAGACTGGCGTGCGTCCTGGGCGGCGCTATGGGCGCGGCGGAGTACCGAAGCCGGACTTGCGCGGCCAACGACCAGCGGCGCGACTCCGATCGTAGTGGTCATCACAAATCGAGCCCGGGACGACGATCGGAAATAGTCGAGCATCATCGCCAGCCGCTCGACATAAAGCGTCTCGTCGGTGCCAGGCTCGGCCAGGAAAGCAAATTGAGTCGCCGCGACATGATAGGCGGTGCGGTGAGGCCCAAGCGCATTGGCGATGGTCCGCGCGGTCTCACGTACGATATCGTCGAAAAAGCCGGCGCCCATGGCGCGCATGCCGCTGCTGAGCTGGTCGTTGCGGGCCAGATCGACCAGCACCGCAAGGCGCTGCTGCCCGGGATGATCGCGGCCGAGATCGGCAAGGTCCTCCAGGAACTGGTTGCGATTCGGCAAGCCGCTCAGCGGATCGATCCGGCCGAATGCATGCTGCATCTCGATCTGGTCCATGACCATGCTGGCCAGATCCTTGAGCGCCTTGATCTCTGCGTCGGTGGTTTCGCGCGGCTCCGTACCCAGCACGCAAAGCGCTCCGAGGCTGTGGCCTTCGCGGGTGGTGAGCGGTGCGCCGGCGTAGTATCGGATGCCCTGTCCAGCCAACACGCTTTCACGGTAGCACGGGCTCTCGTGCAGGTCGGGGACCAGCAAAAATCGGTCCGACAGAGTAACTTCGGCGCATGGAGCGGCGTCACGCGGGATCGACCAATGCTCCACGCCCACTCGCGACTTGAACCATTGGCGGTTGTGGTCGGTCAGCGAAATCGCCGCGATGGGAAGCCCGAATATCTGGCTTGCCATACGGGTGATGCGATCGAAGCTCTCGCTCGGCGGCGTGTCCAACAGGTTCAGCCTGTGAAGCGCGTCGAGGCGGACATCTTCATTGTTAAGCGACATGAAATACCTTCCCCCTCAACCCAGCTAAATAGTTTAGGAAGAGTGACCAAAGACTGAAGATGTTCGCGGCGCATCGCGTCGAGTGAGACTTGCGGTTCTTTGCTTCCTGCCGTGATCGGCGTAGCGCCAGCGCATGAAGTTCAATCCATCTTCAAGGAGGCGCGCAGATCGCTCGCTTGACCTGCACCGACCCTTAGGAAAAAAGTTGCATTTGCGACGACCCCGGGCGAACCCTTAGTTCGCGATCGGGTAGGAATGCGTAGAAAGTGTTCCAAGGCGCGAGCTTCCGTGCCTAGGACTTTACGATGAGTGGTTTTTTGGCAGCAGGTTCGGCCATGGAGGATGTGGCGGCAAGCGCGGCGGGAGAGCCGGCGCTGACATGGGCCGCACTGGCCGCCGATGCCGTGACGGGCCTGTGCTTCCTGGCGATGCTGGGCGCGCTGTTCGCCCTGAGTCGCCGTCGCAGCGACTTGCCGCTTGGATGGCCCTTTTGGTGTATCGCCAAGTTCCTGATGGCTAGTGGGCTCATGCACCTCGTCGCGGCCTGGTCGCCATGGCGTCCGATGCCCATGCTGGAAACGGCATTTCAGATCATCGCTGCGTCTTTCGGAGTGGCTACTGCCGTTACGCTGTGGGCGCTGCTGCCGCGTGCGCTTGCCCTGCCGCGCCCGGGTGCGCTTGCCGAAGCGCAGGCGCAACTCGCTGCGGTCGGCACGGAGCGCGACGCGGCGCTGGCGCAGCTTCGCAGCGAGACCGAGCAGCGCCGCACGGTCGAGGTCGCCTTGTTGCGGGCGAAGAAGCTGGAAGCTGCCGGGCAGCTGACGGGCGGCATCGCCCACGACTTCAACAATCTTCTCCAGGCGATCGCCGGCAATTTGGAGCTCATCGCGCGCAAAGCCGACGATCCCGATCGGGTGGTGCGCTGGAGCGCCAGCGCGCTGGACGCGGTCGAGCGGGGGCGGGCGGTCACCGGGCAGCTGCTCGCTTTTTCGCGGCGGCAGCAATCCGTTGCCGCGCCGGTGCGGCTGGTCGAACTGATCGGCGGCGTCCGCGAACTCGCGGAGCGCGCCGTCGCGCCGCTCTCCCAGGTCATCGTGGAGCCGATCGATTCGAACTGGAACGTGCAGGTCGACGCGCTGCAGCTGGAGCTGGCCATCCTCAACCTGGCGTTCAACGCTCGGGAGGCGATGCCCGATGGCGGCGTCCTCACGCTCTTTGCCGAGCGTGCCTCGGGCACCGTGCCTGCGAGCCTGACCTTCGGCGACTATATCGCCCTCCATTTGACCGACACCGG
This sequence comes from Sphingomonas sp. S2-65, assembly GCF_021513175.1. Lineage (NCBI taxonomy): Bacteria > Pseudomonadati > Pseudomonadota > Alphaproteobacteria > Sphingomonadales > Sphingomonadaceae > Sphingomonas > Sphingomonas sp. S2-65. Next base: position 1,076,351 of record NZ_CP090953.1, on the reverse strand, counting down.
CAAGGGCATGGACGAGGAGGCCATTGCCCGCGCGCTCGAGCCTTTCCCGTCGCAGCATGATGACGGCAGCCGCGGCGGCATGAGCCTGTCGATGGCCAGCGAAGTGCTTCGCCGCATGGGCGGCGCGATCGCCGTCCGCTCGAGTGAAGGCGAGGGTACCCGCGTGACGCTATACCTGCCGGTCGCCAAGAACGAGCCGCCGCGGGCCGCGATCGACGATCAGTTCAGCGACACCCGAGTGGATCTCAGCGGGATCACGATCGCGCTTGTCGATGACGACGCGCAGGTGCGCGCTACGCTGGCTGAAACGCTGGCCTCTGCCGGAGCGCGCGTCGTCGAGGCGGGAAGCGGGGCAGAAGGCGTGGTCCTGGTCCGCAACGAGAACCCCGATATCCTGGTGGTCGACTTCGCGATGCCCGGCATGAGCGGCGCCGAAGTGGCTGGCCAAGTGCGCGAACGCCGCGTCGACTTGCCGGTGCTGGTGGCCACCGGTTTCGCCGACGCGCCGAGCCTGGATCGGGTGCGCGGCGCACCCCCCGGACTGCTGCGCAAACCCTTCGATTCGAACGAGCTGCTGCGGCGGGTGAGCGAACTGCTCGGGCGGCATTTCTAGGCGCAGCCTGGCGGAGGTCAGCCCTCAGCCAGAAGCCATGGCCCGGACGCGATCAGTTCCTCGTCACCGGCACGTTGCGGCGGAGTTCTTCGATCCAGGCGGTGGCGACGCTGTCCGACGGCGCGCGCCAATCTCCGCGCGGGCTGAGCGCGCCGCCCGGGGAGACCTTCGGCCCATTGGGCAATGCCGACCGCTTGAACTGGCTGATTTGGAAGAACCGAAACAGGAAGGTCTCGAGCCACTTGGTGATGGTCTCCAGGTCATAGGCGTTGCGCGCCGCTTCCGGAAAGTTGACCGGCCACCTGCCGGCATCGCGGTCGCGCCAGGCATGCCAGGCCAGGAAGGCGATCTTCGACGGGCGCAATCCGTGGCGCACGACATAGTGCAGGAAGAAGTCGTGCAGCTCGTACGGACCGATGCGATCCTGCGTGCTCTGCATGTTACCCTCCGCGTCGGCAGGCACCAGTTCGGGAGAGATCTCGGTGTCGAGGATCGACAGCAGCGTGGTGGCCGCCTCCCCTGAGAACTGCCCGCTGTTGACCGTCCAGTGGATCAGATACTGGATCAGCGTCTTGGGCACGCCCGAATTGACGGTGTAGTGGCTCATCTGATCGCCTACGCCGTAGGTGCACCAGCCCAGCGCAAGCTCGGACAGGTCGCCGGTGCCGACCACGAAGCCCTCGCGCTGGTTGGCGAGGCGGAAGAGATAGTCGGTGCGCAGGCCCGCCTGCACATTCTCGAAGGTGACGTCATAGACCGGCTCTCCTCCCGCGAAGGGATGCCCCATGTCCTGGAGCATCTGGCGTGCGGCCGGGCGAATGTCGATCTCTTCGCCCGTGACGCCCAGCGCGCGCATCAGCGCCCAGGCGTTGGCCTTGGTCGAGTCTCCGGTCGCGAACCCGGGCATGGTGAAGCCCAATATGTCCGAGCGCGGGCGGCCCAGCCGATCCATCGCCTTGCACGCGACGATCAGCGCGTGTGTCGAGTCGAGACCGCCCGAAACGCCGATCACGAGATGCTTCGACCCTGTCGCTTCCAGCCGCTTGCGCAGACCTTCGACCTGGATGTTGAACGCTTCGTAGCAGTCCTCCTCCAGCCGCGCGGGGGTGTTGGGCACGAAGGGAAAACGGCGCATCTCGCGCATCAGCCCCCGGTCGCTCAGATCCGGGGCGTGATCGAACTTGATACGCCGGAAGCGGGTTTCCGGATGGCCGAGCGCGCGGGCGCTGTCGTTGAAAGTGCCATTGCGCATGCGGTCGTGGCGCAGCCGCTCAAGGTCGATATCGGCGCAGACCAGGCCGGTCGTGATCTCGAACCGCTCCGAGGCGGCGAGTTGTTCGCCGACCTCATAGATGATGCCTTGCCCGTCCCAGGCCAGGTCGGTGGTGCTCTCGCCAGGGCCCGACGCGGAATAGACATAGGCGGACAGCGTACGCGCCGATTGCGAGCCGCAAAGAAGTTCGCGCTCGCGTCCCTTGCCGATCACGATGTTGGATGCCGACAGGTTGCACAGCACCAGTGCGCCGGCGAGGGCGCCTTCGGTCGAGGGTGGCGTCGGGGCCCAATAATCCTCGCAAATCTCCACGTGGAAGATGAAGTCGTCCACGTCGGACGCCGCGAAGATCAGGTTGGTGCCGAACGGAACCACCTGCCCGGCGACTTCGATTTCGAGATCGGTCAGTCCCTGTCCAGACGCGAACCAGCGCTTCTCATAATATTCACGGTAGTTCGGAAGAAACTGCTTGGGCACCACGCCCAGGATGCGGCCGCGGGCGATGGCGAGCGCGCAATTGTACAGGCGGCCGTTGCGGCGCAACGCGGCACCGACGAGCAACACCGGCTTCAGCGTCCGGCTCGCCTCGAGCAGTTCGGCAATGCCTGCTTCGCTGGCGTCGAGGATGGCGTCCTGGAGGTGCAGGTCGTCGATCGCGTAGCTGGTGATGTTGAGCTCGGGATAGACGAGCAGATCCGCGCCCTGGGCGTCCCCCTCCTGCGCCAGAGCGATTGCCGAGCGCGCGTTTGCTAACGGATCGGCGACGCGCACCGCTGGAGTACACACGCCGACGCGGATCATCCCCTGGTGGTGAAGCGCGTAGAAGGGGTGTGTCTCGTTCATGCCAGTGCCTCTCCAAGCATCTTCAGGGCAATCCGCAGGCACTCGATCCGAACCGGGCCGCGGCCGATGTCGCCAAAGTGCATCTCGCAATGCGCCGTCGCCCCGCCCTTGCGGGCGCACCCGAAGTGCACGAGTCCCGGCTCGTCGCCTGGGGCGCCAGGACCTGCGAAGCCAGTGACGGAGAGCGCGATGTCGGCGCGGCTCGCCTCGAGCGCGCCTTCCGCCATGGCGCGGGCAACCGGCTCGCTCACGGCATTCTCGCGTTCGATCAGGTCGAGCGGGATGCCGAGTAGTTCGGACTTGGCATCGTTGGTGTAGACGACGAAGCCGCGTTCGAACGCATGGCTCGCACCCTCCACATCGGTCAGGAGCGACGCGAGCAAACCGCCGGTGCAGCTCTCGGCCGTGGCGAGGGTGAGGTGCTGTTCGCAAGCGCGCTCGAGCAACTTGCGGGCGCCCTCTTCGACTTCGGCAGGAAGCAGGGGCGACAGCGTCTCGGTCATGTGAGAATCCCTAGTACCGGTTTCGGTACGCTGCCAACCCCGCGCGTGGCGCTTTGATCCGGGGCGAAGCAGCGAAGAACGCGATAAAGGGCTGAATTGCTGGGCTAATCTGGCCGCGCAAGCGTAGCGATGTGCCGATGGCGCACGGCTGACGAAGGTTACACCTTAGCGGAGTAGATCATCCGGCCAGGCCCCAGGCGCTCGAACACCTTGGCCAATTCGCGTTCGCCGACGGCGAAGCAGCCCTGGCTGCGGCCCAGCTTGCCGTGCTGCGCGATCATGTCCGCGTTGGAATACCAGGCCGAATGGACGACGATGGCACGCTCATACGCATTGTTGTTGGTGGCATCGAGGCCCAGCAGCCGCTGCGAGTCGCCGTGCTTGCCGACATAATAGTCCGCCGTCAGGAACGCGCCTTCGCAGCTCGCTTCCGAATTGGGCTCGTTCGAAAAACGCTGGAGAAGGCCCGTGTGACTGGGATCCGAGCCGATGCCGTGCGCGACCAGGAAGCTTTCGCACTCGCCGGTGCCGAGATGGACCAGATGCAGCCGGGGGCGGTACGATGGCTGCGAGAAATCGGCGATGGCGATGCGGTCGTGCGTCGGGATCCGGCCGGCATGCTGGTCGAGCGCCGCGATGGCGCGCTTGAACAGTTCAGGGCGGATATTGGCCGGTGCCTTCGGGCCGAGCTTGGCCACCTCGACGGGTACCGGACGGACAGGAACGGGGATGGGGCGCGGCGCGGCCGCCATCTTCGCCGCAGGTGCGACACAGGAGGAAACCGCCAGGCCCCCCGCAGCGGCAAGCGCCGAGCGGATAAGCGTGCGGCGCGACTGCACCGTGTCGAATATCTCTGTCACTATGTCGTTGCCCGCTTCTGCTAACCCATCCGCTCTATACCAGAGCAGATCTTAAAGATGGGCATCGCAGGGGCGCTCTGCACAGCGATTCGGCGCGTCGCGGCCTCGGTTCGCCGTTCTTGCACGTCCAAATTGCCAAGTGGTTCCCGCCACTTGGATCGATCGATCACAACGACTCGGCATGGACCCTAATCCGGATTAACTGTGTTGTGGGGCTGCCGGGCGGGCGCCGCCGGCCAAGTTCAAGGAGGTTCGAGTGCTCACATCGCGCATGTTCGCTGCCGCAATGCTGGCCATTGCCCCGATCGCGACAACCGCACCCGCAAGCGCGAACGGCGTACCGGATCAGGCAGCCGAGCCGACAGCGTTGAAGCTGAGGCCCGGGCAATTTCGATGGTTCGAGACGCTCGAGCCGATATCGGCGACCGGCAATGGCGCGCCTGCCGTCGCGATGGTCGTCAGCTTGGCGGAGCAGCGTGCCTATGTGTTTCGCGGCGACAAGCTAGTCGGCGTCACCACGGTGTCGACAGGCAAGCCCGGGCATGAGACGCCCGCCGGCGAATTCACGATCCTGGAGAAGAAGGCGTTTCACCGCTCCAATCTCTACAGCGATGCGCCCATGCCGTTCATGCAGCGGCTGACCTGGGACGGCATCGCGCTGCACGCGGGAGATCTTCCGGGCAGGCCGGCTTCGCATGGCTGCATCCGCCTTCCCACTGCCTTCGCACGGCAGTTGTTCGAACTGACGGCGATGGGCGGCACCGTCAGTGTGGTCGAGGACACGTTCGGCGACCCCGGTCTGTACGCGCCGATCCCGGTGCTTACCGCGCAAACCGGCGGTCTTGGCGGCAGCGCCTATGACGTGCTGACGCTCTCGGGGGACCCTCCGGCATCCAGCCAGCCGGCATCCTGGGTCGTCGGTGCCCAGAACGATTGAAACCACTGATACCCAGGTTCGTTAGGAAGCGTCATGAGCAAGCAACCTCCTGTTCCGACTGGAAACCAGTCGCCGTACCCCCTCCAAGAATCGCCCCATGAGCATAGCGAAGGCGAAGCAGTCACTGCCGCGCGTGAAGCGGCCGAGGCAAGGCGCCGCCGGGCGTCCTCGTCCCGCCAGCTCGGCATCGGGGCAGCCGTCGGCGTGGGTTCGGCCGCAGTGGTCGCAGGGCTGCTATACTGGCGCGGCAATCGCAGAGACAAGAAATAGGCTGCGTGCCCCGCAAAGAAGCGGTCGCCTGAAGCGGGGGCAATCCCCGCTGGCACCCGGCTTCAGACCCGCTGACTGCTGGCGCGCCCGGCTGGATTCGAACCAGCGGCCCCAAGCTTAGAAGGCTCGTGCTCTATCCAACTGAGCTACGGGCGCGCGCAGCGGTGCACTAGCGCGGATTGCGTTGCGGCGGAACCAGTATCATACCGATGGCATGACCCAGCAGGCAGCGCAGCTGGCCCCGATCGCGGCACGCGACCTCGCCAGTCGCCAGTTCCGCTACTACGACTTCGTGATGGCGGCCTTCGTCGCGATCCTCCTGCTGTCCAACGTGCTGGGCGCCGGCAAAGTCGCGCTGCTGTGGTTGCCGGGCATCGGCTATTGGCCGTTCGGCGCCGGCATCCTGTTCTTCCCGGTCTCCTATGTCATCGGCGACGTGCTGACCGAGGTATATGGCTATGCCCGCGCCCGGCGGGTGATCTGGGCGGGCACGGCGGCGGTCTTGTTCATGGCCTTCATGTCATGGGTGGTCGTGGCGCTTCCGCCAGCACCCGACTGGCAGAACCAGGCCGCGTACCAGACCATCTTCGGGCAGGTGCCGCGCATCGTTCTTGCCTCGGTCTGCGCCTTCTGGGCCGGCGAGTTCGTCAACTCGTACGTGCTCGCGCGCATGAAGCTGTTGACCAACGGCCGCATGTTGTGGGCGCGCACGATCGGCTCGACGGTGGTGGGAGAGGGGATCGACAGCCTGATCTTCTACCCGTTGGCGTTCCTCGGCGCGGCGGGGTGGACCAGCCAATTGGTGTTGACGGTGTTGTTGACGCAGTGGGCGCTGAAAGTTGCGTGGGAGGTCGTGCTGACGCCCGTCACCTACGCAGTGATCGGCTTCCTGAAACGGCGTGAAGGCGTCGACGTCTATGACCGCGGAACCCAGTTCACGCCGTTCGCGGCCCGCATCTGATCCGGGTATTAATGCGCGGGTTCTGCTCGCCGACCGGCAAGCAAGAGCACGTCGCGGGTAGCTGTGCCGGGCCGAGCCGTGCAGGCCGATCGCGCCGGCTCAGGCGACGGCGTGCAGCAGCCCCTCGAACAGTCGGCGGCCGTCGGTTCCGCCATGCGCGGCTTCGGTGCGGCGCTCCGGGTGCGGCATCATGCCGAGCACGTTGCCGCTCTTGTTGAGCAGCCCGGCGATGTTGCGGGCCGAGCCGTTGACGTTCTCGCCATATCGGAACGCCACCCGGCCTTCACCCTCCAGCCGGTCGAGCGTGTCCGCGTCGGCGAAGTAGTTGCCGTCATGATGCGCGACCGGAACGGTGATCGACTCGCCCGAGCGATAGCCGGAGGTGAAGATCGACTGCGTGTTGTCCACGGTCAGCGCGACATCGCGGCAGACGAAGTCGAGCCTGGCATTGCGCATCAGCGCTCCGGGGAGCAGCCCGGTTTCCGTCAGGATCTGGAAGCCGTTGCACACGCCGATCACCGGCACGCCCTTTTCGGCGGCTTCGATCACCGAACGCACCACCGGCGACCGCGCGGCGATCGCGCCGCAGCGCAGATAGTCGCCATAGGAGAAGCCGCCCGGGACCGCGATCAGGTCGACATCCGCGGGCAAGTCGCTGTCACCGTGCCACACCATCTGCGGCTTGGTTCCGGTGACATCCTGCAGCGCGGTGGCGATGTCGCGGTCGCAATTGGAGCCCGGAAAGACGATGACCGCGGACTTCACAGCCGCTCGATCCGGTAATTCTCGATAACCGTGTTGGCGAGCAGCTTGCGGCACATCTCGTCGACCGCCGCGTCGCTCGTCGTGTCGGCCACGTCCAGCTCGAACAGCTTGCCGGCGCGGACATCGTCCACCCCGTCGAAGCCGAGGCCGGAAAGGGCGTGCTGGATGGCCTTGCCCTGGGGGTCGAGCACGCCGTTCTTGAGCGTGACGAAGATGCGCAGTTTCATGGCCGAGCCCTATGCCGCCGCGGACCCTTTCCCGCAACCCAAATAGCGGCTCGGCGGCGGCTTACTTGCCGCGAAGCTTGCGGTGGCTTTCCAGGTCGAGGACCGCGGAATCGGGACCCTCCGGGAACAGACCCAGCCGGCGTGCCACTTCCTGATAGGCTTCGACCTCGCCGCCCAGATCGCGGCGGAAGCGGTCCTTGTCCAGCTTCTCGCCGGACTGGACATCCCACAGGCGGCAACCATCGGGGCTGATTTCGTCGGCCAGGATGATGCGCCCGAAATCATTGTCCCAGATCCGCCCGAACTCCAGCTTGAAGTCGACCAGGCGGATGCCGACCCCGGCGAACAGGCCCGACAGGAAGTCGTTCACGCGGATGGCCATGTCGGCCATGTCGTGCAGCTCTTCCTGGCTGGCCCAGCCAAAGGCGAGGATATGCTCGTCGGTGACCATCGGGTCGCCGAGCGCGTCGTCCTTGAAATAATATTCGACGATCGTGCGCGGCAGCGCAGTGCCTTCCTCGATGCCCAGCCGCTTGGCGAGCGAGCCGGCGACGACGTTGCGCACCACCACTTCGATCGGCACGATCTCGACCTGGCGGATCAGCTGCTCGCGCATGTTGAGGCGGCGGATGAAATGCGTGGGGATGCCGATCCCGGCGAGCAGCGTGAACACATGCTCGGAGATGCGGTTGTTGAGTACGCCCTTGCCGTTGATCGTGCCCTTTTTCTGGGCGTTGAAGGCGGTCGCGTCGTCCTTGAAATACTGGATCAGCGTGCCCGGCTCGGGACCCTCGTACAGGATCTTGGCCTTGCCCTCGTAGATTTGCCGGCGGCGTGCCATGGCGGCTCTTACCTCTGAAAAGCGTGACCCCGGCGGCGCGGAGGGACCGCGCGGCAGCCGGGGCTGTTGGAAGGCCGGGCCTATACTGGAACCGTCACGGCCGTGCAATCACGCTTGCGGCACCTGCGGACTGGCGTGTCTCGTCGCGGGCGCGGCTCCACCCTGGAGAACGCAACCCGCTGTTCCACCGCAGCACTGCCGGCAGAGGATGCTCAATCCTCCCGTACGCGCTCCCACGGCGCATCATATTCGATCGCCTGCAAGCGTTTGAAGGCATAGGCCAGCTTGTCGAAGAAGTTGGTGAGCGAGCGAACGAGGTGGTGGCGGTTTTCGGCCCAGGCTTGGCTTTCAAAGTCTCCGTGCATGATGAAGCTCCTTTGTTGCCCCGAGTCTTGATCTGGCATTTGGCCGCCGCAGCTTCCAACAAATCGCTGGCGTCTAGAAACAAGCAGGGCTTATCCTTCAGGCATGCGCCGTATCCCGCCTCTGGCTGCCGTCCGAGTCTTCGAGGCTGCGGCGCGGCACGGCAATTTCACGCGGGCGGCCGACGAACTCGGCATGACGCAGGCGGCGGTCAGCTATCAGGTCAAGCTGCTGGAGGAGCGGCTGGGCGTGCCCCTGTTTCGTCGCGAGGGCCGCAAGATGGTGCTCACCGAGGCCGGCGCCCGCGCGGCGCCGCAGGTTTCGCATGCCTTCGATACGCTGAACGCCGCGTTCGCACGCGTGCGGGCAGAGGAGGAGGGGGTGCTCGTCATCTCCACGTCGAACACCTTCGCCAACACCTGGCTCGCCTGGCGGCTGGGCAGCTTTCAGATGGCGCATCCGCAAATGGGGGTTCGGCTGAATACCAGCGATGCCGTGGTCGATCTGGAGGGCGGCGACGCCGATTGTGCGATCCGTTCTGGCCGGGGAAATTGGCCGGGGCTCACGGCCGACCTGCTGCTGACCATCGACTTCACGCCAATGGTCAGCCCCGAATTCCTGGAGCGCCGCGGACCGTTTACGCCCGCCGACATCCCGCATTTGCCGGTGATCAGCCCGCACGATCCCTGGTGGCCGGTCTGGCTACGCGAGGCGGGGGTCGAAGTCGCCGAGGGGCCGGCGCGACCCGGTGTCCGACTCGATTCGCAGGCGCTGGAGGGCAATGCCGCGATCGCGGGTCAGGGCATTGCGATGCTGACGCCCTTCTTCTGGCGGCGTGACCTGGCCGAGGGCCGGCTGGTGCGCCCGTTCGCCCAGGTCACCACCCGCGGCTTCGGCTATTGGTTCGTCGCACCCGAGGGGCGGCGCAACGTCCACAAGATCAAGCGCTTTCGCGAATGGCTGCTCGACGAGATCAAGCGCGAGCGGCCCCAGCCGGTATGATGCGGACGCTGTTGGCCTCCGGGCTTCGGGCCTGCTAGACACCCCGCTCCATGACGCTCGACACCGATAATCCCGACCTCACCGGCGACGCTTCTGGCGCTTCGGACGTTGCGTTCGATAGCGCATTGTCCGAACGCTATCTGGTCTATGCGCTCTCGACGATCACTGCGCGTTCGCTGCCGGATGTCCGCGACGGGCTGAAGCCGGTGCACCGCCGCTTGCTCTGGGCAATGCGGCTGCTGCGCCTCGATCCCGCCAGTGGCTACAAGAAGTGCGCCCGCGTCGTCGGCGACGTGATCGGCAAATACCATCCGCATGGCGATGCCTCGGTCTATGACGCGATGGTGCGCCTGGCCCAGACCTTTGCGCTGCGCTATCCGCTGGTCGACGGACAGGGCAATTTCGGCAACATCGACGGCGATAACGCCGCTGCCTATCGCTACACCGAAGCCCGGCTCACGCAGGTCGCGATGGACCTGATGGAGGGCCTCGACGAAAACGCCGTCGATTTCCGCGCCACCTATAATGGCGAGGAAGAAGAGCCCGAGCTCTTTCCCGGCCTGTTCCCCAATCTACTGGCCAATGGCGCAGCGGGGATCGCAGTAGGCATGGCGACCAGCATCCCGCCGCATAACGCCGCCGAGATCATGAACGCCGCGGTTGCGCTGATCGACAATCCCACTGCGAACGTTCTCGATTATGTCCAGGGGCCTGACTTCCCGACCGGCGGCATCGTTGCCGACGGTCCGGCGTCGATCACGGAGGCCTATACCACAGGGCGGGGCAGCTTCCGGGTCCGCGCCAAGATCGATCGGGTGGCGGAAAAGGGCGGCGGCTGGCACCTGGTCGTCTCCGAAATCCCTTATGGCGTGCAGAAGGGCAAGCTGATCGAAGGGATCGCGGCGCTCATCAACGACAAGAAGCTGCCGATCCTGGGGGACGTGCGCGACGAATCGGCGGAGGATGTCCGCGTCGTGCTTGAGCCGCGCAGCCGCACCGTCAGCGCCGAGGATTTGATCAACAGCCTGTATCGGCTGAGCGACCTCGAAGTGCGCGTGCCGCTCAACCTCAACGTGCTCGACAAGAACCGCACGCCGCGGGTGATGAGCCTTCAGGAGGCGATCGCCGGGTGGGTAGAGCATCAGTTCGTCGTCCTGCGCCGCCGCTCAGAGCACCGGCTGAGCAAGATCGCCGACCGGCTCGAACTGGTCGGCGGCTATATCATCGCCTTCCTAAACCTGGACCGCGTGATCGAGATCATCCGCACCGAGGATGAGCCCAAGCCGATCATGATGGCGGAGTTCGAACTTACCGACCGCCAGGCAGAGGCGATCCTGAACATGCGGCTGCGCAGCCTGAGGCGGCTGGAGGAGATGGAGCTTCGCCGCGAACAGGGCGCGCTGGAGAAGGAGCAGGCCGAGCTGCAGCTGCTCCTGTCGTCCGATGCGCGGCAGCGCACCCGGATGAAGCGCGATCTGGGCCGGATGATCGTCCGCTATGGTCAGGATACGCCGCTGGGCAAGCGGCGCACCGAGATCAAGGAAGCCGGGCCGACCCGCGAAATCCCGCTGGAAGCGATGATCGAGCGTGAGCCGATCACGGTGATCCTTTCCCAGCGCGGCTGGATCCGCGCGATGAAGGGGCATGTCGACCTCGCCTCCGCGGACACCGCGAAGTTTAAGGAAGGCGACGGCCCGCTGTTCGCGTTCCATGCCCAGACCACCGACAAGCTGTTGCTGGCCGCCGACAATGGCCGTTTCTACACACTGGCGGGCGACAAGCTGCCGGGTGGCCGCGGCTTCGGCGAGCCGGTGCGGGTGATGATCGACCTGGAGGGCGAGCGCACGATCGTGAACCTGCTGCCGGCCAGTGCCGGTGCGCGGCTGCTGATCGCCGCCAGCGACGGGCGTGGCTTCATCGTCAAGGCTGAAGACGTGATCGCCGAGACCCGCAAGGGCAAGCAGGTGATGACTCCGCGCGCCGGTGCGCTGTTGAAGATCGTTCGCCCCATCGCCACCGAAGATGACGCCGTCGCGGTGATCGGCGACAATCGGAAGCTGGTCGTCTTCCCGCTCTCCGAAGTTGCCGAGCTGGCACGCGGACAGGGTGTCCAGCTACAGCGCTACCGTGACGGCGGCATGTCGGACGCGATTACCTTCAAGATGGCCGAAGGGCTGCGCTGGCGCATGGGTGGCGAGCAGGGCCGGGTGCGCAGTGAGGCGGACGTGTCGCCGTGGCGGGCCGCGCGCGGCGCCGCCGGGCGTATGCCGCCGACCGGCTTTCCACGCGACAACCGCTTCTGAGCCAACAGGAAAATGCGCGCCGCCTGGTGAGGTTCAGCGCGATTTAACCAATTCGGCTTAGCGATCATGCCTGATGACGTGGGGCGTATCGCAGCTGGCCGAGTTCTTGGCCTCGGAATCGGCGTTGCCGGACGCGCCGGAGGCGCGCGCGCCCGGTTCCGCACCTGAAGAGCCGCTCCTGCACCTGCTGCCGATCCCGGCCGCCCTGGTGCATCTGCGGCATGGGACGCTGCACTTCGAGGCGACCAATCAGCCGTTCCAGCTGCTGGGGTTCGGGACGGCGGCATCGGACTCGCCGCTGATCCGCTTGCTCGGGTCGAAGATTCACGCCTTCCTCGATTCGGATCAAACGCAGTCGGAATTCGGATGGCAGGTCGGCGAGCAGGTGGATTGCCGCCGCTTCAGGGTACTCTTCGCCCGCAGGGCCGTGGATCCCGAGGCGAAGCGCTGCCTGATCACTCTGGTCGACCAGACCGGCGAGCTTCGCACCGAACACAGCCTGCGCCGCGAAATGGCGATCGACAGCCTTACCGGCCTTCCCAACCGATCCGGGTTCGGCGACGTGCTGGAGGCCCGCGTCCAGCCGGAGCTCGCCGCCAGCTTCGCCGTGCTGGTGATCAACCTCGACCGTTTCAGCCGAGTGAATGCGTGCCTGGGCGGCATAGCCGGCGATGAATTGCTGATATCGGTCGCGCGCCGGCTGAAAGGAGCGCTTCGGGGCCATGATATCCTGGCGCGGATGGGCGGCGACGAGTTCGGCGTGCTGCTCGCGGTCGAGGATGGCTATGCCGACGCCGCGCAGGTCGCCAAACGCATCCAGGGCGCGTTGGTGACGCCGTTCCGCCTGTCCGACTTCGAGATTCGCGTGGACTGCTCGATCGGCATCGCTCTGGGCTCGGAAGTGGGCGGAGACACCGAGGACTTGATCCGCCACGCGCAATTCGCAGTCAAGCGCGCCAAGAAAAGCGGCAGGGTGGAATATTACCACACCCGCGCGTTCGACATCGCCCGCGAACAATTCGGCATCGAGACCGAGCTGCGGCGCGCGGTCGAGAATGGCGACATGACGCTCAGCTATCAACCGATCTGCGATTTCGCGAGCGGCCGGATCGTGTCCTTCGAGGCGCTGGCGCGCTGGACCATGGAGGGCGGCGTGAAGCTGTCGCCCGACGCGTTCATCCCGGTCGCGGAAGAATCGGGGCTTATCATCCCGCTCGGCCGCTGGGCGATGGACGAGGCGGCACGGACGCTGGCGTTGTGGGACGCCGCGGCGGGGCGAGACTGCGGCGTAAAGATCGCCGTCAATCTTTCGGCGATCCAGTTGCAGCGCGACAATGTGCCCGAAATGGTGGGCGCGGTGCTCGATCGTCACGGAGTCGCGGGGAATCGCTTCACGCTGGAACTGACCGAGAGCGCCATCGTCAGCGACCCCGACCGGATCAGCCGCACGATGCAGGCGCTGAAAGGGTTGGGCACCACCTTGGCAATGGACGATTTCGGCACCGGCTATTCCAATCTCGCTTATCTTCAGAAACTGCCGATCGATCTGCTGAAGATCGATCGCAGCTTCGTGTCGGGCATGCTGGCCGACCGCGACAAGATCGCGATCGTCCGCGCGGTCTTGGGCCTGGCGCAGGCGCTGGGGATGCAGACCACCGCCGAGGGGATCGAGACGCTTGAGCTGTCACAGACGCTGGCGGCGATGGGCTGCACCTATGGCCAGGGCTTCTTCTACGCCCAGCCGCTGGAAGCCGACGACGCCTACCGCTATCTGTGCGCGCGGAGCGCCTGAGCGAGCACGCTCGCCACTATCTCCTCGACGCGGCTTCCCTCCGGAAAGCCTTCGGCGACCCATTGATCCTCGATCGCACGAAGGGCACGCGCCACGTCCGGCCCCTTGGCAAGCCCCTGGGCGACCAGCGCGCCGCCGCCGATTGGCAGGCGTGGCACCGCCCATGTGCTGACCTGCGCGGCGTCGGCGCTGCGGCCGGCGAGCAGCAGAGCGTCGACTGCGGTCTGCACGCCAAGCCGGTATGCCAGTGCCCGGGGCCTGGACTCAGGGTGCGGCGTGGCAGTCGCGACCAGCCGCTTGCGCTGATTGTTGGAGAGTTTCAGCCGGGCGCCGATCTGCTCGGCCAGTTGCGGGTCCTGCGGCAACAGCGCTCCCAGCCGGCGGATCGGATCGGGCGCTATTGCGGCCGCGGCTTCGGCTTGTGCCAGCGCGGTCAGGCGGTCGGGGGAGACGACCTCCGGAAGCACGGGCGCGAAGATGCCGCGCTCGATCATCAGCCCGGTGACGCGCACCGCGTCGCGCGCGACCAGCAGCTTGAGCAACTCGTCGGCGATGCGCTCGCGTGACAGTGCCATCAGGTCCCGCGCACGTGCGGTGCATGCGTCGAGCCCGGCAGGATCGGGGGTATCGCCGAATCGGGCGAGGAAGCGGAAGAAGCGCAGGATGCGCAGATGATCCTCGGCGATCCGCTGGAGCGGGTCGCCGATGAAGCGGACGCGCCGCACCGAAAGGTCGTCCAACCCATTGAAATAGTCGAAGATCTGGCCAGTGCCGGGATCGGCGTAGAGCGCGTTGATGGTGAAGTCGCGGCGCGCCGCGTCGGCCTGCCAGTCGTCCGTGAACGCCACCGTCGCGCGTCGACCGTCGGTGGAGACGTCGCGGCGCAACGTCGTCACTTCCACCGGGCCGCTTTCCAACACCGCAGTAACGGTGCCGTGCTCGATACCCGTGGGTACGGCGCGGATGCCTGCCGCCTTCAGGCGGTCGATCACGCTATGAGGGGGGAGCGGTGTCGCGAGGTCGACATCGGCAACCGGCATCTCGAGCAGCGCGTCACGCACCGCCCCGCCGACGAAGCGCGCCTCACCCAGCGCGTCAACGAGAGCGTCCAGCCCCGCTCGCCTGCGCCATTCGACGGGAGGCAGGGTCACGCCGTCCATCGCAGCCGCCGCGAGAGGTTGACCAGCATCGCCGCGGTGGCGCCCCAGATGCGGCGATCGTTCCACAGGATCTCGTAATAACGGCGCTCGCGTCCGGCCACCTGCACCGATCCCCGGCGCTGATTGGCGGGATCGAGCAGGAAGCCGAGCGGCACTTCGAACCAGTCCGCCACCTCCGCTTCCGCGGGCACCAGCGGCAAGTCGGGCGGCACCACGCCAAGCACTGGGGTCACGTGATAGCCGGTGACCGTGCGATAGGCGTCGACAATCCCGACGATGTCGACCTGGTCGACGGGCAGCGCGATTTCCTCTTGGGCTTCCCGCAGCGCGGCTGCCACCGGGCCATCGTCCTCGGGATCGATGCGCCCGCCGGGAAAAGCGACCTGGCCGGCATGCCGCCGCAGCGTCTCGGTACGCTGGGTGAGCAGCACGCCGGGCTCGGCGCGGTCGGTCACGGCGATCAGCACCGCGGCTTGATGTGCCGAATCGTCCGGATCGAAGTCGTGATGGTCGCCGGCGAGCAGGACGGGCGCGGTTCCGTGCGGCGCGTCCAATGCAGCGCGCAACCGATCCGCCAGCGTCACTGCGCCGGCTCCAGCGGGAACAAGGCGCCGTCGCTCCAGATGCCAGGGGGCGTGGTGCCGTTCGCCAATGCGATCTCGGCGAGTTCGTAATAGACCGGGCGCGCGACCAGCGCCTCGAGCCCCCCACGGACATGGAGATAGGGGCGGGGGCCGTCCTCGCGCTCGTCGAAGCGCAGGCCGTGCTCGGCGCCCGCCGTGACGAAGTCCCCGGTGTTCAAGCGAAAGGCGAGGCGCATGGCGTCGCCGTTGCCTTCGCGCTTCATCTCCACGGCGACGAACGGCGCATCCTCGACCTCGATATCCAGCTTCTCCACTGGCGTCACCAGTACGAAGCGGCCGTCGGCTTCGCGGCGGAGGATCGTCGAGAACAGGCGGACCATGGCCCGACGCGTGATCGGTGAAGCTTGGTGGAACCAGGTCCCGTCGCGGGCGATCCGCATCTCGCTGTCACCGCAATGCGTCGGGTTCCAGGTGTCAACCGGCGGCAGGCGGTTCTCCTCGGCCAAACGGGCGATCTCGGCGAGCGAGAGACTGGCGAAGTCGGGCGGGGGCGGCGTGGGCATCGGCTACCCGTTAGGGCAGCGGGATCGTGCCCTCAAGCGGCTTGGCGCAGCATCGGTCCGACGGCGCCGGCACAATCGGGGACGGCGCTGCCCAGCGCGAGCAGGCGGTGCTGCTCATAGGGGCCCGGCAGGCGCCAGCCGCCGGTCCGCTCGGCAGTGAAGCCGAAGAAGCGGCTGTAATATTCGGGATCGCCGACCAGCATGAGCGCATCATGGCCAGGAACGTCGGACTCGAGCGCGGCGTCCAGCATGTGGCGCATCAGCATGCGGCCGATGCCGCCGCGCTGCAGACCAGGCTCGACCGCGACCGGGCCTACCATCACCATCGGCCGGCTACCGCCTTCGTCGCAAGCGAGCGCGACCGGCCAGGATTGGGTCGTGCCCAGCAGCGCTCCGTCCTCCGCAAGGGCCGCGAAGCTGAGTTCGGGAATCGCCGTCGTACCGCTGCGGATCCGGTATGCGGTACGCGTGTGCCGATCCGCACCGAAAGCGCGGTCGAGCAGGTCCTCGACTTGGGCGGGGGCGATAGTGGCAAGCGGTACCAGGGTGATCACCCAGTCGATCCTTCGCGAGACGTGGCCGGCACTAGCGGGCGGCGCGCTTTAGCGCCCACGCGGCGTGGCGCAAGCAGTAATGGAGGGCTGGACCTTCCCCCGCGCGGCGCTTCTGCTATGGGGCGCGCCAGTTTCCCAGAAAGGCACGTCCTTGCCCGATCTCCTGCAGCTTCAGGTCCATGACCTGGAAGTCGAAGTCCTTACCGGCGTCTATTCCGAAGAGACGCACCTGCCGCAGCCGTTGCGCATCTCGGTGACGGCCGATCTCGATCTACCCGAGCGCTTCGAGCCCGACACACCGCTCGGCGCGTCGAAAAGCTATCTCGACCTGAAGCATGCGGCAACTGACAGCATCCCCAAGGATGTACATTTTACGCTGATCGAGGCGGTTGCGGAGCATATCTGCGATACGATCTTCATTTCGGACGCAAGGGTGCGGCGCGTCGAGATCCGCATCGTCAAGCTGGCGATCGCCGAAGCCGACGAATCGATCGGGATCACGCTGGTACGGCATCGCCGCTGATCCGCACCGGCGGGTCCGCGGACTATATGCCTATCGGCAGGGCCCGAGCGACTTCATCACGAAGCGATAATCCTCGCGCGCGATCGCGGCGTTGGCGGGATCGTCGCTTTCGATGTTGCCGGCCGGCAGTTCCGCGGGAAGGCCGCACGCCAGTCGGTACCAAAGCAAGGTGTTGGGCTGAACGGGGCCGCCGCTTTCATCGACTATGTCGCCCAGCGACACCGACCAGCGGGGCTGCTCGCCCGGCCGTCGCAGGATCTGCAGCGACACGGGTGCATTGTTTGCCGTCTGCAGGAATATCTGCGTCTCGCCTTCGCCTGGAAGCGACCCGGGGACGTGAAACGCGTTGCCGACGCCGGTGACGGCGGGCGGGGCATTCGCGGCGAGGACTTCGCGGGTGATGCCGCGCACGAACGCATCGAGCTCGGCCGACCATAGCCGCTGGCCGTCAAGGTCGACGAGTTGCACTTGATCCGCGCGGCCTGGGACCGGGCGGGCGAACAGCAATACGCGCTGCTTCTTGAGCCGGGGCGGCTTGCCGCGGGCGTCCAATGCCACGTCGACGACATATCCCAGCCGCAATGGCACCGAATCGGTCCCGCGAATCAGGGCAAGCACATCGGCCTCTACATAGAAGCGGGCACGGCCCGACGCGACGTTTACCGCTTCTTCACCCTTGATCCGCGCCGCGCTGCGAATTCGCGCGTCGATGACAAGCGGTGCCGCCAAGATCTGGCGAGCGGCGGTGCTATAGCTTGGCAATACGGCAGCCGCGACCGCACTATTTTGCAAGGGATTCCCAAGGCTCACGGTGGGAACGGCTAATGATGCGGCGCAACAAAACGCTATCACAGGAACGCGGATCATGCGCTCCGTTACCGGATCGAGGGCGCCGGATACAGAAATAAATCCGTCATGCACCGGAGATAGTTCAAAATGTCAGACAAAGCGTTTGCGTACCCTGGGAGGTCGCGATAGAGACTCGCGCTCTGCCGAACCGACGCAACACAGCGAACGGCGGGCGGACTTGTGCGCGGGTCGATGGTCCGCCGCTCGGGGTCGCAGCAGATTAGAGGAGTGACGTTGCCGAATGGCTTACGCTGACCGTAATACAGGTGGCAGCCGGGTCGTGGCGATCGTTCTGGTCGCGTTGATCGTGGCTGGCATGGGTTATGCCTTCGTCACGGGTCTGGCATACCAATACATCAAGAAGAAGGCGGAGGAGCTGAAGACCTTCGAGGTCGAAGAGCCGCCGCCCCCTCCTGAAGAAGTTCCGCCGCCGCCGCCGCCGCCCGACACGCCGGTGCCGCCGCCCCCGACTCAGGTCGTGGTGCCGCCGGCCCGAGTGCAGGTGCCGGTTCCGGCTCCGCCGATGAGCACGACGACGATCATACCGCCGTCGCCGCCTATCTCGCCGCCTGCGCCGCCGGCTCCGCCATCGCCGCCAGCACCGCCTGCTCCCGCCGCTCCGCCGGCGATCAGCAAGGCAGCCGCTGCTCGTGGCAACCCTGGCGAGTGGGTGACGAACGACGACTATCCGGCATCCGCGCTGCGCAACGAGGAAGAAGGGTCCGTCGGGATCTCCTTCAACGTGAACGCTCGAGGACGTGTGGAAGGTTGTTCGGTGACCGCAGGGTCGGGTTCGCGTGCACTGGATGATGCGACCTGCCGCCTGGTGACGTCGCGCGGACGTTATTCGCCCGCTCTCGACGCAGCGGGCAATCCGATCCCCGGTGGACGCAAATCGCTGCGCTTCACCTGGAAGATTGCGCAGTAAAGTAGGCGAAACCAAGCTGGCGCCAGCCAGCATTGACGGCAACTCTACAGAGGAAAGAAACGACGATGCTCACCACCATTCTCGCTGCTGCGGCACCCGCCGGCGAAAATCCGTACGGCCTGACTCAGGCGCTCAAGGAAGGCGGCCTGATCTCGCAGACCGTGTTCGCCATCCTGGTCCTGTTCCTGTTCGTGTCGCTCTACATCTTCTTCACGAAGATCTTCGAGCAGCAGAAGATCATCAACCAGGCGAAGCGCGTGCGCACTGGCTTCTGGACCTCGAACAGCCTGCGTGAAGGCGCAGCGAAGCTCGAGAAGAACTCGGCCTACCGCCAGATCGTCGACGACGGCATCCAGGCGCAGGAGCAGTACAAGGAACTGACCGATCCGGTGGAAGCCCATGACTGGCTGCACGGCTCGCTCGCCCGCTCGGAAGGCGTGATCAACTCGTCGCTCGGTGGCGGTCTGGCGTTCCTCGCGACCGTCGGCGCGACCGCACCGTTCATCGGCCTGTTCGGTACCGTGATCGGCATCTACCGCGCGCTCATCAAGATCGGTTCGGCCGGTCAGGCTTCGATCGACGCCGTTGCCGGCCCGGTCGGTGAAGCACTGATCATGACCGCGCTCGGTCTGGTCGTCGCGGTTCCGGCCGTGCTCGCCTATAACTTCCTGCAGCGCCGCAACAAGTCGATCGCCGAGAGCCTCAGCGCTTTCTCGAACGACGTGCTCGGCTACCTCGCTTCGGACGGCCGCGTGCGCCCGACCGTGAAGAAGGTCGCTACGGCTCCGGTTGCAGGCACCAAGGCGCCGGGCACCACCACGACCGCCGGCCAGACCGGTGGCGTGCAGACCCGCGCGTAACTGAAAACGGGACCGCGCGGCTTCCTCCGCGCGGTCCGGCTTCCGGGTCGCCCGGTGGCTCATACGAAGATAGGATAACGCCCAATGGCGATGAGCGTAGGCGAAGGCGGCGACGACTCCCCGATGTCGGACATCAACACCACGCCCCTGGTGGACGTGATGCTGGTTCTCCTGATCATCTTCCTGATCGCCGTTCCCGTCGTGATTCAGACCGTCGACCTGCAACTGCCAAAGGTGCAGTTCGAGCCGACCACCACCAAGCCCGAGAATGTCGCGCTTTCCGTCACGGGCGCCGGCGGCCAGTGCCAGGTCTTTTGGGGCCTGTCGCCGATCGGTCACCAGGAACTGCTCGACAAGGCTGTCGCCAAGCTGAAGGCCGAAATCGATCGTCAGGGCGGTCCGAACGCGGCTGGTCTGGAACTGCCGGAAGTGCATATCCGCGGGGACGTGAATACCCCGTACCGTTGCATCGGCGGCACCATCTACACGATGCAGATGGCGGGTTTCGCGAAGGTCGGGTTCATTTCGGAGCCGGAGCCCGGTTCCAACAATGCCCGCATGTGATCCTGCGCGGTTGAGGAGTATTTGACATGTCAATGAGCGCGGGCGGCAAAGACGACGAGCCGATGATGGAAATGAACACGACGCCGTTGATCGACGTCATGCTCGTTCTCCTCATCATGTTCATCATCACCATTCCGATCCAAACCCATGCGGTGAAGGTCGACCTGCCCCAGAACACCGGCAGCAGCCCGCCGGTCGATGCGGAAAAGAACAAGGTCTATATCGACGCGAACGGCAACGTGTTCTGGAACAGCGTGCAGATCGACGATGTAACCCTGCGTCAGTATCTCGACGCGTCGCTGGCGAAGAACCCGGAGCCGGAGCTGCATTTCCAGCCCGACCCGGCGGCACGCTATGACGTCGTCGACCGGGTGCTGGCGATCATCAAGCGTGCGAACGTCTCGAAGCTCGGCTTCGTCGGCAACGAGCAGTATCGCAACGACTTCTGATCCGCCGCGCTTCGGCGCAGCACGGTTCTTAGAAGGCGGCCCTCACGGGCCGCCTTTTTTGTTGTGCAATCGCTTGTCGAACTGCAACGGAACTGTCACACAAGAGTCATGGTAATGTCACGAGCGTGTCATCGTGGCGTCATGAGTCGAGGAGGATGTCATGCGGTTCGTTGCTTTGGCTTTGGTTCCGCTGGTCGCCGCCGCCGCGCCTGCGCTCGCGCAGGATCGCGTCGCAACTACCCAGATCTCGCAGGGCGCATATCAGGATGCCGAGTCGCGGCTGGTCGAGGCGCTGCGCGCCGACCCCAACCGCCCCGAGCTGCTGATCAACCTGGCGGCGGTCTATGCCCGTACCGGGCGCGAGGATGCCGCACGCTTGCTCTACACTCGCGTGCTCTCGCAGTCGGACGTGCTGATGGACCTGTCGTCGGGCCGCACCGCCGGATCGCACATGATCGCGACTTCGGGCTTGCATCGCCTGCAGCCGGTGCAGTTCTCCGCCCGCTGAGGGGCTCCTGCGCGGCCCGCTGCGCAAGGGAGCAGGGCGCCCGGCCGGCGGCAATCCCGCCGGCTAGGACGCCGCTTGGGGTAACGCTCAGAGCCGCGGCAGGGTTACGCCGCGCTGACCCATATATTTGCCGGCGCGGTCGGCATAGCTGGTTTCGCAGGGCTCATTGCCCTTGAGGAACAGGAACTGGCACGCGCCTTCATTGGCGTAGATCTTCGCCGGCAACGGCGTCGTGTTCGAGAATTCCAGCGTCACATGCCCCTCCCATTCGGGTTCGAGCGGCGTGACGTTCACGATGATGCCGCAACGCGCATAGGTGGACTTGCCGAGGCAGATGACCAGCACGTCGCGCGGCACTCGGAAATACTCCACCGTGCGCGCCAGCGCGAAGCTGTTCGGCGGGATGATGCACACATCGGTCTTGCGATCGACGAAGCTGTTCGCGGCGAAATCCTTGGGGTCCACCGTCGCCGAATCGACGTTGGTGAAGATCTTGAACTCGTCGGCGACCCGCGCGTCATAGCCGTAGGAGGACAGTCCGTAGCTGATGCAGCCTTCGCGACGCTGGGCCTCGACGAACGGCTCGATCATGGCGTGCTCGCGCGCCTGCTCGCGAATCCAGCGGTCGGATAGGATGCTCATGATTCCCCCTGCTTGTGCCGCTCCGTTTCGCCGGAAGCGCCGGGGAGGGCAAGGCGCTTGATGGCTTCTGCCGCAGCCTAGCCGATGCCCAGGTCGGCCGGACCGAAGGCGTGGGGAAGCAGGTCGGACAGCTTGTGCGCGGCGATCTCGTCCCCGCTGGCGCCGCCGCAGAAGACCGGAAGGTCCCGCCCGGCAAGCTGGGCGGCTTCGTTGATGACCTGGCGGCAGCGCCCGCAGGGGCTGACCGGCGCAGTGTCGGCATGCCCCATCCGGCCGCCGATCACCCCGATCGCCACGACGTTGCGCAATTTGCCCTGGGCGTTGACCGTCGCCAGCGCCACCGTCTCCGCGCACAGCGACAGGCCATAGCTGGCATTCTCGAAATTGGCCCCGGTCACCACCGATCCGTCGTCGAGCAGCACTGCCGCGCCGACCGCGAACTTGGAATAGGGGGCGTGTGCGTGCCGCGCGGCGGCGCGCGCCGCCTTGATGAGTGCCTGAGCGCCCTGATCGATCATCGTGCCATCACGTCCCAATTTACCGGTCCCGCCGCACCCTGGATGCGGCGCAGGTGCGACGCCTGCCACATCGTCCACGGCCGGGCTAGGTAGCCGGGCGCGAAAAACACACCCCGCGCCCACAGCGGCGCGGTGGTGAGGGTGCTGAGCTGATAAGCGCCCTCGAACCGCTTGGTGATGCCCAGGATCACGCGCTTGCCGGAATGCGTCTCCACCGCGGCGATGAACCTGGCGAGTTCCATCAGCATCGCGCTGCGCGAGGGTCTCGGGCAGTCGCCGCTCAGGTCGAGCAGGATCGCGGGCGACAGCTGATCGTCGGTGCGCGCCACGGTGGAGACGAAGTTGCCGGCCTGGGCGAGGCCCGGCTGGCAGATCGCGTACAGGTGAAGCGCGCCCCGCTGCAGCCCGGCTTCGGCGGCGGTGCGCCAATGCTCGGCAAAGCGCGAGTCGCGCCCATGCGCCCCGATCGTCGCACGGGCATATACGAACTGCACGCCGCTGGTGCGCGCCTGCCACCAGTCGATGGCGCCGTCGCCTTCGCTGACGTCCACGCCCTGGACGGGATAGTCCGTGATCGAGGGCCGCCAGCGGCCGAAGAAGCTCCAGCCGGTGCCGCCGATCAAGATGCTCGCCAGCAGGAGGAGCGCGACGAACCGCAGCCGCCGCGTGGAACCGGAAACCAACAATGCTCAACCCTTGATGTGGAGGACGCAGAGCAGGGTGAAGAGCCGGCGGGCCGTGTCGAAATCAACCTCGATCTTCCCCGTAAGCCGTTCCTGGAGCAGCTCGGCGGCTTCGTTGTGCGCCGCGCGGCGGGCCATGTCGATCGGCTCGATATGCTGGGGAGATGCGGCGCGTACCGCCTGGAAATAGCTGTCGCAGATCGCGAAATAATCCCGGATCGGGCGCCGGAAGCGGGCAAGGCCCAGAACGATGGTCTCGAGATGCGACTCGTCGGCGCGGCGGATCTCCAGGACCAGCCGGTTTTCCTGGACACTGAGATGCAGCCGGTAAGGGCCCGCATAGCCATCGGCGTGGCGGCGCCGGGGCGCGAAATGATTCGCCGCGAGCAGGTCGGTGATGGCGACCTGCCGCTCCTGCTCGATGTCCGCCGAGCGCCACAAAATGGTGCGCTCGTCGAGCGTCACGTCTATGATGCGCGGGTCGGCCATGCGCGGTCCCTATCCGGTCATGCCCGTTATCCACAAGCCGCACAGTTGATGCGGCGGCGGGTATGCGCGACAGGCAGATCATGGCTCAACCAATACCGTTCCCCGCTCCTGAAGTGCCTGAAGGCATCAGCCTGCCCGCCAATGTGGAGGCCGAGGCCGCACTGCTCGGCGCGATGATGATCGACAACCGCGTCGCCGAGGACGTTCTTCAAAAGATCCGCCCGGAGCATTTCTTCGAGCCGTTGCACGGGCGCATCTATGATGCGATCTCGACCATGGTCGGCGACAACCGTCTGGCGACGCCGGTGACGCTGCGCCCGCTGTTCGCCGCCGACGCGGCGATGAAGGAACTCGGCGGCCCGGCCTATCTGGCGCAGCTGACCGGCAACCCGGCTAGCCTGATCGGTGCGCGCTCGTTCGCCGACCAGATCTACGACCTGGCAATGCTGCGTGCGCTGGTGACGGTGGGCCGCGATCTGGTCGATGGCGCGCTCGACACCAGCCAGGACATCAACCCGGCCAAGCAGATCGAGCAGGCCGAATTGAAGCTCTACGAAGTCGCCGAGAAGGGCGACAGCGACGCCGGGCTCAAGTCGTTCAACCGCGCTTCGATCATGGCGGTGCGCCAGGCTGAAAAGGCGATGAACTCGGGGGGCGGCATCTCCGGCGTCACCACCGGGCTGAGCGATCTCAACGCCTCGACCGGCGGGTTCAACCGCTCCGATCTTCTGATCCTTGCAGGTCGCCCGGGCATGGGTAAGACCTCGCTGGCCACCAACATCGCCTTCAATGCCGCCAAGCGCTATGCCGACGATATCGAGGGCGGCATTCCCGAGGAAAAGTCGATCGGCGCGCCGGTCGCTTTCTTCAGCCTGGAAATGTCGGCCGATCAGTTGGCGATGCGTATCCTGTCCGAACAGGCCGAAGTGGTGTCGGAAAAGCTGCGCACCGGCCAGATCAGCCATGCCGAGTTCCAGAAATTCGCGCGCGCGGCGGGCGATCTGGAGAAGCTGCCGTTGTTCATCGACGATACGCCCGGCCTGACCATCGCCGCGCTGCGCACCCGTGCGCGGCGCATGAAGCGCCAGCACAAGATCGGCATGGTGATCGTCGATTATCTCCAGCTGCTGACCGGCAGCGCCAAGGCCTCGGGCGACGGGCGCGTACAGGAAATCTCGGAGATCAGCCGCGGCCTGAAGACGCTGGCGAAGGAACTGAATGTGCCGGTGCTGGCGCTGTCGCAGCTCAGCCGCGCCGTGGAAAGCCGCGAGGACAAGCGGCCGCAGCTCTCGGACCTTCGCGAGTCGGGCTCGATCGAGCAGGACGCCGATATCGTGCTGTTCGTGTACCGCGACGAATATTATCACGACTTCAAGGCACCGACCAAGGTGCCCGACGGCACCGAAACCGCCGAAGAGCGCATCGCCTATGAAGAATGGCAGGCCAAGCAGCTGGAGGTCGCCAACAAGGCGACGGTCATCATCGCCAAGCAGCGCCACGGTGCGACCGGATCGGTGCACATGCGCTTCGATCGCCAGTTCACCAAGTTCAGCGACCTGGTGCATGAGGAATATTGAGGCGATTGTTTGGTTCGCGAGGAGGCGCGGAGGCTTTCAGTAGCCATGGCCGCGTCACGTGCGCGACGTGCTGAGCAACCGGATTTGGTATCAGCCGTGAGATCGTGCGCGCTTTGCTCTCTTTGCGCCTCCGCACGAACTACTTTCTTCGCGTCATAGCGCCTTCGCGTGAAATCAGGACGCGCGGCAGAAACCGTCAGCGTTGCAGGAACTCGCCGATCACCGCGTAGATCAGGTCAAGGTCGGCGTCCTCGATGCAGTAGGGCGGCATCACGTACACCGTGTTGCCCAGCGGGCGGAGCAGAACGCCCCGGCTCCGCGCCAGCGCCCCGAGGGCGGGCCCCATGGCGGCTAGATAGTCCGAGTTCGGGTCGGCTACCTCGAACGCCGCAATCGTACCCAGGCGGCGGGCATTGCGGACGCTTGCGTGGGCAGACAGCGCGTCAAGCCGCCGCTGCTGGCGCACGCCCAATGCCGCGATCCTGTCGAGCACCGGCTCTTCGCGCCAGATGGCCAGATTGGCGTTGGCTGCCGCGCAGGCCAGCGGGTTGGCGGTGTAGCTGGACGAGTGGAAGAACATCCGCGCGCGATCGCTCGAGCGATGCGCTTCGAAGATCGGCGCCGTCGCCAGTGTGACGGCGAGCGGCACCGAGCCGCCGGTCAGGCCCTTGGAGAGGCAGAGGATGTCGGGAACGATCCCGGCCTGTTCGCAGGCGAGCAGGGTGCCGGTGCGGCCCCAGCCGGTCATCACTTCATCGGCGATGAACAGCACCTCGTAGCGCGCGCAGATCGCCCGCATCTCCTCAAGCACCGCGGGCGTATAGGTCTTCATGCCGCCGGCGCCCAGGATCAGCGGCTCGACCAGGAAAGCAGCCGGCCCCTCTCGGCACTGCGCTTCCAACGCATTGAGCGTCGCCTGCTCGCGGCCGGCGTCGGGAAAGGGGATAGTGGCGACATCGAACAGCAATGGCTGATAGGGCCGGTTGAACACGCCCCGCGCCCCGACCGACATGCCGCCGACGGTGTCGCCGTGATAGCCATGCTCCATCACGACGACCCGGTGACGCGGCGCGCCATGATTGTCCCAGAAGCCCAGCGCCATTTTCAACGCCACTTCGACGCTGGTCGAGCCGCTGTCGGAAAAGAACACATGGGCGAGCGGCGCGGGCAGTATCGCCGTCAGGCCCCGCGCGAGGTCTTCAGCCGGGGCATGAGTCCAGCCGGCGAAGATGATCTGGTCGAGTTGAGCCGCTTGCGCCTGGATCGCGGCCATGATCCGGGGGTGACAATGGCCATGCGTCGTGACCCACCATGAGGAGATCGCGTCGACATAGCGCTCGCCCGAGCGTGCGTGCAGCACCGCACCTTCGGCGCGGGCGATCTCGGGGATTTCCTCACCAAGCCCGTGTTGCGTGAAAGGGTGCCAGACGGGCGAGTTCACGCGGTGAAGTCCCCCAGGCGAAAGTTCTGCGCAAAGGCTTGGCCAAGACGGCCGGGATCCAGCGAGGCGAGGATCGGCAGGCGACCGAGCCGGCGGGCCTTGCCGATCGCGCAGATCGTCGCCTCGCTGTCCTCGTTCGCGTCGCCGACAAAGGCGATGCCGAGCATGTTTACCCCCCGTGCGCGCAACGCTTCCAGGGAAAGCAGGCTGTGGTTGATCGTGCCCAGCGCGGTGCGGGCGACAAGGACGGTGGGAAGCCCCCACCGGGCGAACAGATCCGCGTAGAGCAGGGTGCGCGTGACGGGCACGAGCACGCCGCCGGCGCCTTCGATGATCAATTGGCGCTCGATTTGGGGAAGCTGGAGGCGTTTCGGCTCGATTTCGACCCCGTCGATCTCGGCAGCGCGGTGGGGAGAGCAGGGCGTGCGCAGGCGATAGGCGGGGGGAAGGATGCGCTCGGGCGGAAGCGCGGCAAGCTGCGCGACGGTGTCGCTGTCTTCGCCTTCCTCGAGCCCACTTTGCACCGGTTTCCAATAGGTTGCGTCCAACGCCGCAGTAAGTGCCGCGGCAAAGACGGTCTTGCCGATGCCTGTATCGGTGCCGGTGACGACGATGGCGCGGGTCATTGTGCCTCTCCGGTAAGCGCCTGCGCCAGTGCCGCGACGTCGTCAAAAGACACATTCAGCGTCAACGAGATGCGCAACCGCGACGTCCCTGCTGGCACGGTAGGAGGGCGGATGCCCCGGACATCGAAGCCCTGCGCCTGAAGCGCGGCAGCGACGTGCATGGTGCGGGCATCGTCGCCCAGAACGAGCGGGAGGATCTGCGACCCTGTTGCGCGGGCTCCTGCGGGGACGAGCAACCGGTGCGCATGGGCGACCAGCGCGTCGAGCCGCTCGCGACGTTCGGGCTCATCCTGAAGGATGCGCAGGCTCTCGCGCACGGCTGCGGCCATAAGCGGGGAGGGGGCGGTGGAGAAGATGAAGGCCCGTCCGCGATTGACCAGGAAGTCGGTGACGATCGCGGGTCCTGCGATCAGCGCCCCTTCGCACCCCAGTGCCTTGCCGCAGGTATGCAGGCTGACGACATTGTCGCGGGAGGCCATTGCGGCGGAAAGGCCACGGCCATGCGCGCCGAACACACCGGTTGCATGCGCTTCGTCGATAAGCAGGATCGCGCCGGTGCGATCCGCCAGCTCGGCAAAGCCGGGCAAGGGCGCCTGGTCGCCGTCCATGCTGTAGAGGCTTTCCAACGCGATCCACGGGCGGCCGATGCCGCCCTGTCGGCGCCAGCTGGAGATCACATCCTCGAACGCCGTGATGTCGTTGTGCGTGGCTGGGTGACTGCTCGCTCGACTAAGCCGCATGCCTTCATGGGCGCTGGCGTGGATCAGCTCATCATAAACGATCAGGTCGCCGCGTTGAGGCAGCGTCTCGAACAGCATGGCGTTGGCAGCATAGCCGCTCGACAAGTAGAGGGCGGATTCGCTGCCGAAGAATGCAGCGGCTTCGGCCTCAAGCGCTTGATGCTCCGGGTGATTACCGCGCAGCAGTCGCGAGCCGCCGGAACCTACAGGCACGCCGCGGGTCAGCGCGCCGTCGATCGCTGCGGCGAGGCGAGGCGAACTGGCGAGGCCAAGATAATCGTTCGAGGCGAAGTCGCGGCCAGTCCGGGGTGCCAGCACCCGGCGCCGACTTGCGGCACCCAGCGCCGCCAAGTCGCGATCGAGGTCGGGAAACAGGGCCATCGGCTCGCGTAACCACAAACGGTGGCGTACGCCAAGCGCCGGCTCAGAACACCGGCTGGTCCGGGTCGTCATCCTTCGCCGGCGTGTGGATGCCGCATTCGGTCTTGTTCCAGCCACGCCAACGTCCGGCACGTGGGTCTTCGCCCGGTTTGACGATGCTGGTGCATGGTGCGCAACCGATCGATGCGTATCCTTGCTCGACAAGTGGATGCTGGGGAAGGTTGTGCCGGGCGAAATAGGCATCCAACTCAGCCTTGGTCCAGTCTGCGAGAGGGTTGAACTTCATCCGGCCGGTGTCATCGCTGGGGTCGACCTCGAAGCGGGCCAACGCATTGCGTGTGCTGGCCTGGAACGACTTGCGCCCGGTGATCGTCGCGTCGAAACCGACTAGCGCGCTGGCGAGCGGCACGACCTTGCGGATCTCGCAGCAGCCGTCGGGATCGAACGACCAGCGCAATTCGGTGGCGTCGCGTGCGGCGATCACCTGCGGGTCTGGCTGAAGATTGCGCAGGTCTCTGAGGCGCAGACGGGCGGCGAGTTCATCACGATAGGCGAGCGTTTCAGGAAAGTGCCTGCCGGTATCTAGGAACAGCACGGGCACGCTTGCGTCGACGCTTGCGACCAAGTGAAGCAGTGTTGCGGCTTCCGCGCCGAACGAGGACACCAGCGCGATCTCGCCGAGCAGGTGCTCGCGCAGAACCGCCTGGAGTACTTCTTGCGTCGTAGCGTCGCGGAAGCGGGTGTTGAGCCGAATCGCATCGGCCGCCGTGAAGCAAGGTGCGACGTCCACCCGGTCGATCTTTCGCATTGCTTCAGCCATGGCGGCGTTTCCAGACGGGGACATGGCCGTCCGCGGCAGCCTGATATGTATGCTCGTAGCGGGTGAGGCTGGCGTGGAGCACGGCTTCGTCCACCGGCGCCTCGGGTGCGAAGCTGTCGAAGCCGCAGCGGCGCATCAGCGGGATTTGATCCACCAAGACGTCGCCCTGCGCGCGTAGTTCGCCGGCATAGCCCGCCTCTCGCAGGATCCGGGCGGAGGAATAGCCACGGCCATCGCGAAACTTGAGGAAGCTGACTTCCACCAGAGCGATGCGGTCGAGATGCGGCAGGAGCACGCGAGCGTCCTCGCCGGCTTCGATGCGGACGGCCGTGGCGTTGGACTGGCCCAGAAATCCGTCAAGTGTGACGGCTGGTTCGTCATGCGCGTCATCGTCGCGGTAGCGCAGCAGGCTGGTCATGCTGGCGATCCCTGCAGAAGTTGGCCTTGCGGAAGTTGCGCGACGACCTTGATCTCGAAGCGGAAGCCGGCGAGCCAGTTCACGCTTACACCCGTGAGCGTAGGGTAGGGCGCTTCGCCCCAATAGTCGGGCAGGACCTTCATCAGCGTTTCGAAATCCCCGTCGGGATCGATCATGAACAAGGTCGTATCGACCACGTCGGCGAAGGTGCAGCCCGCCGCCTCAAGGATCGCCACGAGATTGTCGAAGGCGAGGCGGATCTGGGCTTCGGTGTCCGGTTCGGGGCTACCGTCGGTACGTGCGCCGACCTGGCCCGAAACGAACAATAGGCCACCTGCGCGGATTGCCGGCGAGTAGCGATGCTCGGCGAACAGGGCGTGGGGGTTTGCGGGAAATACCGCGTCGCGCTTAGCCATAGATGGCCTCCTTGAATGGCTCCATGCCGATGCGGCGATAGGTGTCGACGAAGCGCTCGCCTTGTTCGCGTTGGGCGAGATAGACGTCGGTGGTCTTCTCGATCGCGTCGACGATGCCATCTTCTGAGAAACCCGGGCCGGTAATCTTGCCCAGACTGACGTCCTCCGCGCCCGAGCCGCCTAGGAGAAGCTGGAAGTTTTCGGTGCCCTTACGGTCTACGCCGAGGATGCCGATGTGGCCGGCGTGGTGGTGGCCACAGGCGTTGATGCAGCCGCTAATCTTGAGCTTCAGTTCACCCAGGTCGCGCTGGCGGTCGAGGTCCGAAAAACGGGTCGCGATCTTCTGCGCCAGGGGGATCGAGCGGGCGTTGGCGAGGCTGCAATAGTCGAGACCGGGGCAGGCGATGATGTCGCTGATCAGGTCTAGATTGGGTTCGGCCAGGTTTGATTCTTTGAGTATCTGGTAGACGGGGTAGAGGTCGCGTTTGGCGACGTGGGGGAGGACGATGTTCTGGGCGTGGGTTACGCGTAACTCGTTGAAACTGAAGCGTTCCGCCAAGTCGGCCATGACATCGATCTGATCCGCGGACGCGTCGCCCGGGATTCCGCCGCTCGGCTTCAGGCTGATGTTGACGATCGCGTAACCCGCTGTTTTGTGAGCAGAAACATTCTGATCGACCCAAACGGCGAAGTCGGGATCGGTGCGATCGATGTCGTCAGAAAGCCCGTTTTCGTACGGCGGCGGCGCAAAATGCGCGGAAATACGCTCAAGCTCCACGCGTGGCGGATCAATTGCGAGCTTCTTCACTTCGAGGAACTCATCCTCGACCTGCCGGCGATAGTCGTCGGCGCCGATCTCGTGGACGAGGATCTTGATCCGCGCCTTGTACATGTTGTCGCGGCGGCCATAGCGATTGTAGACGCGCAGGCAGGCCTCGAGATAGCTGATGAAGTCTTCGTAGGGCACGAAATCGCGGATCAGCGGCGCGATCATCGGCGTGCGGCCCATGCCGCCACCGACATAGATGCGCCCGCCGAATTCGCCGGCGTCGTTCCGGACGATCTGGATGCCGATATCGTGGAGGCGCATCGCCGCCCGGTCGGTGTCCGACGCGATCACCGCGATCTTGAACTTGCGCGGGAGGTACGTGAATTCGGGGTGGAAGGTGCTCCACTGACGCAGCAGCTCGGCCCAGGGACGCGGGTCGGTCAGCTCGTCGGCGGCGGCGCCCGCATATTGGTCGGAGCTGATGTTGCGGATGCAATTGCCGCTGGTCTGGATGGCGTGCATCTCGACCGTGGCGAGTTCTTCCAGGATGTCGGGCGTGTCGCCGAGCTTGATCCAGTTGAACTGGATGTTCTGCCGCGTGGTGAAATGGCCGTACCCGCGATCATATTTGCGCGCGATGTGGCCGAGCATGCGCATCTGGCGCCCGTCGAGGGTGCCATAGGGCACGGCGACGCGCAGCATGTACGCGTGCAGCTGGAGATACAGGCCGTTCATCAGCCGCAGCGGCTTGAACTGATCCTCGGTCAGATGGCCTTCGAGGCGGCGGCGAACCTGGTCGCGGAACTCGTCGATCCGCGAGGCGACGATGGAATGGTCGTATTCGTCGTACTTGTACATCAGATCGCCTGGAGTTGGGGGGCGCTTTGGGGCGTGAAGAAGAGTGGGTTCACGCGAAGGCGCGAAGACGCGAAGGAAGAAGAAGTTAGAGGTTCGCGCAGAGGCGCGGAGGCGCAGAGAGATATGCTTGCGGCTTCGGCCGGGAGACCTTCGACTCCTCTCGGCACGCTGCTCCGGCGGGAGATTTCCTGCCGCTGACGCGGCGACTGACTCTCCGCGCCTCCGCGCCTCTGCGCGAACCTCTTCTTCGCGTCTTCGCGTCTTCGCGTGATCAAATTCATATCACCCAGCTTCCGGCGTTGGGGTCTGCCGGCTTGAGCGTCAGGTCCGGCCGCACGGTGGGGCCGAGCGCGCGGATGCGGTCTTTGATGTGGGCGGGGCGGGGGCCCTCGGGCGTCGCCTCGGCTTCGATCACATAGGGCGTGTTGACGCGGCGGGCGGCTTCCTCGGTATGGGCGAGGATGTCGCCCTGGTCGCCGACGTCCTTGGCGTCCTCGATATGGCGCGACCAGCCTTCGCCGGTCCACCAGGTGACGTCGCCGGTGACGAGGTCGTTGCCGGTGAGCAGCCTCATGCCAGCACCTCCGCCGCCTGGGCCCATTTGGCGAGCTTGTCCTGCGCGTCGGCCAAGCGGACGACTTCGCCGACGACGATCACGGCCGGGCTCTTCACGTCTTCGCGCGCGACCATCGGGCCGAGATCGGCGAGCAAGGTACGCAGCGCGCGGTGGCCCTGGAGCGTGGCGCGTTCGAGGACGGCGACGGGCATGTCGGGGGCGACGCCGTCGGTCATCAGCTTGTCGGCGATGGCGCTGGCGGTGGCGACCCCCATGTAGATGACCAGCGTGCGGCCCTTGCCGGCGAGGCCGGACCAGTCCTGGTCGGTCAGGCCCTTGCACTGGCCCGCGACGAAGCTGACCGCGCTGGACCAGTCGCGATGAGTGAGGGGGAGCATCGCTTCGGCTGCGGCGCCGAGGGCTGCCGACACGCCGGGGATGACTTCGACCGGCAGGCCGGCTTCCCGGACGGCTTCGACTTCCTCGCCGCCGCGGCCGAAGATGAACGGGTCGCCGCCCTTCAGACGCACGACGATCGCGCCGGTCTTCACATGCGCGACGATGAGGGCGTTGATCGACTCCTGCGGCAGGGTGTGGCGGCTGCGGCGCTTGGCGACCGAGATGCGGTGCGCCTGGGGAGCGAGATCGAGCACGCGCGGATCGACCAGGCCGTCATGGACGAGGACGTCGGCTTGGGCGAGCGCCTCGACGGCGCGGACGGTGAGCAGGCCGGGATCGCCGGGGCCTGCACCAACCAGGATGACGCGGCCGCGTGCGGCGGGATCGAGGAGAGATGCCATGGATGGCAGATGGGCCTGTGGGCCTTGGGCGGCAATCGACGGATGCTTGGGGGGGACGTAGCGGAACTTTTGTGTGGGGGTGAGACGAGGATCCTCCCCCGCCAGGGGGAGGTGGCATGCGCAGCATGACGGAGGGGGAGGTGAGCGACCACAGCCGGCAGGGAGTCCTCCCCCTCCGACGCCTTTGGCGCCACCTCCCCCTGGCGGGGGAGGATGTTGGTTCACGCGAAGGCGCGAAGACGCGAAGGAAGGCAGAAGAAGGTAGAGGTTCGCGCAGAGGCGCAGAGGCGCAGAGAAGAAGTGAGAGAAAGGCCGCGCAGCGGCAGGAATGATTTTACGGGCCCAGCACGCTGCGATGCTTGCGGTCTTCCGATCGCGTCGCTGGGCAAACCGTCTCTGCGCCTTCGCGCCTCTGCGTGAACCCCTATCTTCTTCTAAACCCTTCGCGTCTTCGCGCCTTGGCGTGAAATCAACTTAGCGATGGGGCGACAGAAGAAGCGGGATCCCGGCTCAAGGCCGGGATGACTGGGGGCTAGCGGGCGGCGGTGGGGGCTGCTGCGACGGCTAGCGCCTGGGCGTGGGACTTGATCAGGGCGTGCGTGGAGGCGTCGGTGTCGTAGACGCCGTACCAGCCCTGGGGCTCATGGGGCGGGTCGCCGACCCAGCTGGTGTCGCCGGTGCGGAAGCGGTGGTCGCCGTGGACGGCGCGGCCTTCGCCGTTCCAGGCCCAGAAGTTGGAGCCGGCGATCGGTCCGCCGGTGCGGACGCTGTCGCGCACCGCGGCCAAGATCTGGCCATAATAAAGGTCCTTGAAGGCTGTCGTGCTTTCGGGATCATAGCCGCCGCCGTCGCGGGGATAGCCGAACTCCTCGATCACCAGCGGCTTGTTCAGGCCGCGCGCGAGCGCTTCGTGCTGCTGGAGATATTCGGCGACCTTGGCGCGGCCGGCTTCGTGGGTGCCGGGCAGGTCCTTGGCGCTTACCCAGCTCCAGTTGAGCGGCCAGATATGCGCGGTGCAATAATCGATCTCGGGGAAGCCGTGCTCGGTGTTGTAGATGTCGGCGCGCTCGACGCTGCCCTTCAGCCCCTCGCTGCCGGTCGAGACGAGGTGGTTCTGGTCGAGCGTCTTGATGAGGCGGGCGGTGCCGCGGACCCAATCCTGGAAGAAGGGGAGGTTGCGCGCGGCGACCTGTGGCCCGCCGCCGGGGCGTGGCTCGTTGGCGAGCTGCCAGGCCATGATCGTGGGATCGTCGCGATAGGGCGTGCCGGTGACGGCATTGGTGCGCCCGACCAGCGCGCGGACCCAGTCGTGGTAGAGCGCGATCGCCTTGGGCGTGCGGTAGAATTCCGATGTCGCGTCGGCGAATTGCGGCCAGGGGTGGGCGGGGTCGTTGGCGTCGATGTACTTCCCGCCGTTGACGTAGCTGAGATACGTCATCATGCCGCCCGACCATTCCCAGAAATTGGTGAGGTAGAGCACCGCCTTCATGCCGCGCTTGCCCATTTCGGCGAGGCAGAAGTCTAGCCCGTCGAGCAGCGCGGGATTGTAGACGGTGCCGCGGCTGCGGAAGCTGGGGCTGACTGCGTTCTTGAGCGGCGATGTTTCCGAGGAGGCGAGCAGGCGCAGGTTGGTGACGCCGATCGACTGGAGTTTGTCGAGCTCGCGGCGGAGGCGGTCGCGGTTGCCGTATTCGGTATTGGCGCCGAGATAGGCGCCGTACCAGATGTTCGCGCCTACGAAGCGGTAGGGCTTGTTGCGGAGCGTGAGCCGGGTGCCTTCGCGGCGGACGAATTGGCCGGGTGTGGCCTTGGCGAGGGTGGTGGCGGGGAGTGCCAGCGTGCCGGTCAGGGCTGCGGCGGCGCCGAGTAGGTCGCGGCGGGTGGTCATGTGGTGGGGCCCCTCTCTTGTGTTTGGGGAGGGGTGTAGCTGCGGTGAGGGCTCGACGTAAATCCTCCCCGGAACGGGGAGGGGGACCGCCAGCGCTCGCTGGTGGTGGAGGGGGATATCCCCAAGCGATACCCCTTGTGGAGAGCCCCCTCCACCAGCTTCGCTGGTCCCCCTCCCCGTGCCGGGGAGGATTTATTTGGGTCACGCGAAGGCGCGAAGCTCGCGAAGAAGATAGTGGTTCGCGCAGAGGCGCAGAGGACGCAGAGAAGAAGCTGGTTCAGCCGCAGGAATTATCGCTAGTCGGCGATTAGCCTTGGGGTGCTTAGTCTCCCGACACAGTGGCAGGTCCTGTTTCTCTGCGTCCTCTGCGCCTCTGCGCGAAAAAATCTTCGCGTCTTCGCGTGAAAGATCAGGCGTCGCGCAGGCCGAGGCCGATCGAGGCGCGGGCTTGTTCGGATTCGGAGGACACCACCGGATAGGCGCAGTAATCCGCCGCGTAATAGGCGCTGGGGCGGTGGTTGCCGGACCAGCCGACGCCGCCGAACGGCGCGGAGGAGGAGGCGCCGTTGGTGGGGCGGTTCCAGTTGACGATGCCGGCGCGGATATTGGCCCAGAACTGGTCGTAGAGGCGCGGGTTCTGGCTGACCAGGCTGGCGGACAGGCCGTAGCGGGTGTCGTTGGCCTCGGCGATCGCTTCCTCGAAGCTGGTCTTGCGGAAGACCTGGAGGATTGGGCCGAACAGTTCGACATCGGGCTTGTCGGTGGCGTTGGTCATGTCGAGGATGCCCGGGGTGAGGAACGGGCGGCCTTCGATCGGGCGCTCCATGTGGCGGATCGGTCGGCCGCCGAGCGTGAGCAGCGCGACGAAGCTTTCGGTCAGCATGTCGGCGGTGTCGTTGTCGATCACCGGGCCCATGAACGGGGCGGGATCGGCATGCGGCTCACCGATGATCAGCCGGCCGACCAGCTTGAGGATCTCGGCCAGCAGCGGCTCGGCGAGCGCTTCGTCGACGATCAGCCGGCGGGCGGCGGTGCAGCGTTGGCCGGCGGTGGTGAAGGCGGACTGCACGACCAGCACGGCGGCGGAATATAGGTCGGGGGTGTCCCAGACGACGATCGGGTTGTTGCCGCCCATCTCCAGCGCGAGGATCTTTTCGGGGCGCGTGGCGAACTGGCGGTTGAGGGCGATGCCGGTGTTCGCCGAGCCGGTGAACAGCAGGCCGTCGATGTCGGGGTGGCCGGCGAGCGCCTTGCCCTGGTCCGGGCCGCCGATCAGCAGGCGGATGCATCCCTCAGGCAAGCCGGCGGCGTGGAAGCATTCGACCAGGAACGCGCCGCTGGCGGGGGTCTTTTCCGACGGCTTGAACACCACCGCGTTGCCGGCGAGCAAAGCGGGGACGATGTGGCCGTTGGGCAGGTGGGCGGGGAAGTTGTAGGGCCCGAGGACCGCGAGCACCCCGTGCGGCTTGTGCCGGAGCGCCAGGCGGGTGTTCATCGGGGCTTCGATGCGGCGCTGGCCGGTGCGTTCGGAATAAGCGGTGACCGACACGTCCACCTTGGCGATCACCGTCTCGACTTCGGTGCGCGCCTCCCAGATCGGCTTGCCGGTCTCGCGCGCGATCACATCGGTGAAGGCATCGGCCTTTTGCCGGACGACGTTGGCGAAGCGGCGCAGTGCCTCGATCCGATAGGCGAGCGGGCGCGCGGCCCATTCGGCCCAGCTTGCACGCGCGGTGGCGACCTCCGCATCGACGTCGCCGATGCGCTGGCGCCAGAGCACGGCGCCGGTCGCCGGCTCGGTGGAGATGATTTCCTGTCCCGGCATTATCGTTCTGGTGTCTGCCCCCGGAGATGTGGCTACGCTCTTGCCCGAATTGCAGGGGCGATGCCAACCCCTTGGCGGGGATCAGGCCAGGGCTTCTCCGAACCGGCGGACGGCGGCGACCTTGTCGTGGAGCGGCTGCCAATCGTCGGCGGCGGCGATCGGGGACCAGATCGCCTCGACCTCGTCGATCAGCATCGCGCAAGGGTGGTCGCCGGACCAATAGGGATGCTCGCGGGATTTGCGCGGGGCATAGCCGGCGAGCTGCGCGCGGAAGGGGTCGAACGCCTCGCCATAATCGGGGGGAAGCTGGCCACCGAACGCGTCGAAATAGAAGCGGTCGAGCGGGCAGCCGCTGGTGGAGAGCGCGCGTTCGAGCGACTGGACGAGCGGGCGGTCATGCTCGGCGCCGCGCGGGAGCAGTCCCAGGCGCCAGAGGATCGCGGCGGTGACTGCCTCGTGATAGGCCGGGGCATAGCCTTCGAGCGCTTCGATCAGCGGCGCCTCCTCGGCGATCAGGCGGAGCGAGGTGGCGAGCTGCATCACGTCCCAGTAGATCGCCTCGGGCTGGCGGCCGTAGGCATAGAGGCCGGACTGGTCGAAATAGGCGGCGGTGAAGGCCGGCGCCCAGCTGGGGGTGAAGCGCCAGGGGCCGTAGTCGAAGCTTTCGCCGGTGACGTTGATGTTGTCGCTGTTGAGCACGCCGTGGACGAAGCCGGCGGCCATGAACTGGCCGGCGAGCGCGGCGGTGCGGCGGGCGACATAAGCGAGCAGGCGCTGCGGGGCGTCGTCGCCTGCGTCTTCGCCGTAATAGTGGCGCAGGACATAGGCGGTGAGCTTGGCCAGGCCTTCGGTGTCGTGGTCGTAGGCCAGGCGCTGGAAGGTGCCGATGCGGATATGGCCGTGGTTGAGGCGGACCAGCACCGCCGAGCGGGTGGGCGAAGGCTCGTCGTTGCGGTGGAGCTCCTCGCCGGTCTCGATCACCGAGAAGGTGCGCGAGGTGTGGACGCCGAGCGCCTCGAGCATCTCGGTCGCCAGGATCTCGCGGACGGCGCCCTTGAGGGTGAGGCGGCCGTCGCCGAAGCGGCTATACGGGGTCTGGCCCGAGCCCTTGGTGCCGAGGTCCATCAGGCGGCCGGCATCGTCGCGCATCTGGGCGAACAGGAAGCCGCGGCCGTCGCCGATCTCGGGATTGTACACGCGGAACTGGTGGCCGTGATAGCGCAGCGCCAGCGGCTGGGGCTGGGCGCCCTCCAGCGGCACGAAGCGGCCGAAATGGGCGCGCCACGCGTCGTCGCTGAGGGTGTCGAGGCCGACGCTGGCCGCCGCGCGGTCGTTGCGGAAGCGCAGGACCGTCTTGGGGAAGTTCGCCGGGGTGACGGGATCGTAAAAGGCGTCGCCGAGCTCGAGGATCGGCTGTTGCGGTGTGAAGTGCATGGCGCGATATGGGGGGCGATGGCGGAGCGGCGCAACTACGTAGATGGGTATTGGTGGTCGCGGGACGGGCTGCGGCTGCATTATCGCGACTATGCCGGGCCGAGCGACAAGCCGCCGGTGCTGTGCATGCCGGGGCTTACCCGCACCGCGCGCGACTTCGAGGGACTGGCGAGCCGGCTGGCCGGGCAATGGCGGGTGCTGTGCCTGGAGTTTCGCGGGCGCGGCGAGAGCGCCTATGCCAAGGACCCCATGAGCTATGTGCCGCTTACCTATCTGCAGGATGTCGAGGCGCTGCTGGCGGAGGCCGGAATCGAGCGCTTCGTGAGCGTCGGCACCTCGCTGGGCGGGATCGTGACGATGCTGCTGGCGGCGACCGACGGCGCGCGGCTGGCGGGGGCGGTGCTCAACGATGTCGGCCCCGATCTGAACCCGGCGGGGCTGTCGCGGATCCGCAGCTATGTCGGCAAGGCGGTGTGGCACCCGACCTGGATGCACGCGGCGCGCTACGTGGCCGACGCTAATGGCGACGTGTACCCGGCCTATGACATCGAGGACTGGCTGCGGGTCGCCAAGCGGCTGTACCGGGTCAACAGCTCGGGCCGGATCGTGCTCGATTACGACATGAAGATCGCCGAGCCGTTCCGAGTGCCGGGCAACGAGGCGGGGCCGGACCTGTGGCCGACGATCGACGCGATGGCGGATCGGCCGGTGCTGGTGGTGCGCGGCGAGAAGTCGGACATATTGAGCGCCGCCACCGCCGAGAAGATGGCCGCGCGGCTGGGCGATGGCGAACTGGTCACGGTGCCGGGGGTCGGCCACGCGCCGACGCTGGAGGAGCCCGAGGCGGTCGCGGCGGTGGACCGGCTGCTCGCGCGTATCGGCTAGCGGTTCCCGTCCGAAACGGTTCCACTTCGTCACGGCCCGCCGTCGCGGGATGATACCTTCGGCGGAGCGGTGGCGCGTCGAGTGACGGCTACCGCTCCGATACCGTGATGTCGGAGCGTCCGTTGCTGCCGAACCCTTCGGTGGCGAGCACCTGATAGCCCAGGGTCCCGAGATGAAGCCCGGCCCGGCGCCACGCCGCGACATGGTTGGCGAAAGTGATGACCGCATCCTGGCCGAGCGGCCGCCTGGACGTCCGCACGCTCCAATATTGATGGAAGGTCGCGGTTCCCGCGATCGAGGGCTGGTTCACGCGCTGCGTCCGGTAGATGCGGTAGGTGCCGCCATCGCTCTCCACGGTGCCGAGCGTCGTTGCATCAGGTCCGGGCGGGGTGAAACCGCCCCAATTGTCGACGACATAATATTCGATCAGCGGCCCGGTCGACCAGCCATAGAGCGTGAGATAGCCGTTGGTACCCGGATCGAACGCGCGCGCCCGGTAGCGGATGACGCGGCGCGCCGATCCCTTGGCCCAGCCCTTACCCGCGACCAGGTTGCCGCGCTCGCCCAGGCGCCACTCGACTCCATAGCCGCCACCAGGGCGAAGCTGCATGCAGCCCGACCCGGTGTCGTGCCAGAAGGTGTAGAAGTCGCCGTGATCGGTGCCCGTGCCGTTACGGCAGACGGTACGCGTGTCCGCGCCGACGGCGAGACCGATGGCCGCGGCCAAGGCTGGGCGTAGCAGGAACAGCATGTCGAGGGCCTTTGGCGAGTGGTTCGGCCCGCATTTATCATGCGGTGCGGGGGCGCGCTAACGGGCAATGCAAGGCTGTATCGGAGGTCTGAAAAGGTGAAAGCGGCCGGTCCACTGTCGCGCGGCGACGTAGTGTCTCCGGACGTTCATTCAGCGGATTGGCGATGCTCCTACGCGGCCCGATGCGGGTCCTCCTAGTTGCACGCAGCACCAGCGATGCCATACACTCCGTTTATCGCCGTTGGAATATGAGGTCTCGAAGATGCTGTTGGCGCTAGCGTTCTTCCTGGTTCAAGCAGCAGAGCTTCGCCGCGATCAAGAAGTCGTAATAACTTCCGAGAAGGGCGACCAGGCGCACCAAGCTCGTCGATACATAGAGAGCGTAACGGAACCAGGCTTTGGCGATCCGCCGTTGGCGAGGTTCTCCGGCTCGGTTTGTGTCGCTACTTGGGGCCAGCCTCAAGCAGCCGGCCAGATTGTTGTTGATAGAATTAGCAGCATCGCGGCGTCGCTGGGGCTTCGAATGGGTGAGACGGGTTGCTCGCCAAACCTGCTGGTGGCCTTCGTTGAAGACAGTCGAGAGGCGGTTCGCCAGTTGGCGCGTGGGAATTCGGGTGCGCTGAAAGGCCAGACGTCGCGCGACATAAAGAGGATCGTGGCCGAGCCGGGACATGCGCGGTCCTGGCGCGAGGTGGAGCTTCGCGGACGCGATGGTGAGCGGCCATTTTACTCACCTGATCAACGTGAACCCCCGATGATGCGAGGAACGGCCATCTCACGGCTTTCGTCCCCGATTCGTCTTGAGGTGGTTAGCGCCACCGTCTTCATCGACAGGAGCGCGTCATCAGGCCGAGATTTAAACCAGATGGCCGATTACGCCGCAATGCGGGCGTTGGGAGGCGTGCGATTGCGCGGACGCGTAGGCGATGCATCGATTTTAGCACTTTTCACGCCAGACGGTGATAAACAAGCGCCGCGCACCCTGACGAAGTTCGATCTCGGCTATCTCAAGGGCCTATATGCAGGCCGCAGCGATCTCTCTGGCAGCATGAAGAAGCAAAGTATGGTTTCATACATGCTAGATGAAAAGCGCCCATAGCTCTTACACAACAACCAGCTGATGACTCGAAAGCGCTTAGCCGTTGCCTTCGGGCGCGGCAGCAAGCACCCGGAACGGCTGAAACTAAGGCGTTAGCTGCCATGGCCGGAAGTGTGGATAGAGGCCGTCACCTAGCCGGAGGGGCGAGTTCCAGTCGCTGCAGTCGAAGCCGATAGGTAGTTTGAA
Source organism: Sphingomonas sp. S2-65 (assembly GCF_021513175.1). Lineage (NCBI taxonomy): Bacteria > Pseudomonadati > Pseudomonadota > Alphaproteobacteria > Sphingomonadales > Sphingomonadaceae > Sphingomonas > Sphingomonas sp. S2-65. Next base: position 1,035,454 of record NZ_CP090953.1, on the reverse strand, counting down.
GGTAATCTAAACGATGACGGGTCTCGTCATCGACACAGGCTAAATGGGCTGGATTGCCGCCAGTGCCTCCGCTCCAAAGAGCCCTTTCGGCTTCGCACGTCGCGCCCCGATAGGCGAGCGCCGTCCGCTTTTCGGAAGATGTTCTCGCATAGAGGACGCTTCCATTCACCAGTCCTTTAGCCATGAGCCCTACTTGAGGCATCTGTTTAGAGGAGCTTCCGTTGATCCATCAGGCTGGCGTAATGGCGGTGTCGATCTGGGCTTCGCTCGCTGATACAGTGGATAATCCTAAAGCCGCTCAAAGAGATGCGGCTCCTCTCGCGATAGAGATGGTTGAGATCAGAGATGAGGGTATTCCTCCATTTCGTCTAGCCAAGTTCGAGACGACATGGGCTCAATATATGGCCTCGGTCCGAGAAGGGGCATGCCCGATGCCGCAGAACGGCTTGCACAGGCCAATAGTGGCAAGTGATGCGAGCTTGGCCGACGATTACCCCGTGACCGGTATAACTACGCCAGCGATGGACTGCTACATCGCTTGGCTCAATCGTCGGTCAGGCAAGCGGTACCGCTTGCCGACACCGGCGGAGTGGCGGGCCGCGGCCGCTCACGCGCCGGCGGCGCCCCGACGTCTGGACTCGGTCGCGCGCAGTCGAGGCGCGAGCGAAACTGCCTCAGATCCCCGCGAAGCGGTCAGGGGCGGCATCGTGTGGCGGGTGGGTCAGGGTGATCCCACGCCAGACGGCGTGTTCGATCTGGAAAGTAATGCCGATGAGTTCACGTCCGCGCGACGTCCAGGCAAGGCATCGGATTACGCCTGCCGTGAACTGGGCCCAGCGTTCTGCGCCGAGGCGATGATCTTTGCCAATCCTGGCGCTGAGGACCCGAACGGTCCTCGTCGCGAAATCTGGGGCTTTCAGGGATACCCATATATTTTCTCCGGCTTCCGCTTGGCAGCGGACCTTTAGGCCGGCCTACGCGGCCGCTTTGAGGTTCGCCACCTTGCCGGATGAACGGCGACGATTGGGTGCTAGCTTCTAGGCAATCAACCGCGCCATACTCCTCGCGAGTAGTCGAGCAAGCGCCAGACAATGGCCGCTGGCACAGACACCATTCTGCCGTTCACCCGTGCGCGAGCGAACGCAGCATCCACGTAATTCGGGTATTCCATAACGAGCAGATCGCGGCCGGCCTCGCCGTCAACAAAGACAACGATCTTGGGTATGAAATCAGCCCCGGAATGGTCAGCATTGGCTAAGTCCGGGCTGCAGATGATCTTTGCCGCCTTTCGCCAGAAGGAGCCTGGAATTTTACCGCTGCCGCCCTGCTCAACAATCTTCTTCGGCGACGGATACACGCGCCGGATTTCGTCACTCGGGAATGTGCGCAGTTGAATAGCACGTCGCGACACGGAAGGGCTGCAGATCGTCGAAGTCTCCTCAACCACTGGTGCTTTCGGAGGATCACCCGCCATGATTGCCATGGCCGCGGCCATTGATGCCGCAATTGCGCTTCCGAACATCTATCGGTCTCCTGTTTCGACGCTGACACTAGCAGAAGATTTGCCGAGCGTGACCCGCGGACGGCAACTTTCAGGTGGCGTTGGCAATACGCTGGACGGCAGGAAATGGGCCGTTAATCGCCGTTCCGCATCCGCCGTGCTGTTGGCGTTTGACCGGTGCCGGCAGCGCCACCTTCGCGACTATTGAAAGCGCAGCGTCTTCTCGAAGCCTTCGTTCGCCTTGGTCATCTTGGCGAGCTTGCGCAGATGGGTGCGGACGTGGCGTTCGAAGCGGGTGTCGTCATAGATGCCGGTCACCGGATACTCGTCCTGGGCGACCAGTTGCTTGATCCGTGCCGCGAGCAGGGCCTGATCGTTGGTGAACTCCGCGCCGTCCAGCGCGCGGCAGACCCATTCCTCGGCGGCGGCCTTGTCATAATCGTCCTGCGCCTCATAGCCGCGCCGGTCCGCTGCCGCCTGGTCCAGCTGCGCCGCTTTCAGCCGGCGTTCGAGCCATGTGCGCACCCGTTCGCCATCCCAGGGTTTCGGCGAGTCCGTCATTCGCTTCCTCTTTCGCTGTCGCGCGCCGCTGTGCCGCAAGGATGGCGACAAGGACAGCGGCTATGCGAGGCGAAGCCGCTGTCCCTGGGTTCAGGGGATCAGCCGGTCGTCCCGCAGCCGCTCGAACAGCGCGAAGAAGGCGTCGTCGGTCGGTTGGTAGGCCATGAAGCCCAGGCGGCGGCTCTTGGACATGTCGGTGACGACTTCGAGCGGGCGGCCGAGATCGGCGTCGGTGTGCCAGGGGGAGGCCAGGCGGGCGAGATCGGGCTCGGCCAGGCCTTCGCGTTCGGCGATGGTGCGCCAGAGCGGGGCGTCGTCGGCCATCTGCTGCTCCAGCGGGCGGACGATGCCGTCGAACGGCGCGGCCTCGACCCCGAACCATTCGGCGATGCGGCTCCACATCCACTGCCAGCGGAAGACGTCGCCATTGACGATGTTGAACGCTTCGTCGTGGGCGGCCTGGGTTTCAGTCGCCCAGAGCAATTGGCGGGCGAGCTGGCCGGCGTCGGTCATGTCGGTGAGGCCGCTCCACTGCGCCTGCGAGCCGGGGAAGACGAACGGGCGGCCGGTCTCGCGGCACAGGGTGGCGTAGACGGCGAGGGTGGTGCCCATGTTCATGGCGTTGCCGACGGCCTTGCCGATCACGGTGTGCGGGCGGTGGACGCTCCAGGTGAAGCCGTCGCGCGCGGCGGCGGCGAAGACTTCGTCTTCCTGGGCGTAATAGAAATTCTCGACGTCGAGCCGGCCCTGTTCCTCGCGGAACGGCGTCTGGGGCAGCACGCCCTTGCCATAGGATTCGAACGGCCCGAGATAATGCTTGAGCCCGGTGACGAGCGCGACGTGGCGCGGGGCGCTGGGCTTGGGCAGGCCATCGAGCAGATTGCGGACCATCGCCGAATTGACGCGGATATTTTCCGCCTCGCTATCCTGGCGCAGCCAGGTGGTGATGAACACCGCGTCGGGCTGGACGCCCTGGAGCGCGGCGGCGGTGCCGGCGGGATCCTGGAGATCGGCAGCGAGCGGGGTGACGCCGGGCTGCGCGCCGGGGCGGCGGGCGAGCCCGTGGACGGTCCAGCCCTGCTCGACCAGCAATGCGGCGGTCGCGCTGCCGACGATGCCGCTCGCGCCTACGACCAATGCGGTTTTCGCCATGTTCTTCGTCCTTTGGTTCCTGAACGCAGGAGGTAGGCAAGCGGCTGCATGGCTTCTAGACGGCACCAATTCGGAACCTAGGCACCAGGAGGTACCCAGTCATGCAGGCGGACAATGCCGACGACGAGGATTGGCGCGAGGATTGCGCGCCGCGGCGCGTGCTGGGGCTGTTCGCGACCAAATGGACGAGCATGCTGCTCCACACGCTGCACGCGCGGCATGGCGGCGCGGCGCGGACCGGGGCGCTGCTCCGGAGCCTGCCGGGCATCTCGAAGAAGATGCTGACGCAGACGCTGCGCGAGATGGAGGCGATCGGGCTGATCAGCCGGCATGTGCAGAGCGTGGTGCCGCCCGCGGTGGAATATCGGCTGACCGAATTGGGCGAACGCTTCGTCGAGCCGGTGGCGCTGCTCTATGCCTGGGGGCGCGACAATGCCGATGCGCTGGACGCGCTGGGGCGGCGGCCGACGGCGCGGCGGGCTTAGTCCGGAGGGGAGACTCGGGCGCGCGATCTGCTAAGGCGCTGGGCCATGTCGATCCACATCCTGCACCTGCATTCGACCTTCAACTATGGCGGCAAGGAAGCGCGCGCCATCCGGCTGATGAACGCGTTCGGCGACCGCGCCCGGCACACGATCGTCTCGGCGATGCCCGACCAGCTGGAGGCGCGGGCCTATGTCGCCAAGACCGTGCAATATGAGATCGCACAGAACCCGCCGCCGCTCTCGGGGAGGCCCTCGGTCGGGCGCTATGAGGCGATCGCCAAGTTCATGCGGCGCTTCGACCTGGTGCTGACCTATAATTGGGGCGCGATCGACGGAGTGATGGCGGCGCGGGTGTTCGGCAAGGGACTGCCGCCGATCGTGCACCATGAGGACGGGTTCAACGCCGACGAGGCCGAGCGGCTGAACCCGGTGCGCAACATGTATCGCCGCTTCGCGCTGCCCGCCGCCAACGCGCTGGTGGTGCCGAGCCATGTGCTCGAGCGGGTGGCGCTCAAGCATTGGCGCCAGCCGGCCGATCGGGTCCACCGCATCGCCAATGGCGTGCCGACCGCGCTGTTTGCGGGGAAATCCGACGCCAAGCTGATCCCGCAGCTGCAGAAGCGGCGCGAGGGCGAGGTCTTTATCGGCTGCGTTGCCGGGCTGCGGCCGGTCAAGGACCTGCCGATGCTGGTGCGCGCGTGCGGCGGGCTCAACACGCGCTTCAAGCTGGTGATCCTGGGCGAGGGGCCCGAGCGGCAGAACATCCTCGACGCGGCCGAGGCGATGGCGATCGAGGACCAAGTTATCCTGCCGGGATTCCTGCCCGAGGCGCACCGCTATATGGGCTTGTTCGACATCTTCGCGATGTCTTCCAAGAGCGAGCAGGCGCCGATCTCGGTGCTGGAAGCGATGGCGGCGGGGCTGCCGGTGGTGGCGCCACAGGTGGGCGACATCCCGAAGATGGTCGCCGAGCCGAACGCGCAATTCCTGTCCGAACGTACCGAGGTTTCGATCCGCGACCGCATCGAGACGCTGGCGAAGCATCCCGACGAAGCGAAACGTATCGGCGCGGCGAACCGCGAGCGCGCCCGTGCGTTGTTCGATGAAGCCGCGATGATCGCGTCCTATGCGCGGCTTTATGGCGAGGCGATGGGGCGGCCCGGCGTACTGCAGTAACGAATCTACCTCGCTTGTTGCGGCAAACCGGATTAGGCGAGCGTTGAAATTTAGCTGGAGGCAGAATTGTTCAAGGGTCTGACGCCCATCAACTATAACGGTCGCGAAGTGTGGCCGCTGGTCGAGGGCGGCAAGGGCGTGGCGGCAACCAACCACGCGAGCGCGGGCGCATGGGCGGCGGCGGGCGGCATCGGCACGGTAAGCGCGGTGAATGCCGACAGCTATGACGCCGAGGGCAAGATCATCCCCCAAATCTATCGCGCGCTGACGCGGCGCGAACGCCACGAGGAGCTGGTCCAGTACGCGATCGAAGGCGCGGTGGAGCAGGTCAAGCGCGCGTTCGAGATCTCGAACGGCAAGGGCGCGGTGAACATCAACGTGCTGTGGGAGATGGGCGGCGCGCAGCGGGTGCTGCACGGCGTGCTGGAGCGTACCCGCGGCATGGTGGCGGGCGTTACCTGCGGAGCGGGCATGCCGTACAAGCTGAGCGAGATCGCCGCGTCGTACAACGTTTCCTACCTGCCGATCGTGAGCTCCGGCCGCGCCTTCCGCGCGCTGTGGAAGCGGGCTTATTCCAAGGCGCAGGAATGGCTGGCGGCGGTGGTCTATGAGGATCCCTGGCTCGCCGGCGGGCATAACGGGCTGTCCAACGCCGAGGATCCGCTGGCGCCGCAGGATCCTTATCCGCGCGTGAAGGCACTGCGCGACACGATGCGCGAAGGCGGCATTCCCGACGACGTGCCGATCGTGATGGCCGGCGGCGTCTGGTATCTGCGCGACTGGAACGACTGGATCGACAATCCCGAGCTCGGCAAGATCGCCTTTCAGTTCGGCACGCGGCCGCTGCTGACCCAGGAAAGCCCCATTCCCCAGGAATGGAAGCAGAAGCTGATGGAGATCGAGGAAGGCGAAGTGCTGCTGCACCGCTTCTCGCCGACCGGCTTCTATTCCAGCGCGGTGCGCAACCCCTTCCTGCGCAGCCTGGAGGCGCGGTCCGAGCGCCAGATCCCCTATTCCACCGAGAATGCGGGCGATCACAGCTTCCAGCTGGACGTGGGCGTGAAGGGCAAGAACTTCTGGGTGACGCGGGGCGACCTGCTGCGCGCGCGCGAGTGGTTCGGCCTTGGCTATACCTCGGCGCTCAAGACGCCGGACAACACGCTGGTGTTCGTCACGCCCGAGGAACAGCAGATCATCCGCAAGGACCAGGCCGACTGCATGGGGTGCCTGAGCCAGTGCGCTTTCTCGAGCTGGGCGGATACCGAGACCAACTCGACCGGGCGGCTGGCCGACCCGCGCAGCTTCTGCATCCAGAAGACGCTCCAGGACATCGCGCATGGCGGGCCGACCGACCAGAATTTGATGTTTGCCGGGCACGCCGCGTACAACTTCAAGCGCGATCCGTTTTATTCGAACGGGTTCGTGCCGAGCGTGAAGCAGCTGGTCGACCGCATCCTGACCGGGGATTGATGCTTGTAGCTCCGTCCTCGAAGGGGAGGGAACTAGCCGCAGCTGGTGGTGCAGTAGTTTCCACAGGCTTCTTCGCTTGGGGGGAATACCCCTCCACCATGCTTCGCATGGTCCCCCTTCCCCTCCGGGGGAGGATTTGTTTGGTTGAAGCCTGGGGCGTGCCCGCGTTAGGGATCGGCATGGACAGGAAGCGCGTGCGGTTCGGAACTTGGATGGCGATGATCGCGCTGGCGGTCGGGCTGGCGCTGCCGGCCTGGGCGCAGCGCAAGCCGCCTTATTACGTGTCGATCAAGGCTTCCAAGGCGCTGCTGCGCACCGGGCCGGGGCGCAATTATCCCGGAAGCTGGCTGTACCAGCGCCGGGCGCTGCCGGTGAAAGTCGTCGACGTCTATGGCGAGTGGCGCAAGATCGAGGATCCCGACGGTACCCAGGGGTGGATGCTGCGCGTGTTGCTCGACGAGGCGCGGACCGCGATGGTGCGCGGCACGATCATCGAAATGCGGTCGACCCCCAGCCCGGACGGGCATGTGAACTGGCGGGCGGCGCCCGGCGTTGTCGGGCGGATCAGCAAATGTTCGAGCGGCTGGTGCTGGTTCGAGGTCGAGGGACGCGGCGGCGGCTATGTCGAGCAGTCGCGCGTCTGGGGCGTCGATCCCGGTGAAGCAGTGGATTGAGCCGATCCTCCCCCGTCAGGGGGAGGATGATTGGTCGCCTGTCTCAATTCCTCCCCGGCACGGGGAGGGGGCGGATCGCGCAGTGATGGTGGAGGGGCGGCCGCGGAACGCGGCGGTGAACCGCCGCGCCCCTCCACCACGCCGCTTCGCGTCGCGGTCCCCCTCCCCGTGCCGGGGAGGAGTTTAGGGCCGAACTAGACCAGCAGTTCCACGGCCATCGCGGTGGCTTCGCCGCCGCCGATGCAGAGCGAGGCGAGGCCGCGCTTCTGGCCGGTGGTTTCCAAGGCAGAGAGTAGCGTGGCGAGCACGCGCGCGCCGCTGGCGCCGATCGGGTGGCCGAGCGCGCAGGCGCCGCCGTGGATGTTGAGTACTTCCTCCGAAAGCCCCAGTTCCTTGACCGCGATCATCGCCACGCAGGCAAAGGCTTCGTTGACTTCGAACAGGTCGACGTCGCCGACCTTCCACCCGGCCTTGTCCAGTGCCTTCTGCATCGCGAACACCGGTGCCGTGGTGAAACGCGACGGCGCGTGGGCGTGTGCGGCATGGGACACGACCCGCGCGATCGGAGTCAGGCCGAGGCGGTCGGCGACGCTGCGGCGCGTCATCACCAGAGCAGCGGCGCCGTCGGAGATCGATGAGGCGTTGGCGGCGGTGATCGTCCCTTCCTTGGAGAAAGCGGGCTTTAGCGTCGGGATCTTGGCGACGTCGCCCCTGGATGGCTGCTCGTCCAGGGTAACGGTGGTCACGCCCTTGCGGCCTTTCACCTCGACCGGGACGATTTCGCGGTCGAACGCGCCGGAGCGCTGCGCCTTTTGCGCGCGCTCGAGCGATCGGATGGCGAAGGCGTCCTGCGCCTCTCGCGTGAACTGATATTCCTGCGCCACTTCCTCGGCGAAATTGCCCATCAGCTTGCCGGGCTCATACGCATCCTCGAGCCCGTCGAGATACATATGGTCCTTCATAACATCATGGCCGATACGCGCGCCGCTGCGGTGGCGCAGCGAAAGATAGGGGGCGTTGGTCATGCTCTCCATGCCCCCCGCGACCAGCAGGTCGACCGAGCCGGCGGCGAGCGCGTCAGCGGCCATGATCGCCGCCTGCATGCCCGATCCGCACATCTTGTTGATCGTCGTCGCTTCGATATGATCGGGCAGGCCGGCATTGAGCGCGGCCTGGCGGGCGGGGGCCTGGCCGAGGCCGGCGGGAAGCACACAGCCCATATAGATGCGCTCGACCGCGTTGCCCTTCAGCCCGGCACGCTCGACCGCCGCGCCCACTGCGGCCGCGCCGAGGTCGGTCGCGCTGGCACCGGTCAGGCAGCCCTGGAAGCTGCCCATCGGCGTGCGGGCATAGGAAGCGATGACGACATCGTCGGCGGACATATTGGATCCTCTCATGTGTTTGCGCCGATCTAGTGACCCGGCGGGCGGTTTGCAAAACCGGTCCTGCCCCGCCAAGGAAGGCTTCGCATGAACCTTATCGACGTTTGCAAATGGTATGCCTCGATCAGCGGGATCATTGCGTGCTTCATGGTCTCGCTCGATCTGGGGCGGCGGATAACCGGCTGGGGGTTCGTGCTGTTCGTCTCGTCGAGCATCGCGTGGATCACCGGCGCCTTCCTGTCCGACGACGAGCCGCTGCTGACGCAGAACCTGGTCCTGATCTGCATCAACTGCTTCGGCGTGTTCCGCTACCTGATCCGCAAGCGCGCGCCGCAGCATGGCGGTTGAGCCCTGGCTCTGGCCGGCCGGACTGGGGCTGCTGGGGCTGATCTTCGGCAGCTTCATCGCGACGCTGGCGATCCGCTGGCCGCAGGGGCGGACGATCGCGCGCGGGCGCTCCGAATGCGGCGGGTGCGGCGTGGTGCTGCGCCCGCACGAACTGGTGCCGGTGCTGAGCTACCTGCTGCAGCGCGGCCAATGCCGGGGCTGCGGCGCACGCATCGCGCCGAGCCATTTGGCGGTCGAGCTGCTGGGGCTGTGCGTCGGGGCGGCGGCGGGGTGGGCCGCGCCCGGCGCCGCGGGCGTGGGCGGCGCGGTGTTCGGCTGGATCCTGCTGACGCTGGCGGCGCTCGACCTGGCCGCGTTCTGGCTGCCCAACCTGCTTACCGGCGCCCTGGCGGTGACCGGCCTGATCGCGGCGGGGGCGGGGTTGGAGCCTTCGCTTTCCGACCGGCTGATCGGCGGTGCGGCGGGCTTCGGCATGCTGTGGCTGGTAGCCGAGGGATATCGGCGGGCACGGGGGCGCGTGGGCCTGGGCGGCGGAGATCCCAAGCTGTTCGGCGGGATCGGGCTATGGCTTGGCTGGCGGGCACTACCCGGCGTGCTGTTCGCGGCGTGCCTGATCGGGCTGGCCGCGGTGCTGATCCTGAGGCTGCGGGGGCGGGCGCTGGGCGCGGGCGCCGCGCTGCCGCTCGGTGTGCTGCTTGCCGCGGCGGCGTTCCCGGCCTGGTTGCTCGGGTCGTTGATAGTCTGAACCGGCAGCGTTGGCGGACGAAAAAAAGGCCGCCCCGAGGGACGGCCTGGAAAGTCTTAGGAGAGGATGCCTGAAAGGCCCGTCCTTTTTGCGTCGCGGCGCGACGTGTTGCAAGTGCGAAATGTTACCGGTCCCATTGCAAAAACTGCAACCTGCCAGCGTTGTCAGTTGCGTATAACGGAATGCCCGGCAAAGAAGCAGCAATGTCCACGCTGAAACTCGATGACTTTCTGCCTTATCGGCTGTCGATCGCATCCAACGCCGTGTCGGACGCGGTCGCGACGGCATATCGGACATTGTTCGGGCTGCGCATCCCCGAGTGGCGGCTGGTCACGGTGCTGGCCGAGGGCGGGGCGATGAGCCAGCAGGCGCTGTGCGGCCGTACCCGGATGGACAAGGTGACGGTGAGCCGCGCGGCGATCGCGCTGGCGGACCGGGGGCTGATCGCGCGCGCCGCGAACCCGGACGACCAGCGGTCGCACCTGCTGACGTTGAGCAAGGAGGGCGCAGCGCTGTACGAGCAGGTGGCGCCCAAGGCGCTGGAACTCGAGCGGCGGATGTTCGACGGTTTCACCCAGGCCGAGCGCGAGCAGCTGCTGGCCATGCTGAAGCGCGTCGAGACGGTGGCGGGATCGGTCGACGCGGGAAGCTGAGCTTGCCCGCCGCGTTTTGGCACGCTTGCTCTTTTTGTGCAGGTAGCGGGAGCCAAATGGAAAATTACTTGTTACGGCATGCGGGAGGGCCGGGGTTACGCGGCTCGAGGAGGCGCGTGGTCAAAGGGGTGAAGGCAGTTTGGATTGCCGCGCTGGCAGGATCTGCATTCCTGCCGGGCGTGGCGTGCGCGCAGATCGGAACGCCGGCCACGGGGCAGGGCGCGCCGACTCCTGCGCCTGCCGCTACGCCTGCGCCATCGCCTTCGCCCGACAGCCAGGATGCGCGGTCCGGCACGACCGCGCCCACGGCCGGTTCCACGAGCGACGAGGAGATCCTTCCCGACGCCGAGTTCAACGCCGCACTTCCCTCGCTGAGCGGGGATATCAACGCGCCGCTCGAGTCGCTGGAAGGGTTCAAGGCGGGATCGACCGCCACGGCGCCGGCGACGCCCGCGCAGATAACCAACGATGTCGAGGAAAGCTTCGCCGCGCCGGTCGCCGAGTCGCCGGAGTTCGCCCAGCCGCTGCCTGCACTCTCCGAGTTCCGCGTCGAACCGGTCAAGATCGAGGGGCTGGAGGAAGAGAAGGCGGGCACGATCCGCTATACCACCGTGGTGCAGGGGCTCGACGATGTCGCCCTGACCGGCCAGTTCCGCTCGCTCTCCGCGCTCGAGCAAGGCGATGGCGAAGCGTCGAACGCCGCGATGATCTCGGCGCGTGCCCGCGAGGACGAGGCGCTGGCCGTCCGGCTGATGCATTCGCTTGGCTATTATGACGGCACCGCGGTGTCGACGATCGAGCAGACGCCGCGCAATTCGGGCCGGGTGCGCGCCACGATCAACGCGACGCCGGGCAAGCTGTACCGGCTGAGCAGCGTTCAGATCGAGGCCGGCCCCACGGTGCCGGTCGGGCTGGTCGATCGCGAGCTGAACCTCAACCCGGGCGATCCGATCGACGCGGTTCGGATCCAGGGAGCGGAGGCCAATGTCAGCCTGCGCCTGCCGCAGCAGGGCTATCCCTTCGCCAAGGTCGGGCAGCGCGACATCCTGCTCGACGAGGAAACCCATTTCGGCGATTACACGCTGCCCGTCGATGTCGGTCAGCGGGCGAGCTTCGGCGAGATCGTAACCGAGGGGCAACGCCAGGTGTTCGGCGTCGACCATATCGAGCTGCTCCGCCGCTATACGCCTGGCGACATCTACGACACGCGCAAGGTGGACGACCTGCGCCAGGCGCTGATCGCGACCAGCCTGTTCTCCACGGTATCGGTCGAGCCCGTTCGCACTGGCCAGCCAGGACCCGAGGGCACAGAGATCGTCAACCTGCTGGTGCGCCAGAATGCCGGCCGCGCGCGGACCCTGGCGGGCGAAGTGGGCTACAGCACCGGGCAGGGCCTGCGCGCCGAAGCGACCTGGACGCATCGCAACCTGTTCCCCGATGAAGGCGCGTTGATCGCCAGCGGCGTGCTCGGCACGCAGGAGCAGGGTGTCTCGGGCACCTTCCGCCGCTCCAATGCCGGGCAGCGCGACCGCACCTTCCAGGCGCAGGCGGCGGTCAATCATTCCGATTATGCCGCGTTCGAATCCTACACCGGCACGCTGTCGGTGCGCTGGTCGCGCGATTCAACGCCGATCTGGCAGAAGCGCTGGACCTATTTCTACGGCGCCGAGCTGGTGGGGTCGAACGAAGACCAGTATAACTTCAACCTGGGCGAGCGGGATCGCGGCACCTGGCTGATCGCGGCGCTGCCGACCTATCTCGGCTACGACACGTCCGACAATCTGCTCAACCCGACGCGCGGCTTCCGGATCAAGGGCAATGTCAGCCCCGAGACCTCGGTCCGCGGCGCGGCACGTCCTTATGCCCGGCTGATGGCCGAGGCGACCGGGTATTTCCCGGTGACGAACAGCGTCGTGCTGGCCGGCCGGGCGCGGGTGGGGTCGATCCCGGGTATCGCGCGCGACGACCTGCCCCCTTCGCGGCGCTATTATGCGGGCGGCGGCGGATCGGTTCGCGGCTTCGGCTATCAGGAACTGGGACCGCGCTCGCCGGACGACCGTCCGGTGGGCGGGCGCTCGCTGAACGAATTCGCGATCGAGGCGCGCTACCGCTTCGGCAATTTCGGCATCGTGCCGTTCGTCGACGCGGGCCAGGTCTATGAAGGCATCACCCCGACGCTGAAGGACATCCGGCTAGGGCTGGGCGTCGGCGCGCGCTATTACACCAATTTCGGACCGCTGCGGATCGACATCGCCACGCCGATGAACCGCAAGCCCAACGAGTCCAAGGTGGCGCTCTACATCTCGATCGGGCAGGCATTCTGATGGCGTCGGACGCACCCGAGATGGTCGAGCAGGACATGCCGATCCAGCATGTCGTGATCAAGCCGCCGCTCTGGCAGCGGGTGGCGAAGTGGACGGCGATCGTGGTCGGCGGCGTGGTGCTGCTGCTCGGGGCGCTGGTGCTGGGGGTGAATACCCAGCCCGGGCGCGACCTGCTGGTGAAGCAGATCAACAAATACACCATGGCGTCGGGCCTGAACTTCCAGGTCGGGCGGATCGAGGGCTCGCTATACGGCGCGATGGTGCTGCGCGACGTGCGAGTGCGCGATCCCAAGGGCGTGTTTGCCTCGGCCAACGAACTTGCCGTCGACTGGCGGCCGTTCAGCTACCTGCACAGCCAGATCGACGTGCGCAGCCTGACCAGCCCCGAGGTCCGCTTCCTGCGGCTCCCCGAGCTCAAGCAGACGCCGAGCGACCCCAACGCGCCGCTGCTGCCCGACATCAACCTCGACATCGGCCGGCTCGACATCGCGCGGATCGACGTGTCGCCTGCCGTTGACGGCCAGCGGCACATCGCGAGCCTGCGCGGCAGTGCGCATCTGGCGGACGGGCGCGCGCAGATCGACGCCGCGGCGGGCACGATCGCCGCACCCGGCTTGGCCGGCGGCGACCGGGTGACGCTCAAGCTCGACGCGGTGCCCGAACAGAACAAGCTCGACATCGACATGCGGCTCGATGCGCCGGCCAAGGGGCTGGTGGCGGGTCTGGCCGGGCTCGACCGGCCGGTGACCTTCACCGTCGGCGGCAAGGGGAGCTGGAAGGACTGGCGTGGCCGTGCCGTCGGGACGCTGGGCGGACGGCAGCTCGCCGACCTCAGCCTGATTGCGCAGAATGGCCGCTTCCAGTTGCGCGGGCCGACTTATCCCGGCGCCTATATGGAGGGTCCGGTCGAGCGCCTGGCCTCGCCGCAGCTGAACGTCGAAGCGGACGCAGTGCTTGCCGACCGCAAGGTGAACGGCACCTACAAATTCCGTTCGGACGCGCTGTCAGTCGAGGCCAAGGGGTTGATCGACCTGGGGCAGAACCGCTTCGGCAACTTCAACATCGACGCGCTGCTGCTCAAGCCCGGCTCGATCGCGCCGAACCTGAACGGACGCGAAGTGCGCGCGGCGCTGGCGCTGAACGGCGCGTTCGCGACGCCGGTGGTGGATTACAAGATCCGCGCCGCGCGGATCGGCTTCGGCGAGACCGTGGTCGAGCAGCTTTATGCCGAAGGACGTGCACGCGTCGATGCCGACCGCATCATGGTCCCTGTGCGCGCGCGCGCGGCGCGGGTGTTGGGGCTGAACGCCGCTGCCGGTGGGCTGGTCACCAACCTCAGCATCGCCGGCGACCTGGCGATCTCGGGCGACCAGATCCTGTCCGACAATCTGAAGCTGCGGTCCGATAGAGTCGACGCGACCGCGATCATTGCCGCCGACATGAGCGAAGGCCGCTATACCGGCGCGCTCAAGGGGCGGATCAACGACTACGAGATCAACGGTGTCGGCATCGTCAACCTCAAGACCGATGCCGAACTGTTTGCCGCCCCCGGGGGCGGCTGGGGAATTCGCGGGCAAGTCGCCGCGGAAACCAAGCGGATCACCAACGAGGCCGCGCGCAACTTCCTGGGTGGCAATGCCGTCGCCTCGGCGCGCGTGGCGTTGGGACCCACGGGCATCATCACGTTCGACAATGTCCGCCTGCGTGCGCCGCAGTTCCGCGTCACCAGCGGCTCCGGCCGCTATGACCCGCGCGGGCCGCTGCTGATCAACGCCAATGCCGTGTCGAGCCAATATGGGCCGCTGACCGCGCGGGTGAGCGGAACCTTGACCGCGCCCGAAGTGCTGCTGCGCATGCCGCGGCCGGGGCTTGGAGTCGGGCTGGCAAATCTGGAAGCGCGCGTGCGCGGGCGCGGCAACGCCTATGCCATCACCGCGACAGGCGGCACCAAATACGGACCGTTTGACGCCAACGTGCTGGTGCGTACCGGCGGGGCGCTGATGGTCGACATCCAGCAGGCGCATTTCGCGGGCATGGCGATCGCCGGCCAGGTCCAGCAGACCGCCGCGGGGCCTTTCGCCGGCCGAGTGACCTTCGAAGGATCGGGCATCGTCGGCAGTGCGCAACTCGCCAACCAGGCCGGCGTGCAGCGTGCCGATCTTCAGGCGCGCGCGCTCAACGCCGCCATTCCGGGCATGGATCAGTTCGCCATCGGCCGGGCGCTGGTCTCGGCGAGCGTCGTGCTGACCGACACGCCGCAGATCGTGGCGGACGCGCAGATCGCGAACCTGCGCAGCGGCCAGTTCGTGCTCCAGACGGCGCGTGCCAAGATCAACTATCAGGGCGGCAGCGGCACCGCGCAGCTGGTGGCCAATGGCTCCTCGGGGGTGCCGTTCCAGATCGCCGCCAACGCGCAGCTCTCGCCGCAGCAATGGCTGGTGGCGCTGCAAGGACAGGGTAGCGGCATCCGCTTCCGGACCGCGAGCCCGGCGCGGATCGCCGTTGGCGATGGCTATCGCCTGCTGCCGACGCGGATCGACTTCGATCAGGGCACGGTGCGCCTGGCGGGCAGCTATGGCAACGGCATGGTCGTACAGGCGCGGCTCGACCGGTTGGATCTCGCGGTCGTGAACGGCTTTGTGCCGGGCCTCGGCCTGGGCGGCACCGCCACCGGCAGCCTGGACTTCGCCCAGACGACGCCGAACGCATTCCCGACGGCCGATGCGCGAATCCGCGTCGACGAATTCACGCGCTCGAGCCTGGCGACGGTGTCGACTCCGGTGGACTTCGACTTCGTCGGCAAGCTGCTGCCCGATGGGGGCGACGCCCGCGCGATCATCAAGCGCGGCACCACCACGATCGGTCGGCTCGTCGCGACGATGCGGCCGCTAGGGCCCGGCGCCGGCAGCTGGATGGAGCGGCTGACGGCAGCGCCCTTGTCGGGCGGTGTGCGCTACAACGGGCCCGCCGCGGTGCCCTTCTCGCTCGCTGGGCTGCCCAACCAGCAGCTCACCGGCGCGATGGGCTTCGCCGCCGACTTCTCCGGGCGGGTGAATGCGCCGCAGCTGACCGGCGTCGTGCGCGCCGACGACCTGATCTATACCAACGAGACCTATGGCACCCGCCTGACCAACATGAAGATCGACGGGCGCTTCTCGAATGACGCGCTGATCCTGAACAGCCTGAGCGCGCGGGCCGGCGACGGCACAGTGACGGCGCAGGGCCGGGTCGGCCTGTCGTCGGCAAGCGGCTATCCCATCGAACTCACCGCCGATCTCAACAACGCGCAATTGGCGCGCAGCGAGGCGCTGGGGGCGACTGCGACCGGGCGGCTCACCGTCACCAAGAACGCGCAGGTTTCGAAGATCGAGGGCAATCTAACGATCCCCGAGGCGCGCTACGAGATCATTCGCCAGGGCGCCGCCGAAGTGCCCGAGCTCACCGGTATCCGCCGGCGCAGCCAGCTTGCGGCGAACGGCAATGGGCGTGGCCAGCAGGCGCAACCGTCCCAGGCGGCGGGCACGTTCGACCTCAACATCCGGGTGCGGGCCGACAACCGGCTGTTCGTCTCCGGCATGGGGCTTGAGTCTGAATGGAGCGCGCGAATCAACGTCGGCGGCACCAGCGCGGCACCACAGGTACGCGGCCAGCTGGAGATCGTGCGGGGTACCTACAGCTTCGCCAGCCGGCGGTTCGAGGTCGAGCGCGGCACGATCACCTTCCAGGGCAATCAGCTGACCAACCCGACGATCGACATCTCGGCGAGCACGACAGCCGAGGGGATCACCGCGACGCTGAACGTGTCGGGGACCGCCCAGCAGCCGCAGATCGCCTTCACCTCGTCGCCTAATCTGCCGCAGGAGGAAGTGCTCGCGCGGCTGTTCTTCGGCACCAATGTGACGAACCTGTCGGCGACCGAGGCGATCCAGCTGGCCGCGGCGGTGAATTCGCTGCGGGGCTCCGGCGGGGGCGGGCTCAACCCGCTCGGCACGCTCAAGTCGGCGACGGGTATCGACCGGCTGCGCATCCTGGGCGCTGACGAGAATAGCGGGCGGGGTACCTCGCTGGCGGCGGGCAAGTACATCACCGATGACATCTATATCGAGATCATCACCGATGCGCGCGGCTTCACCGCCACCCAGCTCGAGATCGCGCTCAGCCGTGCGCTCAGCCTGTTGTCGCAGACGGGGTCGTTCGGCGGATCGAGCGTGAGCCTGCGCTACTCGCGCGATTATTGAACCGGGCAGCGCAGATACCCTTGCCGGGGGAAGGTGCGATGGCTGAGCATTTTGATGTGGTGGTGGTCGGCGCCGGGCTTTCGGGCATCGGCGCGGGCTATCATCTGCAGGCGAACAGCCCCGAGCGCAGCTATGTGATCCTGGAAGGCCGCGAGCGGCTGGGCGGGACCTGGGACCTGTTCCGCTATCCCGGCATCCGTTCGGATTCCGACATGCACACGCTGGGCTTTTCCTTCCGCCCCTGGACCGGGGACAAGGCGATCGCCGACGGGCCGTCGATCCTGCGCTATCTGGAAGACACGGCGCGCGAGTTCGGTATCGACCGGCACATTCGCTTTGGCCAGCGCGTGACGCATGCCAGCTGGTCGAGCGCGGATGCGCAGTGGGCACTGACCGTAGCGGCAGGAGGCGAAGAGCGGCGTCTGACCTGCTCGTTCCTGCTGATGTGCAGCGGCTATTACGACTATGAGCGGGCGCATATGCCCGCTTATCCAGGGGTGGAGGCGTTTCGCGGCGCTGTGGTGCATCCGCAATTCTGGCGCGAGCGGATCGACTATTCCGGCAAACGGGTGGTGGTCATCGGCAGTGGGGCGACCGCCGTCACGCTGGTGCCGGAACTCGCCAAGCAGGCGGCGCATGTCACGATGCTGCAGCGGTCGCCGACCTACATCGTCGCGCAGCCCGCACGGGACCGGATTGCGAACTGGCTGCGGCGCTGGCTGCCGGCGAACGCCGCGTACGGCGCCGCGCGGTGGAAGAACGTGGCGGTACAGCAATTCTACTACCGCATCATGCGGCGGCACCCGGCCAAGGCGAAGGCGCGGCTGATCGAGATGGTGCAGGGCGAACTTGGCCCCGACTTCGACGTCGCGACGCATTTCACGCCGCGCTACGATCCGTGGGACCAGCGGCTGTGCCTTGTGCCCGACGGCGACTTGTTCGCGGCGATCCGCAGCGGCAAGGCCGAGGTGGTGACCGACACGATCGACCGGTTCACGCCCACCGGCATCCGACTGGCATCGGGCCGGGAGCTGGAAGCCGATCTGGTGGTGAGTGCGACCGGGTTGAACATCCAGCTGTTCGGCGGAATGGCGGTGTCGATCGATGGGGTGCCGTTCGAGCCTGCCCGGCACCTGACCTACAAGGGGATGATGTTCGCCGATGTACCCAATCTGGCGATCGCGTTCGGCTATACCAATGCGAGCTGGACGCTGAAGGCGGACCTGACCGCCAAGTACGTCACGCGCCTGCTCAACGCGATGCGCAAGCGCGGGATGCGGCAGGTGACGCCGCGGGTGGCCGGCGCAGTCGAGGAGATGCCGTTCCTCGATTTCACCTCGGGCTATGTCCAGCGCGCCGCCGCTGCGCTGCCGCGCCAGGGAAACCGCGCGCCGTGGCGGCTTCACCAGAACTATGCCCGCGATCTGTTGTCACTGAAGTTCGGTTCGATCGACGACGAGATGGAGTTCTCCAATCCCGCGCGGCACGAGGCCGGCTGAGCGGGGTCGGACCCTAACCGATCAGTGCATGCGCGGCGTCGACTCCGGTCTTGTAGGCGCCGTGGGCAGTGGAGAATTCGGTGGGGGAGCAGGCTTCTCCGGCGAAGCGGATGCGGGCGTCGACCGGGGTGGCCAGCACCTGCCGCATCGTGGCGCGGCCGGGCAGGGCGTGGCTGTAGCCGCCCAGGATATGCGGGTCCTTGCCCCAGGCGGAGCCCGCCACGAGGCGCAGCCGGCGACGCCAGCCGGTGCCGAGCAAGGCGCAGAGTTCGTCGATGGCGAATGCCGCAGCGCCGCCCAGCCCCTCGGCCTCCATCGCCCGTGCGCCTTCGCCACCGAACATCGCCTCGATCACCGGTCGGCCGAATGGGCACAGCGTATAGGTGGCAGTGACGGGCGAGCGCGGGTTGCCGAGGAGATGGGCGTCGGCTTCGAGTTCGGCGGCGCCGTCCACCGCGAGGAAAAGCTTGTCGGCGAGGCCGAGCGGGAGGCAGGCGGCGGCGTGCAGCACGTCGTCGAAGCGCGGATCGAAGCCGATCGCTCCGGCGGCGAGGACGTTGGTGGAGGTGGTGACGATCGCCGCGTCGGCGGTCAGGGCGCCGCGCGGGGTGTCGATCCGCAACACCTTGGCGCTGGCGCCGATGCGAGTCACCGGCGTACCGAGCGCGACACGGCCACCCACGGCGTGGCGGGCGACAAGCGCGCCATAGCCTTCGGCCACGCGCCAGTCAGTCGCCGTCGCGGCATCGTCATAGGCCAGGTAGTCGGCGATCGAGACTTGCGAACTGCCGGCGCCGTTGATGTAGCCGCTGATCGCGTCGAGATAGCCGTTCCACGCGCAGCCCGGCTCCAGCGCATCTCCGGCGCGGTCACTGGCCGGGGAGACTTCCCGCATGCGGCGGTCGAAAGCGGCATAGGCGGCGATGGCCGCCGCCTTGTCGTCGGGGGAGAAGCCCAGGTCGCGCCACTGCTCGTACCAGCGGGGCAGGGTACGGTCGACGGTGAAGCCCTCCGCCTCGGCGATGGCGACCCAGGGGTTGTGCTCGGCAGAATGCAGCCAGCCGGCGCCGAGGTCGAGCGGTCCCCCATGAGTCCAGACGGTGTGGGCGCGGCCGCCCAGGCGGTCCTTGGCCTCGAGCAGCAGCGCGTCCTGGCCGGCATCGACGAGGGTGCGCAGCGCGGCGACGCCCGCGGCACCGCCGCCGACGACCGCGACCCCGACGTGAGTCACTGGCCCGGTATCGGCTTCGGCTCGGCGGCGCCGGCGGCGGAAAGGTGCTTGGCCTCTTCCTGGGCGCGGAGCGAGGCGGCGTCTCCTGCGACTGCCGGGCTGGCCGGATTGCTGGGCGTTGCGGTCTGCGCGACGCGGGTGGCGTCGGGGGCGCTTTGCGCGGCGCTCAGCCCGCCCAAGCCGCCACCGGCCGCACCGTCCTGCAACGGCTCGTCGGCGGTAAGCTGGTGCGCGGCGGTGGTTTCCTCGCGCAGCTCAGGGGTCTCGTTCAGGGGGGCGCGGTTGGGTTCGGTCATGGCATATCTCCTTGGACCTCCAACGCCGCTCAGGCCGGGCGGCTCCGCAGCAGCGCCGAGCGGAGGCATTCGCAGACCAGTTCGCCGCGCTGGTTGAGCATCCGGTGCTTCCAGGTGACGATGCCCTGGCCGGGGCGCGACTTGCTGGGGCGCAGCTCGACGACTTCGCTCTCGGCATGGAGCGTATCGCCGAGGAACACCGGCGCGGGCATGCGTAGCGCATCATAACCGAGATTGGCGACGAGCGTGCCGGCGGTGGTGTCGCCGACGGTGATGCCGACCATCAGGCTGAAGGTGAAGGTGCCGTTGACCAGGATCCGGCCGAACTCCGAGGCGCGCGCTGCTTCGGCATCGATGTGCAGCGGCTGGGTGTTGTGCGTGAGGGTGGAGAAAAGGAGATTGTCGGTCTCGGTCACGGTGCGGCGCAGATCGTGGTGGACGGTGTCGCCGACCTGCCATTCATCGTAAAAGCGGCCGGGCATCACTGCGCCTCCCGTAGTTTGAGTTTGAAGCCGGTATGGCTCTTTGCCCAGCCGAGCCGTTCGTAGAAGCGGTGCGCGTCGATGCGCGGGTTGGACGAGGTGAGCTGCACCAGGAAGCAGTCGCGCTCGCGGCAGCGCTCGACCGCCCAGGCGATGAGCTGCTCGCCATAACGGCGGCCGCGCTGGTCGCCGGCGATCCGCACCGCCTCGATCTGTCCGCGCCAGGCCCCGCGGAAGGAGAGACCGGGGAGGAAGCTGAGCTGGAGCGTGCCGATCACGCGCCCGTCCAGCTCGGCGGCGACGAGCAACTGGTTGGGATCGGAGTCGATCGTGTCGAACGCCGCGCGGTAGCGGGGATCGGCGGGATCGGTCTCGCGATCGTCGGGGATCGTATCCTGGGCGAGGAGCGCGAGGATGGCGGGGAGGTCCTCGGCGGTTGCCGCGCGGATCGTGAGGGGGCCTGCCGCTGGTAATGGGTCTGTCATCGCAACCTTCCTGTTCCCGGCGAAGGCGTGCCCAGCCTCCCGCCGCTCGCACCTGGGCCCCGGCCTTCGCCGGGGAACCGATGCTTCGGCTATGGGTGCTGGTCTATCTTCACCAGCAGCGTGCCTTCGCTGACTTGCCCGCCCGCCTGGGCGTTCAGCTCGGCGACCACGCCGTCGAACGGCGCGACCAGGCTGTGCTCCATCTTCATCGCTTCCAGCGTGACGAGGCGCTGGCCCTTGGTGACGCTGGCGCCGGACGCGACCTCGACCGCAGTGATCCGGCCGGGCATCGGCGCCAGCAGCGCGCCGTCGGCGGCGGCACCGGCACCGCCGCTGCCGCGTGGATGGTGCAGGCGATAGCCGCGGGCCTCGCCCAGGAAGAAGCTGACCACTTCTTCCTGCGCTTCGCCATCGTCCGGTGCGGCATCTTCGACGATGTGGACGCCGCCGGTGTCGTCGACCAGGCGAATCTCGCTTCGCGGCGCGGCATTGGCCCGGAAGCCCAGAGCGGCGCTCCAGACGCCGGTGGCCGGGCGTGCGGCCAATGCCGAGGCCACCTCACGCAGATGCTCCGCTTCGGGTTCGGGCGGCACGGTAAGCGCTTCGCCGCGACGCTCGATGAGGCCCGTGTCGAGGTCGCCGCGCTGGAAGTCCTCGTCCAGGCAGATCCGCGCCAGGAACCCGGCATTGGTCCGCACCGGCCAGACCTCTACGTCAGTGGTCGCTTCCCACAAGGCTTCGATCGCGCCTATGCGGTCGGCGGCATGGACGATGATCTTGGCGATCATCGGATCGTAGAAAGCCGAGACGGCGCCGCCTTCTTCCACGCCGGTTTCTACCCGCGCAGATTCGGGGAGCCGCAAATGCTCGAGCGGGCCGATGCTGGGCAGGAAGCCGGTGGCCGGGTTTTCGGCATAGAGCCGCGCTTCCATCGCCCAGCCGGTGATGCCGAGTTCGTCCTGCCGCCTGGGCAGCGGCTCGCCGCTGGCGACGCGGAGTTGCCATTCGACCAGATCCTGGCCGGTGATCTCCTCGGTCACCGGATGCTCGACCTGGAGCCGGGTGTTCATTTCCATGAACCAGATGCGATCGGCGCGCAGCCCTTCGGAAGCGTCGGCGATGAACTCGATCGTGCCGGCGCCGACATAATCGACCGCCTGGGCGGCGCGGACCGCCGCGGCGCAGATCGCCTCGCGCGTGGCCGGGTCCATGCCGGGGGCGGGGGCTTCCTCGATCACCTTCTGGTGGCGGCGCTGGAGCGAGCAGTCGCGCTCGAACAGGTGGACGACATTGCCATGCGTGTCGCCGAACACCTGAACCTCGATATGGCGGGGGCTGAGGATGTATTTTTCCAGCAGCACGCGATCGTCGCCGAACGAAGAGGCGGCCTCGCGCTGGCAGGAGGCGAGAAGGTCGGCGAAATCCGCGGCGTCGTCGACGCGGCGCATGCCCTTGCCGCCGCCCCCGGCAACCGCCTTGATCAGCACGGGATAGCCGATCGCATCGGCTTCGGCCTGGAGGCGCGCGGGCGACTGGTCTTCGCCGAGATAGCCGGGGGTGACCGGAACGCCGGCGGCGATCATCCGCGACTTGGCGGCGTCCTTGAGCCCCATCGCGCGGATGCTGTCCGGATCGGGGCCGACCCAGATCAGGCCGGCATCGCGCACCGCCTGCGCGAAATCGGCGTTTTCGGAGAGGAAGCCATAGCCGGGATGGATCGCCTGCGCGCCGGTCTGCAGCGCGGCGGCGATGATCTTGTCGCCGACGAGATAGCTTTCGCGCACCGGAGAGGGGCCGATATGCACGGCTTCATCGGCCTGGCGAACGTGGAGCGCCTGGGCGTCGGCGTCCGAATAGACGGCAACCGTGCGGACGCCCGTCGCCCGGGCGGTGCGGATGATGCGGCAGGCGATCTCGCCGCGATTCGCGATCAGCAGCGACGCGATCATCGTGAACCAACCTTTTGGTTGGATGTGAAGTTGTGGAAGTTGCACTTTGAAAACGGCGCATTTCCTGGCGAAAGCGTTTCGCAGGGGCCCTGCGGTGCCGCGGTGAAGTTGATGAAGTTGCGGTCCGTGCGGGGTTTGCGAACTTCGCAAGGGCGCGATGGCGGTCGGCACAGGGGGGCGGGGAGCAGCTTCATGGTGGCGGAGTGAACCATGCGAAATCCTATTTTGGAAGTCATGGATGGCGCTCCGGAAAGCCGTGGCGTTCGTGGAGCGCGCGCAGCAGGCCGGGCATGTCGTTTGCGAAGGCGGTGCTGCCGTCGGAAAGCGTCCAGGCAAGTGCGGGAAGGTTCTGATTGGCCTCGCCAAGAACCTCGACCACCGCGGCGCGCGGGCGTGGCCAGGCGACGCGGCTGATGTCGAGGTTGGCGGCGCGATCGGGGAAGGCGGCCAGCAGGCCTTCGACGGTCATGCAATCCTGGCAGTAGAAGCGCCGATCCCCGCCATAAGCGGGATCGGCCCAGTCGCTGTCGAGCAGGAACAGGCGGTCCTTGGTCATCGGCTCTTTCCGGGAGTGGGGCGGGGCATGGCGTCAGGCCCTCAGCATGCCACGCCGGCATCGCCGCGCAGGGTGACGCTGGCCTTGCCGCTGGTCACGCGAAGCGCGGCTGGCCAGCCGGCGCCGTCGCTTTCGGGGAAGCTGCGCGTGCGGCCGGTCTGGCGCAGCTGCAGCGCGCGGTTGCCGCAGGTGAGCGGGCGCTTGCCGCCGGTGAAGGCGTCGAGCCCCGCCTGGTCGAACCGGCAGAGCGCGAACCCCTGCGGCGTACGGATCATGAGGTCGCGGCCGATCGCCTGGAGCAGAGTCGCGTTGCCCCGGCTGAAGGTGAAGGTGCAGCCGGTTTCCTGAGTGCGGTCGAGGTCGGCCTCGGTGAGCGGGTGGAGGGGGGTGTCTGCCGTGGCGGGGATGGCGAGGGCGAGCGGCAAAGCGAGGAGCATGGGCATCCTTACAATACCTCCCCGGAACGGGGAGGGGGACCGCCGGCCGCAGGCCGGGGGTGGAGGGGCGCCCGATCGCGGCAGGCGGTCACGATCGTGGTGATTACTGCAGACAGATCCGACAGCACTTCGCGAGCGGGGACGCGCAGCGTGGCGAAGCCGTGTTCGGCAACGGCCACGTCACGGATGATATCGGCAGCGGGGCGATCTCCGCGCGCGTGGTGCTCGCCATCAACCTCTACGCAAAGACGCGCCTCAAGGCAGGCAAAGTCCAGCGAATAGGCGCCGAGTGGATGCTGGCGCCTGAACTTGAAGCCCTCCGGTCGCTTGCGGAGCTCGCGCCAGAGAACCACCTCCGGGACGTTGCCCGACCTGCGCTCACGGCGGGCCATCCGAATGGTTCTCGACGGCGCGCCGAAGGGCGAGGGGCGGGCCCCTCCACCACCCGGCTGTGCCGGGCGGTCCCCCTCCCCGTTCCGGGGAGGTATTGCTTTGTGCTCCCTCACATCCGGAACACGCCGAACTGCGGGCGCTCCGTGATCGGCGCGTTCAGCGTGGCTGCCAGTGCCAGGCCGAGCACATCGCGGGTCTGGGCGGGGTCGATGATGCCGTCGTCCCACAGCCGCGCAGTGGCGTGCCAGGGATTGCCTTCGTCTTCATATTTCGCGCGGATCGGCGCCTTGAAGGCTTCGGCTTCCTGGTCGCTCCATTTGTCGGCGTCGCGGTGGACCGTGGCGAGGACGCTGGCGGCCTGTTCGCCGCCCATCACGCTGATCCGGCTGTTGGGCCAGCTGAACAGGAAGCGCGGCGAATAGGCCCGGCCGCACATGCCGTAATTGCCCGCGCCGAAGCTGCCGCCGATCAACACGGTGAGCTTGGGCACGGTCGCGGTGGCGACGGCGGTGACTAGCTTTGCGCCATGTTTCGCAATGCCTTCGGCTTCGTATTTGCCGCCGACCATGAAGCCGGAGATGTTCTGGAGGAAGAGCAAGGGGATCCGACGCTGGCAGGCGAGCTCGATGAAATGCGCACCCTTTTGCGCGCTCTCGCTGAACAGCACGCCGTTGTTCGCCAGGATGGCGACAGGCATGCCCCAGATATGCGCGAAGCCGCAGACCAGGCTGCTGCCGTAGAGCGCCTTGAACTCGTGGAATTCGGAACCGTCGACGATGCGGGCGATGACTTCGTGGACGTCATAGGGCGCGCGGACGTCCTGGGGGACGATGCCGTAGAGCTCCTGCGGATCGTGCCGGGGCGGGCGCGGATCGACCAGCGCGATGTCGGGAGTGCGATCGGCGGGCAAGTGGCTGACGATGTCGCGGACGATGGTCAGCGCATGTTCGTCATTCTCGGCGAGATGATCGACTACGCCGGACTTGCGCGCATGCAAGTCGCCGCCGCCCAGATCCTCCGCCGAGATCACTTCGCCGGTCGCGGCCTGGACCAGGGGCGGGCCGGCGAGGAAGATCGTGCCCTGGTTGCGGACGATGATGCTTTCGTCGGACATTGCCGGGACATAGGCGCCGCCCGCGGTGCAGCTGCCCATCACGCAGGCGATCTGCGGGATGCCGAGCGCGGACATAGTGGCCTGGTTGAAGAAGATCCGGCCGAAATGGTCGCGGTCGGGGAAGACCTCGGCCTGGTGGGGCAAATTGGCGCCGCCGCTGTCGACCAGATAGATGCAGGGGAGGCGGTTCTCCTGCGCGATTTCCTGCGCGCGGAGGTGCTTCTTGACGGTGAGCGGGTAATAGGTTCCGCCCTTCACGGTCGCGTCGTTGCACACGATCATCACCATCCGGCCCGAGACGCGGCCGATCCCGGCGATGAGGCCGGCGCCGGGGACTTCGCCTTCATACAGGCCGTTGGCGGCGAGCTGGCCGATTTCGAGGAAGGGCGCGCCGGGATCGAGCAGCCGCTCGACCCGCTCGCGCGGGAGGAGCTTGCCGCGTGCAGTGTGGCGGTCGCGCGCGCTGTCGCTGCCGCCCAGCGCCGCACGCGCGACATCGGCGCGCAGCCGCTCGGCCAGTGCGCGATTGTGCGCGGCATTGGCGCGGAACGCCTCGCCGTCGATCGTGACCTTGGTGTCGAGCACCGGGGCGCTCATGCATCCTCCCTCATTGGCCTTGTTCTTTGGAACCAGCCCTAGACGCGGCGAACCGGGTTGGGAAGGACTGGCGCGCCGCTGCGCCCGGGAGTAGCAAACCGCACCCCATTGTGCGTTCGGAGAATGATGTTGAACCCTCGCGCCCTGCTGCTCTCCGCCCTGCTCGCCACCACGGCCTGCACCCCCGGCGGCGACGCGGCCAAGACCGAAGCCGCCGCCACCCAGCCCGGAATCGGAGTGGATCTGGCCGGGCTCGACAAAGCGGTGAAGCCGGGCGACGATTTCGAGCAATATGCCAATGGCGGCTGGCGCGCGAAGACTGAGATCCCGGCGGACCGATCGAGCACGGGCGTGTTCCTGGAAGTGTTCAACAAGGCCGAGGCGAACAATGCCGCGATCGTCCAGGCGGCGCTCAAGGCCAATGCGGCGGTGGGCACCGACCAGCGCCGGATCGCCGACTGGTTCAACGCCTATACCGACACTGCCGCGATCGAGCAGCGCGGGCTGGCGCCGCTGGGCGAGGAGATGGACGCGATCGCCGGGCTCACCGACAGGAAGGCGCTCTCGGCGATGCTGGGGGGCAATATCCGCGCCGATGTCGACCCGCTCAACGCGACCAATTTCGAGACCGAGAATTTGTTCGGGATCTTCGTCACCCAGGCGTTCGACCGGCCCGACACGACCGTGCCCTATCTGCTCCAGGGCGGGCTCGGGCTGCCCGACCGCGATTACTACGTCTCCGACAAGCCCGAAATGGCGAAGATCCGCGACCAGTATCGCGCCTATATCGGCAAGCTGCTGAGCCTGGCCAACGTCACCGAGCCCGACGCCCGCGCGCAGCGGATTGTCGAGCTGGAGACCAAGATCGCGCGCGCCCATGCCGACATCGTCACCAGCCAGGATGCGCACAAGGCGGACAATCCGTGGAAGAAGGCCGATTTCGCCAAGCAGGCGCCGGGGATCGACTGGGACGCCTTCTGGAACGCCGCGGGGCTGGGCAACCAGCAGGACTTCATCGTCTGGCAGCCCGGCGCGGTCACCGGCATCGCCAGGCTGGTCGCGAGCGAGCCGATCCAGACCTGGCAGGACTGGCTGACCTTCCACCGGATCAACGAAGTCACCGAAATGCTGCCCGCGGCGTTCGACCAGGCGCATTTCGAATTCTTCAGCCATCAGCTGAACGGCACGCCCAAGCCACGCCCGCGCGACAAGCGCGCGATCGCGAGCCTCAACGCCTGGCTGGGCGACGCGGTGGGCCAGCTCTACGCCAAGGATTATTTCCCGGCTTCGTCCAAGGCCGACATCCAGACGATGGTGAAGGGCATCCTCGGCGCCTTCGACAAGCGCGTCGCGGCGCTCGACTGGATGGCCCCGGCGACCAAGATCGAGGCGCGCCGCAAGATCGAGACGATGCAAGTCGGGATCGGCTATCCCGAAACGTGGCGGAGCTATGCCGGGCTCGACGTGAAGGCCGACGATCCGGTCGGCAATGTGCGCCGCGCACAGCTGGCCGAATATCGCCACCAGCTCGCCAAGATCGGCAAGCCGGTGAACCGCGGCGAATGGTGGATGACGCCGCAGACGGTCAACGCCGTCAATCTGCCGCTGCAGAACGCACTGAACTTCCCTGCGGCGATCCTGCAGGCGCCGTTCTACGATCCCAAGGCCGATGCGGCGGCCAATTACGGCTCGATCGGCGCGGTGATCGGGCATGAGATCAGCCACAGCTTCGACAATCTGGGCGCGACCTTCGATGCGAGCGGGCGGCTGCGCAACTGGTGGACCAAGGAGGATCTGGCGCATTTCGATCAGGCCGGCGCGGCGCTGGTCGCGCAATACGACGCCTATGAAGCGCTGCCGGGGCTCCACCTCAACGGCAAGCAGGAACTGGGCGAGAACATCGCCGACGTCGCCGGGCTGACCGCGGCCTATGAAGCCTATCATGCCTCGCTGGGCGGAAAGCCGGCGCCGGTGATCGGCGGGCTGAGCGGCGACCAGCGCTTCTTCCTCGCCTTCGCGCAGAGCTGGCGCGACAAGAGCCGCGAGCAGCAGCTGCGCGCGCGGATCGCGACCGACGTGCATGCACCGTCGCGGTTCCGGGCACAGACGGTGCGCAACCTCGATGCCTGGTACGGCGCGTTCGGGGTGCAGGCGGGGCAGGCGCTGTTCCTGGCGCCGGAGAAGCGGGTGAAGGTCTGGTGAGGCGCCATATCTTGCCGCCCCTTGGATGCGCCGCCGCGGAGCCGTCTGCTTCACGGAACCTCGTGCTCGACTGTGCGTAGCTTTCGGCAGCGTAACGAATGGAGAGCGTGATGCGACACTTGCAGGCAGCCGTATTTCTGACCTTGGCTTCGGCAGCAGCGTTCACGGCCGCGCCGGCGCATGCTCAAGCGCAGTTCGAGGGCGCCGGAGAGACGTCGGAGCTCGATTGCGGCGGTGAAAGTGCGACGATCGAAGGCGCCAGCAACGTTCTGACGATTACAGGTGCCTGCACCAACCTCCACGTTATCGGCGCCAGCAACCGCATCAATGTCGACCTTGCCAAGACATCATCGATCCAGGTCGAGGGCGCAGGGAACGAGATTTACTGGATTGCTCCCGGCACTGCCAAGCCGCGCCTTCGAGTGACCGGAGCAGCCAACCGTATCTCCCGCCGGCGGTGACGGAGCGGGTGTTCATTCTTCCCTGATACTCGAGTAGCGCTTCTCCCCTTGTTCCGAAAAGACAAAGGGCGAACGTCTCCTCGCCAGAGGATGTTGTGTCACCCCCCGATCAATTCGCGGCCGATCAGCATGCGGCGGATTTCGTTGGTGCCGGCGCCGATGTCGAGCAGCTTGGCGTCGCGGGCGAAGCGTTCGACGGGCCAGTCCTTGGTGTAGCCCGCACCGCCAAGCGCCTGGATCGCTTCCAGCGACACCCGCACGGCGTTTTCGCTCGCGAGCAGGATCGCGCCGGCGGCATCGAAGCGGGTGGTCTTGCCCGCGTCGCAGCTCTTGGCGACGGCGTAGACATACGCGCGCGCCGAATTGAGCGCGACATACATGTCCGCGACCTTGGCCTGCATCAGCTGGAAGGTGCCGATCGGCTTGCCGAACTGCTGGCGCTCGCGGAGATAGGGGAGGACGACGTCGAGGCAGGCCTGCATGATGCCCAGCTGGATGCCGGCGAGCACGGTGCGCTCGTAATCGAGGCCCGACATCAGCACGCCGACGCCGCCATTCACCGGGCCCATCACGTTTTCGTCGGGCACTTCGCAATCGGTGAACACCAGCTCCGACGTAGGCGATCCGCGCATGCCCATCTTGTCGATCTTCTGGCCGATCGCGAAGCCGGGCATGTCCTTCTCGATCAGGAAGGTGGTGATGCCCTTGCTGCCCTCTCCGGTCTTGGCATAGACCACCAGCGTCTCGGCATAAGCGGCGTTGGTGATCCAGAATTTGGTGCCGTTGAGCCTGTAGCCGCGATCGGTCTTTTCGGCGCGCAGCTTCATGCTGACCACGTCGGAGCCGGCGCCGACTTCGGACATCGCCAGGCTGCCGACATGCTCGCCGGAGATCAGCTTGGGGAGGTATTTGGCCTTTTGCTCGGGATTGGCCCAGCGGCTGATCTGGTTGACGCACAGATTGGAATGCGCGCCGTAGCTGAGGCCGATCGAGGCCGAGGCGCGGCTGACTTCCTCGCAGGCGATGACGTGCTCGAGATAGCCCAGGCCCAGCCCGCCCTGATCCTCGGGCACGGTGATGCCGTGGAGGCCGAGCTCGCCCATGTCGGCCCAAAGCTCGTCGCGCGGGAACCAGTCCTCTGCGTCGATGCGGGCGGCGAGCGGGGCGATGCGGTCCTTGGCGAAGCGCGCCGTGGTCTCGCGGATCATGTCGGCATTGTCGCCGAGTGCGAAATCGAAATCGGGGGTCATGGCATGTCTCTCCGGCAGCGTGCTCCGTGTCCCGGGCAGCGCATTCTATGACCGCCGCTCTGCCGTAGTGTTCCGCTGATCGCAAGAAGTGGCGGGCCCGCGCCTGCGAGCCCGCGATCCGTCAGTCGAGGCCTGTGAGATCGGGACCCCCGCCGAGATCCTCCTCGACCAGCCCGGCGCTGGTGGGCCAGACGCCGATCCACACCGAAGGCCGGTCGAGCCCGACCCAGGTCCACGACTTGTCCCCGCGCATCAACGTGATTTCCGCGCCTGGGAAGCGGATCTTCAGTTGCGAGCCGTTGGACTGATAGGCGCACCCTTCGGCAACCTGCCCGTTGAACACGACGCGGCAGGTGCCCGACTGGCTGAGATCGGGCATGACGATTTCCACTTCGCCGGCGAACTGATGCCCGAGGATCGACGCCCTGCCGTGGAGCTTGAGGTGCAGCGACTCGACGATGTCGGCCGAGCCGTCGCCGATCTGCGGGGTCCGGTTCAAATAGACGTCGACGGTCTGCCCCGAATGGAGGGCGGAATTCACGAACTGCAGAAGATCTGCCATGCGGTTTCCCCTGTGTAATAGTGGAAGCGGCTTGCCTCCACCACGGGGCAGGGTACGCCCGGGGCACGCTTCCTTCCAACCGGGGTGCATCGGGTCCGGATCATTCGCCGGCTGCCGCCAGCCAAGGACGGTCAGGCCGTGACGAGCAATCCTTCGCGCACCGTGACCGGCCAGGGCTGCAAGGACGCGCCGCCGCACGGGCCGCCCACGCAATAGCCATCCTCGATCCGGAAGAACGCGCCGTGCCACGAGCACATCAGCAACGTGCCGTCGGGCGAGACATATTCGTCCAGTTCCTGGGCGAGTGGCAGGCCCATATGCGGGCAGCGATCGACATAGCCGTGAACGGTCTCGCCGCGGCGGACGATGAAGCCGTGGAAACGGCCGGCGCGTAGTTCGATCACGAAGTTGCGGGCGCGACCGTCGGGGACGAGGGTGAGTGGACCCAGGGTGACGTTGGGGGGCGTGGTGGTGAGGCGGTCCATCGTTAGAAATCCTCCCCCAGCTTGCTGGGGGAGGGGGACCGCGCCCGCAGGGCGTGGTGGAGGGGCCGGCGCGAACGCGCCGGTGCCCGGCGCGCCCCTCCACCACCCGCTGCGCGGGCGGTCCCCCTCCCCGAGACGAGCTCGGGGAGGATCAAGGGAGTTTCGCCTTCGGGAATCCCGCCCAGGCGTCATCATAGTCGGGCTGGGCGCAGCCCATTGCGTAGGCCGTCGGGCGGTATGGCCAGCAGCTTTCCAGCATGAACGCCATCGTGCCTTCGATCTTGTGCGGCTTGAGCGCGGCGTCGCTTGCGCCGCGCCAGCTCGCCACGTCCGGTCCGTGCCCGGACATCAAATTGTGCAGCGACAGCCCGCCGGGTGCGAAGCCCTCCGCCTTGGCGTCATAGGCGCCGGTGATCAGCCCCATCGCCTCGGACATGATGTTGCGGTGGAACCAGGGCGGGCGGAACGTGTCCTCGGCCACCATCCAGCGCGGCGGGAAGATCACGAAATCTGCATTGGCGCGTCCGGGAACGTCGCTGGGCGAAGTCAGCACGGTGAAGATCGACGGATCGGGATGGTCGAAGCTGACCGTGTTGATCGTGTTGAACCGCGACAGGTCGTAGCGCCACGGCGCGAGGTTGCCGTGCCAGGCGACCACATCGAGCGGGCTGTGGTCGAGTGTGGTCGTCCACAGCGATCCCATATATTTCTGGACGATCTCGGTGGGGTCGTCGCGATCCTCGAACCAGGCGGAGGGCGTTTCGAAGTCACGCGGGTTGGCCAGGCCGTTGGCGCCGATCGGGCCGAGATCGGGGAGGCGGAACAGCGCGCCGTGATTCTCGGCGACATAGCCCTGGACTTCGCCATCGGGGAGCAGGGCGCGGAACTTCACGCCGCGCGGGATCAGGGCGATCTGACCGGGGGCGATGTCGATGCGGCCAAGCTCGGTGAGCAGCGCCAGCCGGCCATGCTGCGGGATGAACAGCAGTTCGCCGTCGGCATTGGTGAAGACCCGGGCGTCCATGTCCTTGTTGGCCGCGTAGACGTGCAGCGCGACGCCTTCCAGGTCCGCCGGATCGCGGTTGGCGAGCATCGTCGTCATGCCGTCGATCAGGTCGGTGGGATGCGCCGGAGAAGGCGGCGGTGCTGGGCTCCAGCGCAACCGGTTGGGCGCCAGCGGCGCGTCCACCGTGCCGGGAGCGAAGCGCTCTGCGCCGCCATAGCGGACGAATGGCGGGTGCTCGGCAGTGGGGCGCAGGCGATAGAGCCAGGAGCGGCGGTTCTCGTGGCGCGGCGCGGTAAAGGCGGTGCCGGAGAGTTGCTCGGTGTAGAGGCCGAAGGCGGGCTTTTGCGGCGAGTTGCGGCCGATCGGCAGCGCGCCGGGGACGGCCTCGGTCGAGACGTGGTTGCCGAAGCCGGGTACGTAATCGGTCATGGCCAATCTCACTCCCCTCCCTGAAAGGGAGGGGCTGGGGGTGGGTGCGAGCGCAGCGAGCCTCCCCGCGCTCTGGCGTGAAAGCGAAAGCCGGGCATCGAGCCCGCCTTCCGCTAGACCCACCCCTAGCCCCTCCCTTGCAGGGAGGGGAAATAGATGGGCTTACTTTCCTCTCCCCAAGGGCAGAGGCTTAGAAGTGGGATGAGGGAGAAACGCTGGTCGGCGCATCTCCCTCATCCTCCTGCGGCTCCCCTCGCTCAGATTTGAGGACGGGATCTTTCGGGGCCAGGTTGATCCCGGCTCTCCTCTCCAAACTCGTTCAGGCGTCGACCTTTATGACTCCGCGGCGGATCTGGTCGAGCTCGATGCTCTCGAACAGTGCCTGGAAATTGCCGTTGCCGAAACCTTCATTGCCCTTGCGCTGGATGATCTCGAAGAAGATCGGGCCGAACATGTTCTCGGTGAAGATCTGGAGCAGCAGGCCTTCGCCGCGCTCGACCGATCCGTCGATCAGGATGCGGTTCTTGCGTAGCCGCTCGAGGTCTTCGCCGTGTCCGGGGACGCGCTTGTCGACCAATTCGAAATAGGTTTCGATCGTGTCCTGAAGCCGCACGCCGCGGGCGCGCAGGCGCTCGACCGTGTCGTAGATGTCGTCGGTGGTCAGCGCGAGGTGCTGGATGCCCTCGCCCTTATACTGGCGGATGAACTCCTCGATCTGGCTCTTGTCGTCCTGGCTCTCGTTCAGCGGAATGCGGATCGCCTTGTCGGGGGCGATCATCGCCTGGCTGAACAGCCCGGTCGCCTGGCCCTTGATGTCGAAATACTTCTGCTCTTCGAACCCGAACAGCGTCTTGTAGAACTCCGACCACACCCGCATCTGGCCGCGGCGGACATTGTGGGTGAGGTGGTCGAGCAGGTCGAGCCCGACATTGTTCTCGGCCTCGGCCTGCTGCCAGCCGGGGATCTCCTGCCAGTCGGCATAGAGGTCGATGCCGTCCTGGATGAAGTAGAGATAGGATCCGCCGATGCCGATGATGACGGTGTCGTCTTCCTCGGTACGCTCGCCGCCATGCTGGAGCGCCCATTCGAACGCCGCCTTGGGATCGTTGACGCGGAACGCCATCGCGCTGGCCGAGGGACCGTGCTCGGCGCGAAACGCGGCGACGCGGCCGGTTTCGTCGCGGTTGAGCATCAGGTTGATCCTGCCCTGCTTGTAGCGGGTGATCGCCTTGCGCGGATGGATGTGGGTGGGAACGAAGCCCATCTGCTCGAACTGCTTCGCCATCGCGTCGGGATCGGGCGAAGTGAATTCCACGAACTCGAAGCCGTTGAGGCCGAGCGGGTTTGCTGCGTCGTTCATGCAGTGCGTTTACCGTGATGCGCGGGATAGTGTCAATTGATACTATCCCGCGCTCAGGCCGTCCTACAGTCCTTCGCCCCCCACCCAATGGGCGTTGGAGAGGCGGCGGGCGACGCTCCAGGTCTGGGTGCGGATGTCGGGCACTGCCACGATCTCCCAGAACGCGCCGCGCGTCATCGGGCCGAGCGCGTAGAGGTTGGTGTTGGGCAGGCCGTCGGCGTTGATCGTCTGGGCCTGGTTGTCGACTTCGATGCCGAGATGGGCGGGATCGGGCCGGATGCAGCCGCGCTCGGCCAGGCGGCGCAGCAGCGGCTCGGCACTGCGGCTGAGATCGCCGAGCGGGCCGGTGCAGTTGATGATGCGCTGGGCGAGCAGCGTTTCCGACGCGTCCGCGCCACGACGCCGAAAGCTGACCTGGATGCCATCGGCCTGCTCGCTGAAGGCCAGCGTCTTGCCGGCGATGACCTGAAGCCGGCCGCTGTCGAGCATCGCGTGCAGCCGCGCGTCGACCTGCGGCGCCAGGCGGTGGCGGTGGACGTCCCACCACGGGCGCAGGTGGCGCAGGAAGCGGCCGCGCTCGGCTTCGCTGGCATTGCCCCACATCGACTGGGTGAAGGGGCGAAGCTCGTCGACCGCGTTGCGCCAGCCGATCGCCGCGCCCCGGGCGCGCACCGCGTGCAGGAGGGCCGAGGCGACCGTCGAGGGGCGCTGGTCGATCCGCTGCCAGTCGCTGCCGGGGGCATGCGCGCGGGGGAGGAGCCCGCGGCGGGAGAGGGCGACGATGTGGCCGCGAAAGCCGCGCGATTCGAGCAGCAGGACGACGTCGACCATCGTCAGGCCGGTGCCGATCACCAGCACGGTGTCGTCGTCCGACAGATCCTCGGGCACGCTGGGGTGCCAGGGATCGCCCTTGTAGCGTGTGGCCGACAGCAGCTGCGGATCGAGCCCGGGCGGATCGTGGGGCGGCAGGTTGCCGACCGCGAGCACCGCGGCATCGGCTTCGAGCGTGCGGTTGGCGAGCTTCACGCGGACGGTAGCGCCGGTCTCCACGTCGCAGACTTCATCGCGGATCAAGGTCAGGCGCCCGTTGGAGGTGCGCAGCGCTTCCTCCAGCAGTTCGCGCAGATACTCGCCATAAGTCGTGCGCGGGATGAAGGCGGCGGGGGCGTCGGCCACGCCGCGCGCTTCGAGCCAGCGGACGAAGTGCGAGGGATCGTCCGGAAAGGCGCTCATGTTCGCGGCACGGACGTTGAGCACGTGGCTGGGGTGGGCGGCGCCATAAGCGAGGCCGGTGCCGGCGACCGGCGCGCGCTCGATCAGCGTCGCGCGCGGCCCGTCGTGCCGGAGCAGGTTGATCGCCTGGAGCGTGCCGGAAAAGCCCGCGCCGATGATCGCGACATGTTCGATCAAGCGATCAGATCTCGTATTCGAGCTGCCACTCGGGCTGTTGGAACGCCGGCTTTTCCTGCGAGAAGGCCGGCTGGCGCGCCTTCATCTGCGCGTAGAGCCGCTTCACCGTGTCGCTGGCGGTGCGGGTGAACAAGGGCGGCAGGACGGCGTGGACGATGCACGCGGCGCCGCCGACGATCATGGCCACGCCGAAGCGGGTGGCCGTGGCGGCGTGCTCGCCATAGCTCTCACCGACGCTGCGCGGGTGGTCGAGGAAGATGCGGTCGATCATGCGGCGAGCTTAGGCCGTGACTGCGCGCTTGTGAACCTGTGGCGTGCCGGATCGCAGGCGTTGCGCGGCGGTTCGCAATCGCTACCCTGCCCGCACGTTCGAGCGGAGGTGTTTTCGATGAAGCGGGTTACCCTGGCGTGTTTGTTGGCGGCGGGTGCGGTGGCACCCCTGATGGCCCATGCTCAAGCCGGAACACAGGCGCCCGGCGCAGCCAGCCAGACCGCGGAGGACCAGCGGCTGCTCACCTTCCTGGACGCCGCGTTCGACGAGGCGGTGGCGCTGAGCCCCGAACAGATGACAAGCCTGGGATTGAAGACCAAGCAGGACCGGCTGGACGATTATACCGACGCCGCCGAAGCGCGCCGCCTCGCGCTGGCGGAGCGGCAGCTGGCCGAGATGAAGCGGCAATTCTCGCCCGATCGGCTGAGCGTGACGGGCCGGCTGAGCTACCGCCTGTTCGAGAAGAATGTCGAGACGGCGCGGCGGCAGTACCAGTTCCGCCAGTACAGCTTCCCGGTATCGACCAATGGCAGCCCGGCCGGCGACATTCCGGTGTTCCTGATCAACGAGCACCGCATCGACACGGTCGAGGATGCCCGCGCCTATGTCGCCCGGCTGGTGGATAGCGAGCGGGTGATGGGCGAGGTTTCCGCACGGATGCGCGAGCAGGCCCGGCAGGGCATCGTCCCGCCCAAGATGGTGTTCGCGCCGGCGCGCGGCGACGCGCAGAAGGTGATCAGCGGCGCGCCGTTCGATGGCGGGCCGGACAGCACGATCCTGGCCGATTTCCGCAAGAAGGTGAGTGCACTCAAGGCGGACGACGCGACCAAGAAGCAGCTGATCGAGCAGGCCAAGGCGGCGCTGACCGGCCCGTTCAAGCGCGGGTTCGCCACGCTGTTTGCCGCGCTCGACGCAATCGAGCCGCAGGCCAAGGGCAATGACGGGGCGTGGAGCCTGCCGGGCGGCGACGCCTATTACCAGTCGCAGCTGGCCTTCTACACGACGACGAACCTGAGCGCCGACCAGATCCACCAGACCGGCCTCGCGCAGGTGAAGGCGATCCGCGCCGAGATGGAGCGGGTGAAGGCGCAGATCGGCTTCAAGGGCAGCCTGGAGGCGTTCTTCGACGCGATCCGCACCGATCCCGCCTACAAATATCCCAATGACGAGGCTGGCCGCGAGCAGTATCTGAGCGACGCCCGCGCAGTGATCGCCAGGATGATGGCCACCGGACCGCGCTTCTTCCACCGGCTGCCCGAGGCGAAGCTGGAAGTGCGCGCGGTCGAGAAGTGGCGGCAGGAGACCGCATCGGTGGCGTTCTACAATCGTCCGGCGCCCGATGGATCGCGGCCCGGCATCTTCTACGTCAACCTGGCCGACATGAACCAGGTCAACAAGCAGCAGGTGAACGCGATCGCCGTGCACGAAGGCGCGCCGGGGCACCATTTCCAGATCGCCCGCGCGCAGGAACTGCAGGGCCTACCCAAGTTCCGCCGCTTCGGCTTCTATGGCAGCTATATCGAGGGGTGGGGGCTCTACACCGAGCGGTTGGCGCAGGAGATGGGGGCGTATCCGACGCCGGATACCGAGTTCGGCATGCTGTCGCTGCAGATATGGCGCGCGATCCGCATGGTGGTGGACACCGGCATGCACGCGAAGCACTGGAGCCGCGAGCAGGCTGTGGCCTTTTTCCAGAAGAATTCGCCGCTGTCGCAGCGCGACATCGTCAAGGAAGTCGACCGCTACATCAACAATCCGGGCCAGGCGACGAGCTACATGGTCGGCCAGCTGAAGATCGCCGGGCTGCGCGTGAAGGCGCAGAAGGCGCTGGGATCGCGGTTCGATATTCGCGATTTCCATGAGGCGGTGCTGGCGAACGGGGCGCTGCCGCTCGATGTGCTGGAGGAGCAGGTCGACGCGTATATCGCCGCGAAGCGGGGGTAGGTTGAGGGTTCGCACCCCGCGTCGTCACCCCGGCGTTGCGCCGGGGTCCCGCTTTCTTTGCGCCCGTAGCTAAGAAGAAGCGCGATCCCGGCTCAAGGCCGGGATGACGGGGTTGGGGGAGTGAGCAATCCTCCCCTTGCAGGGGAGGATTTGCGAATGGCTGGTTACCCCTTCAGCATTCGCTCCGTCACCACCCGCTCCAGCACGGTGAGCGGCATCGGGCCTTCGGCCAGGATGGCGTGGAAGGCGCGGGGGTCGAAGCGGGCGCCCTGCTTGCGCTTCACCTGGTCGCGCAGGCGGGTCCAGACGGTGTGGCCGATCTTGTAGCTGCACGCCTGGCCCGGCCAGGCGGTGTAGCGGTCGATCTCGCCTTGGCTGCGGCCCCGCGCGATGCCGGTGGTGGCGATCAGATAGTCGGTCGCCTTTTCCCGGCTCCAGCGCTTGTGGTGCATGCCCGAGTCCACGACCAGCCGGGTGGCGCGGAACAGCAGCGACTGGAGATAGCCGACCTGGCCCAGCGGGTTGCCCTCGTACATGCCCATCTCGTCGGCGAGCTGCTCGGCATAGAGCGCCCAGCCTTCGCTATAGCCGCTGAAAAAGGTGCGGCGGCGGATCAGCGGGATGCTGGTCGATTCCAGCGCGGTCATGACCTGGAGATGGTGGCCGGGGATCGCCTCATGATGCGTCAGCGTGGCCAAGCCGAACTTGGGCCGGTCGAACGTGTCGCGCAGGTTGATGAAGTAGATCGCCGGGCGCGAGCCGTCGAGCGAGGCGTTCTGGTAATAACCGCCCGGCGCCCCGGCCTGGATCGAGGGCGGCACGCGGCGAACCTCGACCGGCGCCTTGGGCACCGTCGTGAATTGTTCGGGCAGGCGCTTGGCCATCGCCGCGATCTGCGTGTTGAGCGCGGCGAGCAGCTGGTCGCGGCCGGGATCGGTGTTGGGGAAGAGCTGGTCGGGGCGCTCGTTCAGCGCCACCAGCCGCGCACCTACGGTCCCCTGGGTCATGCCTTGCGCCTTGAGGATCGTGTCTATCCGCGCGCTGATCTGTGCGACCTGATCGAGGCCGAGGCGGTGGATCTCGTCGCCCGACAGCGCGGCGGTGGTGGCCGCTTCCGCGGCGGCGCGGTAATAGGCCTCGCCGTCCGGGAGCCGCCAGACACCGGCGTCGTGAGTCGCCTTGGCGCGCAGTTCGGTGACGAGTGCGCGCTGCCGGTCGAGCGCCGGGAAGACGCGGTCGGCGACGATGCGGCGGGCCTGGGCGACATGGGTGTCGGGCAAGCCCGCGGCCTTCAGCTTGGCGGCGAGCGAGGACACCATCACCGTCGTGTCGGGCTGCTGGTCGCGCAGCGCCGAGAGCTGCTTCAGCGTCGTGTCGAGCAGGTAATCGGGGGCGAAGACGCCGCGAGCGGCGTCGCCGCGCTGGCGTTCGGTGTCGTCGTCGATCGCTTTTTCGAAGGCGGACAGGCGGGCGACATAGGCGTCCGCGTCGGCCGCATCCTTGATGCGATGCTGCGAGTCGAGGAAATCGGGGACGTTGCGATAGGCGCCGGTCAGCTGGCTGAGCACATAGGGGGCATAGCGGCCCATGCTGGCGCCATAGGTGAACCGCTCGCCGCCGGCGATCGCGCCGTGGAGCTGGTAGGCTATGACTTCGTAATCGAGCTTGGCCGAAGGGGAGAGCGCGCCCGGATCGATCGCGCGCAACTCCGCCAGCTCACGCTTGGCGCGGGCGAGATCCGCGGCGGTGGCCTTGGCCGAGTCGTCGGTCAGCTTCGATTTCAGCGCGGCCCGCTCGCCGGTATCCAGGCCGAGCCGGGTGGCGCCTTCAGGATCATCGGCGAGTCGATCGTAGAAGATGCGGTCGAGCAGCGTCCGCAGCCGGATATCCGCTGCGGAGGGATCGGCCGGGCGCGCTGCCGCGGGAACCGCCGCTGCGAGCGTCGCCGCGCTGGCACTGCCGATGAAGGAACGACGATCCACGAACTTCTCCCGCTAGCGAACTTGCCTTTACCCTGTTCGGCTGGCGGGCGCCCGGCAAGCGCTATTTGGACGTGCGGAGACTCGGTAGTGGCTGGCGATCCGGATCGCTTTGAAGGAGTGGCGACTGCGCCGGCGGCGGACCGAAGTGCCGAACTGAATCGGGTCCGCCGTACGAGGATGCGCGATTACTCCGCAAATCGTCGAAACCGGCGAACATGGTCAAAACTTTACGCTGTGACGCCGTATATTTGCTCGAAGCGACCAATCGTCCCGAGCCCTCTACATTCATATTGTCCGGCGATCCCCAGACGATCCAGCCGATCGTTCCCGGACCACTCGACCGAGGAGGAAGACATGGCATTTCCGACAGCCGTCAACGACCAGATCACCGATTCCGTCACGCAGGCGAACACCAAGGTTCTAGGCGATGCGCCGGCGATCGCGATGGGCAATTTGTACCAGGCGACGGCGCAGGCGCTGGCGAACGCGGCGCACAACGCGACCAATGCCCAGCAGCAAAGCTATGTCACGGCGCAGTCGGCGACGACCATGGGCGTCGCCACGCTGTATGCGATCGACACCGCGTCGACGGGGATTGCCACCGAAGACATCCTCAACAGCAAGGTCCGCGGCCTGGGCTGAGCGGACGGGGCCGCCCCCGGCGGCTGACCGGACGGCGCCGCCGCGGCGGCTGACCGAATAATGCCGCCGCAGCCGCATGGCGCGAATGCGAGCATGACCTGACAAGGAGCCCGACATGGCCTTTCCCACTTCCGTCAACAGCCAGATCACCGATTCGATCACCCAGGCCAACACCAAGGTGCTGGGCGACGCGCCGGCGATCGCGATGGGCAATCTGTACCAGGCGACCGCGCAGGCGCTGGCGAACGCCGCGCACAACGCCACCCTGGCGCAGCAACAGAGCTATGTGACCGCGCAGGCGGCCACGACGATGGGGGTGGCGACGCTGTATTCGCTCGACACCGCCTCGGCCGGCAAGGCGACCGCAAGCATCCTGTCCAGCTAGGCGGACGCTCTCCGCCAGGCATCAGGCTGCGCGATCTTCCAAGCCGATTTTCCGAGCCGATTTTCCAGGATAGTCCCCCATGGCGTTTCCGACTTCCGTCAACGACCAGATCACCGACGCGGTGACGCAGGGCAACACCCAGATCCTCGGCTCTTCACCGGCGATCGCGATGGGCAATCTGTACCAGGCGACCGCGCAGGCACTGGCGAACGCGGCGCACAACGCCACGTTGGCGCAGCAGCAGATGTACATGACCTCGCAGGCGGCCACGACCACGGGCGTGGCGCTGCTCTATTCGCTCGGCGGAGCCACTACCGGCGCCGCCACCCACAAAACCGGAAGCTGAGCGCCGCGCACCGTCGCCTGCGCTCGAGGAGATAGATCATGGCTTTTCCAACCGCGATCAACGACCAGATCACCGATTCCATATCGCAGGTGAACACCAAGGTGCTGGGCGACGCGCCGGCAGTTGCGCTGGGCAATCTGTTCGTCGCGACGGGGCAGGCGCTGTCCAACGCCGCGCACAATGCCACCAACAGCCAGCAGCAAAGCTATGTCACGATGCAGGCATCGACCACCCAGGCGGTCTCGACGCTGTATTCGATCGATACCGGATCGGGCGGCAAGGCGACGCAGGACATCGACAGCAGCGGCGCGCCGGCGCCGCGCAGGCGGGCTTCGCGCGGGCTGTACTGATTTCGGTGCCGCAAGAGGGCGGCAGCGCCCTCCGGGTCTGACTGCTCTGCCGGAGCCTCGCCATGGCTGATGTGCCCGCTGCCGTCCCGGTGCTGATCGGCGTCGGCGAGGCGCCGTCCGTCGCGATGGGGATGACCTATCTCGCGATGGGCCAGAGCATCGGCCTGGTGATGTCGAACGCCGCCGCCGCGCAGCAGCGCGGCCAGCTGATCGGGCAGACCGCAATGGTGCAGGTCCTTGCCCTGATCCTCGCGAAAGGAGCGAGCTGATGTCGGACAATCTCGTCAACGGCCAGATCGTGGACTCGGTCGCCGACGTCGTCACGCTGACGCACGGCACCGCGCCGTCGCAGGCCTTCGCGATGCTCGACACCGTGATGGTCGAGACGCTGGGCATGGCGATGTACAACGCGGTGAGCCGGCAACAGGGCAGCAGCATGATCGGGTCGGCCGCGGTGACGGCCGCCTGCGCCAAGATGCTGTCCACGCCGTTCGGCCCCGCGCCGCTGCCGCCCGTGCCGCCGCCTCTGCCGCATGTCGAGCCGCTCCCGCCCGTGCCGTCGCAGCCCGGCGACGTGATCGCAGCCGCGACTGCCCAGGCCGAGGACGCGATCGACACGATCCGGGCCATGCGCGACTTGTCCACCGATACCGCGGAGCAGGCGGACAGCGACCTGCAGCGGCTGGTTCGCGACGCTACACCCACGCCGCCGCCGAAGCCGACACCTACACCCACGCCTACGCCGCACATGATGGCTTCGGTGCATCCAGAGTCGGCAGCGGTGTTGGCGCCGGCGCCGCTGGTGACGACGGGCGCGGCGGTGATGGAGCCGACGTCGACTACGACTCCGGCGCCTACGCCCACTCCTGCGCCTGCGGACCCATGCCCTCCGCCCGCGCCGCAGACCGCCGCGACGGTCGTCACCGTGACGACGACCGTGCCGGCGCCCACGCCCTGCCCCCCGAAAGGGTGACCTGCCCTTAGAAGCGAGAGACCGCCATGCCCGACCCGAGCTATGTGAATTCGCAAGTGATCGACGTCATCAACCAGTCGCAGGCCGCGACCATGGGGCATCAGGTCGTACTCACCAGCGGTGCCGGCAAGGCATACCAGTCGGTGGCGCAGTCGAGCGCGATCGCAGTGCAGGATGCAACCGACGCGCTGCGCAACATCTCCACGATCGCGACCACGGCGGCAGGCGTGGCCATGGCCCAGTTTCTTGCCACTGGAGACAAGAAATACTCCGACGCGCTGCAGAACGCGCAGGCGATGATGAAGAACGCGACGCAGGACTTTGCCGATATCGGCTCCGCCGCCGCGACGATCCTCAAAGCCTTCCCATCGGGATGAGAGGAGTGGAATCATGACGGTATCGGTGGCGAGCCGGCTGTATCGGCCCGCCGGGCTTTCGGAAGTCGGACGCCTGGTGCTCGGCTTCATCGACGGCGGAGCACAATGGCTCGACTGGGCGATGACCGACCCGCAGGCACGCTATCATTTCAACGACGAAAGCGCGCTCGTCGCCGGGGTGCAGTCGGGACTGCATGGCACGCCGTATCTGATCCTCCACCGGCTCCAGCTGATGGTGAGCCCGGTCAAGCTGATGACGATGAGCGTCGCGGATCTCCGCACGCTCGCACGCGCCGAAGCGGGGACCGATGCCGCACCCTCGCCGGCGAACGTCGCGGTCATCCTGCAGGCGCACGGGCTGGCTAGCCAAGCCGATCTCCGCCGCAGCGGCATGCTGACGGACTCGCTGCGCGTCGCCGATGCCGCGGCGCTCCAGGGGCAGGGGCTCGACGCCCAGCTGGCGTTGTTGGAGCTTGAGCG
This sequence comes from Sphingomonas sp. S2-65, assembly GCF_021513175.1. Taxonomy (NCBI): domain Bacteria; kingdom Pseudomonadati; phylum Pseudomonadota; class Alphaproteobacteria; order Sphingomonadales; family Sphingomonadaceae; genus Sphingomonas; species Sphingomonas sp. S2-65. The sequence goes on along the minus strand of NZ_CP090953.1, from coordinate 992,791 downwards.
GGAGGTGGGGCTACCGACCGGAGGGCTGGCGGTGGAAGCGGCGAGCTTCGCCGCCGCGCGGGCGCAGAACCCCTTCGAATTCGCCGACTATTTCCGCGCCTGCCGGTCCGCATGGTCGGTCCTGCCTACCATGCCTACCGCCGAGGAGCGCGCCGCGGCGATAGCAGCGGCGATCGACACGCTGATGCCGCGGACCTTCGCGGCGATCGACTGCCCCAGCGTGGAAGGGCTGGTCGCGCCGTGGGAAGTCAGTGCGGCGATCAGCGAGTGGCTGCTGATGGGGCGGCAGATCGGCTTCGCGCGCAGCTCGCTCGCGATCCAGCAGATAATCACCAATGGCGGCTATACCGGGCAGACCGGCAGGGAGGCCGACGCGCTGGTCCGCAACTACCTGGCCCGGGCGCAGGTTCTGCTCAACACGGCCGAGGTGGGACAAGGCAGGCTCGGGCAGGACGGGGCGACGTGCCTGTTCCATGTCGAGGCGCGAGGCGACCAGGCCGACATCGAGCTTGGCCCGAGCGGGATCATCACGCTTCGCCGCTTCGGCGCCGTTCCGGCGCCTTCGCCGGTTCCGGTTCCCGATCCCTTGTTCGGCACTGGAACGGCGCCGTGACAGATCCCACCGATGACGCGCGGGGAGGCCATCCCGCGGTGATGCCGCCCCCTGACGGGGCTCCGGCGTGGGGCAGCGCTCCGGTAGCGCGCTCGGACACGCTGGACCCGCCGTCCTTGCCGACAAACGCCGAGCTGGTGCAGCCAAGCTGGGTAGGAGGCAGCACACCGGCGCCGCCGGGCCCGCCTTCCTACAACCCGATGACCGCGGGCGAGCAGGCGGTGCGCGATACCGAGGCGATCGTACGCGGCCTGATGGCGGAAACCGCGGCGCTGCAGGCGGAGTCGATGGCGCTCGCGAGTGCGGCGGTGACGGGCACTGCCGCCAATGTCGCACATGCCGGCCGCATGGCGCCGGCGGCATCGAGGCCGCCCGCGCTGCCCCCACGCCCCTGACCGGAACGGAGTAGGCCGCGATGTCCAAGCTTGGCGATAACGATCCCGCGGTCAGGGCACTGGCCAGAGTGGCGGAGTGGGTCACGTCGGACATGGCGCGCGACATGGTTACGATGCCGGTGCCGAAGGATAGCGCGCTGGGCTGGAAAGCAGCGTCGGTGCACCCGCTCCAGATCCTGGCGACCCAATATCAGGCCATCGTCAACGACGCGACCCGCGGAGTCACCGATTTCGCCGCCCGGCAGCGCATCGAATCCGCCGCCATGTCGGATTTCTACTTCTTCGACGGCAGCGAGCCGCGGCTGCTGGGAGTCGGCAAGGGACAGGGTTATGGGGGCGATCCCTTCCCGCTGGCCACGGACGGGCTTCTCGACGCGAGCAAGAGGCTGAGCCGGGCGAGGGTGCTCGCAACCCTTCCGCATTCGGGCCCCGCCATCCGCGAGGCGATAAGTGCGGCTTATCTGCAGGCCTCCAACGTGCTCGGTGGATTTCACCGGCTGCCGATGTCCGACGCCTGGGGCGTTGCGCCCATAGTCGCCGCCGAGCGGCTCCTCGCCAATCTGGGGCCGGCGATCGCGGCGATCGCGACGCCCGCCGATGTCGACCGCGTCACCAAGGTCATCGCGGGGGCGATCACTCAGCTGGAAGCGGCGCTGGAGGGCGTGGGATCCGTCCAGATGTTCTACTCGATCGAGCGGTTTTATCTGTTCCGGCTGCTCGTCCGCTACAAGCTGCATTCGGACAATCTGATCAGCGCAGGCGAAATCACCGCGGCCAGCTCGGCACTGACGAAGCTGGTCACCAACGGCCACGCCTTCCTCACCGAATGGCTGGCGGAAAAGATCGTCGACCTGGGCAATCGCGTCATCGCCGCCGACGGCACCGGCAATACGCTGTTCTTTCTGAAGGGCGGACGCGCGCTCAACTACGCGCTCGGAACGCCGGACCTCGGTACTAACGATTGGGATACCCAGATCGTCATCAATCCGCAGCTGCCGGCGGAACGCTGGTATGCGATCTTCTTGCGAACCTCCAACGCCGCCTTGCTGGCGCTGAAGGAGTACAAGACCGAGCTGTACATGCTGATGTCGCATCACGCCGGGCAGTTTTACGACGAGCTTTCCCGGGCCGAGGGCGGCGGCCTGCCCGATGCTCCGGTCAAACCGGCCGAAACCTATTCCTATTCCGCGAACGTCAAGGCCGAGCTCATCGACGTCGGACTGCCGCGCTACGACACGGTGGAAGCGCATGAGCAGTGGCGTACGCTGCGCGAGAATATTCTGCCCGCTGCACCGGGCGCCATGCCGATCCCGGGCTATGTCTATTACATCAACGAATATCTGACGATGGTCCGGGAGTTCTTCTCCGCGGCTTCATCCTCTCCCGACAAATTGAAGAAGCGGCTCGAGCGACTGCTGCAAGTGCTGTCGCGGCCGGAGGTCGACCAGCTGGCCGGGCCGCTGGCGCAGTCGCTGCACGCCGCGCTGCCGCTTTCGGTCGCGAGCATCGCCGGGCTGATGATCGCCCAGCCGATCAAGAACGGCCTGATCTACCAGCTCGATCATTTCTACCACGCGTACCGCCTGCAGGCCGAGCCCCGCATGGCAGCGCGCTTCGACGCGTTCTTCGCCACCAGCCTGCCCAACAGGCTTGCGCTTGCGATGTTGGTGTACCCCCCCGGGGCGCGACAGACGCTGGCGGCAGCCGAAACGGCGAACCCGCCGGAGCTTGCGCCGGGATGCACCGAGCTGACGGACTCGGTCGGCTTCTGCCAATGGGTGTCGAACCAGATGCAAGCCCATCTGGACGCGCGCGCGGCAGCGGTCGCGGCCAGGCCCGAGCTTGACCGGTTCGAGCGGTGCCTGGTGGCGAATTCGATCTTCAGCCAGGCAGAAGAGCTGGAGATCCAGCTTGCAGGCGGGTTCGCCAAGGCTGCCGCCAGCTATGCCGATTACCTCCAGTTCAACCGCGCCGCCGACCTCGATCCGGCTACCTACCTCGCGCTTGGCATCTATTGCGCGCGCGCGAACACCGATCCGCACACGGTTCTGGAGGTGGTCCAACCCGCGGTTCAGCAATGTCTGACCGAAACGATGGGCACACTGGACGTCGACGACCAATATCCCGCGCCGCCCGGCGTGCTGCGAATACTGTGGGGCGAGGAGATGACGTTCGCGCCCCTTGGCGCCTACCAGCCACTGGCGGCGGAGATCGCGATCCATGCCGATCCGCCGCGCCGTCCGCTGCTCAATTACATCTGGGGCCTGCCGGTTCTGAGCCTGCGCGACCTGATCCTGGAATATCAGGAACGCGCCGCCGAAGTGGATGAGTTCGGCATGCGGGCACGGCTTACCAGGACCATCGCCGCGCTGAGCGAAATGGCGATGCACGCGGCGAACGTCCAGCCGCCCAATCTTACGATCGATGCGCTGATCCGTAACCGATGCCATCACCTGATGATCAGCAGCACTAGCTACGCCATCGCGCGGGACGGCGAATATCCCTCCAGCTACCGGCCCGACCGCGCCTTCCAGTTGATGATGACCGGCAACAGGCGCGCCTTTGCCGCGCAGTTTGCGGAGGGCTTCGCATGACCCGGAACCTCGACCTGTTGGTGCTCAACCAGGGACATGGCGGGATCGGCTATTTCGAGGACTGGTCCGCGACCGACCTGCTGACGTACATGGTCCAGCCGATGGTGGCGGCGGAGATCAGCGTCAACATCCTGGTCCTCGACTTCTGCGTCTCGGCCTCGCTGCTCGGCGCGTTCTCTCCGCTGCTGTCCGATCAGGGCGTCCTGATCTCGACGGTGTACAGCACCGGCGCCATCGTCTCGACCGACATATGGCGCCAGCTCGATGCGCCGCTCCAACGCCGCGACCTGTTCGCCATTCAGACGGTGCTGAATAGCCGTATGCGTGCCCTGAGCGCGGGGATCACCGGCCTCTCGCACCTGGAGCAGGTGCGCGGTTGGAGCGAAGTCCAGACCGCGCAACATCTCCAGGCGCAGCCGCAGGATCGGGACGCCGTCTCGATCATCCGCTATCTTCCCCAGATCGCGGACGCGGTGCGCCGCCAGTCCTTGGCACAGGCCTATGCCGACCTGGTGCATTTGCGGCAGAACCCCAATGTGGGCGGCGCAGAGCGAGCGATCTTCGACTTCCTGCCCCCTGCCGCCAACCAGTATGACGCGCACGCGAACGCAGTGATCCAGGCGAGGCTGAGCGACCGGGTCGTCGCGATCCTGACGCTCGCCCAATATGGGCTGCAGCGTGCCGTTGCTGGTCTCCAGCTGTTCGCGGGCACCCCCAATCTGTGGGAGATGGTGCAGCACGGACGCGAGCAACTGCTCGCGCAGGCAACGGGCCTGCGGCGCTGCCCCAGCCCCTATGTCGTCTATGGCGCGGACGGGGGATGGCTCCAGCTGGATGCGGAGTTCATGCGGACGCCGCTCGATCCTGCCGTTTCGACGTTGCTGGGACGGATCCACCCGAGCGCGGCCCAGGACGCGGTTCAGATCACCCAAGGGCTGTTGAGCGGTCCCCCCGTCCAGGTGGCGCGGCCCGAAGTCCACTTCCTGCAGTGACCCATTTCGGTCGCACTTCCGCACCCCCCGATCTTGCTTCGGGGTGTCATCGGCGCTGCAATGGTAAGCCGGGGTTTGGGGGAGAGGGAAGATGAGCAACAATCCACCGGAAGGGGCGTCCGGCTCGCCGCGGCCACAGCGCCGTTCCTCATCCAACTGATCCGAGCGACATGGCCTTTTCCGCCGAGCACCTGGGAGACGAGATGCTGACCAGCATTTCGGGTCCATTCCGGAAGCTTCCGGACCTGCTCGACGCGCTGATGCGCGCAGTCGCGGAGCAGGTGCGCCCGATCGGCGGATCGATCCGGCTGCGCGGGGTAGGCACGCTGGTGATCGGTCACCATGGTGGGGCCACCGCCACCGACTGGCTCAGCGAGCCTGCCGCCGAGCAAGTGCCGGCGAGTGGCTATCACGATGCATGGCCGCCAGCCGCAGGCGCGGCGGCCGTGGAGCCGGACGGAGCGCAGCGCTCGCTCCGTTTTCCCATCTGCTATGCCGGAAACGAGCTTGGCGAGTTGCTGCTCGATATGCCCACCGCCCTGGCTGCGGATGATCCCGCTTTGGAGGCGCTGGGCCATTTCGCGCGGCATTGCGGGTTGATCGTCAAGCGCTACGAAGTCCGGCGCTGGGCCGAGCAGCGTCTTGGCCGGCCGCTGATGCTGGTCGGCATGAGCAAGCCGCTGCGCGACCTGGAGCGGTTCCTCGAAGCCGCGGCGCGCGGCGACCTGCCGGTGTTGCTTCGCGGCGAGTTCGGCACGGAAAAGGCGCTGATCGCCGCGACGATCCATTGCAGCAGCGCACATGCGGCCGGCCCCTTTTTCCAGGTCGAGTGCGCGGATGCCTCGGGCTCTCCGGGGTCGTGGATCCAGCAGGCCGCGGGCGGTACGCTGTTCCTGAGCGGGATCGACGAGCTCGATCCGGGCCTTCAGAAGCAACTCCCGCAATATCTGCCGTCGCGGCTGGACCAGTGGCTGCCTTCGTCCAAGCGCGAGTCCGTGCGGCTGATCGCGTCGACCACCACCGACCTCCACGCGCTGGCCCGAGACGGGCAATTCTCGCGCGCGCTGCTTGCCGAACTAGACTTCCTTTCGGCGGTGATACCGCCGCTTCGCGAGCGGACCGGCGACATCGAGGCACTGATCGGCCAGGCGCTGGAGCGCAACGGATACCGCGCGGAGGAGAAGCGCACCGACGCGCTGGTGGCGATGTGCAAGGCGCATAGCTGGCCGGAGAATTTGTCCGAGCTGGAGCGGGTGATCGCCAGGCTGGCGGTGATGACCGAAGGGCGCCCGATCGGGCGCGGCGACATCTTCCAGCACGCGCCGGGGCTCTTCGCAGAGGGGAGCGAGGACGCGGAGGATGCCGACGGCGCGGCGGTGGACGCGAGCCGATGGGTGCAGGCGGCGCTGGGGACGGATCGGGCGGCGCTGGGGGGGATGCACGAGGCGCTGCGCCGCGCGTTGACCTATCTGGGCGGTCATCACGGCGAGGCGATCACGTTGCCGCAACTGGCATGGCATGCCAATGTCAGCTCTTCGCATCTGAGCTATCTGTTCCGGACGAGCATCGGCATGCCGTTCAAGGCGCTGCTGTGCCATATCCGCGTGCACCGTGCGCGCGAAATGCTGGCTGCGGAGATGCGGCGCAGCATCACCGATGTGGCGCTGAGCGTCGGGTTCGCGGACCTCAGCCATTTCGAACGCAGCTTCAGGCGGATCGCGGGACAAAGCCCGCGCGACTTCCGGCGGGCGCTGGGCGGGCTGGAACGGATCGGCGCGGCCGGACCTCGTGCCGCGCGCCCCAACGCTTCGGCCTGAGCGGTGTCTGTAGACCGGCGGACTGCGGACCGAGAATGATATCGCCCTTTAACCTGTCTTAAAGCGGCGGATGTCATCTGGGCGAGCCATAGTGTCATTGCCCGCAGCGCGGTTCTTGCATATCGTGCGGGCTGCGACTGACATGAAGACGGCGAGACACGTCGTCTTTAGGTTGAACGCAAGTTTGAGGATCCGCAGCCTGTCGTGAACATGACCGTCTTCTTGTACCCGCCGAGTTCGGCGGTGGAAGTGGTGGGCTGGTGTGCCCTCGGTTAACGCGCTCGCGGACCTGTTACGGGATTGCGAGGTCCGTCTGATCGAGAGCCGGCGCTCGGTTGAAGCCGCGCTCGATCTCGTGCGGCGCGCGACCGGTCTGCTCACCTCGCAGGCGGATATTCCTCATGCGGAGGAGGGTCCGGAAAGGCTGCTCGGCACGCAGCGCGACGAGCTGGTCAACCTGGTGCTCTCGGCTCTGGATCAGAGCGATGCCCCGCGCCAGGCGCGCGACGAATTCGTGAACGCGCTGATCTACCGCGTCGACGAAAAACGGTACCGGGTCGGGCGGCGCGTGGTGGGGCTGACCGAGTCAGAGCGGCACGTGCTCGATATCCTGTGGGCAGCGATGCCGACGCCGGTCTCGCGCCAGCAGCTTCATGCCCAGCTTTATGCCGGCAATGAGAAGGCGGCGTTGGCGACGATCGACGTGTTCGTGTCGAACCTGCGCCAGAAGCTCAAGCTTGCCAGCGGGGGACGGGACTTCATCCAGTCCGTGCGGGGACATGGCTGGGCGCTCAAGCCGGAGCTTTGCCGGAACCGCCCGATCGGTCCCGAAGATCCCAACGGGCAGCGGGCCAACGCGTGATCGAACGGGCCTGACGGCCGCGTGCCGTCAGGTGCGGCCACCCTCGATGAGTTGAAGCTTCACTTGCGGGCGCTCGCCGGCTTCGTGGGCGCGTTCGAACCCTTCGGCGTAGCTGATGATCCGATCGCCCAGCGCGGCGGCAATCTCGGGGTGCCGATGCACCGGGCTGGCGGCAAGCTTGCCGAGCGTCTTCAGCCGGAGCGCCGCTGCCTTCGATTCGATCAGGCCGAGGTTCACGAGCTCGACATAGATGGACGATGTGATCAGCGCCTGCGCCTCTATCAGTGTCTCGATGACCCCGTCATGGGCGCCGCACTCACATCGTTCCTTCATGACGCTCCATTAAGAGGGAGCGTCATGGACGTCAAACCGCGAAGTTTAAGATTAAGAGGCGGATGCCCTGTAACCCTGAGAAGGTAGCCATTCGCAGGGGGGCTGAGCTGATTAAAGCGGTTGAATGTTAAACATCAGGCGGTCGGTGTCGAAACCCTGGGGCCCGGCCTCCGCATAGATCGCCCGCGTCCGAGAACGGGGGCCCGTCGCCCGGCTGACCACCGTGTGTCCGGATCCGTCGAGCACGACGCGCTCACCTTCGAGGACGACGACCGCGTTCTTCATCGTGCCGGGCTTGTAGTCCAGCGTCAGCGCATAGCCGTTCGCCGCGTTGCAGAACTCGCGAAGATCGCCCAGCCTGTAACCACTGCCGGACGGCGTAAGCGAAGCCGCATGGCTGACCGTGCAGACCAGCGGCACGGAGAGATGAAGCGCGACGCTTCCCTGGGAAACCGACTCCGCGCCCGCGGCAGAACCGCAGCACAGCAGGAGTAGAACCGACAGCTTCTTGGACGATCCGAACCGCATTCGACGCACTCGCCATGGTTGATGTGGCACCGTAACAATGTCGATTTGAATATAAGGTTGCGCAAACTAGTTAAAATTGCACTCACCTAGAGCCGCCGAAACGCGCCGACGCGCCCGATTCGTGCCTGCCGATCTTTAAGATTCGCCTGCCGATCATGGCTGTTCCTGCCGCTGTTGCGTGGAAGATGCTCTCCAAGGCGGGTTCGAGCATCCAATACGGCGTCGGAAAATTCTCTTAAATCAACGCATTATAAGAATTGTGCAGTTTCGACCCGGGTTAATCACTCTTCCTATCGACACAGGCGCCCGATAATCTTATTAAAGATTTAACAGAGCTTGAAGGGAAACAAGGATGTGCTCCGGGGGGGGCTGTCCACGCGATCGGACCATCGCGCAGCGACGGAAGAATTTTCTGCAAGGGGAGGGCGGAAGCCAGCCCGCCACAATGCGCCGGATGGTTTCCGCGCTTCGCCGGCATGCCGGCGTTGCTGGGGCAGCCTTTCTCGCCACCTCCGCACCGGCCTGGGCTCAGGACATTGCGAAGGTGAAATCCCTCGACATCGCAGTCGAGGGGCGGATCGCGCAGCGTTGTGCGCTGGGGACCATCTCCACGGCCGATTTCGGCGAACTGACACGGCCAGGGCTTACCGCCACGGCGCTGGTCAGTCTCGACTGCAACGTACCCTTCACGATGGGGATCAAGGCTCAGCATGGCGCGCTGGCGCATGCGGCAATGCCGCAGGGTCAAGGTCCCTATGCCGGGTCGGTCCCCTACGTCCTGAGTGTCGAGGTTCCGGTCCGCCGGCCCGAAAGCGAACTGGTGTCGCGGATATTCGAAGGCCGCACGCTTGTCGGCGGCCAGAGGATGTCGAGCAATGGCGGGATCGCGATCGACGGCATGCGGCTGCGGCTCACGCTGGGCAGCACCGGCAGCGAGGCAGGCTTGCTTGCCGGGCAATATGGCGACGTCATCGAGGTGACGATCGCGCCGAACTAGACGAGTTTCACAAACACACGAGATACCTCGGGTCGCATCCGGGCATCACTACACAACAGATCATGTAATACTGGTAAGTATACCAGCCAAGAATGTTGGCTTGCTTGCCCCGTTCCGCGTACTTCCCAAGCAACACAGAATTCATGCTGTGCACGGTCGGCAATCATGCCGCCTGGTCAGCATCATATGAGGACTATATCATGAAGAAGCTTCTTGCCACTGCAGCCATCGCCCTGCTCTCGACCACTGGCATTGCCAGCGCAGACTCCCTCGTCGTCGGCACCGTCGGCACCCTCTTCCCGATCCCCACCGGTGCGGTGTATTCGGACATCAGCAAGGTCGCCGGCAACGTCGAGACCGCCACCCCGACCGTCACCAACACCTGGACGATCAAGGGCAACGTGACGCCTGACTGCTCGTACTTCGGCGGCAATGGCTCCAAGACGCTCGACTTCGGCCAGATCGGCGTGAACACCCAGTCGAACACCACCGCTGACGAAGCATTCAGCATGCGTGGCGGCGCCCGCGCCAGCGTGACCAGCACGACCGCTGGCTGCAACTTCAACAACGAAGTGAAGATCAGCAAGGGCAACGGCACCCAGGGCCTCGTCAACAAGGCAGCCAAGGGGTACGACACCAACGAGTTCCAGGCGAACATCCCCTACACGGTGACCGCTTCGTTCACCGGCACGACCGACCAGGCAGCCGGCGCAGCAGGCAAGGCTCAGAAGCTGGTCGTCGACGCCAACAAGGGCACCAACAGCTGGGTCGGTGGTGCATGGCGCTCGTCGCTGAACATGCTGATCGAAGCGAACTCGCCGGACAAGGCACTGGTCGCTGGCGACTATTCGGACACGCTTGAAGTGGTCCTGGCCGCCAAGTAAGCGGTACGGCGAAGGGGGAGGTCCACGACCTCCCCCTTTGTTTTGACCATTCAGGAACGCCGATCGGCGTTTCGTCGCGTACAGAGCGGGGCTCTTCCTTTGGTAAGCAATTTCGCGCGGGTTCTGACCCGTTCGGCGATCGTCGCCACCGCCGTGATCGCAAGCGCGACCGCGGTATACGCCATGCGGGTGTCTCCCATGGTGGTGGAGATGACGACGACAGGTTCGGATTCGACTGCGCGCGTCGAGGTGCAGAACCTCAACACGACCAGCCTGCCGTTCGAAACCCGCATCACGCGCGTCGATTTCGCCGCCGACGGGACGACGACCGAAACGCCCGCCGACGCCGATTTCGTGGTTTTTCCGCCCCAGGGCATCCTTCCGCAGGGCGCGCGCCAGGTCGTTCGCCTGCAATGGGTGGGCGGTGCCGATATTCCCGCCTCGCGTGCCTATTACCTGTCGGTGAATCAGCTGCCGACCGCAGCAGAACCGGGGCAGGGCAATGGCGGCCAGGTGCAGCTCGTCTATCACATGAAGGCGCTGATCGTGGTGTCGCCACCCGGCGCGCAGCCCAATGTCGAGGTTTCCGCCGCCAAGGCCGTCGATTTTCAGCCGCCCGCCGCCAAGCAGGGCGATCCGCTGCCGCCCAAGGTGCCCGGCGTCGAGATCACGCTGAAGAATACCGGCCGCCGCCATGCGCTGATGGCGCAGCTGCGCTGGGTGCTGGAAGGCACCGGCACCGATGGCAAGGCGCTGAGATTGCTGGTGTCGTCCGAGGAATTGTCGCGTGCGATCGGCAGCGGCTATGTTCCCGCCGCAGGCGGCGTCCGGACCTACCAACTGGCCGTCGTCTCGGCGTTCGGTCCCGGTCCGATCAAGGTAAAGTTTTTAAGGTGAGCCGCGCGGCGCTCCTATGCGCGGCAGCCACGCTTTCGCTGGTCACTGGAACTGCGGGGGCGCAGGTAGCGGTCCCGTTGCCGCGCTCCGGGCAGTCCGGCCCGGCCCCGCAGCGGAGCACGCCGCAGCAGTCCGCGCCGGTGCCCCTGCCGGGCGCCCCGGCGCCTACGCCCGCGCTTCCTGAACTAGGCCAGGATTCTGCTTCCAAGCTGCCGATCGGCAAGCACGGCCGCCCGGACATCAACCCGTTCGAGCGGGACATGGACCTGACCGTCCCGATGATGTTCAAGCGGCGGCAGATGGGCGATCTGCCGATCCGGCTGACCTTCGACGATCGATTGCTGGTCGAGGCGAAGACATTCCGCGCGTTGATCGAGCCGCTGTTGAACGCGGAGGCGCGCACCAAGGTGTCGACGCGCCTGAACGGCCTCGAACGCTTCACGTCCGACGATCTGACTCCGCTGGGTATCGCCTTCGAATATGATCCGAGCACGCTTGCCGTCGTGGTCCTCACCATCGATCCGAAGGAGCGGTCGGCCGAGCGCCTGTTCGCGCCATCCAATGCGGGCGACGAGAAGCCGGATCTTTTGCCCGCCAGCGTCGCCGCCTTTCTGAACCTGAACCTCGTGCAGGCTTATGCCTGGAACGGTGACAATAACGGTCCGCCCAGCGTCGCCTTGAACGGCGCGGTTCGTCTGGCCGGCGTGGTGTTCGAAGGGGACGCGCAGTGGGGCAGGAGCGGCCTGGGCCAACGCGCGACCTTCGACCGCAATTATGCGCGCCTTGTCTATGATGAGCCGGAAGCGTTCCGCCGCTGGTTTCTGGGCGATCTGACGCCGGAGATTCGCGGCCAGCAAGGGTATGTGCAGATCGGCGGCATCGGGGTTAGCCGCCAGCGCCAACGCTTCGATCCGTACCGCTCCTCGGTGCTGCAGGGCAATCGGCAGCTGGTGCTTCAGCGCGATTCCACCGTTCGCATCCTGCGCAACGGGGCGCCCTATCGGGAGCTGCGGCTGGACGCCGGCGCCTATGATCTTGCCGCGCTGCCCATGCTTGCGGGCAGCAACGACATCCAGGTCGAGGTGCGGGACAATAGCGGCGCCATTCAGTCGCTGTCCTATAACGCCTATCTGGATCCGATCGACCTGGTGCCGGGGGACTATGAGTATTCGGCGTATCTCGGCCCGACGAGCAACAATTTCGGTCGCTCGCCAATCTATGACGGGCCGGTCGCCTTTTCCGGTTTTTTCCGCAAGGCATTTCTAGATGCTCCTGCGGTGGGCATCGGCCTCCAGCTGAGCCAGCGCGTGCAGACGGTGACCGGCCAGACGCAGTTCGTGCTGAGTGGTGGTTCGCGGCTCGTGCTGGACGGCGGAGTCAGCCACTCGCGCGACGTCGGCACAGGCATGTCGCTAGGGGTGGGCTTCGACCAGCTGATCGATCGTGGCGGGCTGGTGGATTCTGCCACCATCCGCGCCGACTATGTCTCGCGGCGCTACGCATTCCTTTCCAGCCCGACTGCCGACAACAGCAACGCGATCAATGTCAGCGGCCAGTATACGCGATCGGTCGATCCGCGCTTTTCCGTGGTGTTGAGCGGCAACTATCTTCACAGCCGTGCTGAGGATCGCAACGACAGCTATCGGCTGGCGCTGCTTGGCAATTACAACCTCAACTCGCGCCTCAGCGTCCGGGCCGGGGTGGACTATTCCAAGTTCGACACCGTGCTGGGGCGCGCTTCCGGACTGGGCTTCAACGTCGCGCTGGTGTTCCAGCCGAGCTTCCGCGACCGCTTCGAAGCCCGGCACGACAGCGCCAGCGATACCAGCTCGCTTTCCTATCTCCGCTCGTCGTCCAACCAGATCGGCAGTGTCGGCTATGGCGCGGTGGTCGCGCGCGAACAGAGTTCGGTGAGCGCGCAAGGCTCCGCCGACTATATCGGCAACCGCTTTGATGCGACGCTCAGCCATTCGACCTACGGCCCCAATCTGGGCGGTCTTGGCAGGAACAACATCACTGCGGTGCGCGTGGGCACCAGCATCGCCTTTGCCGACGGCGCGTTCGGCGTCGGGCGCCGTGTGAACGACAGTTTCGCCGTCCTGCACGCGCATGAGAACCTGAAGGGCCACAGCGTCGTCGCCGGGCAGTCGCTCGTCAACAACGAGTATATGAGCAAGAGCGGGACGTTCGGGGCGGCCGTGAACGGCTATTTGAATTCCTACGTCTCGCAGTCGATCCAGTACGATGTCGAAAATCCGCCGCTGGGCTATGACGTCGGCACCGGCGTGGTTCGGGTGAACCCCCGCTATCACAGCGGCTACAAGCTCAAGGTCGGCACCGACGCCTTTGTCAGCGCGACCGGAACGCTGGTCCTTCCCGATGGGAACCCGGTTTCGCTTGCCGGCGGCCGCGTGATCGCCAGCGACGGCAAGGACAAGGAGCCGCTGCCGTTCTTCACCAATTCGGTGGGGCGCTTCGCGATCCAGAACCTGCGCCCGGGCGTCCGCTACCGCGTCGAACTGGGTGGCGGCGCTGCCATGTTCGAGTTCGTCGTGCCGAGCGACACCAAAGGCTTGGTCGACCTGAAGTCGACCGCGCTCACTCTGGTACATTGAGGTGCCCATGAAGACGATGATTGCCGCTTCGGCTCTGGCCGCCGCTCTTGCCGTCAGCGCACCCGCCGCAGCCCAGCGCAGCAGTGTCGGGGGAAACGCCGACTGCAAGCTTCGCATCGACACCAGTGCGTCGAACTGGGTGATCCAGGGCTATGACCCGTTCGGAAACAATGCGCCGGGCGCCACCTTCGACCTGGTGTTCAGCAACGACGGTCGGGGAAACTGCGAGTTCGATCCGGTGTTCCTGGTGGATGCCGAGCCGTTCGGGCTGTCGACCGCCGGACAGCAGCGGCGCGTGCCCTATACGCTGCAGGACCAATTCTCGAACAGCAACGCGACTCCGATATCGGGTCGCACCATCCAGCGGGCGACCAACCGTCCGGTGGTGGTGACGGCCGGCGGCCAGCAACTGGTGCGCTATCAGCTGGCGGTAAGCGAAGACGCGATCGCCAGCGATGGTCTTTTCACTCAGCGGGTGATGGTGCTGGCCGAGGGCCGGGACCGCAACCAGACGCTTGCCGCGCGTCCACTGGTCCTCGGGATCAACGTGCTTCCATCCGCGGCGCTTGGCCTTTCCGGCGCGTATCGCCGGAACGGCAGCCAGGCGGTCGTCGATCTGGGCGAGTTGAGCGAAGGCGTGGCACAGGCGCCGCTGCAGCTGCGTGTCGCGAGTACCCGCGCGTACCGGCTGGAGTTCACGTCGAAGAATGCCGGATTGCTCAAGCTCGGCGATTCCGGATGGAGCATTCCGTACCAGATCGGCGTGGGTGACAGCATGCTCCCGCTGGCGGGTGTGGCACGCTACAGCTCGACGGGCACCGACCCCACCCGGGACTCGCTGCCGCTTCGCTTCGCGATCGGCAGCGTGGCGGGGAAGCGGGCCGGGCTGTATTCCGACATCATCACGGTCTCGATCGCGCCCAAATGACTTGAGCTGGCGCCGCGCGCGCCGGCGGGAACGCTCGCACGGGGCTTGTCAGCGGCCAGCATGTGCTGCATCGCTGCAACACAGCTTCTTGCTCCGGGAATATCATCTTGCGCGCTTCCTATCTCGTCGCCGTATCGGCGACGGCTATTCTCCTCTCCGCCTGCACCACGGTGCGCGGTCCCGCGCAGTCGCCGCAAGAGGCGGCCGCACCCGCTCCGGCGCAGCCCGGCGCTGCTGCCGAACAGGACGCATCCGCCGCGCTCCATGCGCTGTTCAAGGCGAGTGACGAGGACAATCTCCGGCGCAATCCGCTCAACGCCTTGTTCCGTGGCGACATGCGCTACGCCGACCAGCTCGGCGACTCGATCACCGATGCCTATTTCGATGCGGAGCGGGCGGCGGGCGACAAGGATCTGGCGGCGCTGGGCCGCATCGACCGCGCGGCGCTCAGCGAGACCGACCAACTCGCCTATGACGTCTTCAAGTGGCAGACCGAGCTCGCGCTGCGCTCGCTCAGTCCCGAGATCCTGCCGCTCAACGTCGTACGCCCGATCGATCACTTCACCGGCTTCCATACCTTCTATCCCGATCTGGCGTCGGGGCAGGGCGCGGCACCGTTCAAGACCGTCAAGGACTATGACGACAACATCAAGCGGCACCATCGCTATGCGTGGCTGATCGACCAGGCGATCGTCCGCTTCCGCCAGGGCATGGAGTCCGGCGTGGTCCAGCCGAAGCTGGTCGTCCGCAACGTGATCGACCAGCTCGATCTTCAGCTGAAGCAGGGCGTCGAAGGCTCGACCTTCTATGCGCCGCTCAAGACCTTCCCGGCGGACATTCCGGCAGCGGATCAGGCCCGGCTGCGTACCCAGACCGCGGCGGTCATCCGCGACGAGATCCGGCCCGCCTATCAGCGGCTCCGCGACTTCCTCGCGCGGGAGTATTTGCCGGCCGCACGCGCGGGTGACGGCCTGATCCACATGAAGGGTGGCGCCAAGCTCTATTCCTACCTGATCGAGCAGAACACCACGCTGCCGCTGACCGCCGAGGACGTGCACCAGCTCGGCTTGAGCGAGGTGGCGCGTATCCACCGCGAAATGGAGACGGTGAAGGCGCAAGTCGGCTTCAAGGGCACGCTGCAGGAATTCTTCGAATATCTGCGCACGAACGCCAAGTTCCGCCCGGCGAGCAAGGAGGCCTTGCGCGACGAATATTATGCGATCGGCAAGCGCGTGGATGCGCGGGTGGGCGAGATCTTCTCGACCCTGCCGAAGACCAAGCTGGAAATACGCCCAGTGCCGGATTATCGCGAGAAGAACGACGCCGGCGGCTCGTACATGCAGGGCGCGCCCGATGGATCCCGGCCGGGCGTGTTCTACTACAACACCTATGATCTGCCTTCGCGCTCGACCTGGGGTCAGGAGACGCTTTACCTGCACGAAGGTGCGCCTGGGCACCACTTCCAGATCAGCCTTGCGCAGGAAAACGAGGCGCTTCCCAACTTCATGCGCTTCGGCGGCAACACGGCCTATGTCGAGGGATGGGCGCTTTACGCCGAGACGCTTTGGGACGAGCTTGGCATGGAAACCGATCCTTATCAGCGGTTTGGCGGCCTGAACGACGAGATGCTTCGCGCGATGCGGCTGGTGGTCGACTCCGGCATCCATGCCAAGGGTTGGACCCGTGATCAGGCAATCAAGTATATGCTCAACAACAGCTCGATGGGGCGCACCGACGCGACCAGCGAAGTCGAGCGCTACATCGCGATGCCGGGTCAGGCGCTGGCCTACAAGATCGGGCAGCTCAAGATCCTGGAGCTGCGAGCCAAGGCCGAACAAGCGCTCGGCGCCAAGTTCGACCTCAAGGCGTTCCACGCGCAGGTGCTGATGACGGGCTCGCTCCCGATGAATATCCTGGAGCAGAAGATCGACCGCTGGATCGCCTCGCAACGGAACTGAGGGATGGCGTTGGGCCCGCACGAATAGCTGGAGGCTAGGGCAAGGTGACCGCGTTCTCGATCGAGCAGATGAAACGCGCCGCAGCCCATGCTGCGGTGGCGGATATCCAGGCAGGCATGATCGTCGGCCTCGGCACCGGCTCGACGGCGGCTTACGCGATAGAGGCGCTGGCCGCGCGCGTGGCCGAGGGGTTGGCGGTGGAGGCCGTCGCCACTTCCTTGCGCACCGCAGACGCGGCACGCGCTTCGGGCATCCGCATCCTCGACTTCGCCGGGATTGCCGAAGTCGATCTCTGCATTGACGGCGTCGACGAGATCGATCCCTCGCTGCGCGCCATCAAGGGGGCGGGTGGGGCGATGCTGCGCGAAAAGATCGTCGCGGCGTCGGCCACGCGGATGATCGCGATCGCGGACGAGTCGAAGGACGTACCGCGTCTCGGGACCAGGCCGGTGCCGGTCGAGTTCCTGCCGTTCGGCCGCGCGTTCATCGAACGCCGCATCACCGAACTTGGTGGGCGCCCCACGCTTCGCCTGACGGAGGAAGGAGCGCTCTATGGTACCGATCAGGGCAACCCGGTGCTCGATTGCGGCTTCGGGCCCATCGACGATCCGGATGGGCTAGGCGCGGCGCTCTCCAGCTGCCCGGGCATAGTGGGGCATGGACTTTTCCTGACGGAAATCGCCACAGTGTATGTCGGTACCCAACAGGGAGTCGTCCGGCGCGACAGGCAGTTCTGAGATAACGACCGAAAGCGCGTCTGCGACGGCATCCTTCGAAGCCTTCCCTCGTTAGTCGTTCACCTGGATCAAGGACGAAGATGACCCAAGCTCCCAATGCCACCGGCTTCGCCGAGGATGGCTCCCCGTCCCGCCTTGCGATCGACACCATTCGAACCCTGGCGATGGACGCCGTGCAGAAGGCGAACTCCGGTCATCCGGGAACGCCTATGGCCCTGGCGCCCGTCGCGCATACGCTGTGGCACGATTACCTGCGCTACGATCCCGAGGCGCCGGACTGGCCCAACCGCGACCGCTTCGTGCTGTCGGTCGGCCATGCCTCGATGCTGCTCTACGCATTGCTGCACCTGGCAGGGGTCCGCGAGATCGATGCCGATGGCAAGCCGACGGGCGAACCGGCGGTCAGCCTGGAAGACATCAAGCAGTTCCGCCAGATGTCATCGAAGACCCCTGGCCATCCCGAATACCGGATGACCACCGGTGTGGAGACCACCACTGGGCCGCTCGGCCAGGGCTGCGGCAATTCGGTCGGGATGGCGATCGCCGAGCGCGCGCTGGCCGCCAAGTACAACCGGGACGGCTTCGACCTGTTCGATCATGACGTCTATGTGCTCTGCGGTGACGGCGACATGATGGAGGGCGTATCGAGCGAGGCCGCCTCCACCGCCGGTCATCTCAAACTGTCCAATCTGTGCTGGATCTACGACAGCAACCACATCTCGATCGAGGGCGACACCGCGCTCGCGTTCGACGAGGATGTCGGCAAGCGGTTCGAAGCCTATGGCTGGAACGTCATCCATGTCGACGACGCCAACGACACCGCTGCGTTCGCGCGGGCGCTCGACACCTTCAAGGCGACCGACGACCGCCCGACCTTCATCGTCGTCCGCTCAGTGATCGGCTGGGGCAGCCCCAAGGCTGGCAGCGAAAAGGCGCATGGCGAGGCTCTGGGCGAGGACAATGTCCGCGCGACCAAGAAGGCCTATGGTTGGCCGGAAGACGCGCAGTTCCTGGTACCCGATGGCGTCAAGGAAGCGTTTGGCGGCGCGATCTCGGCACGCGGCAAGCCGGCGCGCGAAGCGTGGGACGCACTGTTCGAGCGTTACGCAGAGGCGTACCCCGAGGAAGCCGCGCAAATCCAGGACCTGCGCCGCGGCAAGATCAAGGACGGCTGGCAGGGGGCGATCCCGAGCTTCCCTGAGGACCCCAAGGGCCTCGCGTCGCGCGACAGCGGCGGCAAGGTGCTCAACGCGCTCGCCCCGCTGATCCCGGCGCTGATGGGCGGTGCAGCCGATCTCTCGCCCTCGACCAAGACCGACATCAAGGGCAAGCCGTCGTTCGAGGCCGACGATTATGCCGGCCAGAACATGCATTTCGGCGTGCGCGAACATGCCATGGGGTCGATCGCCAACGGCATGGCGCTGTCGTACCTGCGATCCTACACCGCCACCTTCCTGGTGTTCGCCGATTACATGCGCGCGCCGATCCGGCTGGCGGCGATCATGGAGCTGCCGGTGGTGTTCGTGTTCACGCACGACTCGATCGGCGTCGGCGAGGATGGTCCTACCCATCAGCCGATCGAGCATCTCGCGACGCTGCGCGCGATTCCCGGGCTCGACACCATCCGCCCGGGCGACGCCAATGAAGTGGCGGTGGCTTGGAGGGTTGCGCTGGAGCATACGCACGAGCCGACCGCGATGATCCTGTCGCGCCAGGCGATCCCGACGCTCGACCGAGAGAAATATGCCTCGGCCGACGGGTTGGAAAAGGGCGCCTATATCCTGGCCGATGCCGAGGGGGGCGACCCCGAGGTGATCCTGATCGGCACCGGCTCCGAACTGCCGATGGTCGCCGACGCGCACGAGAAGCTGACCGCGCAGGGGATCAAGTCGCGCGTCGTGTCTATGCCGAGCTGGTATCTGTTCGAAAAGCAGGATCAGGCCTATCGCGAGCAGGTGCTGCCGCCGAGCGTCACCGCGCGGCTTGCGGTGGAGCAGGGCGGATCGATGGGCTGGGATCGTTATGTGACCAGCGATGGCGCGACGATCACCATGTCGACCTTCGGGGCTTCCGCGCCGCTGTCGAAGCTGCAGGAAAAATACGGCTTCACGCTCGACAACGTCATCAAGGTGGCGCGCGAGCTCATCGAAAAGAAGAACGCGAAATGACCAGCCGGTTGCAGCAGCTCGGCGAGGCCGGGCAAGCCGTGTGGCTCGACTTTGTCGACCGCAAGTTCCTGTCCGAGGGCGGCTTGCGCAAGCTTGTCGAGGAAGACGGGCTGACCGGCGTGACGTCGAACCCGTCGATCTTCGAGAAAGCGATGGGGCATGGTGAAGCGTATGACGAAGGGCTGCACGCCTTTCTCGGCAAGGCCGATGCCAGTGTGGTCGACACCTATGAAAGCCAGGCGATCGCCGACATCCAGGCGGCCGCCGCCGATCTGCGGCCCGTCTTCGACCGGTTGGACGGTCGCGACGGCTATGTCAGCCTGGAGGTCTCGCCCTATCTCGCCGAGGGCACCGACACGACGGTTGAGGAAGCACGGCGGCTATGGGCGGCGGTCGGCGAGCCCAATTTGATGGTCAAGGTGCCGGGCACCAAGGCCGGCGCCCGTGCGATCCGCACGCTGATCGAGGACGGGCTCAACATCAACGTCACGTTGCTGTTCTCGCTCGAATCCTACCAGGCGGTGGCGGAGGCCTATCTCGCCGGACTGGAAGCGCGGGTGAAGAAGGGGGAGCCGATCGACGGGATCGCCAGCGTCGCGAGCTTCTTCGTCAGCCGCATCGACGCCAAGATCGACAAGGCGATCGACACGCGTCTGGCCGCAGGCGGTGCCGAGAGCGAGGCGCTGAAGGCAGTGCGCGGCAAGGTGGCGATCGCCAACGCCAAGCTGGCCTATGCCTGGTACCAGGACATGATCGCCAGCCCGCGCTGGCAGGCGCTTGCCGCCAAGGGCGCGATGCCGCAGCGGCTGCTCTGGGCGTCGACTGGGGTCAAGGACCCGGCCTATCCCGACACGCTGTACATCGACACGTTGATCGGTCCCGACACGGTCAACACGATGCCGCCCAAGACCATGGACGCGTTTCGCGAGCATGGCACGGTGGCGCAGACACTCACGCAGGACGTGGACGCGGCGCGCCACGTTCTCGCCGAGGCCGAGCGGCTAGGGCTCGGGCTGGACGAAGTCACGACCGCGCTGGTGCCCGACGGCGTCAAGCAGTTCGCCGATGCTGCCGATGCGCTGCTCGGGGCCGTCGCGGGCAAGCGCACCGCGTTTCTCGGCGATCGGCAGAACGGCATGGACGCCGACCTGCCCGAGCCGCTGGAGAAGGCCGTGGAGGGCCGGCTGGAGGCCGCCCGTGCCGAGGGCTGGTCGCGCCGGCTGTGGCAAGGCGACGCGTCGCTTTGGACGGGCAAGGATGAAGCCAAGTGGCTCGGCTGGCTTCCCGCGGCGCGCGGTACCCAGACCGATCCGGAGGCGCTCGCCAGGCTGACGGCGCTGGCCAAGGGGCACAGGGATGTGGTGCTGCTCGGCATGGGCGGATCGAGCTTGGGCCCCGAGGTGCTGTCGCTGATCCTCGGTAGCGCCAATGGCGGCCCCAAGCTGCACGTGCTCGACACCACCGATCCTGGCCAGATCTCCAGCGTCGTCGGCGCCATCGATCCGAGCGAGGCGCTGTTCATCGTTTCATCCAAGTCGGGATCCACCATGGAGCCCGAGCTGCTGCGCGCCTATTTCTGGGACTTGGCGGGTAAGGACGGCAGCCGCTTCGTGGCGGTCACCGATCCTGGCTCCAAGCTGGAAGCGGCGGCGAAGGCCGAAGGCTTCGCGATGATCTTTCCGGGCGATCCGGCGATCGGCGGACGTTATTCGGTGCTGTCGGCTTTCGGCATGGTGCCGGCCGCAGCGATGGGCATCGATATCCACGCGTTCTTCGAGGCGACGGCACCGATGGTGTTCGCCTGCGGCCCCGATGTGCCGCCGTCAGCCAATCCCGGCTTCCAGCTCGGCGCCCTCCTGGGCGAAGCTGCGCTTTCCGGCCGCGACAAGCTCACCATCCTGCCATCGCCGGGACTGGTCCCGTTCGGTGCCTGGCTGGAGCAGTTGATTGCCGAAAGCACCGGCAAGCAGGGCAAGGGCATCGTTCCCGTCGATCTGGAGCCCGCTGGTGAGGCCGTCGATTATGGCAGCGACCGGCTGTTCGTGCACCTGCATCTCGCGGGTGACGACGACGCCGCCCTCGAGGCGAAGCTAGCCGCGCTCACGCAAGCCGGCCAGCCGCTCGTCACGATCCGCGTCGCCAAGCGCGAGCTGATCGGCCAGGAGTTCTTCCGCTGGGAAATCGCCACGGCGGTGGCGGGCGCGGTGATCGGCATCGATCCCTTCGACCAGCCGGACGTGGAGGATGCCAAGATCGCGACGCGCAAGCTGGTCGATGCCTATGAGCAGACCGGCGCGCTCGATCCGGCGACCGCGCTGGGCGAGACTGCGGACTTCGCGATCTTCGCGCCCGGGGACGCCGAATTCGCTGCCACCGACCCGATCGAGCTGTTGCGTCTGCACTTCGCGAGCCTGTTTCCACCGCGCTATGCCGGTTTTCTCGCTTATATCGAGCGGAACGATGCGAACGCGGCTGCGATCGAGGCCATGCGAGTGGCGGTGCGCGATGCCACCCAAGCCGCCACCGTTGCCGGCTTTGGCCCGCGCTTCCTGCACTCGACAGGCCAGGCGTATAAAGGCGGACCTGCCACAGGGGACTTCTTGGTCATCACCCGCGATCCCGATCCTGACGTCGCCATCCCCGGGCACCGCGCCAGCTTCGGCACCGTGCAGATCGCCCAGGCGCGCGGCGACATGGACGTGCTCGCCAGCCGCGGACAGCGCGTCATGCGGGTTCATTTAAAGCGCGGCGGTAGGGGCATCGCTGCCTTGGTCGACGCGGTTCGCGCGGCCGTCCGCGTCTAAACGAAAGGAAGAAAACGATGCGTCTTGCCATGATCGGCCTTGGCCGGATGGGCGCCAATATCGCGCGCCGGCTGATGCGCGGCGAGCATGAGATCGTCGCATTCGATCGTAATGCCGAGGCTGTCGCTGCCCTGGCCGGCGAAGGCGCGACTGCTGCTGCTTCGCTGGAGGATGTCGTCGCCAAGCTGGCGGCGCCGCGCATCTTCTGGGTCATGCTGCCGGCCGGCGATCCGACCCAGAGCACGGTCGATCGGCTGATGGAGCTGGCAGAGCCTGGCGACATCATCATCGACGGCGGCAACAGCTTCTACAAGGACGACATACGCCGCGGCGCCGAAGCCAAGGCGAAGCAGCTCCATTATGTCGATGTCGGCACGTCCGGCGGCGTGTGGGGCCTGGAACGCGGCTATTGCATGATGATTGGCGGTGACAAGGAAACCGTCGATCTGCTGGACCCGATTTTCGATACCCTCGCGCCGGGGTACGGCACGATCTCGCGCACCCCCGGCCGCGATGCGCCGGACGATCGCGCCGAGCGGGGCTATATCCATGCCGGTCCCACGGGCGCCGGCCACTTCGTGAAGATGGTCCACAACGGCATCGAATACGGCCTGATGCAGGCCTATGCCGAGGGCTTCGACATCCTGAAGGGCAAGTCGTCCGAGAAGCTGGTTCCCGAAGAGCGGTTCGACATCAACCTGCCTGACGTAGCCGAGGTGTGGCGGCGGGGCAGCGTGGTCTCTTCCTGGTTGCTCGACCTGTGCGCGATAGGCCTTGCCAAGGATCATTCGCTGGAAGGCTTTACCGGACGCGTTGCCGATTCTGGCGAGGGCCAGTGGACGATCGACGCGGCAATGGAGGAGGCGGTGCCTGCCAATGTTCTCACTGCCGCGCTGTTCGCCCGCTATCGCAGCCGGGTTGACACCACCTTTGGCGACAAGCTGCTTTCCGCGATGCGCTTCGGATTTGGCGGCCATGTCGAGATGCCGCAATGAGCAATGCGCCGCGCGCGCCGGCCGCGACGCTGGTCATCTTCGGAGCGATGGGGGACCTCTCCAAGCGCCTGCTGGTGCCGGCTATCGTCAACCTGGCCGAAGGCGGGTTGATCGACGATGCCACGGCCATTCTGGGCGTCAGCCATCATGAGGGCGATGACGAGGCGCTGCGCGGCGCCATGGACGATTTCGTCGAGGACAAGGAAGGCTGGAAGGCGCTTCGCACGCGCATCAGTTACCTGAAGGGCGATTTCGAGGATGCCGCCACCTTCCAGGCGCTCGCCGATAAGGTGAAGGGCAATGCCGTTTTCTATCTTGCCACTGCGCCCGGCTTTTTCGGGCCAGTGGTGGAGGCGCTGGCCGACGCCGGGCTGATGAACGAAGGCGACGGCTTCCGCCGGGTGGTCATCGAAAAGCCGTTCGGCACCGACCTTCCCTCCGCCCAGGCTCTGAATGCCCAACTCCTGGCGCGTGTAGACGAGCAGCAAATTTACCGGATCGACCATTTTCTGGGCAAGGAAACCGTCCAGAACATCATGGTCACTCGTTTCGGCAACGCGCTGCTCGAAGCGGTGTGGAACAGCCGGTACATCGACCATGTCCAGATCACCGCCGCCGAGACCGTGACAGTGGGCACCCGTGGCAAGTTCTACGATGCGACCGGTGCCCTGCGCGACATGGTTCCAAACCACCTGTTCCAGCTGCTTTCGCTCGTCGGCATGGAGCCGCCCAACAGCTTCGATGCCGACGCAATCCGCACGGAAAAGGCCAAGGTCATCGCCGCCGCCAAGCCGGTCCAGCCCGACCGAGCCGCGCGGGGCCGCTACGAGGCCGGCACGATTGCCGACAAGCCGGTGCCCGCTTATGTCGATGAGGCCGACATAGACGCTGAGCGCCACACCGAAACCTATGCCGCGCTGAAGGTGGAGGTCGAGACTTGGCGCTGGTCGGGAGTTCCTTTCTACCTGCGCACGGGCAAGGGGCTCGAGGCGCGGGATACCGAGATCGTGATCCAATTCCGGGACGTGCCGATCGCACTCTTCCGCGAGACAGGGGCCGCGAACCGGCCGCCCAACCGGCTGGTCCTTCAACTGCAACCGAACGAGGGGATCAGCCTCGACTTCGTTGCCAAGAAGCCAGGACCTTTGACCGAGATCGCGCCGGTCAGCATGGACTTCCACTATGCCGACCATTTCGCCGTCGGGCACCAGACCGGATATGAGACACTCCTCTACGACGTGCTGACGGGCGACCAGACGCTGTTCCAGCGCGCCGACCAGATCGAGGGGGGCTGGCGGGTCGTCCAGCCGCTGCTGGATGCCTGGGCGGAAGGCGAGCCCGAGGGCTACGCCGCGGGTGGCACGGGCCCGGCAAGCGCAGACGAGTTGATCGCCCGCGATGGTCGCCAGTGGAACGAGATCGCGTGATGGCTGGGCCAAATGCGATCCGTCTGCTCGTGTCGGATATCGACGGCACGCTAGTTCGAAGCGACAAAACCTTGTCCGACGCAGTGGTGGAAGCAGTGGCGAAAGTTCGCCAGGCCGGGGTGCCAGTCACGCTGATCAGCGCGCGCCCGCCGAGCGGGATGCTGTGGATCGCCGAGCGGCTGGCGCTAACCGGCCCCATCGGCGCATTTAACGGCGGCACAATTGCAATGCCCGACGGCCGGATCGTCTCGGCCGATCGCCTGGCACCGGACATCGCTGCAAGAACGCTCGCCATGCTGGATCGGCCCGGCGTCACCCCGTGGCTGTTCGCCGATGGGCATTGGTATGCGCAGGATGGGGAAAATCGGAACCTGCCGCGCGAGCGGCTGGCGGCCAATGTCGATCCGATCTTTCAAGCGGACTTCACGCCGTTGCTCGGCCGCGTCGACAAGCTGGTGGGCGTCAGTGACGATCATCCGTTGCTCGCAGCGATCGAAGGCGAGATGAAGGCGGCATTGGGCGATGGCGCGAACGTCGTGCGGTCTCAGCCTTACTATCTCGACGTTACCGCACCAAGCGCCAACAAGGGCGACGGGATCGCCGCACTGGCAAAAGCCTACGACGTGTCGCTGTCCGCCGTCGCGGCGATGGGGGATCAGTATAACGACCTGCCTATGTTCGCGCGCGCTGGGCTGTCAGTCGCGATGGGGCAGGCTCCTGCGGACGTGCAGTCAGCGGCGGACCATGTCGCCAAAACAAACCAAGATGACGGCGTAGCCGATGCGATTACTCGATTCGTCCTCCCGGCCTTGGCCGGGTGAGCAACCGGCTGCGTATCGCGCCTTCGATACTGGCAGCCGATATCGGCCGACAATCGCCTCCATTCGCTCCGTAGCGGGGGACTAACAGCATGAAGCAACTGATCGCGTTCGACCTCGACGGCACGCTTGCCGAGAGCAAACAGCCGATCGGGGA
The DNA here is from genome assembly GCF_021513175.1 of Sphingomonas sp. S2-65. Lineage (NCBI taxonomy): Bacteria > Pseudomonadati > Pseudomonadota > Alphaproteobacteria > Sphingomonadales > Sphingomonadaceae > Sphingomonas > Sphingomonas sp. S2-65. Next base: position 967,272 of record NZ_CP090953.1, on the reverse strand, counting down.
GCCGATTGCGACTGCCCTCGGCAGGCTGCTGGGCGTGACAAAGGTGGCGGTGATTTCCGGCGGCGACTGGCCGCAATTCGAGGCTCAAGTCATCTCGCGATTGCCGAGTGACGCAGACCTTACGAAGCTGTTCATCATGCCGGCCACCGGCACCAAGCTCTACCGCTTCGAGGGCGGCGCCTGGCACTGCGTTTACGCGGATGATTTCTCGCGAGACGAAAGTGCCGCGATACGGAAGGCGCTTGAAGTAGCCAGTGCCGACCAAGGGCTGGACAAGGACCAAAGCTGGGGGAAGCGGATCGAGGGTCGCGGGAGCCAGGTTACGTTTTCCGGACTAGGCCAGGAAGCGCCGCTCGATGCTAAAAAGGCGTGGGACCCGGACTTTGCCAAACGCAAACGGCTGCAGGCAGCGCTGCAGCGGCAACTGCCGGACTTGTCTATCAATATCGGCGGATCGACCTCTATCGACATCACGCGCCAGGGGATCGACAAGGCCTATGGCATGCGCCGGCTCACGGAGCATTCAGGGGTTCCCGCGCGCGCAATGCTGTTCCTGGGTGACGCCATCTATCCAGGCGGCAATGATTATCCCGTCGCGCAGGCAGGCATCGACGTGATTGCGGTCCGCGATCCGCTTGAGACGATGCGGATCGTCACTGCTATCGCGCTTTGCCTGGCTAGCAGCGATCCATGACGCTGAGCAGGTCATCCACGCTACCGACGGCAAAGGCAGTGAATTCATCCGCGACTGCGTAGGGCAACAGCACCTGGCGTTTGTGGAGCAGTGCACCACAGCTATACGTCACGTTGGGAACATAGCCGCCGCGCTGCTCCGCACTCGGGAACAGGAGCGGGGAGGGCGTACGGGCCAGCACCTTGGAAGGATCCGTCTTGTCGAGCAGGCATGCCCCCACACAATAGCCGCGGACCATGCCGACGCCGTGCGTGAATACCAGCCAACCCTCATCGATCTCGATAGGCGAGCCGCAATTGCCGATCTGCACGAATTCCCAAGGATATTCCGGGCCCATGATCCTCGTGCCGGTGTCCCAGTTGAACAGGTCATCCGAGTAGAGCAACCACAGGTTCTCACTGTCCTGGCGCCCGATCATGGCGAACCGTCCGTCGATCCGGCGGGGAAACAGCGCCATGCCCTTGTAGCCCGCCATGGCACCGGTCAGCGCGCGCATCTCATAGGTGCGTGCGTCGATGCCGCGAAGGAGTTCGGCCCGGGCGGTGACGCCGTCGAAAGCAGTGTAAGTGCCGATCACGCTCTCGACGCCGTCGTGATCGGTGAAGTGGACGAGGCGAAGGTCCTCGACTCCGCGAGCTTGGCTCGGCAGCATCGGGAAGATCACCGTTTCCGAGATGTTCTCGCTGTCATCGGCGCGCATCCGCGCCCAGCCGTCGCGATGTGTTTCGATCCGGGGCGGCACGCCTTGTGAACTCGGCGGGTCGACCACAAGCCCGTTGCGACCATCCCAAGTGCCCGTGCGGAAGGTTACCGAAGAGATATGTCCTTCCCCCACGCCGCGCAGGGAAAGGATGAACCGGATGCTGTCGTCGTCAGCGTCCTGATCGGGAATGGACACGATGCTGGGGTTGAACAATGCTGCGGATTCGAATGCATATTCCTGGCTGAAATAAGCGCCGAGCAGCAGGCGGTCGCGTGTTTCGTCCACCACCAAGCCACCGAGCGCGCCTTTCACCTCGTCGAACCGCCTGAGGAACACGTCATCGACATTGCGATGGCGCGTTTCCATGGCCTCTCGCAGCAGATGAAGCATGCGCTCCCGCATCGCCGGATCAAGTTCCATCACGCGGCTGGCCACCGCTTCGGCCCGCGTCGGCCGGTCCTCGGCAAACGCCGACGGATAACCGAAGTCGAACGGACGGATCACGGTGCGGGATGGATCGGGTTTCAGTTCGATGTCGAGGGTGCTGAATACATCCGCTGCTTTCAAGATTATTCGCCCCTCACGCAGATTTCCAATGCCGGTCGAAGCGAAGCAGCGCGCCTTTAGATCCGCGGCGCGTTCAACTCGCGAGGTTTAGATGCCTAACGCTCTCACCGAGTTTTGTTCAACCATCCAGAGAACGGCGCAAAAATTGGCTGCTCTCCAGAACGTGGTGACCCCTACGGGAATCGAACCCGTGCTTCAGCCGTGAAAGGGCCGCGTCCTAACCGCTAGACGAAGGGGCCATGCCGGAGCGTGGAAGGGCCGGTTAGGGAAGGATCGCGCGGCGGTCAAGCGCCTTCCGCACCTAATCTGCCCATGCAGCATCTTCGACGTGCAATTCAGCGGCGGGGCGGGCGCCCCAGTCGTCGATCTTGGCGCGGCCCGCGAGCCAAAGCTTGCGGTGCCGGGGTGCGGAGAGGAGCGCGGCGCCCAGTTCGGTTTCCGCCTGGCGAAAGGCGACGGCCTTGATGCTGCGGCCGTCGTCGCCCGCTACGATCGCGCGGACATGGCCGTTACCGACCACATCGGCCTTGATGACGGAGAGCGGACCCGCGGCGACGCGTGGCGCCGGCCAACCCATGCCATAGGGGCCGCCGGCTTCCATGGCGGTCACCAGGTCGGGACAGACGCCACCGGGTGCCAGGACCGCGTCGAGCAGCAATGCGCGCTCGCCGATCGCTTGGGTGATCCGTTCGGAGAGGCGATCCTCGAGGAATTGGGCAAAGGCATCGAGCTGGTCCTCGGCGATCGTGACGCCGCACGCCATGGCGTGGCCGCCGCCGGCGAAGAGCAGCCCTGCATCCTTGGCGGCGAGCACGGCGGCACCGAGGTCGACGCCGGGGATCGACCGGCCCGAGCCTTTGCCCACGCCATGATCATCGAGAGCGATGACGATCGCGGGGCGATTGAGCTTCTCCTTGAGCCTGCCGGCAACGATTCCGATCACGCCCGCGTGCCAGCCACGAGCGGCGACGATCGTCAGGCTGCGGTTGCTGCGAGCGAAACAAAGCGATTCTGCCGCCTGTTGGACTTCGGTTTCGATCGCCCGGCGTTCTTCGTTGAGCAGGTCGAGTTCGGCGGCGATGCGGCGGGCCTCGTCCGGGTCGCGGGTGGTGAGCAGGCGAACCCCGAGGTCCGAACGGCCGACGCGGCCGCCGGCATTGATGCGCGGGCCTAGCGCGAAGCCGAGGTCGGTGCAGGTGGGCGAACGCGTCAGGCGCGAGGCCTCGATCAAGGCGTTGATGCCGATGTTGCGGCGCTGGGCCATGACCTTGAGCCCCTGCGCGACGAAGGCGCGGTTGAGCCCCTTGAGCTGGGCGACGTCGGCGACGGTGCCGAGCGCCACAAGATCCAGCAATTCCAGTAGCTTGGGCTCGGACCTGGCGGCGAAATAGCCGCGGGCGCGGAGGGTCCGTATCAGCGCCGCACCCAGCAGGAAGGCCATGCCGACGGCGGCAAGATGGCCATGCGCCGCACCTTCGCCTTCGTCGAGACGGTTCGGGTTCACCACCGCGACCGCCACCGGCAATTCGGCCGCGCATTTGTGATGATCGCAGACGATCACGTCCGCGCCGGCGTCACGCGCCATGGCAAGCGCCTCAAAGGCCTGCGCGCCGCAGTCGACGGTGACGATCAGGCTTGCGCCTTCCTGCTTCAACCGGACCAGCGCTTCGCCCGAAGGGCCATAGCCCTCCATCAGGCGGTCGGGGATGTAGGGCCGGGCCTCCAGTCCGAGATCGCGCAGGAGGAGGATCATCACTGCCGCCGAAGTCGCGCCATCGACGTCATAGTCGCCGAAGATCGCGACGCGCTCGCCGGCCTGGACCGCGTCGGCGAGCCGATCGGCGGCCTTGTCCATGTCGCGGAAGATCGACGGGTCGGGCATGAAGGCGCGGATGCTCGGCGCCTTGTGTGCCTCCAGCGCATCGCGCGGGCAGCCCCGGGCGAGGAGCAATTGCGTCACCAGATCGTCCGGCGCGAAGTTCGGATCGCGGCCGTCCGCCGCCAGCCCCCGCCAACGCCAGGGCTGGCCGAGGATCGAGCGATGGATGTTCAATACGGACATGGGGGCACTTTGACGCGAGGGCGTGGCGATATCGAGGCAGTCCCGCTCAGCTGCCGGTCTGCTGCTTGGCAGGGGCGAGATAGGTCGGGATCGGCCCCTTGATCCAGGCTTCCTCGCGGAACCACTTGGTGATGATGTACTTGGTGCCCTCGATCACGCGCATGCCTTCATGGAGCGTGTCGTAATTCGGGCTGCCGTCCGGGGACATGTTGTTCCAGATGACCAGCATGCCGCGCTTGGGCTTGAAGCGGATGCCTGCTCTTGGAAACCAGGTCGCCCCACCTTCTTCCACATGGTTGAGATAGGCCATGGCGGTCCAGGTGCGCTGGCCGCCGCTTTCCTTCATCTTGTCCCAATAATGGCTATTCTCGTGGAAATAGTCGCAATGCGCGCGGAATTGCTGGCCCGGCGAGTAGCGCTGCCCCTGCATGGTCTCAGCGTTCTCCTCTGGAATGCCCAGCAGTTCGGCGATGCGCAGGTCGATCGCGTATACGTCCTCCGACCAGCGCTGGAGGTCCGAGCTGTCGCTGGTGCGGTATTCGGGGTCTTCGGTGACCGCGAGCAGCGTGGAGGGCCGTGCCTTCTCGTCGATCAAGCCGATCAGCGTGTCGCATTCGGCATCGCTGAGATAGGCTTCGTAGGTGTACATCTGCGCCGCGTCGACCTTGGCGCGCTTGATGTTCGGGTTGGCTTCGAGCCGGGCAGCGACCGCATGGCCGATCCTGGCGCGGGCAGGCGAAGGGCCGCCCGATATCAATCCGTTGTTCTTGCTCACCATGCTGAAATCGCGCGGCTTACGCCCGATTGCAAGCGCCGCGGACGCGAGAAGGGCCCGACCGATGGTCGAGCCCTTCCACGCAGCTTACCAGAAGATGTCGTAGATCGTGTCGACGACCTGGCCGCTGTAGATGTCCACCAGCAGGGCGTCGTTATAGTAGCGCACCCAGCGATAGGGACCGTCTACCTCCGGCAGGCGGTAGCTGAACGGATCGTTGATCCAATATTGCGACGAGTAGAGCAGCGCGCTCAGCTGGAAGCCGGTCGAGAAGCGGCGATAGCCATAGCCCCAGCCGGCCGGGGCGTAATAGCGCGGCAGGCGGTACAGGTTGCGGTTCTGGGTGCGGTAGCCGCGCCAGTCATAGCGGCGGTCGTTGCGCCAGCCATTGTCCCAGCGGCCGTTCCGGTCGCCACGATAGGCGCTGCCGCCGTTCCAGCCGCGGTTTGACCCGCGATCGTTGTTCCATCCCGAATTGCCGCGATCGAAGCGGCCACGGTCGTTGCGGTCGTTGCGGTCGCCGCCGCGGAACTGCTGCGCACCGGCATAGCCCTGCTGACGCTGCCCGCCGGCCCACTGTCCGCGGTTGCCGCGATCGCCGTCGCCGCGGAACTGCTGCGATTGCGCTTGTGGTTGAGCGTCGGGACGGCGCCGCTCGCCGCCATTCCATTGGCGCTGCGGCTGAGGCTGCTGCGGCTGGGCCTGTTGGGTTTGGCCTTGCTGACGCGACCATCCGCCGCGGTTGCCGCCGTTCCACTGCCGCTGGGCTTGCGGCTGAGGCTGCGCGGTCGGCGCCGGGCGGCTCCAGTTGCGCTGCTGCTGCTGCTGCTGCTGGGCGGGCTGCGACGCGCCGCCCTGGCGTCCGCCACCCCAGCGGCCGCCGCGATCTTGCGCGAACGCTGGCGGGACCAGAGCCGTTGCGGCGATCAGTGCCGCGAGCAAGGTCTTCTTCATGTCCATGTCTCCGCTCGGGCGGCCGAGTGCCGTTTCCGAGATGCAATCCGTTTAGGCCGCAGCGGATGAGCCGTTGCTGAATTGCGGCGACAGGTGACTGAAAGGAATGACGATTACTCGGCCGGCGGCCCTTCGGCATCAACCACCGCGTCGCCGCGAGCGATGCGGGCGGCATCGGTGACCGCGCCCAACAGGCGGGGGTAGATCCCGCAGCGGCAAAGATTGGGGATGCCTGCCTTGATGTCGTCCTCGGACGGGTTGGGATTGGTGCGCAGCAGCACCGAAGCGGCCATGACGATGCCCGGAATGCAATAGCCGCACTGCGGCACGTTGGCGGCGATCAGCGCCTGCTGGACGGGATGGCTGCGGTCGTTCGACAAGCCCTCGATCGTCGTGACGAAGGTGCCTTCCAGGCCGCCGAGCGTCTCCTGACAGGCGAGGCGGAGCGTGCCGTCGACATCGACCGAGCAGGCGCCGCAATCGCCGGTGCCGCAGCCATATTTGGTGCCGGTCAGGTTGGACGCGTCGCGCAGCGCCCATAGCAACGGCGTGCGCGGGTCCATCTTGTACTCGACCGGCTGATTGTTGACGGTGAAGCGAGTCATTTCGCGCGTCTAGCGGGAAACCCGTCGTTTCCGAAGCCGGGATTGCGCAGGCCGGGCGAGGGAGCGATCCTGCCGCGATGTCCAGCAATCTTCCCAGTCCGCGACAGCCCACAGTCTTCATCCCGCATGGCGGCGGTCCCTGCTTCTTCATGGACCCGAACGGCGGTCCCGCCGATCCGATGTGGCAGAAGATGCAGGCCTATCTCGCCGGGCTGATCGGCAGCCTGCCCGAACGCCCCCGCGCGATCCTGTTGGTGTCGGGCCACTGGGAAGAAGCGCAGATCACGGTGCATGCCGGCGACGGCCAGCCGCTGCTGTTCGATTATCATGGCTTCCCCGAGCACACCTACCGGCTGCGCTGGGATGCCCCGGGATCGCCGGCGCTGGCGGCGCGCGCGCAGCACCTGCTGGAAGGCGCGGGCTTTCCCGTCGGCGTGGAGCAGGCGCGGGGGTGGGATCACGGCGTGTTCATCCCGATGATGGTCGCGGTGCCGGAAGCGGACATTCCGCTGGTCCAAGTGTCGCTGCGCCAGGATCTGGATCCCGCCGCGCATGTCGCGGCCGGACGCGCGCTGGCGCCGCTGCGCGACGAAGGCGTGCTGATCGTCGGCAGCGGCATGAGCTTCCACAATCTGCGGGCGCGCGGCCCGCAGGTCACGCCGATCGCCGACGCGTGGGATGACGCGCTGGTGGACGCCGTCACCGATCCCGATCCGGCGCGCAGGGCCGAACGCGTGATCGGATGGGACCAGCTGCCCCACGCGCACTTCGCCCACCCGCGCGAGGAGCATCTGCTGCCGCTGATGGTCGCGTTAGGCGCGGGCGGCGAGGAGCCTGCAGTCTGCGACTATCGCGACCATGTTCTCGGCTGGGCGGTCAGCGGGTTCCGCTTTGGCTGATCGCCCGCCGGGCTTATGATCCACACAGGGTAGCTGCGGTTCCCCGGCGCAGGCCGGGGAACTGGCTAAGACAGCAGCAGGCTCTAGTCGCGCCAGCTCCGGTCCACGCGGTCGACCAGCCGCACCATCGCCGCGAAGTCTGCGGCGCCGGGTCCGCCGGGGACCTGTGCCATGTGGAGGTCGCGTTGATGCACGGCGATCACTTCGTCGGACACCAGCAGCGGCTCGCCCATGCTGGCGGTGGCGAGCTGGATCTCGCACGCGCGCTGGAGCGACCAATGCTTGATGAAGGCCTCGGCAACGGTGCGGCCCATCACCAGGATGCCGTGGTTGCGCAGCAGCATCACCCGCCGGTCACCCAGATTGCCGAGCAGGCGTTCGCCTTCCTCGTCGCGAACGGTCACGCCCTCGAAATCGTGATAGGCAATCTGCCCGGCAAAGGCGCAGGCGTAGAAGTTGATGGGGCGCAGGCCGCCCTCGACGCTGCTTACCGCCATGCCCGCGGTGGTGTGGGTGTGGGCGATGCAATGCGCGTCGGGCAGATGCCGATGGAACAGCGCGTGCTGGACAAAGCCGGCGCGGTTGACGGGATAAGGCGAGTCGTCGAGCTTGTTGCCGTCGATGTCGATCTTGACGAGGTTGGACGCCTTCACTTCGGAAAAGTGGAGTCCGAACGGGTTGATCAGGAAGGCGCCTTCCTCGCCCGGCACCTTCAGGGTGATGTGGTTGTAGATCATCTCGGACCAGCCGAGATGGTCGAACACCCGGTAGCAGGCGGCGAGCTGCTGGCGCGCCTCCCATTCCGCCTCAATCATGCCGGGCTTCTGCTGGAGCGCAGTGGCCATGGTTCCTCTCCTTATCTTGTCGCGCGAATATGCCATGGCGGCGCATAAGGCGGCAACCGGAGAAGCCGTTCGGGGGTTGGTCGGGCGAAGGAGACGCATCATGGCACATGACGATCGGCGCATGCATGAGGGCCGCTCGCGCAGCGAGGGTGAGCACCGCGGGCACGAGCATTTCGAAACCGCGGTAAGCGAGAACGACCGGATCGGTGCGGGCGAGCAGGCGCCGCAGGACGGCGCGGTGGACGACATTCGCGATGTCGACAGCACCACTGACCGCGCGCAGGACAGCGCGCTGGGCGGGCATGTCGGGACGCGGTCGGGGGCTTAGGCCGTCCTCCTCGTCCTCCGGCGTTGCAATGACAGAAGAAGAAGCGGGATCCTGGCTCAAGGCCGGGATGGCGAGGTTATTGCCTGTTCGAGGGATTCTGACGCGCGCAGGCGGAGGGCGATCGGACGCGTAATAATGTTGCGCCCGCCCGCCAACTCTGGTTGATGCGGGGCGAGAGGAGAAGCCATGTCGTCGACCATCGAGGAACTCGAGCGGCGCCGCGATGCCGCCCGGCTGGGCGGCGGACAGAAGCGCATCGACGCGCAGCATGCCAAGGGCAAGCTGACCGCGCGCGAGCGGCTTCACGTGCTGCTGGACGAGGGCTCGTTCGAAGAACTCGACATGTATGTCGAACACAATGCCGTCGATTTCGGCATGGCGCAGCAAGTGATCCCCGGCGACGGCGTGGTCACCGGATCGGGCACGATCAACGGGCGGCTGGTGTTCGTCTTCTCGCAGGATTTCACGGTGTTCGGCGGGTCGCTTTCCGAGCGGCATGCGCAGAAGATCTGCAAGATCATGGACATGGCGCTGAAGGTCGGCGCCCCGGTAATCGGCCTGAACGATTCGGGCGGCGCCCGCATCCAGGAAGGCGTGGCGAGCCTGGGCGGCTATGCCGAGGTGTTCCAGCGCAACGTGCTGGCTTCGGGCGTGGTGCCGCAGCTCAGCCTGATCATGGGGCCGTGCGCGGGCGGGGCGGTGTATTCGCCGGCGATGACCGACTTCATCTTCATGGTGAAGGATTCCTCCTACATGTTCGTGACCGGGCCCGACGTCGTGAAGACGGTCACCAACGAAGTGGTGACGCAGGAAGAGCTGGGCGGCGCGTCGACTCATACGGTGAAATCGGGCGTGGCGGACGTGGCGTTCGAGAACGACATCGAGGCGCTGCTGGCCGCGCGCGACTTCATCGACTTCCTGCCGGCGTCGAACCGCGAGGCGGTGCCCGAGCGGCCGTGCGACGATCCGTGGGACCGGCTGGAGGAAAGCCTCGACACGCTGATCCCGCCTTCGGCCAGCCAGCCCTACGACATGCACGAGCTGATCCGGAAGGTGGTCGACGAAAGCGAGTTCTTCGAGGTTCAGCCTGCGCATGCCGGCAACATCCTGATCGGCTTCGGGCGGGTGGAAGGGCGCACCGTCGGCATTGTCGCCAACCAGCCGATGGTGCTGGCCGGGGTGCTCGACATCAATTCGAGCAAGAAGGCGGCGCGCTTCGTGCGCTTCTGCGACGCGTTCGATATCCCGATCCTGACCTTCGTCGACGTGCCGGGCTTCCTGCCCGGCGTCGGACAGGAGCATTCTGGGATCATCAAGCACGGCGCCAAGCTGCTCTTTGCCTATGCCGAGGCGACGGTGCCCAAGATCACGGTGATCACGCGGAAGGCCTATGGCGGCGCCTATGACGTGATGGCGTCGAAGCATCTGCGCGGCGACTTGAACTATGCCTGGCCGACCGCCGAGATCGCGGTGATGGGGGCCAAGGGCGCGGTGGAGATCATCTTCCGCGGCAAGACGCCCGAGGAGATCGCCGAGCGTACCGCGGAATATGAAGCGCGCTTCGCCAACCCGTTCGTGGCGGCGAGCAAGGGCTTCATCGACGAAGTGATCCTGCCGCACTCGACGCGGCGGCGGGTGGCACTCGGGCTACGCAAGCTGCGCGGCAAGCAACTGGAGAACCCATGGAAGAAGCACGACAACATCCCGTTGTGACCTGGGCACATCAGGCTGCCAACAATTTGGGGGTCTTGGGGATTGTTTTTCTCTGCGCCGGTTTAGCGGCACTGTTCTTCGTTCCTAAGGCGTTGGGGATCATCGTGAGCCTTTCTTGGGCAAATCAGACTTTCCGTCAGGTACGCAACGCCGTCGTGTGCGGTGAGCTGACAGCGTTGGATGGGCAGAAAATACCTTCGGAGGAGCAGCGATTTCGGTCGGCGCTCGCTTGGCGCGCGGCTTTGCTCACCGTCTGGCTTGTGATGGGGGGATTGCAGCTTTGGATCCTGTTGTCATGAAGCTGGGTCACTTGAACCATATCGGCGTAGCGACACCGTCGATCGAAGCGTCGATCGCGTTGTATCGAGACGTGCTGGGTGCAACGAGCATCGGCGAGCCGTTCGACTTGCCGGCGCAGGGCGTGCGGGTGTGCTTCGTCGATACGCCCAATACCCAGATCGAATTGATCGAGCCGCTGGGCGAGACCTCGCCGCTGCACGGCTTCCTCGCCAAGAACCCGGCGGGTGGCCAGCATCATCTGTGCTACGAAGTGCCCGACATTCACGAAGCCAAGGCCTGGTTCGAGTCCAAGGGGGCCAGGCTGCTGGGCGAGCCCCGCGTCGGTGCGCACGGCACGCCGATCTTCTTCCTTCACCCCAAGGATATGGGCGGCGTGCTGACCGAGATCATGGAATCGCCAAGGGGCGAGCATTGATGGCCTATGAGCATATCCTGACCGAGCGGCGCGGCGACGTGCTGGCGATCACACTCAACCGGCCCGAACGGCTCAATGCCGCACCGACGGCGATGTTCGACGAGATCCGCGCCGCGCTCGAGACGCTGGACGGCGCGCGGGCGGTGCTGCTGCTGGGCGCGGGCAAGGCGTTCTGCTCGGGCGCGGATGTCGGCGGCGCTGCGCTGACCGGAGACGATCCCGGTGCGGCGACGCACGCAGCGCTGACCGAGCATTACAACCCGACGCTGCTGGCGATCGCCGAGCTGGGCGTGCCGGTGGTGAGCGCGGTGCGCGGACCCGCCGCGGGGATCGGCTGCAGCCTGGCGCTTGCCGCGGATTTCTGCGTGGCGGCGAGCAGCGCCTATTTTCTCCAGGCGTTCGTCAATATCGGGCTGGTGCCCGATGGCGGCGCAAGCTGGATGTTGCCGCGGCTCATCGGGCGCTCTCGCGCGTTGGAGATGATGCTGCTGGGCGAGCGCATCTCGGCGGAGAAGGCGCGGGACTGGGGCATGGTGCACCAGGTCGTGCATGAGGACATGCTGGACGCCGAGGCCTGGCGGCTCGCCGAGCGGCTTGCCAAGGGGCCGACGCTGGCGCTGGGCATGATCCGGCGGCAGCTGCATGCCGGGCTCTCGTCGAGCTATGGCGAGGCAATGGCGTTGGAAGCCGACAACCAGCGCATGGCGCGCGGTACGGCGGACGCGATCGAGGGCGGCATGGCGTTCCTCCAGAAGCGCAAGGCGGAGTTCAAGGGCCGGTGACCGACAAAGCCGATCTCGATGCCTGGGCGAAGCTCGCGGCCAAGGAAGTACGCGACGCCGATCTGACTTGGCACACGCCCGAAGGTATCGCAGTCAAGCCGCTGTATACGCAGCAAGATGCGCCAGATCCTGGGTTGCCAGGGTTCGCGCCGTTCACGCGCGGCGTGAAGGCGAGCATGTATGCCGGGCGGCCCTGGACGATCCGGCAATATGCCGGCTTCTCGACCGCCGAGGAGTCCAACGCCTTTTACCGGCGCAATCTGGGGGCGGGGCAGAAGGGGCTCTCGGTCGCGTTCGATCTGGCGACGCATCGCGGCTATGACAGCGATCATCCGCGCGTGACCGGCGATGTCGGCAAGGCGGGCGTCGCGATCGACACGCTGGCCGACATGCAGATCCTGTTCGCCGACATCCCGCTGGACGAGATGAGCGTGAGCATGACGATGAACGGCGCCGTGCTGCCGTGCCTGGCGTTCTACATCGTCGCCGCGGAAGAGCAGGGGGTGCGCCAGGACCAGCTTACCGGGACCATCCAGAACGACATCCTCAAGGAGTTCATGGTCCGCAACACCTATATCTATCCGCCCGAGCCTTCGATGCGGATCGTCGCCGACATCATCTCGTACACCGCGCAGCACATGCCGCGGTTCAATTCGATTTCGATCTCGGGCTATCACATGCACGAGGCCGGGGCGACGGCGGTGCAGGAGCTGGCCTTCACGCTGGCCGACGGCATGGCCTATGTCCGTGCCGCGCTGGAGCGCGGGCTGGATATCGACGCCTTTGCAGGGCGTTTGTCGTTCTTCTTCGGGATTGGTATGAATTTCTTCATGGAAGTGGCGAAGCTTCGCGCGGCGCGCACGCTGTGGAGCCGGATCATCGCCGATTTCGGGGGGAATGCGCGCAGCCAGATGCTGCGGACGCATTGCCAGACCTCGGGCGTGTCGCTGCAGGAGCAGGACCCGTATAACAACGTCATCCGCACGACCGTGGAAGCGATGGCGGCCACGTTGGGCGGCACGCAGAGCCTGCACACCAACAGCCTGGACGAAGCGGTGGCGCTGCCGACCGACTTCTCCGCGCGGATCGCGCGCAACACCCAGCTGATCCTGGCCGAGGAGACCGGGATGACGCATGTCGTCGATCCGCTGGGCGGAAGCTATTATGTCGAGGCGCTGACCAAGGAACTGGCCGACAAGGCCTGGGCGCTGATCGAGGAGGTCGAGGCCAGCGGCGGCATGATCCACGCAGTCGAGAAGGGTTTCCCCAAGGAGCATATCGAGCGCGCCGCGGCGGCTCGGCAGGCTCGGGTCGACCGGGGCGAGGACGTGATCGTCGGCGTGAACAAGTATCGGCTGGCCGAAGAGACGCCGATCGACATCCTCGACATCGACAATGCCCGGGTTCGCGCCGACCAGATCCGCCGGATCGAACGGACGCGCGCCGAGCGCGATTCCGCGAAGGCCGAGGAAGCGCTGGGCAATTTGCGCCGGGGCGCGGAAGGCAACGAGAACCTGCTGGCGCTGTGCGTCGAGGCGGCGCGGGCGCGGTGCACGTTGGGCGAGATGTCGGCGGCGATGGAAGTGGCGTTCGGGCGGCATGCCGTGGGCGTCACCCCGATCAAGGGCGTCTATGGGCCGGCGCATGCCGCCGATGCCGGCTGGCTGCGCGCGCTGGACGGCGTTGCCGCGTTCGAGCGGCGGATCGGCCGCAAGCCGCGCGTGCTGGTCGCCAAGATGGGGCAGGACGGGCATGACCGCGGCGCCAACGTGGTGGCGAGCGCCTTTGCCGATCTGGGGTTCGACGTGATTTCGGGTCCGCTGTTCCAGACCCCCGCCGAAACCTCGGCCCTCGCGATCGAGCGCGAAGTCGACGTGGTCGGCGCGTCGAGCCTGGCGGCGGGGCACAAGACGCTGATCCCCGAACTGATCGACCGGCTGAAAGAGGCCGGCCGGGCCGACATCAAGGTGGTTGCCGGTGGCGTCATCCCGCCGCAGGACTATGAGTTCCTGCGCGCTGCCGGCGTTCAGGCCATCTTCGGCCCAGGCACCAATCTGGTGAACGCCGCGGCCGAAGTGTTGCGATTGCTGGGGCATAATCTGCCGCCCCTTGGAGAAGCTGCCGAATGACTGAGTTCGTTGCCCCTGTTGCCGAGGGAAGCCGCACGCGCACCGATTGGACGCGCCCGGAAATCGCGGCATTGTTCGACCTGCCCTTCACCGAATTGCTGTTCCGCGCCGCGCAGGTGCATCGCGCGCATCACGCTGCGGACGAAGTGCAGATGTCGACCCTGCTGTCGATCAAGACCGGCGGCTGCCCCGAGGATTGCGGCTATTGCTCGCAATCGGTGCATTCCGAGAGCGGGCTCAAGGCGACCAAGCTGATGGACGTGCGCGCGGTGCTGCAGGCGGCGGCGCAGGCGAAGGACAATGGCAGCTCGCGCTTCTGCATGGGCGCGGCGTGGCGCAATCCCAAGGACCGCGACATGCCTGCGATCATCCAGATGGTGCAGGGCGTGCGCCAGATGGGCATGGAAACCTGCATGACTTTGGGCATGCTGACGCCGCCCCAGGCCAGGATGCTCGCCGATGCCGGGCTGGATTACTACAACCACAATATCGACACGTCGCCCGAGCGCTATGGCGAGGTGATCACGACCCGCAGCTTCGAGGAGCGGCTCGACACGCTCGAGCATGTCCGCGACGCCGGGATCAACGTGTGCTGCGGCGGGATCGTAGGGATGGGCGAGACGCGCGAGGACCGTGTCGGCTTCATCCACGCGCTGGCGACGCTGCCGCGGCATCCCGAGAGCGTTCCGGTCAATGCCCTGGTGCCGGTGAAGGGCACCGTGCTGGGCGACATGCTGGCCGATACGCCGCTGGCCAAGATCGACGACATCGAATTCGTGCGGACCGTGGCGGTGGCGCGGATCACGATGCCGGGGAGCATGGTGCGGCTATCGGCGGGGCGCGAGAGCATGAGCGATGCGGCGCAGGCGCTGTGCTTCCTTGCGGGGGCGAACTCGATCTTTACCGGTGACAAGCTGCTGACGGCGGGCAACGCCGGCGACGACAAGGACGCGGCGCTGTTCGCCCGGCTGGGGCTCACGCCGATGGCGGCGGAGGTGAAGGCGGAACTGCAGGCGGCGGAGTGAGGGCCCCCGGAGCCTCGTCAATTGTCTTTTTGACTCTCTCGCTGGTTGGCGCGGGTTGGCTGTTGCTGACCCTCGTGGATTACTCAACCGCAGCCTTCGATTGTAGTCTCCCAGACCTGTATGGCGCAGCCTGCGCAGATGCCGCTCGCACTAGCATTGCAAAAAAGGCCGCACTCCAAGCTGTGGTTGTCCTGCCGATCTGGTGTGCCGCCCTTTGGCTCTTCATTCGAGAACGGAAGAAGCGATAGTGTTCAAGAAAATCCTGGTCGCCAATCGCGGTGAGATCGCCTGCCGCGTCATCCGCACCGCCAAGAAGATGGGGATCGCCACCGTGGCGGTCTATTCGGATGCGGACGCGCGGGCGCCGCATGTGCGGATGGCCGATGAGAGCGTGCGGCTGGGGCCGGCTCCGGCGGCGGAGAGCTATCTCAAGGCCGAGCTGATCCTGCTCGCCGCAAAGGAGACCGGGGCGGATGCTATCCATCCCGGCTATGGCTTCCTGTCGGAGCGCGAGAGCTTCGCGCGGGCGTGCGCCGAGGCGGGGATCGCGTTCATCGGACCGCCGCCCGAAGCCATTGCGGCGATGGGCGACAAGATCGAATCCAAGAAGCTGGCGCTGCAGGCGGGCGTCAACGTCGTGCCGGGGTTCGTCGGCGAGATCGACGATACCGAGCATGCGGTGCGGATCGCGGGCGAGATCGGCTATCCGGTGATGATGAAGGCCTCGGCCGGGGGCGGCGGCAAGGGGATGCGGCTGGCCTGGTCCGAACAGGACGTGCGCGAAGGCTTCGAGGCGACCAAGCGAGAGGGGCTGGCGAGCTTCGGCGACGACCGCGTGTTCATCGAGAAGTTCATCGAGCAGCCGCGGCATATCGAGATCCAGGTGCTGGGCGACCAGCAGGGCAACATCGTCTATCTGGGCGAGCGCGAATGCTCGATCCAGCGCCGCCACCAGAAGGTGGTGGAGGAAGCGCCGTCGCCCTTCGTCACGCCCGAGATGCGCAAGCGGATGGGCGAGCAGGCCGTCGCGCTGGCGCGGGCGGTGGGCTATTATTCGGCGGGTACGGTCGAGCTGATCGTCAGCGGCGCGGACACCAGCGGGGAGGGGTTCTACTTCCTCGAGATGAACACCCGGCTCCAGGTCGAGCACCCGGTGACCGAGCTGGTGACCGGGCTGGACCTGGTCGAGCAGATGATCCGCGTGGCGGCGGGATTTACACTCTCCTTTACACAAGACGAGGTGTCGCTTTCGGGCTGGGCAATCGAAAATAGAGTATATGCTGAAGACCCTTATCGGGGCTTCCTACCAAGCACGGGAAGGCTGGTCCGCTACCTTCCGCCGAGCGAAGGCAATGGCGTCCGCGTCGACGACGGGGTGACCGAGGGATCGGAGATCTCGATGTTCTACGATCCGATGATCGCCAAGCTGATCACCTATGGCGCGACCCGCGAAGAGGCCGCCGACCTGCAGATCGCGGCGCTCGACCGCTTCCGGATCGACGGCATCGGCCACAATATCGATTTCCTCTCGGCGATCATGCAGCACCCGCGCTTCCGCGACGGCGCGCTGACCACCGGCTTCATTGCCGAGGAATATCCCGACGGGTTTGCAGGCGCGCCGGCGTCGCCCGCGCTCCGGCGCAAGCTGGCGGCGATGGCGGCGGTGATCGACCTGGAGCGGAGCCATCGCGGCGCGCAGGTTTCCGGGCAGCTCAACGGGCCGGTGCTCGGATCGAGCGAGCGCGTGGTCACGGTGGATGGCGAGCGCTTCGTGCTGAGCGTCGAGAGCCATGAAGGCGAGCGGCTGGTGAAGGGCGCAGGCGAGCCGATGGAGCTGATCGGCCAATGGCGGCCGGGCGAGCCGCTGTTCGTCGCGCGGATCGACGACGAGCCGCTGACCGTGGGCGTCGACCGCAAGGGCTCGGCATGGCGGCTGACCGCGCGCGGCGCGACGCACCGCGTGGAAGTGCTGCCCTCGCATGTCGCGCAATATCGCCACCACATGATCGAGAAGGTGCCGCCGGACCTGTCGAAATTCCTGCTCGCGCCGATGCCGGGGCTGCTGACCCAGCTGCATGTCGCGCCGGGGGACCAGGTCGAGGCGGGGCAGGCGCTCGCGGTGGTCGAGGCGATGAAGATGGAAAACATCCTGCGCGCCGAGCGGGCGGGCGTGGTGAAGGCGGCGAACTTCGCGGCCGGGGACAGCCTGGCGGTGGATGCGGCGATTTTGGAGTTCGAGTGAGGGTTTACATCCTCTCCCCTTGATAGGGGAGAGGATAGCGAAGCTTGGCAGCTTGCTGCCTAGCGTAGCTTGGAGAGGGGTAGGGCGGCGCTGAGCGCCGCGCGGCTGCTTGCGCAGCCGCAACCCCCTCTCCCAGCTTCGACTAAGCCTCCGCTTCGCAGAGACTAAGTCTGCGCAACCCTCTCCCCCTTGCGGGGGCGAGGGGGATAAAGCCGAGTTCTTCAGCAGCAGCGGCCGTTGCGGCTGTTGAAGCGGGCGTCCTGGCGGTTTCGGAAGAATTGGGCGCGGGTCATTGGCGGTTGGTCGGGGTGATTCGCGGCCATGTGGGTGCGATAGGCCTCATAGGGGGGCTGGCCGATCATCAGCCTTGCGGTCTCCGCGATCCGCGCGAGGAGGGGGCGGATCATTCCGTCTGCACCAAAGGCAGTTCGTGGATGCTGGGATAAGGCAGGCGCCGGGCCGCGACGCAGGTCTTGATCGCGTAGAACAGGATCGACAGCACCACGAACAGGAAGACCGCGCACAGCGCTGCGTCCACGCGGTCGTTGGTGATGATGCGGCGCATCTCGCCCGCCGACTTGGCAGGCGCGAGCAGCGCGCCGCTGGCCAGCGCATCCGAATAGCGATGGGCATGGGCGAGGAAGCCGATTCCGGGATTGGCCGAGAACAGCTTGAGCAGGCTCGCCGTGACGGTGCAGGCGAGCAGCCAGGCGGTGGGGACCATCGTCACCCAGGCATAGCGTTCGCGCTTCATCCGGAACAGCACGGCAGTGGCGAGCATCAGCGCGACCGCCGCGAGCATCTGGTTTGAGATGCCGAAGAGCGGCCACAGCGTGTTCACGCCGCCGAGCGGATCGGTGACGCCCTGATAGAGGAAGAAGCCCCAGGCGCCGACGCAGACCAGCGTGCCGATCAGCGCGGGCAGGAAGGACGAGGAATTGCGGAAGCTCGGCACCGCCAGCCCGATCAGATCCTGGAGCATGAAGCGGCCCGAGCGCGTGCCGGCATCGACCGCGGTGAGGATGAAGAGCGCCTCGAACAGGATGGCGAAATGGTACCAGAAGGCCATCATCGCCTTGCCGCCGATCAGCTGGCTGAAGATGTGCGCCATGCCCACTGCGAGCGTGGGGGCGCCGCCGGCGCGCGAGATGATCGTATGCTCGCCAACGTCGGCGGCGGTGCTGGTGATCAGATCGGGAGTGATCGGGAAGCCCATCGCGCTGACCGCGGCGGCGGCGCTGGCGGCATCGGTGCCGATCACTGCGGCCGGGCTGTTCATCGTGAAATAGATGCCGGGCTCGATCACCGAGGCGGCGACCAGCGCCATGATGGCGACGAAGCTTTCCATCAGCATCGCGCCATAGCCGATGAAGGTGGCGTCGCCTTCGGACGCGATCAGCTTGGGCGTGGTGCCGCTGGCGATCAGCGCATGGAATCCCGAGACCGCGCCACACGCGATGGTGATGAACAGGAAGGGGAAGAGCGAGCCCGACCAGACCGGGCCGGTGCCGTCGATGAACCTGGTGAGCGGCGGCATCTGGAGCGGCGGCGCGACGATGACGATGCCGACCGCGAGCGCGGTGATCGCGCCGATCTTGAGGAAGGTCGAGAGATAGTCGCGCGGGGCGAGCAGCAGCCACACCGGCAGCAGCGAGGCGATCGCGCCATAGCCGATCAGGATCCAGCAGAGCTGGACGGGGGTGTAGGTGAACCAGGGCGCCAGCGACGCGCTTTCCGCGACGGCGCGGCCATAGACGATGGCGAGGATCAGCCCGACCAGCCCGATGATCGAGGCCTCGCCGACGCGGCCGGGGCGGATCCAGCGCATATAGACGCCCATCACCACGGCGAGCGGGATGGTGGCGGCGACGGTGAACAGCCCCCAGGGGCTGCCGGCGAGCGCGCGCACGACGATCAGCGCCAGCACCGCCAGGATGATGATCATGATCATGAAGGCGCCGAACAAGGCGATCGTGCCGGGGACCGGACCCATTTCCATGCGGACGAGCTCGCCGAGCGAGCGCCCGTCGCGGCGCATCGAGAGGAACAGGACCATGAAATCCTGCACCGCGCCGGCAAGGACGACGCCCGCCAGGATCCACAGCATGCCCGGCAGATAGCCCATTTGCGCGGCGAGCACCGGGCCGACCAGGGGGCCGGCGCCGGCGATGGCGGCGAAATGGTGGCCGAACAGGACGTTGCGATTGGTGGGGACGAAATCGAGCCCGTCGCCGTGACGCATCGCCGGGGTGGGGCGCGCGGGATCGAGCTGGAGGACGTTCTTCGCAATGTAGAGCGCGTAGAAGCGATAGGCGATCAGGTAGACCGCGACGGCGGCGACGACGATCCACACCGCGTTGACCGGCTCGCCCCGCGCCGTGGCGATGATTCCCAGCGCCACCGCGCCCAGCAAGGCCAAGAGAATCCAGCCAATCCTGCCGATCGTCACACGCTTTCCCCTCATCTGCTGCCGGCCATGCTATCCTATTGCCGCGCGCCGCGGAATTGACCGAAGCTAGGCTATGCGGCGCCGGGCCCCATGGAAGCCAAGTTTTTCTTGGCGATTTCCGGCGGCAAAAGGGGTCGTGGCGCGCGGCAAATCGTGCCAAGGGGCGCGATCCTTTGTTTCGGGCCCGTGGCCCGCAGACCCAAGCGAATGTGGGAGCAAGACGTGAACGAGACGGTCGACCTGGAGCAGATGCGCGAGATCGGCGCGAAGCGCGGGCTGGACGTGCAGGAAGTGACCTGGGTCCATCACTGGACCTCCGGCCTGTTCAGCTTCCGGATCAAGCGCCCGCAAAGCTTCCGCTTCCAGTCCGGCGAGTTCATCATGATCGGGCTGGCCGGTCCCGAGGGCAAGCCGCTGCTGCGCGCTTATTCGGTGGCGAGCCCGGCCTGGGAAGAGCATCTCGAATTCTTCTCGGTCAAGGTGCAGGAAGGCGCGCTCACCTCGCGGCTCCAGCATCTGCAGCCCGGCGACCACATCTTCCTGGGCCGCAAGCCGACCGGCACGCTGGTGGTCGACGCGCTCAAGCCGGCCAAGCGGCTGGTGATGGTGGGCACCGGCACCGGGCTGGCGCCGTTCCTGAGCGTGCTGCGCGATCCCGAGACGCACGAGAAGTTCGAGCAGATCATCATCACCCACACGGTGCGCCAGTCCGAGGAGCTCGCCTATCGCGACTTCCTGGAAGAAGAGATCCGCACCGACGAGATCTTCGGCGAGCTGCTGCAGGACCGGTTCACCTATTACCCGACGGTGACGCGCGGCGAGTTTCACCGCAAGGGGCGGATCACCGACCTGATCCGCGAAGGCACGTTCCGCGAGGAACTGAACCTGACGGTGGAGGATCGCGCCGACACGCGTTTCATGATCTGCGGCTCGATCGCGTTCAACAAGGACATGATCGAGATCCTCGAAGGCTGGGGAATGAACGAAGGCACGCGCAACGATCCCGGCGAGTTCGTGGTGGAGCGGGCGTTCGTCGGCTGAGCGAGGCGGTACAGTCGCCGGATGGTTCGGGGCGCGCAGCCTTTCGAGCGTCCGGCGGTTGTTGGGGAGATCCCCAACCGCAGGAGGCTGCAGATGACCGACCCTGAAGACGACAAGCCGCTGGGCGACGAGACGCATCACGACAGCGGCGCGCCGACCGACGACGCGCATGCCGAAGTAGGCGACGGCACGCTGCAGGGATCGGTGCCCGCAGGCGAGGCGACGTCGGACATCGACGATGACGAGAGCGTTCAGCCCGGCACCGGCTGACCCTTGGCGGTCTTCTTCACCGCCGACACGCATTTCGGCGATCACCGCACGATCAACATCTGGAAACGCGCCTTCGCCACGACGGCGGAGATGGATGCCGTGATGATCGCGCGGTGGAATGCCGCGGTCGGCCCCGAGGATGTCGTGTGGCATCTGGGCGACGTCGCGCGCAAGGCGAGCGACGTGCCCGCGCTGTTGGCGCGGCTGCACGGCACCAAGCATCTGATCCGCGGCAACAACGATCCCGACGCGACGGCGACGGCGGCGGGCTGGGCGAGCGTCAGCGACTATCGCGAGCTGGAGCTGGACGGGCGGCGGCTGGTGCTGTGCCATTATCCCTTTCGATCGTGGAACGGGCAGCATAAGGGCGCGCTCAACCTGCATGGGCACAGCCATGGCCGGCTGAAGCCGGTGCCGCGTCAGTTCGACGTGGGGGTGGACGTGCACGGCTTTGCGCCGGTGCGGCTGGAGGCGCTGCTGGGGGTTAGCGCGCCTTGAATATGGGAGCGATGCTAGTCGAGGCGGTAGATGCGGGCGGCGTTGGCGGCGAATATCGCGGCGTGATGCTCTGCCGGGACCAGGCTCTGGGCGAGCGCCAGCCAGTCGGCATGGCTTGCCGCGAGCGTGACCACCGGCCAGTCGCTGCCCCAGAGCAGCCGGTCCGGGCCGAACAGCCGCCATAGCGTGTCGAAGGCGGGGCGGAGCGCATCGGGACCCGCGCCCGGCGCCAGCTCGGTGAGCAGGCCCGACAGCTTGCAGGCGACGTTCGGATACGGTGCCAGGCCGGCGATGGCGGCGGACCAGGCGGGGAGATCGGCGAAGTCGGGCTTGGCGGCGTGATCGACGACGATCGTCAGATCGGGGTGGCGCGCGGCGAGGCGGGCGAGCGCGGGGAGGTGTGCCGGGCGGACGAGCGCGTCGAGCACCAGGCCGCGCGCGGCCATCGCCTCGAAGCCCGCGGCCAGCTCGGGGCGGTCATACCAATCCGGCGCGCGGCCCTGGACCATCGGGCGCAGGCCCTTGAGCTTGGGGTGCGCCGGGATGCTCTCAGGCCGTTCGAGATCGGCCCAGCCGACGACCCCGAGGATTCGCGGATCCTGCGCCAGCGCGAGCAGCCAGGCAGTGTCGCGCGCATCCTCCTGGGTCTGGACGAGGATCAGCCCGGCGTCGCCGGGATAGTCCGCCAGGGTGAAGTCGCGGTGGATCGGCGCGAGGTCGGGCGTCGGCCAAATGCAGCCATGCCGGCCGAGCTGCCAGACATGGACGTGCGCGTCGATCACGCCGCGCGCCGCGCCCGCAATGCGAAGAGCAGCACGACGAGGAAGCACAAAGCCGGGACCAGCATCGCGTTGACCATCGATCCGCTCAGATCCGAGACATAGCCCATGATCGCCGGGAACACTGCGCCGCCGACGATCGCCATGACGAGCAGCGCCGCGGCGGACTTGGTGCGCGGGCCCAGGCCGTCGACCGATTCGGCGAAGATCGTCGGATACATGATCGACATGAAGAAGCTGCTGAGCACCAGCGCGCCGATGCCGAGCTGGCCGCCGGCGAGCGCGGCGATCAGGCAGAGCAGCCCGGCGATCGCCGCGAAGCCCGCGAGCAGGAGCAAGGCGGGGAGGCGGCTCATCAAGGCGGCGCCGGCGAAGCGGCCGACCATGAACAGGATCAGCGAGAGCGTCAGGAAACCGGCGCCTTCATGCTCGGTGGTGCCGGGGGCGGCGACCTGCGAATAGCGGATCAGGAAGCTCCAGATGCCGACCTGCGCGCCCACATAGAAGAATTGCGCGGCGACTCCGCCGAGCACGCGGCGGTTGCGGAGCAAGGCGGCGAAATCCTGCGCGGCGCCGACGCCTTCCTCGACTTCGCGCTCGGTGGCGACCTTGGGGAAGGGCGTGATGCGGATCAGCAGCGCCCAGACCAATACGCCGAGCCCGATCAGCAGATAGGGGATCTGCACCGCCGCAGCCTCGGCCGCGCGGAAGCTGGTGAGCGCGTCTGGCGTCATCGCCGCCATCTGCGCGGGGCCGACTTCGACGCCCGAGAGGATGAACTGGCTGCCGACCGCGACGCCGGCGATCGAGCCGAGCGGGTTGAACGCCTGGGCCAGGTTGAGCCGGCGCGATGCGGTGTCCGCCGAGCCCAGCCGGGCGATCAGCGGGTTGGCGGAGGTTTCGAGGAATGCGAGGCCGCTGGCGATAACGAACAGAGCGGCGAGGAAGAAGGGGTAGCTCTGCGCGCCGGCGGCGGGCCAGAAGAGCAATGCCCCGAGTGCGTAAAAGCACAATCCGAGCAGCACCGCGGCGCGATAGCCCTTGGCGCGCATGAACAAGGCGGCGGGGATGGCGAGGCAGAAATAGCCGAGATAGAAGGCCGACTGGACGAGCCCGGCGCGCAGATCGGTGAGCGTGAACAGCTTCTTGAAATGGGCGATGAGCACGTCGTTGAGGTTGTTCGCCACGCCCCACAGGAAGAACAAGGCGACGATGAGGACGAAGGGCAGCGCCGCCGTCCGCGGGATCGAGGAGCGGGTGTCGGTCATGCGTGGAGTCCCCGTCCGTTGATGCGTACGATCGGCACGAAGCCGCCGTCGGGCCTGGGTGGCAGCGTGAAATGGAGCCCGGCCCCGTCGTGGCGGTGACGAACCGGGCCGCCGCCCAGCAGCGTGACCTGCTCGACTTCGCCCTGCCATTTGCCGCGGGCGAGCGAGGCGATCGTCACCGGCCCGCTGGGCCAGGCGAGCATCGCGGCATAGAGCGCGCCGTTGTTGGTGGTGAAGCGGATGTCCTGTGGCGTGAAGGCCGAGGCATTGCTTTCGTTCTGCATGCCCGCGGTGAGCACCGTCGGCCCCTCGCCATAGCGAGTCCAGGGGCGCGAGCCGTAGATCGCCTCGCCATTGACGGCGATCCAGCGGGTCATGCCGTCGAGGATCTTTTCCTCCTCGGCATCGATCGAGCCGTCGCCGGGCTGCGGGATGGAGAGCAGCAGATTGCCGTTCTTCGACACCACGTCGGCCAGGCGCTGCATGACCATCTCGGCGGTCTTGTAGCTGCGGTCGTTGAGCCGGGCGACATTGTAGAACCAGTCGCCGATGCAGGTGTCGGTCTGCCAGGGCTCGTCCCACAGCCGATCGGTGAAGCCGCGCTCGACATCCTGGACGATGCCGAAGCGCTCATGGGGCTTGAGCTGCTTGCCGGTGAGGACGACGTCGATCTTGCCGTGCCACTCGATCGAGCGGTTGTAATAATCCGCCGCCGCCTCGAGCCCGACGGGGCCGAAGGGCAGGCCGTAATCGTCGAAATAGACCATGTCCGGCCGGTATTTCTCGATCATGTCGGTCTGGCGGAGCAGCCAGTTGGTGACGAAGCGGGTGTCACCCGGCGGACCATGTTCGACCCACTGGCCGTTATGGGCGTCGTGCCATTGGTTCATCGCCTCGATACTATCGATGCCGTCGGGTATCACGGCATGGCGGCCGGTGTAGAGCTGCTGCGGATCGAGGCCGTCCCACCATAAGCCGGCGCCATCGGACTTTTGCAGGCGATAGGCGTCGTAGCGCTCGCCCTGGTGCGGGCCGACGGGATCATAGCCATAAGCCGGCTGATACCAGTGCCAGGCATGGGCGACATGGTTCGAGATGCCGAACTTGAGCCCGGCGCGGCGCGCGGCCTTTTCCCAGATGCCGACGACATCCTTCTTCGGACCCACGCGGGTGGAATTCCACGCATGGTAGCGGCTGTCATAGCAATCGAGATTGTCGTGATGGCAGCCCAGCGACATGAAATATTTGGCGCCGGCCCTGGTATAGCGGGCGATCAGCGCATCGGGATCCCAGCGCTCGGCGGTCCAGAGCTTCTGGATGTCCTTCATCCCGAATTTGGAAGGATGGCCGTAGGTCTTGAGGTGATGCTCGTACATCGGGTGGCCCTGCATGTACATGAAGCGGCCATACCAGTCGCCCTGCTCGGGCACCGATTGCGGCCCCCAATGCGACCAGATGCCGAGCTTGGCGTCGCGGAACCAGTCGGGGTAGCGATAGTGATCGACGAGCGAGGGCCAGTTCGCCTGGACCGGCCCGCGGGCCTGGCCCATCGGGCTGGCGGCGCGCGCCGCCTGCGCCACGCCGAGCGCGGCAGTGCCCGCCAGGAAGCCACGGCGTCCAATCTGCATCGAAATTCCTTACTTGCCGAGGGTCTTGGCGATCGCCGCCAGCGCGATCGGGCGCATGACGGCATAGCCTTGGGCCGTGGGGTGGACGCCGTCGCTGGCCAGGCCGGGCTTCATCGCGCCGTCGCCCTGCGCCATCGCGCGGTGATAATCGACATAAGTGAAGCCGTTGCGCGCGGCATAGTCGCGCAGCCAGGCGTTCATCGCCGCGATCTGCGGCACCGGGCGCTTGTCCTTGGCCCAGGGAAACTCGCCGGCGGGCGGCACCGAGGCGAGGATCACCTTGATCCCGTTGGCGCGGGCGAGTTCGGCCATGCCGCGGATATTGCCCTGCACCGTCTCCATCGTCGCGGCGCCGGTATTGCCGGCGATGTCGTTGGTGCCGGCCATGATGTGGACCGCCTGGGGCTTGAGATCGAGCACGTCCTGGCGGAAGCGGACCAGCATCTGCGGCGTGGTCTGCCCGCTGATCCCGCGATCGACCAGGCCGTTCTGGAAGAAGGTCTTGTCCAGGTTGATCCAATTGTCGGTGATCGAATCGCCCATGAAGACGACGCGGACCTTCTGCCCCTTCACTGCGGCATTCTGATCGCGGTAGCGGCAGAGCTGGCCGAAATCGCGGGTGAGCATGTGGAGGTTCCACATCTGCCAGCCCTGGCTGTCGCTGGGCCCGGCATGCTTCGGGCAGGAATCGGCGACGATGCCGACGGGATCGTCCGCATGCGGATCGCCCGGCACCAGCGTCTGCGCCGCAGCGGGCGTCGCCAGCGCGAAGAGCAGCCCGAGGGGTGTCAGGGAATATCGCCGCGCCATCGCCATCTCTCCTAGTGCCGGACGCGGATAGGCGGTTCCGCGTCATCTAGCTACTCGCGGCAGTGTAGGCGCAATATCGTGCGCTAATAAAGCATCAATTCACTGATGAACGACGACGATGAAAAGGTCGTAGAGCCTTCATAAGTCGCGATGCCGGGGATACACCGGAGCGGCCAACAGGGAGTGGGGAATGAAGAACGGGGAGGGCGCCGTCGACGCGCGGTATCGCGCGCCGGCGCTGGAAAAGGGGATCGACATTCTCGAGCTGCTCGCGGCCGAGCCGCGGCCGATGACGCTGACCGGGATTGTGAACAGCCTGGGCCGCTCGCACGGCGAATTGTTCCGCATGGTCCAGGTGCTCGAATATCGCGGCTATATCGAACAGGATCCGTCGAACGAAGGCTATCGGCTGACCGACCGGCTGTTCTCGCTGGGCATGCAGCAGCCGCGCACCAAGAACCTGATCGAGCTGGCGCTGCCGGTGATGCGCGAGCTGGCCTCCAGCGCGTGCCAGTCCTGCCATCTGGCGCTGCACACGCGCGGCGAGATGGTGGTGGTGGCGCGGATGGAATCGGGCGAGCAACTCGGCTTCTCGGTGCGCGTCGGCTATCGTCGGCCGCTGATGCAGGCGGCGTCGGGCGCGGTGCTCTATGCCTTCCAGCCCGACGACACGCGCGAGCGCTGGGAGGCTTTGTTCGATCCGCAGCCGAGCGCGGCGGAACTGGCGGCGTTCCGCGCGCATGCCGACAGCGTGCGCGAACGGCATGTCGAGCTGACGCCGAGCAAGTTCGTCGCGGGGGTGACCGACATTTCGGCGCCGATCCTGCGCGGCGGCATCGCGGCCGCGGCGCTGACTGTGCCTTATCTCAAGAAGCTGCAATCCTCGCCCTCGATCAAGGACACCGCGGTGCTGGTCCGGCAGGCGGCGGATCTGATCTCGGAGCAGCTGGTGGAGGGGGATAGCCGGGTTTGAGGGGGGGGGCGGTTTCCCGGGGGGAGTTGTACTTTGATTTTTCGTCACCCCGGCCTTGAGCCGGGGTCCCGCTGGCTTTGGTCGGCAGGAGAAGCGGGATCCCGGCTCAAGGCCGGGATGACGAAGTAAGGGCCGGGATGACGGGGGTGGGGGATGGGATGACGGAGTAGGGGCCGGGGTGACGGGGTAAGGCCCTGGACGACGAAGTGAGGGTCGGAGGACGGAGTGGGGGCCGGATGCCCGGGACGGGCGCCGGGCGCCGGATCCGCCCTCTGGCCTAGGTGGTCCAGCCGCCGTCGATCACGTGGATCTGGCCTGTGGTGAAGGCGGATTCGTCGGAGGCCAAGTAGAGCGCCAGGGCGGCGATCTCTTCGGGCTTGCCGACTCGGCCCATGGGCTGGCGGGCGGTGAAGCTGGCCCAGGCGCCTTCGTAATCGCCGGTGTCGCGCAGCCGCTGGTGGAGCGACGGCGTCTCGACCGTGCCCGGGCAGATCGCATTGCAGCGCACGCCCTTGGCGACGAAATCGGCGGCGACCGCCTTGGTCATGCCGATCACCGCGGCCTTCGACGCGCCATAAGCGAAGCGGTTCGGCACGCCGGTGATCGAGCTGGCCACCGAGGCGATGTTGACGATCGAGCCGCGGCCCGCCGCGACCATCGCGGGGAGCGCGGTGCGCATCGTGCGGTACATCGCGGTGACGTTGAGATCGAAGGAGAAGGACCAGTCCTGCTCCGAGCAGGCGAGGATGTCGCCCGCGGCGACATAGCCGGCGCAGTTGAACAGAATGTCGAGCGTGCCGGCTTCGGCGAACACGCGCTCGATCGCCTGGGGATCGAGCACGTCGAGCGCGCGGTGGACGCCGGCGAGCCCTTCGAGCAATGCCGGATCGCGGTCGGTCGCCCAGACCGTCGCGCCCTCGGCGGCGTACACTTCCGCGGTGGCGCGGCCGATGCCCTGGCCGGCGCCGGTGACGAGCGCGGTCTTGCCTGCGAGCCGGCCGGTCACGCCGCCACCTGCACTGCCGGGGTCGGCGCGTCGGCGGCGATCAGCCGCTCCTGCTTGAGTTCGGCCCAGAGATCGGTGGGAATGTTTAATATCGCGCGGTCCATGGTTTCCTGCACTTCCTTGACGCTTGCTAATCCGGGGATGACGCTCGCCACGAGCGGATGGGCCATGGCGAATTGAAGGGCTGCGGCGCCGAGCGGCACGCCGTGGCGCGCGCAGATCGCGGCGATCCGCCCGGCCTTTTCCAGAACGGCGGGCGGCGGCGGGGCATAATCATAATGCCGCACCGGCTTCGGGCCGCCGGCGAGGATGCCGGAATTATAGGGGCCGCCGATCACGATCGCCGTGCCCGCCTGGGCGCAGCGCGGGAACAGCGTTTCGAGCGCGCCTTGTTCGAGCAGGGTATAGCGCCCGGCGAGCAGGATCGCATCGAGCGGGGCCTGATCGAGCAGATCCAGGCAGATCGCGACTTCGTTCACTCCGGCGCCGATTGCGGCGACGGCGCCTTCGTCGCGCAGCCGCGCGAGCGCGCGCAGGCCGCCCCCCTCGGTCAGTTGCCGCCAATGATGGGGGTGGGCGTCGCCATGCGTCAGCCGGCCGATATCGTGGATGTAGAGGATGTCGATCCGCGCGAGGCCGAGCCGCTGGAGGCTGGCTTCGTGCGAGCGCAGGATGCCGTCATGGCTGTAATCGAAGCGCGCATCGAAGGGCATCGGCGTGCGGAAGCCATAACGCTCCGCGGCGACATCGGCATCGGGCGCGGGGAAGAGGATGCGCCCGACCTTGCTCGACACGATCGCCCCGGTGCCGCGCACCGCATCGCCGACGCGGCGCTCGCTGAGGCCCAGGCCGTAATGCGGCGCGGTGTCGACATAGGTCAGCCCGAGCGCCAGCGCGGCGTCGATCGTCGCGCGGGCTTCGCCATCGGGGAGCGCGCGATAGAGGTTGCCGAGCGGCGCGGCGCCGAAGCCGAGCGCGGGGAGCTGGAGCCCGGTCTTGCCCAAAGGGCGCGATGCCGGCCTCATTGTTCGTCCAGGCTGAAGATGCGCTGCATCGGCACCCATTTCTCGCCCGCGGCGGCATGCGCCAGCGGCTTCTGGAACTTCCACATCAGCGCTTCCCACGCGTCATTCTCGGGCGGGGGCGCGATGGCGCGCGGAAAGTCGTCGGCGACGTCGGCGACCATCACCAGCCGATCGGCGGTGCGCCAGATTTCCATCCCCTCGAACCCCTGGGCATGGATGTGCGCGACGATCTGCGGCCAGACCGCGCCGGGGGCGTGGCGCGCTTCATAGTCGGCGATCAGCGCGGCATCGTCGACCAGATCGAGCGCGAAGCAGAGACGGCGGCTCATTGCGGGGCGGACCTTGCGAACATTCAACTCTCCTTGCCTGGCCACTTCAGCATGGTCTTCTTTGCGCAAGCGAATAGCATATCACGATGCTTGCGCCAGACATTGTTCACACATATGAAAACGCCCATCACCAGCGAACGATCGTTGGCGAACAATGAAAGCCGCGCCATCCGGTAGCGGCCAGTGAGAGGCGACCCTTCGATGCTGCATACCGCGCACAACCCGTTCCAGGTCGCCTGCCCGCAATGACCAAGATCACCAAGCTTCGCGTCGTCGACGTCCGCTTTCCCACCTCGCAGCAGCTCGACGGTTCGGATGCGATGAACCCCGATCCGGATTATTCGGCGGCCTATTGCATGCTGGAGACCGATGCGCCGGGGCTGACCGGGCACGGGCTGACCTTCACGATCGGGCGGGGCAACGACATTTGCTGCGCGGCGATCGCGGCGCTGGCGCCTTTGGTCGAGGGGCTGGATCTCGACTGGATCAAGGAAGATGCCGGGCGCTTCTGGCGGCACATCACCGGCGACAGCCAGCTGCGCTGGATCGGGCCGGAGAAAGGCGTGATCCATCTCGCCACCGGCGCGGTGGTCAATGCTGTGTGGGACCTCTGGGCCAAGGCCGAGGGCAAGCCGCTGTGGCGGCTGATCGGCGAGATGAGCCCCGAGGAGATCGTGCGGCTGATCGATTTCCGCTACATCACCGATTGCATCACTCCCGACGAGGCCGTGGCGCTGCTGACCGCGCGGATGGCGGGCAAGGCCGAGCGCGTCGCGACGCTCGAGGCGAAGGGCTATCCCTGCTACACGACGTCGGCGGGGTGGCTGGGCTATTCGGACGAGAAACTGGAGCGGCTGTGCCATGAGGCGGTGGCCGAGGGCTTCAACCATGTGAAGCTCAAGGTCGGGCGCTCGCTGGAGGACGACATCCGCCGGGTGGGGATCGCGCGCGCGGCGATCGGGCCCGACCGCAAGCTGATGATCGACGCCAACCAGGTGTGGGAAGTCGGCGAGGCGATCGACCATGTCCAGGCGCTGGCCTTCGCCAAGCCGTGGTTCATCGAGGAACCGACGAGCCCCGACGATGTCGAGGGGCACCGGAAAATCCGCGACGCGATCCTGCCGATCCAGGTCGCGACCGGCGAGATGTGCCAGAACCGCGTGCTGTTCAAGCAGTTCATCATGCGCGAGGCGATCGACGTGGTGCAGATCGACGCCTGCCGGCTGGGCGGAGTCAACGAGATCCTGGCGGTGCTGCTGATGGCGGCGAAATACGAGCTGGCGGTGTGCCCGCATGCCGGGGGCGTGGGGCTGTGCGAATATGTCCAGCACCTCTCGATGATCGACTATCTGTGCTTCTCGGGGACGACGCAGGGCCGGGTGGCCGAATATGTCGACCATCTCCACGAGCATTTCGTCACGCCGTGCGTAGTGGAAGAAGGCGCCTATAGGCCGCCCGAAGCGCCGGGATTCTCGATCGAGATGAAGGCGGAGTCGATCGCAGCCTATACCTGGCGCGGGGCCTGAGCCTGCGCTGATCCTCCCCCCTGGCGGGGGAGGATCATGCCGTCATTTCGCGGCGTCGCCATAGACCACGCCGCGGCCGTCGGTGCCGATATAGACTCGGCCGAAGATGCGCGGATCGCCCGAGATCACGCGGAAGCGATTGCCCCAGCGATGCGCGTCGTCGTTGATCCGGCGCCAGCGGGTGCCGCCGTCGAGGCTGCGCCAGATCGCCGTGGCGCCGCCGCGTGCCGCCACGGTGAAGACCGCCGGCTGGCGCTTCGACGTGCCGAGGCCGAGGCCGAACAAGGCGATGTCGAGGTCCGCGGAGATGCGGCGGAACGTCTCGCCGCCATCGGTGCTGCGATAGAGCGCGCCGGCGCAGTTTAGAAACAGATCGTTCGCGGCGAAGGGGGAGGCGACCAGCGCCGCCTGATCCTCGCGGTTGCGCGGGCGCGTGGCGCCGAGATCGGGGCAGGCGCCGCGGGCGGGCACCGGCGCAAAGTGCAGGCCGCCATCGGTGCTGCGCAGCAAGGCCTTGGCATCATAGTCGATCGCCCAGGCGCGGCGCGGATCGACCTTGTCGGCGGTGATGCGGGCATTGGCGGGAAGGCCGGCGATCACGGTCCAGCGCGCGCCGCGGTCGGTGGTCAGCAGCGGGCGCTCGGCGCCGACATAGAAACGCGCGCCGTCGGCCGAGACGCTGATCGGAGCGCGGCCGTTTTCCTCGAGCGGGCGGCCGTCGCCGCGCCAGTGCGGCGTGCGCAGCGGGCGCCAGTGATGGCCGCCATCGCCGGACCAGCCGAGCCCGGCCTCCAATGCCTGCTTCGCATGGACGTTGCCGCTGCGCACCAGCACCTGCGGCGCGGCGCCGGCATGATCGAGCGTGTTGGTGTTGGTGTTGCGCGGGTTGAGATGCATGCCCGGCGGCGAGCGGCGGAGATCGTCATGGACGAAGCCGCCGAGATCGCCGAAGCCGGTGACGAGATGCGTGCCGCCGCTGGGGCTGGCGAGCGTGATGATCGCGGTCTGCTCGATCCCCTGCACCCAGGGCGTCCAGTTCAGCCCGGGCTTGTCCGCGTCGCGCGTCGCATAGACCGTGGCGCCGGTGGTATAGGCCAGGCGCGAGGGCGCGAAGGGATCGAGCGCGAGCCCGGCGATCCAGTGGCCGAACTCCGCCTCGGCCCTGCCCCAGTTTAGGAAGGGACTGATGCGCGTGTCGCGGTGGCTGCGCGCGCCGAGATCGCTCCAATGGGCGCCGCCGTCGGTCGAGCGCCAGATCGTGTCGCCGGGGCGCCAGCGGTTGAAGGTCGAGACGTAGACGGTGCCGGCGCGATGCGGGTCGGTGGCGACGCCGATATAGCCGCCCTCGGGCACGGAGGGGCCCTGTTGCGGCGTGACGTCGCGGAAGCTGCCGTCGCTGCCGAGCGCCCAGACCGCGCCGCGCAGCACGCCATTGGGGCCGATCCCGTCGGCATAAGTGACATAGAGCGTGCCGGCGCCGTCGATCGCGGCCTTGATCGGGAGCAGATCGCCCGGCCCGCCGGGGATCCGCGCCCAGCTTCGCCCGGAATCGGCGGATCGATATAGGCCCTGCGCGCCGCGATCGGCGACTGCGGCGAAGACGGTGGCCGTGCCGGGGCGGGGATCGAACAGCACGAAGCCGACGCCGCCATGCGTGCTGCGCGGGGCGGGAGCTCCGGCGCCTGCATAGGGGAAACCCGTCACCCGCGACCAGCGCGCGCCTTCGTCGTCGCTGCGCCAGAGCCCGTCATGGCGCGAGCCGAAGAACAGAGTGCCGGGGTGGCGGGGGTCGATCGCCAGCCGTTCGCCCAGGCCGCGGCCATCCTCGTTGCCGCCCATGCGGAAGGGGACGGGATAGGTGGTCCAGTGCGTGCCGCGATCGTCCGAGCGCAGGATCGCGGAGGCGCCGCGGGCATGCATCCCCACGGCGGCATAGACGCGCCCGGCGCGGACGGGATCGGGGGCGATGCTCTCGACCCCGTAGAAGCTGCCCTCGGCAAAGCCGTCCATCAGCGGCACCCAGCGGCCGGCGCGATCCTCCCAGCGATAGGCGCCGCCCATGTCGGTGCGCAGATAGGCCAGGCCCGGCGCCGCCGTGCTGAAGACGATGCCCGGCGCGAAGCCGCCCGCGCCGACGACCACATTCGACCAGCGATACGGCACCGGCGCATCGGGACGCTGCTCGCCGGTGTTGGCGAGGCAAAGCGCAGCCAGGGCGAGAAAGGCAGTTTTGGGCGCCATGTCGGATCAGCTCTGAAGGGGTGGGGCCGCGCAATTTCGCGCGATGAAGTCGCCATGAGTGGGCATGGCATCGGCACCGCGGCGCAGCGTGTCCCGCATCCGCGCCAGCGTCGAGCGCAGCTGATCGAGCGGGACGCCGGAGGCCATGGGGTCGAAGCCCGCCGGAGTGACACCCTGGCCCTCGAACACTGCCTGCCAGCTCGTCGTCGTGAACAGCTCGTCCTCGAAGCGGAAGAAACGGCCGCGACTGCGGTAGAGCTCGATCTTGTCCGCAAGGCTGTCGGGGATCGCCATGGTTCGGCAGCGGTCCCAGAACGGCATGCCGGTCCGTTGGTTGGCGGCATAGTGCAAGATCAGGAAGTCGCGGATCCGCTCGTACTCGAGCGCGGAGGCGCGGTTGAACTGGTCAATATCGGCCTGCGCAAATCCGGTGTCGGGGAACATCGTCATCAGCCGCGTCAGCGCGCTCTGGATCAGGTGGATGCTGGTCGATTCCAGCGGCTCCATGAAGCCGCCGGCGAGGCCGAGCGCCACCACGTTGCGGTTCCAGAACTGGCGGCGGCGGCCGGTGGTGAAGCGCAGGAGCTTCGGATCGGCGAGCGGCCGCCCTTCCAGGTTCGCGAGCAGGACCCTGCACGCGTCGTCGTCGCTGACATGGTCACTGCAATAGACATGGCCGTTGCCGGTGCGATGCTGCAGCGGGATGCGCCATTGCCACCCGGCCGCCCGCGCGGTGGAACGGGTGAATGGGGGCGGAGGGCCGACATTCTCCGAAGGCACGGCGACGGCGCGGTCGCAGGGCAGCCAGTGGCTCCAATCCTCATAGCCGGTGCCGAGAAGCTGCTCGATCAGCAGCCCGCGAAACCCCGAGCAATCGACGAACAGCTCGGCATCCAGCCGGCGGCCATCGTCGAGCCGGACCGCCGCGACGAAGCCGCGCGCGTCCAGTTCGCCGTCGACCACGCGGCCCTCGTGCCGGACCACGCCCAGTCCCTCGGCATAGTCGCGCAGGAAGCGGGCATAGAGGCTGGCATCGAAATGGAAGGCGTAGGCAAGGTTGGACAGCACATTCTTGGGATTGGGATCGGGGCGCATGAACTTGCCCGCCCGCGCCGCGACGGTGGGGAGGCTATAGTCCTCCAGCGTGCCGGCTTCCGCTCCAGTCTCGTGCTGCAGGCGGCGCCAGTAATGGGCAAAGTCGACATGGCCGACATCGGCGCCATAGCGGCCGAAGGGATGGAAGTAGCGGGCGCCTTCCTCTTTCCAGCCGACGAACTCGATGCCGAGCTTGAAGGTCGCCTGGGTGCGCTGGATGAAGACGTTCTCGTTGATCCCCAGAACCTTGTTGAGCTCGAGGATCGGCGGGATCGTCGCTTCCCCGACGCCGACCGTTCCGATCGCGTCCGACTCGACCAGCTCGATCCGGCAAGGCTGGTCCTGGAGCAGCCGTGCGAGCGTCGCCGCGGCGATCCAGCCCGCAGTTCCACCACCGACGATCAGCACCTTAGTGATTGGCGCGAAAGGCAAATCGCTTCTCCTCTCCCATTCCACCGCTGCCGCAAGCGCCGCGCGGTTTTCATATCTGGGTGAAATTTTTGTAGACGATGTTACCGGTACCGTGTAGCCCCTATGTTGCTCAACGTCCTCCGACAGGCAGATGCCTGTGCACAGAACAGAGGGGACGGGCAGGAGAGGCGAGTTCCTAGTGCTGCGAAGCTGCGATCACGGCTCGCTTCTCTTCAATCAGCGTCCGGCATCGATGCAGCGCCAGTGCGGCGTGCGCTCGTTATCGGCGGCTCTGGGGAGGATGAAGCGATGGGCTCGACAGCCGAACAAAGGAACAAGTTGATGGAAATGACGCTTCGCCGTGCGCTGATGCTCGGCGTCTCGGTAGCGGCGCTGGGCGTTGCGCCGGGGGCGATGGCACAGGCCGTTGCCGGCGACGGCGCGTCCGCCAGCGCGCAGGACGCCGCGGTGACCGCCGGCCAGGAAGTGCCACCGCGCACGGGCGCGACCCAGGCCGAAGCCGATGTCGCGGAAACCGATGACATCGTTGTCACGGGCCTTCGTGCCTCGCTTCAGTCGGCGCAGGCGATCAAGCAGAACGCCGATCAGTTCGTGGACTCGATCACCGCGATCGACATCGGCAAGCTGCCCGACAAGAACGTTGCCGAGACGCTGCAGCGCATCTCGGGCATCCAGATCACCCGCAACCGCGGCGAAGGATCGGGCATCGCGATCCGCGGCCTGACCCAGGTTCGCACCGAGATCAACGGTCGCGACGCGTTTAGCGGCTCGGGCGGGCGCTCGCTGAGCTTCGAGGACGTGCCGTCCGAGCTGCTCGCCGGCGTAGACGTCTACAAGAACCCCTCGGCCGAGCTGATCGAGGGCGGCATCGGCGGCACCGTCAACCTGCGCACGCGCATGCCGTTCGACGAGCGGGGCACCGACTGGCTGGTCGCCGCCACGGTGGGCGCCAACAATTACGACCTGGTGGGCGACACCAAGTTCAATGCGTCGGGCCTGATCAGCAAGCGCTGGAACACCGGCATCGGCGACATCGGCATCCTGTTCGACGCCTCCTATTTCGGCGGCGCGTTCCGGACCGACGAACTGGTGATCGAGCCGTATCGCAGCACCACCGCGATCGACGGCACCAGCCGTTCGGTGCCGGTCGGCGCCGGCATCGGCATCACCTATGGCGAGCGTGAGCGGAAGGGCTATTACGGCGCGCTGCAATGGGCGCCGAACGACGATCTGGAGTTCTACGCGACCGGGCTGCGCTCCGAATATTATATCGAGACGCCGAACTACACCTCGTTCGTCACGCGCGGCACCGACGCGGTCGGTCTTGCCGGCCTGGCGCCGCTGCCCGGTTTCCAGTTCGACGAGGACGGCGTGTTCCAGTCCGGCGGCTTCTCGGGCTTCACGCCCGACTGGTCGCTCCCGCCGACCTACGACAACCGCAACCAGCTCAACCTCGCCAACAACAGCCAGCTTTCTTACAACGAAAGCGAGACGACCGACTTTTCGGGCGGCATGAAGTGGAAGATCAACGATCGGCTGCGGCTAAACGTCGATCTTCAGTATGTTAAGGCGAAGTTCGAGAACCGCAGCTACACTGCATTCAACCAGCGCGATCTCGCGTCCTATGCCATCGATCTGTCCGGCGATCTGCCGCAGATCAGCTTTGGCGGGCTCCCCGGTTCGGCGCCGATCAGCGCTATCAACACCTACCGCGTGACCGCGCTGATGGATCACAAGGAAAACAGCGACGCGGAGCAGAAGACCGCGCGCGCCGACCTTACCTGGGACTTCGAGGAAGGCTTCCTGAAGAGCATCTCGGTGGGCGGGCGGGTGACCGACCGCAGCGCCATCAACCGCAGCACGCCTTATAGCTGGTCGGGCGCCATCGGCACCGCCGGGCTTGACGATCCTCGGTTCCGGGCGATCAACAATCCCTTCGCGAACGACTTCTTCCACGGTGACAGCACGAGCGTCGGCAACGTGCCGTTCGTGGGCATGTCGGTGCTGAACGAAGGCACCGTCGCTGGGCTGTTCCAGAGCGTGGTCGGCCGCGGGCTGACCGATTACGGCTCGCAGGACATCAACACGCAGAAGGAAAACACGTACGCCGGCTATGTGATGGCGCGCTTCGAAGCGGGTCCGATCGACGGCAATATCGGTGTGCGTGTCATCAAGACCAAGAACGAGGCGATCGGCAGCACGCGGCTGACCTATCGCCCCGACCTGCTGCCGGGCACCGCGCAGCTGACGGTCGACCAGCCGTTCAACGCCGACCAGGATTATACCAAGGTCCTGCCGACGCTGAACCTGCGCGCGCACATCACCGACAATCTCCAGGCGCGCTTCGCGGCGGGCAAGGCGATGGCGCGTCCGGCGTTCGGCGATCTGCGCGCGATCCGCTCGCTGTCGCTCAACTACAACCAGACGACGGCGCCGGACGGCACGGTGACGGGGTACATCCCGACGACGCGGACCGGTTCGGGCGGCAACCCGCTGCTCAAGCCCGAAGAGAGCAAGCAGATCGACGCGGCGCTGGAATGGTATGCCAAGCCGGGCACGCTGGTCTACGGCACGGTCTTCTACAAGGACCTGACCAACTTCATCTATGACTCGGTCTTCGACGTGCAATATGCGGTGCCGAACGGCGCGGCGCAGACGTTCCAATATACCGGGCGGCTCAACGGCACCAACGGATCGGTCAAGGGCTTCGAGATCGGTGGCAACACCTTCTTCGACTTCCTGCCGGGTCCGCTGTCGGGCTTCGGCGTCCAGGCCAATCTGACCTATGCGGACTCCGATGCCCCGGGCAGCGGCGGTACGCTGGTCGGCGGCGAGAGCGTCTCGACGCCGCTCCAGGGCCTGTCCAAGTGGAGCTACAACCTGATCGGCATGTACGAGAAATACGGCTTCACCGCGCGTGCGGCGTATAACTGGCGCGACGATTATCTCGAGACGGTGGCGGGCAACGGCACCGGCGGCGTGCCGATCTATCGCAAGGCTTACGGCCAGCTCGATGCATCGATCTCGTACGACTTCTCGCCCAAGGTGTCGCTGACGATCGACGCGGTGAACTTGCTGCGCCAGCGGCAGGAGAGCTATCAGAATGTCGAGACCAACCCGCGCTTCATCCGCCTGGAAGATCGCCGGGTCGGCCTGACCTTCCGCATCCGCAACTGAACCAGAGGGGCCGAGTGCCAGCGATGACCAAATCTCTCCGCCTGGCCTCGGCACTTCTTTGCCTCACCGCCGCCGCCGCACCGATCGCGGCGGCGGCGCAGGATGTGCCGCACATCGCCACGCGCAACGGCAAGCATGCGCTGATTGTGGACGGTGCGCCGTTCCTGATGCTCGGCGCGCAGGCCAATAATTCGAGCAACTATCCCGACGCCTTGCCCAAGGTGTGGCCGTTCCTGAAGCGGATCCACGCCAATACGCTGGAGATCCCGGTCGCCTGGGAACAGGTCGAGCCGGTCGAGGGGCAGTTCGACTTTTCCTATGTCGACACGCTGGTCGCGCAGGCGCGCGCCAACGACATGCGGCTGGTGCTGCTGTGGTTCGCCAGCTGGAAGAATACCGGCAACACCTATGCGCCGGCCTGGGTGAAATCGGACACGCGCCGCTTCGCGCGGATGACCAAGCCCGATGGCAGCCCGCATTACGTGATCAGCCCGCATGGCCGCGCGACGCTGGAGGCCGACAAGCGCGCCTTCGTCGCATTGATCACGCACCTCAAGCGGATCGATCCGCAGAACACCGTCATCATGGTGCAGCCCGAGAATGAAAGCGGCAGCTATGGGCTGGACCGCGATCATTCGCCGGCAGCGCAGAAGCTGTTCGCCGGGCCGGTGCCCGCGGCATTGCTCAAGGCGATGAACAAGCGTCCGGGCAATTGGAGCGCAGTCTTCGGCGCCAATGCCGACCGCTATTTCAACACCTGGTATTACGCCAAATATATTGGCGAGATCGCCGCGGCGGGCAAAGCGGTGAAGCCGCTGCCGATGTATGTGAACGCCGCATTGGGCGACGCCTTCGACCCGGCCAAGGGGGCAGGGCCTTCGGGTGGGCCCAATTGGGACGTGATGCCGATTTGGAAGGTCGCGGCGCCCGCGCTCGACCTGATCGCGCCCGACATCTACAATCGCAATCCCGAGCAGGTGACCGGCTTCCTCGCGGCTTATGCCAAGCCCGACAATGCGCTGATGGTGCCCGAGATCGGCAACGCGGCAGAATATGGCCGCTTCCTGTGGCCGGCCTTGGGCCATGGCGCGATCGGCTTCGCGCCGTTCGGCATGGATGAGACCGGCTTCTTCAATTACCCGCTGGGCGCCAAGAGCTTCGACGACGCGACCGTCGCGGCCTTCGCCGATCCCTATGGCCTGTTCCACCCGATCGCGCGCGACTGGGCGCGGATCGCGTTCGAGAACCCAACCTGGGGCACCACCAAGGGCAGCGACGGCAAGGACCAGTCGCAGGTCCTCGGCCGCTGGCGGGTGAGCGTGCAATATGGCCATTGGCAGATGGGCGAGGCGAGCTGGACCTGGCTCAAGCAGGACAAGCATCCGATGGCCGACCAGCCCGAGGGCGGCGCGCTGGTCGCGCAGCTCGGTCCCGACACCTTCCTGATGACCGGCCGGCACGTCCGCATGCGCATCGGCCTGGCCGAGGGGAAGCAGGCCACGCAGATCGTCAGTGCCGAGGAAGGCACGTTCGTCGGCGGCCAATGGCGGATGTCGCGTCGCTGGAACGGCGACCAGATCGACTATGGGTTCAACTTCACCGACAAGCCTGTGCTGCTGAAGGTGACGATGGGAACCTATCGCTGAGCCGGCTGGCCGGCGAAACGAAACAACGAAGGAGTTCGAGATCGTGAAGCACTGGTTCCTCGGCGCTGCCGCAGCGCTTGCCCTGGCCCCCGGCCTTGCCGCCGCGCAGACCGTCGAGCGTGTGCCGAACGGCGTGCTCGTCACCCCGGCCGAAGGCGCGGCCAAGCGCGTCCGCGTGCTCGTCTATGGGGATGACAGCTTCCGCGTCACGGCCTCGCCCGCCGAGGACCTGAACCTGCCGACCAGCCTGATGGTCGTGGCGAAGCCGCATGGCGACTTCACGGTGACGCAGGCGAACGGGCTGGTGACGGTGAAGGCCGCGCGTGCCTCCGCCGAAATCCGGCTGCGCGATGGCCATGTCCAGTTCCGCGACGCCGCGGGTACGGTGGTGCTTGACGAAACCCGCCGCGGCTTCACGCCGGTGACCGTGGAGAACAAACCGTTCCTCGCGACCCAGCAGCAGTTCAACCGCGGCACCGACGAGGGCTTTTACGGCCTGGGCCAGCACCAGTTCCGCCAGATGAACTATAACGGCCAGGACGTCGAACTGGCCCAGCACAATATGGACATCGCCGTCCCGTTCCTGGTCTCGACGCGCAACTACGGGCTGCTGTGGGACAATAATTCGATCAGCCGCTTCGGCAATCCCAAGCCCTATGATCATGTCGGCCAGGGGCTCAAGGTCACCAGCGGCGGCAAGCCGGGCTGGAAGGCCGAGTATTTCCTCGACGGCAAGCCCGCGGTGACGCGCCAGGAAGCGTTCATCGACTATCAGTTCATCAAGGACCAGGCCAATTGGCCTGCAGCCGCCAAGGCCAAGACCATCGCTTCGGCGAATGCGGGGCAGAACACCGCCGGCGTTGTGGTAGGCAAGCAGAATGTGGTGTGGACCGGCACGCTCCACCCGGACGTTACCGGCACCCACAAGTTCCGGCTCTATTCGTCGAGCTACATCAAGGTCTTCGCCGACAACAAGCTGGTCTATGACGGCTGGCGGGTGAACTGGAACCCGTGGTTCGAGAATATCGACTTGCCGATGACCAAGGGCAAGCCGGTCAACCTGCGTATCGAGTGGGAGCCCAATGCGGGCTATCTCGCGCTCTTCCACAGCGATCCGTTGCCCAAGCAGGACCGCAACTCGCTGTGGATGTCGTCCGAAGTCGGCCATTCGATCGACTATTATTATGTTGGCGGTCGCAACATGGACGAGGTCATCGCGGGCTATCGCGGGCTGACTGGCAAGGCGTCGCTGATGCCGAAATGGGCCTATGGCTTCTGGCAGAGCCGCCAGCGCTACGAGACCCAGGACCAGCTCGTCGGCGTGGTGCGCGAATATCGCAACCGCCAGATCCCGCTCGACAACATCGTCCAGGATTGGTTCTACTGGCCCGAGGACCAGTGGGGCAGCCACGACTTCGACAAGAAGCGCTTCCCCGATCCCGACAAGATGGTCGACGACGTCCACAAGATGAACGCGCGGATCATGATCTCGGTCTGGCCCAAATTCTACCCGAACACCGACAATGCGAAGGAACTGGCGGCCAAGGGCTATCTCTATCGCGGCAATCTCGACGCGCATGAGAAGGACTGGGTCGGTCCGGGCTATGAGAATACCGATTACGATCCCTATGCGCCCGAGGCGAGGCAGATCTATTTCCGCCAAGTCCGCGAGAAGCTGGTCAGCAAGGGCTTCGACGCCTG
Organism: Sphingomonas sp. S2-65; assembly: GCF_021513175.1. Classification (NCBI taxonomy): domain Bacteria; kingdom Pseudomonadati; phylum Pseudomonadota; class Alphaproteobacteria; order Sphingomonadales; family Sphingomonadaceae; genus Sphingomonas; species Sphingomonas sp. S2-65. The sequence goes on along the minus strand of NZ_CP090953.1, from coordinate 926,340 downwards.
GTGGATGGACGCGACCGAGCCCGACATCCACTCGAACCTGTCGATCGACCAGCGCAAGCAGCGGATGGGGCCGACGGCGATCGGGCCGGGTGCCGAGCTGTTCAATTCCTTCCCGCTCGTCCACGCCGATGGCTTTGCCGAGGGCCTGCGCAAGGCGGTGCCCGACAAGCGTCCGTTCATCCTGACGCGCTCGGGCTTCGCCGGCACGCAGCGCGCTTCCTCGGCTTTGTGGTCGGGCGACGTCGCCGCGCGCTGGGAGGATTTCCGCGACCAGATTTCGGCGGGCGTCAACCTGTCGATGTCGGGCATCCCGAACTGGACGCACGATATCGGCGGCTTCTCGGTCGAGGACCGCTACACCCAGCAGCGCCCCGACGCGGTCGCCGAATGGCGCGAGCTCAACCTGCGCTGGTTCCAGTTCGGCGCCTTCTCGCCGCTGTTCCGCAGCCATGGCGAGACTCCGTTCCGCGAGATCTACGAGATCTCGAAGGGCGATCCGGCGATGTATGATTCGATGCTGTGGTACGACAAGCTGCGCTACCGCCTGCTGCCCTATATCTACACCGTGGGTGCCGACACGCACTTCAAGGACGGCACGATCATGCGCGGGCTGGTCATGGACTTCCCGCAGGACCGCAAGGGCTGGAACGTCGACGACCAATATCTGTTCGGCCCGTCGCTGCTCGTCGCTCCGGTGACGGCGTTCCAGGCGCGCTCGCGCAGCGTCTATCTGCCGGCGGGCACCGGCTGGTATGCGCTGGAAAGCGGCCGCTTCTTCAAGGGCGGCCAGTCGGTCACGGCCGAGGCCCCGCGCGAGCGGATGCCGGTGTTCGTCCGCGCCGGCGCGATCGTGCCGACCGGGCCGGACATTCAATATACCGCGCAGGCGCAGGGCGGGCCGCTGGTCCTCCACGTCTATACCGGCGCGAACGGCCAATTCTCGGTCTATGAGGATGACGGCACCAGCCGCGACTATGAGAAGGGCCAGTTCACGCGGATTCCGGTGACCTGGAACGACGCCAGCGGCACGCTGACGATCGGCGCGCGCCAGGGAAGCTATGAGAAGATGCCGGCGCGCCGCAGCATCTCGGTGCGCTTCTACGGTCCGAACAAGGCCAACGCGCTGAGCTTCGACACCGGGCCGCAGGCGGTCGTTTATGACGGCAAGGCGATCACGATCCGGCGCCCGTAACCCCTCTACCTTCCAGCAATTTCTGCCGAGCCGCGTCCAGCAATGGGCGTTGGCTCGGCAGGATCACCGTTTCGGCTTCTTCCAAACCAAGCCAGCGCGCCGCGTCCACTTCGGGAAAGGCGGCGCGCCGGCCGCTTCTCGGCGGCCA